>CAZHXF010000105.1:0-1978 GCA_964536375.1 uncultured Desulfuromonas sp. | reverse complement strand
AAGTATTATCGGCAGAATTAAGCAAGGCGATAAAGTGCGTGAAGAGCTGAGTCGCAGCAATAACCTATACAATGCGCTGGTAGCCACCAACTATGCCATAGTCAAACAGTTGCCCCGGCAAAAACTGTTTGAAAAGGTGTGTGAAGTAGCTGTGCAATATGGTGAATTCAAATTGGCCTGGGTGGGCATAGTCAATGAGGATACCCAGTTGGTTGAATCCGTCGCCCGTGCCGGCAGTATGGGGCAATACGTTAAGGATATTATTGTCTCTATCGACCCAAATAGTGAACACGGCGGCGGACCAACCAGTGTTGCCATTCGCGAAGATCGCCCGATAATCGTGGGAAATTTTTTGAAACAACTAGCGGGTACCCCGTGGCACGAACCAGCGCAACGTGCCGGAATACGCTCTTCGGCAGCATTCCCCATCAAGTTTCAAGATAAAATCATTGGTGCTTTTAAGATCTACGCCGACAAAACCGATTTTTTTAGCGAAAAGCTGATAAGCCTGCTGGAGCAGATGACCAATGATATCTCTTTTGCCCTAGATAATCTTGAGCAGCAACAGAAGTTTTTAGCGGCACAAAAACTCAATCAAACACTGATTGATGCCCTGCCCTATCCGGCGATACTGGCGCGCTTTTCCGACCAGCGCGTGGTTAGCGCTAACCGTAAAGCGCTGGAAATGGGCATTGTTATCGGCGAAGTGAATAACTGTTGTCAATTGCCGGAAAATCGTAGCGGCAACAATTTACAGGTAAAGGAGCGCCAGCGTCAGGATGGTCAGTGGGATATGATCTGCTGGTGTCCGGTGAATGATGAGGAAAAAAGCGATCTTTATCTCCATTTTGCCGTGGATATCACCGATCGTAAAAAACAAGAAGCCCAGATTAACGATATCGCCAATCGTGATGCCCTAACTGGTCTGAGCAATCGGCGCTATTTTAATGAAAAACTGCGTGAAGAATTACACAAATCTAACGGTCAGTGCATTGCCCCCTTTACTCTGGTGCTCATTGATCTCAACGGCTTTAAGTTAGTCAACGACACCCATGGTCATCTCGTAGGTGATAATCTGCTGATTCAGATTTCTAGGCGCTTGCAGACGGTGTTACGCGATTGTGACACCCTGTGTCGCTGGGGTGGCGATGAATTTGTTATTATGCTGCCGAATAGCAGCTCAGATCAGGTGCAAGCTTTAGCGCGACGACTGAGTGGCACCTTTGATCAACCCTTTAAGTTAGGGCAGCTTAAAATAACCTCGTCCGGCAGCATCGGGCTGGCCAGCTATCCTGAAAGTGGTACCACTGCTGAGCAATTGCTACAAGCCGTAGATCAGGCCATGTATACCTCTAAACACAAATATTACGATACTATGGATCAGAGCCACACGGTGTAACACCAAGTAGCAATAATCAGGCAGATATGTCATAAATGTGCAGATGGAGGGATAGATTCGATGAATAGTTCTGCTTCTTCACTGCCGCGTGCTCTAGCAACCAACATGATACCACCCCGGCGTATACTACTGGTGGAAGATAACGAGATGGGGCGGCAGATAGTGCGCATTATGCTCGAACATCTTCAGCTGCAAGTTGTCGAAGCGGTTGACGGGGCCGAAGCGCTGGCAAAAGTGACTGCTGAGAATTTTGATCTGGTGCTGATGGATATTCAGATGCCAGTAATGGACGGGATAGCTGCGGCAAAAGCTATCCACATGCTTGCGCAGCCGAAGGCCAGTATCCCTATAATTGCCATGACGGCCTACATGGAGACAGAAATTGAACAACAGTTTACTCAAGCAGGTTTCAATAGCTGCATATCCAAACCCATTGAACTGGATACGCTGGGTCTTCAATTGCAGCGCTGGTTGCCCAACTTACCTATTCCCCTTACCATTGAAAACATCTCGCTAGACAACCGCACTGTTTTACAGCAAGCTTTGCCTCGAGTTGATATCACCGCGGCTCTGGGTCGC
>CAZHXF010000104.1:0-2139 GCA_964536375.1 uncultured Desulfuromonas sp. | reverse complement strand
GTCCGTGGCTAACATGCCCTTGACTTTACAGCAGCTTTTCGCAGCCCCTCATCAACACTAATCGGCGGTGTCCAGCCCAACACTTCACGAGTTTTAGTAATATCCACCTGCAACGAACCGCATAGCCGTTGTGCCAGCGCCCGCTTTCCCTAAGAAATATATGCCTGTACCATAGTTTTATTCATTCCTATTTTATTGAACAAACTCAGGCGATTGATTCCAGCCCTTTACTTTTCACCAGAGCAAGAAGCTTCAATGCTGGGCCACTGGGGTGCTTCTCACCACGCTCCCACTTGCTTACAGAGCCAACAGACACATTAAGGTAGTGAGCAAAAACATTTTGACTCACACCCTCCCTACATCTCGTCGCCAAAATTTCATCCGGTGTCATAGCTTTGACTGGGGTCAGACAAGAACTATCAAATTGGCGCAGCGTTTTGGTATCAACCAAACCAATATCGTGTAACCCTTGCACCGATTCATGCAATGCTGCCAACGCTGGACTCTTATATTTTTTAGTCATTGTATCCAACCTCCAAAAGCTCTCTGTTTTTTAAAGCAATGGCAATCTCAATTTCACTCAACCCAATATAGATACCTGTCGCATTTTTGTATTGAGCGACCTCGTTTATATTCAGGTTTCCCCGACTACTCTTTGCAAAGCAAAACATAAAAAAACATTTCTCTTCTGACCGGTAAGCAATTATGCTTCTGTAGCCGCCGCTCTTCCCGCCACCATCACGAGCGACACGCTTTTTGATCAAACCGCCACCGTAATCTGCCTCGATTAGACCTTTCTCTATTTCTTGCATCGTCGCTAACAACTTACTATCAGCAATGCCCTCTCTGCGAGCAAACCTGGCAAACCATTTCGTTTTAAAGACTCTCAAAAATGCCCCCAGGCTCAATACATTATAACACTAAAGACCATAGTCTATCAGAACGAATAGAATGTGCAATGGAAAACAACCCTAAATACAGACTCATCTCCAAAGCATTTTCAAGAGCCCTATGGTTTTACATTACAATCCTCACCCATAAGTGTTTGTCCTATTGACCCACACCAAACAACTCTCTTGATTTAGCCATGGCCGTCAATAGCGCCTTTTCATCAAGCAGGGCTTGGGATTTATAACGACTCTCCCAAAAATGTCCTTTGACAACCATAAAGTGCCTGTCCTTTTAGCTTTTTCATAACGGATGTTATGTAAACTAAGCGCCAACAAAGTGGGTGTCCCATAGTGAGCATAATAATTCCCACTTGAAAAGCTCTCATTTTTGATCTATATTTAGGCTTTAAAAGGAGCTATTTATGGAAACAATACTTACCGATTATTCGATCAGCATATCTGAGTTCAAGAAAAACCCTTCTAGTATCATGCGTGATGCTGGTGAGAAACCTGTTGCCGTACTCAGCCACAACAAACCAGCTTTCTATATGATTACTCCCAGTCTATTTGAAGCAATGCTGGAAGAGCTATCAGATAGAGAGCTGGTAGATATTGCTCGGCATCGCCTAACGCTGAAGAACACAGCTATTGAAGTTGACCTTGACAGCATCTGATTCCACTACGGAAACCAAATACAGCCTAAAGTTCATCCCTGAAGCTCTTGACGAGTGGAAACGGCTGGATGGTAGCGTTAAAACTGTTCTGCGTAAACTTTTGAAAAAGAGACTTGAGAACCCACATATCCCCGGATCTGAACTTCACGGCAATCTGCAGCACTGCTACAAGATTAAGTTGCGGAAGCAAGGGTATCGATTGGTGTACTTTATCGAGGACGATACACTTGTTGTCCTTGTTCTTTCCGTCGCTAAGAGGGAAGATATGGAATCTTATCGTTCTGCCATTCAACGCTTCCAACAACCACAGTAGTTCCTCCTTACCTGTCCCATTACCTCAGCCATTCCAATGCTTTCTAATGGCAGTTAAATCCTCAAAACAAATAATTTCCATAGCGGCTGCCGGTATATTTACTGAGCAGCCGTTTCTCGTTGAACAGTTGGATACCACGTCCTGCACAAGCTCGAACAAGGGTACAGATTATCTTCCGGTGTCCTATAGTGGGCAATATCGCATAAAGAATGTTATGTAAACTAAGTGCCAACAAAGTGGGTGTCCTTTAAGCTTTTCTTTG
>CAZHXF010000103.1:0-2316 GCA_964536375.1 uncultured Desulfuromonas sp. | reverse complement strand
CAAACTGCTCAGTATAAGCTTGTGCCAAGCCAGCTAGATGTTTCTTATCATATATGCCCAACGATGAGAACACACGCTTCAACCCCGGATCGGAAAAAACCAACGACAAACGCGCATGCACTGCCATGGTCTGCTCCTCAAGACCTACTGCCGCTTTCACCGCTTGGGCATCAGTAAACGGCTGTTTTTTAATTGCGGCAAACACATCATTGAGATGCCCCTGTAGCTTATCCAGCGCAGAGATATCAATCGTTGCAACAACCACTTCATTTTTGGTCGCTAAGCGACTGGCAAATTCAAGATCAAGAGCATGACCCTCTTCCTCTTGGCTCAACTTGGCCCACATCGCCCGACGTTCAGCACTATAGCTATCCAATTTAGACCAGTGCAAATAAATAGCCTCGAGTGTGCGCTCGATAGCTATACTCTTAGGAAAAAAATTATGCGGAATCATGTAAACTCTCCAAATAGAATGGATCATACCCATCCAACCGACAAAATAGCGCTCACCGCCACAACAAATTATAAATCATGTCCTTTATCCAAAACTTGTCTAACGGTCTGCAACAATTTCGTCAAATCCAATGGCTTCAGCAAAAAAGCGTCAGCCCCAACATTTCTGGCTTCACGCTCATCTACCTTACTGCTGAAACCAGTGCAGATAATTACCGGAATATCCGGGCGAATCTGTTTAATCGATTGAATCAGCTCCTTACCGGTAAGCACCGGCATTGTCTGGTCAGTAATCAGCAAATCGAACTTATCAGCATTTGCCGCAAACAACTTCAGAGCCTCACCACTCTCAGTCATAGTTGTCACCTGGTAGCCCATTTCAGCCAGCATCATCTCACCGAGATCGGCGACCAATTCGTCATCATCTACCAGCAGAATTCTTTCTATCCCGCCCGGTCGTTCTTCATTGCTCGGACTACATTCAACCATTGGCTGAGCAAGAGCTACTATGGGGAAATAAAGCTCGAAAGTGGTCCCCTGACCTACGTTACTAATAACTTTAATTAAACCACCATGGTCTTTGACAATCCCTTGAACTGTTGACAATCCGACACCAGTGCCCTGATCAAGACCTTTAGTGGTAAAGAAAAGGTCAAAAATCTTATCCAACACCACGGCGTTCATACCACACCCGCTATCCCTAACACTGATCCTGGCATAGCTACCCGGTTTAGCGTCATACTGGCGTGGGATATCCTGCTGGTGCAATTCTACGCTGTCCAGCGACAGGGTAAGATGACCATCCTCATCCATAGCCTGCATAGCGTTGTTACACAGATTGATTAAACACTCTTGTATGCGCGAGGAGTCGCCATTAATCATTATTCCAGCACTGCCATCAGCCAAGTTATTCTGCAAATTTATAGTAGTTGGCAAGGTAGCACTTAGCAGCTGCACCGTTTCATCTATTATCAGTGCAGGGCGTATCGTTGCGTTGCCCCGATTATTTTGCCGACTGTATGTCATAATCTGTTTTATCAGATCTCGCGAGCGTAATACCGCTATTTTGGCGTTATTGAGATAATCAGTGATCTCATCAAGATGTTGAGTTTTTATTTTTGACAGTTCAATATTGCCGAGAATAATGGAGAGGTTATTATTAAAGTTGTGCGCCATACCGCCAGCCATGATGCCCACTGCTTCCATTTTATACTTCTGGCGCAGTTGACTTTCCAGGTCCAAGCGCTCCACCTCAGCGAGTTTTCTGTCGGTAATATTGCGCACCACTGCCATGGCCTGGGGGTGACCATTCAGGTCAAAAGAAGAAAGAGATAACTCAAGGCTGACAATATGCCCATCCTTGTGCACCCCTTCCAACTCTATAGTCTTACCAATAGAACCACCCTGACCAGTTACAACAATTTCAGAGAAAGAGACTTGATGCCGTCCACGTACATCTTCCGGCACAAGTAATTGTTGCATATCTGTTTCCATTATCTCATCAGCGCTATAACCAAAGATATCCGTAGCGCCTTTATTCCAAAACACAACCTTTCCTTCATCGTTGATCTGGATTATGCCATCACGCGCAGAACTGGTAAGTTTCTCAAACACTTCGTTACCGAAACGGAGTTTTTCTTCAATTTCCTTGCGCGCGGTGACGTCCTGAAATACGCAGTATGTTTGCCGGAAACCACCATCCGGGTTACATCCAATACAACCGTTGAGCAACACATCAATAAAACTACCGTTTTTATGCTTCATCCTGAATTCGACGTTGCTGACCACACCACGCTGTTTAAAACTGGGGAAATTTTGTTCAAAAACTATTTTCCAGTCAGGATGCAAAAAGTCCCCAAACCA
>CAZHXF010000102.1:0-2499 GCA_964536375.1 uncultured Desulfuromonas sp. | reverse complement strand
AAGTTTCTCAACCCTTTATTTGCCGCTGATTTCGCTGATTACCGCTGATTATGGTCAAAACCTTAAAACCAAATCTTTAAGAACCTCTTAGGGGGACAGGCACCTTTTAATGAGCAACACCCACCACCATACCAATCTCCACCTGAAAACCACCCCTACTAAACGAGGCCAGCCCGCTTCATTCTCACCCTCGCCAATTCTTTATCGGTCAAAGGCGTATCCACATACTCCGTCCAATTATGCGGTAAACCAATTGGCAATGGTGCAAGCTGTGGCCCGTGAGAGGGACAGGCACCTGCGGAGCCAGTCCCTGGAGAGTTTAATCAACACCCTAGTGTTCAATCTGTTTCAACAGCCTATCGAAGTCGCTCTCAAATAGCTGATCCTGAATAATTCTGTATTTTTCAAATTCACTTTCGGCATGCGTTTTAGCAATTTCGGCGGTGACTTTTCCTGCATCCTGCAGGATCTCCCGATCCGTGGCTTCGATAAATTTGTTCAGCCTTATTTCCCAGTCCTGCATCGTCATCGGCATCTTGCGCATGGCCATATCCTCAGCCACATCCAAGTAGGCATTCACCAGCCGTGTCAGTTGCGCCATTTCATTTTCTGTCAGGTAATTCTTGGCAATAATGACGTCAAACTTGTGGATTTTGCCCTGCGGATCGTCCTTCCACGTGGTCAGACCCATGTGCTGTTTTTGATGATCTGCCCGGCAGACAACCGCCTCAGCAGCTGTCTGGCCATGAATGGCCCAATGCAGTTTGTTTTGAATGGTGGCAAAGAAGCGTTTGGTGGCCTGAGCCGTCACATCATAATCAAGAGCAGTTGCATAAATATCGGTGATCTTCTGGTAAAACTTTCGCTCGGAAAGACGAATTTCCCGAATGCGCTGCAGCTGCTCTTCAAAATATTGTTCCGTCAAAACGGAGCCACCGTTTTTTATGCGCTCATCATCCATCACGTAAGCCTTGATGGTGTATTCCTTTATAACAGTAGTCGCCCATTTGCGGAATTGCACGGCACGTTCAGAATTGACCTTATAGCCAACGGCGATGATAGCCGAAAGATTATAGTGTTTGGTGTTATAATTTTTTTCATCAGCGGCAGTTATTCGAAAATTTCGAACAACTGCATCCTCCTCCAACTCACTATCTGAAAAAATCTTTTTGAGATGATAATTGACGGTATGCGTTTTCACATCATACAGAACCCCCATCATCTTCTGGGTCAGCCATATATTTTCATCGACATAAACTACCTCGACTCCGCCTTCACCGCTAGCAGCCACAAAGGTAAGGTACTCAGCGGCTGAGGAGCGAAGGAGGGAGGTATCCTTTAAATTGTGGTTGCCCTTTTTATCTTTATCCTCCATACGTTTCCTCTAAAACCTCTTAGGGGGACAGGCACCTTTTAATGAGCGCCCCCGGTACAATCACAACGCTGAGAAGCAAAAGCTTTTAAGCTAAACCAGCCCTCTTCATTCTCACCTTTGCCAAATCGTTGTCAGTCAATGGCGTATTAACATACTCTGTCCAGTTTTGCGGCAATGCAATTGGCAGTGGTGCAAGTTTTGGGCAAGGGGACAGTCCCTTTAAGTGAGAGGGACTGTCCCCTTCACTTTGTTGTTCAGAGGGACAGGCACCTGCAGAACCTGTCCCTAAAATCAAGTTTACTTTATTTAATCGTACATAAAACAAGCGTATAGACCGCCGTAGCAAATGCATTAAAACTTTTAGCTTCTTCCGCGTTCGGTAGTCCCTCGGGAAAAAGACCTAAATCTCCAGGATAACGCGCATCAATATAAAGTGAATCCAAGATCCTCATCATTCGACGATCAAGTTCATCATCTGATAGTAAATTTTCTATTTTAGCGTACAGTGTAATGAGACTATGTACTTTTTAAGCATCAACATTATGCTCTTCCATGACAGCCTTGAAACATTTTTCAACACTCTGTTGTGCATGAAATGCAACGATATGTGACAAATGAACATCTTCGATAATCCTGTTGATAACATCCAAATCATCTTTAGCAGCATTAATCCATGCTTTAGTGAGACTTTTCATACAAAACATCTCCCTGCGAAAGAATTTTCCGCGCAAACATACCATCCATAGCGATAAATTTTGCATGCATGGTCTTTGTGTGAACAATCAAATCAATGGGGACATCCTTTTCAATTTCTGACAGCGCCTCGGAAACAGCAAGATAAATGGTCATTTTATCTGAAAAAGTTTTTGGCATAAATTCATCCTGAGTAACAACCAGCAGATCAATATCGCTATCATCATCAGGTATCCCATAGGCATGAGATCCGAAAATAATCACCTTTGAAGGGTCAATTGCCTTCAGTTTTCCCAGAACACGATTTTTCATTTTTTCTGTAAGCATCGTACAACCTTTCTTAAACCGCAATAATTGACGTGGTTGTCACTGGGGCAGAGGTTAAGAAACTTCCGAAACAGGCACCTTTTAATGAAGTTTCTCAACCCTTT
>CAZHXF010000101.1:0-2685 GCA_964536375.1 uncultured Desulfuromonas sp. | reverse complement strand
AAAATGTATATGAATTTGACATCGTGACAAATGCCACAAGCTGTAGCACGTTCTATTATTTGGGCAAATAAACGTGTTGATTTACGGTCTCTGTGCATCAGTGCGCGATAGATATGCTCATGCTCTGCCAAGTCAATTTTTTTAAGCCCGGTTACCCGGCCGAGCTGGCGTAATCCTGCATAGACTTCATTTTCTAAGGCTTGGGGAGAATCGGGTGCCAGCGGTGCAGGCATTGCTTTTTTTGCTGACTCAATCAGTGCGTGTAACTCATTGTCATGAATCTCAAGTGCATCGTTTAACTCTGCATAGACGCGACGGTAGCTTCTGTTGACTCCTAAATGAGTTGAAAAAACAACGCTGCGTTTATTTGTGTCATCTTGGTGGACAATTACCGTTAATGGTGAAGCTTTGCCGCCCACTGCACGCCAAGTAGTGAAATTACTGTCGGAGAATATCGGGTATTTAATCGCATAACGTTGGCGGAAGTTTTCGGCTTCGCTGGCAGAATTGCCTACGCCAATAGCGAGCATCTTAATGCGTGCACAGTCTTCGCCGCATTTAGCGAGTCTATCATACAGTTGGTTGTAGATTGGTGCCTGCTCCTGACAGTGCGGGCAATGAGTATTGAAAAATTCGACTAATAAAACTGTACTCTTAATTTGATTAGTCGAGAAGGTTTCAGTAGTGGTTGTCAAACCAAGGTAGCTGATAAGTGCAGGATCAGCCGGAGTGCGCAGGCTCAGTTCGGGGAACAACATCCCTAGAGTAATTGTGGCTTTATTTACGGCACAACTCGCTGTCGTCGGCACCAGGGCGGCAAAAACAGCAACTGTTATCATTATTGAGACCAAAGGGCATTTTGATTTTCTCATGTCATCTCCCCGATAAATTGTCTAATTGTCCAACATTCTGTCTGCTTCTGGCATAAAGTGACAGGTTATTGTACTGATCAGCGCACCAATAGCGAAACAGATGATAACTGCAGTGGTGCCGTAAGTGTGAGCAATGAATCCTGAAATCCCCGAGAAGAGGGCGAGCACGCCAACGCAACTATTAGTAAATGCGGCTCCACTGGCTCTTTCTGCTGCTGGTAGCGCATCTACCAGATAAGTTTTCCGTCCTAAGCGTACCCCGGCTTCGGCAAGACCAAGCAGTAAAAAGACCAATAAATATCCGGCCAGATGCCAACTTGCAGCAGGCAGCATAGTCAGGGTGACGGCTAAAAGAGCTGCGGCTACTGACAACAGTGCGCTGTGGCGCATGACACTTTTACTGGTTTCATCGGCTAAGCGACCCCAAAATGGGCTACTCAATACCTGTGCTACACCAATTGTAATTACCAGATAACCCACCAATGAACTCTCCAGATGTAGCTGGTTTCTGGCGTGAATAAAATAAAATGGCGTGGCTAATTCTACACTTAGAAGTAGGGTGCGGGTTACTAAAAACCAGCGAAAACCAGAATAACGCTTAAAAGTTTCAATACCTGCCTGTGCCTCGTGCCAGGCATTGCGCCCTCCCTGAGTTTCTCCAGGTTGTTCACGTGTTGCCGCGAAAAAAAACGCGGCTAATATCCATAAAAAAGCCCCAGCTACGATTAAAGTTAGGACCGTGGTAAGTTCATCCTGACAATTATTTTTTACGCGGGATAACCAGGTGCCAGCGCTAATGGTTAGAATACCACCGACTAAAGCCCTAGAAGCTAACAGCTTGCCCCGATGCCCTTTAGCGATAGTCTTGCCTAATACATCCTGAAAAGCCACCGAGGCGGTGCCGCTGGCGATACTGAATAGGGTGAATAACAGTAGAACAACTATCCCCGCACTGATCGGGCTAAGATACAGCGCTGCTGGAATCATCATCATTAAACATAATCCCTGTCCAATCGATGCTGTTACCCATACCCATTTTCGGACAGATAAGCGACGAATCTGCCCGGCGGCAATCATTTGTGGCAGTAGCGATCCAGCCTGTTTTACCGGCATTAAGAAGCCGAGAATCCACACTGGACTGCCGAGCAATTGTAGCAGCCATATCAGTATAATGTTTGGACCGGCAATTTGTTCCGCCAGTTTGCTGGCTGCACCATTGGCAATGTTAAGACTGAAATTATATGGCATCTCATGGCAGCCATTTTCAGGGATATCTTTACAGGCACGACCTAATCCATCGTCTCCAGATAGGATGATGTACAGTCGGCGCAGAGAGTATTGAATTATCCGTTTCATGATTTGCTAATATCCATTGAACTAATTTTAGTTTGTATAGTAAAAATCCATCACGGATAGTTTGTAGCCCATTTATTGCCAATCGGTCAACGAGAGGTTAAATTAATTGTTGACAGCTGTGAGATGAGTTGGTAAAAACACATCACGTTTGGGCGAATAGCTCAGCTGGGAGAGCATCGGTCTTACACACCGAGGGTCACAGGTTCGAGCCCTGTTTCGCCCACCAAACATTTCAAAGGGTTAGCTGATGTTCAGCTAACCCTTTTTTTGTCTGTGACGTTCCTGTGACAGTACTTTTCTGTATTTGACTTTCGGTTACACTTTTCTCGCTGTTTTCCTGCACCGAATATCATGATATTTTTGATATTCGGTCTATGGTGAAATAATTAAGTTTCAAATCATATTACTTATATAAATTAAGAAGTGTGCCATGGTTATATTGAGTGGTTTTGCGCAT
>CAZHXF010000100.1:0-2885 GCA_964536375.1 uncultured Desulfuromonas sp. | reverse complement strand
GAAGTGGTGTGGTCGCCGACAGAACGGGCGGTCCCTTCCACTTTGAACCCTTCGACGCAGCCGATCAGAGCGATCACGGCGGCAAAGATCGGGGCTTTGCTCATGCCGATAAAAAAATGTTTCACCGGAATCTCTTGAGTGATGCTCAAAAAACGTACCAGCGATATGTCGAGAGAGAATACCGCTACCATGGCTCCCCCGGCAATGCCCGAAATCATGGCAATAAAGGTCAACAGGGGTAGGCTGATAAGCAGGGATATCAGGCGCGGAATTACTAGCATGTCGATAGGGTCAAAACCCTGGGCACGCAGCGCGTCAATCTCCTCATTCACCTTCATTGAGCCGATCTGTGCCGTAAAGGCGCTTGCCGTGCGCCCAGCCAGCAGAATAGCCGCTAGTAGTACGCCGAATTCGCGTAAAAAGGCAAACACCACCAGGTTAACGGTGTAAATTGTAACCCCGAAATTGGCGAGAACTGTTGCGCCGAGAAAAGCGATAACCGCGCCGACCAGAAAGGTGAGCAGGGCGACGATGGGGACTGCATTCAAGCCAGTCTGTTGTAGATGGGAAAAAAGCGAGGTTACCCGCCAGCGCCGTGGCTGGAATAGCAGCCCGGCCATGGTGGTTAGCGTCAGCCCGGTGAAATTGAGCAGTTGCACGGTATTGTCCCACTGCCCAGCGACGAAAGTGCCCAACTTGGCGACGCTATCGGTCATGCGCCACGGGGCAGGCTTAGGTGTGTTGTCCGGTGCCGCAACTGCCTGTTCAACCACCTGTAATAACGCTAGGTGCTCCTGTGACAACCCTGCCTGTAACAGCGCATCTTCATCAATGTCTTTGGTGCCGATCAGTTGCAACAGTAACGTGGCACCCGCAGTATCCAGAGAGTTCAACCCACCTAGGTCGAAGTGTGCCGCGCTGCGCTCGTTAATCTTGGTGATAGCGGTGCGCAGTTTTTTGAAATGGGAGAGAGTCCAGTCACCCTGCGGGCGCAAGACGCTGGTGCCGTCAATTTGCACCACCTCAAGTTGCCCCGCAATTTCTGCATGTCGGGGCTCGCTGTGCTCTGGTGCGCTGGGCTCTGTCTGTGCTGACTGTTCAGTCATGAAAACAATGACCTCTTATTGGTTAAGCGCTCAAAAAACTGTATTTTAAATGGGTGTTCATTCATGTCATGTTTAACCACTAATCTCTCGCTCTAGTTATGTTTCCCGTATTAGTCATGCTCGCGAAAGCGGGTATCCAGAGGTTTTGATTAGATTTCTAGACTCCCGCCTGCGCGAGAGTGACGACCTGTGGGCGATAGCGGAAGATTGGTATTAATAAGATCTATTTATGCTGCTATGCCAGCCATTGTTGCCCCTTGTCGGTCAGACGGTATTTCTGCAAGCGGCTATGAGGTTTATCCGGGCGCGTCATCTCTAATAATTCTTCAGCAATAGCCGGTTTCAGGTAACGCTCGCGAAATGACTTGCGATCCTTTAATCCCAACGCCTCTTGCAGTGACTCCCGATCCATTTCCCCTTTTACGATGTTCAGCAAACTGCCGACTTGGGGTGTGACTTGTGGGGCAACTTGGGGGGTATAGGTAACAGCTTCAAGGATCATTTTGAGCATAAACTCAATAAATGGTGCACAATCAGTTTGGTCCGTGCTATTTTGCAGCGCGCGGTAATATTCCGCCTGATGCGCATGAACAAGACTTTCCACCGGAATATTGGCAAACAGCTCATTCCAATTGGTCAGAATAAAGCTTTGCCACAACCTTCCTACACGTCCGTTGCCATCAGCAAAGGGGTGAATGAATTCAAATTCATAATGAAATATCGAGCTTAAAATCAAGGGATGGATGTCAGCACTGACCATCCAGTGAAAAAGATCGCTCATTAGCAATGGAACCCGCTCTGCCGGTGGAGCCATGTGGATGATATGTTCACCAGACATCACACCAACAC
Organism: uncultured Desulfuromonas sp.; assembly: GCA_964536375.1. GTDB lineage: Bacteria > Desulfobacterota > Desulfuromonadia > Desulfuromonadales > Desulfuromonadaceae > Desulfuromonas. The sequence goes on along the minus strand of CAZHXF010000100.1, from coordinate 930 downwards.
CGCCACTCCTATATACCCCTGCTTCATTAATTAACCCCGTCATCAAATCACGGTGCGCGTCGAGTAGATCAGCCTCAACATATGGTTGCCACTGTTCAAAACGACCATAAGCTAAAAGGGCATTGCGGACTTCCTGAATCTCGCGCGGGGGAGCAATAATTCTTTTCCCTGCCAGGATTGCGGTCATTTGCTCTCTGCTCAGGGTATTGCCCTCAATTGCCAGAGACCCCTGAATTGTGCGAATGCGATTAACGCGCCGCAATTGTAGGGATTTTGCGTTACCCGTCAAAGCCGTCATGCGTCCGACTAACTCGCTGATCTGTGCAACCAAATTTAAAATTGTGGGAGTTAGTGTGTAAGGTGGCTGATAGTTGGGTTTATTGTTCATGCTGTGATCTCCGAGTTTATATCCCGAGCAATTTCTATCAGCAATGTAAAATGAATTATGAGCAAGCATACTATTAAAGCAGATGTTTGCCTATCTTAGGCGCACTTTAAACAGGACGCCTCGCTTTCGGCAACCCCTGCACCACCAGAGCATAAGATTCATCAATCATAGCAAAAATATCCGCATCAGTCAGCGAGCCATCAAGCACCAGCGTATTCCAGTGGCGCTTGTTCATGTGGTAGCCCGGTAGAATAGCGGGGTAGAGCTCGCGCAATATCTCCGCCTTGTCGGGGTCGCATTTCAGGTTCATCCGCAACGGATCGTTGTTGATGCCGAGCAAAGCAAACATCTTGCCGCCCACTTTAAGCACCAGAGTTTCGTCATCAAAGGGGAACTCTTCGCCGGCAGCGGGTTTGGATAGGAGGTAGGTTTGTAGGGTTTCGAAATTCATCAGATAACTCCTTCCCTTAACAGGATACTGCTGCTTGGATAGATCTAAAATAGAGGGGGTTATAGGCGATAGCAACATATAATAAGAAAAC
>CAZHXF010000099.1:0-2917 GCA_964536375.1 uncultured Desulfuromonas sp. | reverse complement strand
TTAGTAAGTTAATCAGGTGATTTGTTGGTTTGGCTGCTTATGTGAATTTGCGATGACACCATAATTGGTTTTATCGTAATCTAATTAATGGAGGAGTTAGAATGAAAAATCGTTCGTTACTGATATTGCTGGCAATAAATTTTAGTATCGCCCTTGGAGGCGTGTGTCTGGCTATGCCGCCGTTAGATTTGACAACTCAGCCAGCAGCACCAGATTACACGACAGCAGAAGGCTGGATCGCAAAACCTGCCTCCCCCACTGCTCCAGTTGACGTTTTTTATGTTTATCCCACGGTACTGTTTAATGATACTGACTGGATCATGGACACGACGAGACCGGACATGCAATCGGCTGCCAAGGCACAGGTAAAAACTCAGGCTTCAGTCTTTGAAGGACAGGCTAATATCTACGCTCCTATGTATCGTCAGATGAACCTCGCGGGCTTAGGATTAAGTGATACAGACGCTGCACCATTGCAGGAAATTGTACATCGCGATGTATGGCGTGCATTCACTCATTACTTAAAGTACGAAAACAACGGTCGTCCATTTTTTTTGGCAGGGCACAGCCAAGGATCTATGATCCTGACTGATCTCATGCTGGAGCATTGGGGAACTACCGGTGCAGAAAACCAACTCGTCGCTGCTCTACTTATCGGCTGGTCATTGACTTCGGCAGATCTCGATGCTCATCCCTATGTGCAAATGTGTAAAAGTTCAGATCAAACTGGATGTGTCATATCGTACAACACAATGGCTGAGGGACGGCAATTTGCTGCACCGACCCTCAAAAGTGGTGCCCTTGCGGTAAATCCCTTATCTTGGACTATGGATGGTGCATTAGTTCCTGCGGATAAGAACCTCGGTTCTGTCTTTTTCGATAACTCTTTAACTCCAACCTCATATCCGAATTTCACTTCGGCTCAGATAGTGGATGGCGGTTTAATTATCCAACCAAAAAATGTGGATTTGGTAACGGTTGAAGGGGGTCATTTTCCAAAAGGTGTTTACCATGCCTTTGACTATTCCCTCTTCTTCGAGAACCTTAAAGTTAATATTGCAGAACGTATCGAAGCCTTTGCTCGTTAGAGCAGCCTACCAGAACGGATCAAACAAAAGATTGATTCAACCATGTTTACAGCAAACAGGCAATTTTGGTCAGGTCTTGAATTGCAATATTTTTAGTTTAAAATAAGCCGACTAGTGTTCGTGGCATTTATTAGCTTTCCATACGAATGTTGCTTTTCAAGACCCAGTTTTTTCTTGCTGAGGTTGGGTATTTTTCTACCGAACAACACAATAATTGACACAGGTTGACTTTAGTTGTTTTGCAGCAAATGTAAATATGTAAAGAATGTCCCTTTTAAAATTCCAAACTGAGTAGCGCTAATAATCTAACGGGCTGCGCACACCAAGCCCCGGCTTATTTAACACATGGGTATAGATCATAGTCGTTGACACATCGGCATGGCCAAGCAGTTCTTGCACGGTGCGAATATCGTAACCAGCCTCTAACACATGGGTAGCAAAAGAGTGGCGCAGAGCATGACTATTGACCCGCTTAACAATCCCCGCTTGTGCGGCACAGCGTTTAATCATCTTTTGCAAGCCGTTTTCATGTAGATGGTGGCGGCGATGCTCACCACTGCGTGGATCACGGGACATCCTCGAACTGGGGAACACATATTGCCAGCCCCATTCAGCAGGGGCATTGGGGTACTTTCGCGCCAACGCCTCAGCGATATAAACACGACCAAACCCGTGAGATAGATCATCTGCATGGATGGTCCTAACTTGATCAAGGTGTGCTTGCAACGGTTCGACAATAGTTTGCGGCAGCGGTACCACGCGATCCTTATCGCCCTTGCCATTGCGCACCACAATTTGACCATAGTCGTAATCAATATCCTGCACCCGTAACCGCACAACCTCCATCAAGCGCATCCCCGTGCCGTACATCATCTGCGCCATCAAGCCAAACGTCCCGTCCATAGCGGCCAGCAGCCGCACCACTTCATCACGCGACAACACCACAGGCAAGCGGCGCGATCGTTTTGCTCGGCTAAATGTGCCCAACTCGCCCAAGGGCTGATCAAGCACTTTGTCGAATAAAAAAACCAACGCATTCAACGCCTGATTCTGGGTACTGCTGGCCACCTTACGTTGTAACGCCAAATATTCTAAAAAAGAGACCACCTCACCTGCCCCCAACTGATCTGGATGCCGATGATGGCAATAGGCGAGAAAACGACACACCCAATCGACATAACTCTGCTCAGTACGATAAGCATAATGCCCCGTACGCAACACCGTAATCAGCTGATCAACGACCTCGGCGTTTTTAGTCCGTGCCTGCTCCAATGAACCATGACTGTAGACATCACCACCCACCTTATTGTTCGCTTCAATGTTCAGCGGAGTATTATCACGCCCTACCGTCACATGATCTTTTTGCAGCTCGGTTGCGCCACTCTTCCAGTGATCCCAATCCAAATCATGGGCCCAATCAGACTTTACCAGCTGACAAAACAAAATCCGTATAGCATGGACGGCCTGCTTAAATTGCCAGTCTTTTAGGTCATCTCTTCTGCCTAACACATGAAGCCAGTCTTCAACATCCTGCCGACTATGCTGCTGCAAGCGCTTGCCATCATAAAATCTAATGTACTCTTCAGCCCGAATCACATACCAACGGTCGAACGGTTCCTTTACTTTATTGTGGTGAACAATGGCGATAAACCGATCCCAAAACCGCTCGACACTCTCTGGATTTTTATCTTGCCCCATCATTGCCCCCGCTGTATTATCGAAAACTATTAATATGCAGTTAATTATAAAAAGCATATCTTACTAGGCAGAATTCGTCAATATGGGACTAGACAGAAACCATTTTTTCAATTTCTGTCTAATACACTGTT
>CAZHXF010000098.1:0-2971 GCA_964536375.1 uncultured Desulfuromonas sp. | reverse complement strand
TCAGGTCATCTTATGCTGAAATATTGCAATTCAAGACCTGACCCCTTTTTCTTTTCTGGTGGGGTGTTTTTTTGATAAAAAGCAACTCTACGAAAATCACACGCTACCGCAACATTAGAACTGTTGAACACTTCACAGTGTCGGTGTATAAACTTCACGTGGTTAGCATATTTCGACTATAATAAAAATCGTATACAGCATACAGATAGACAAACAATCCTTTACAATGGTTCCGCATGTGATACCATTTCAGCACTGAAAGCTAAGCACCCCATGGGTAGCGATGACAAATGTATAAAACTTTACAGTAAAATGCTCAGCTCACGCGGCAACATCTCTTTTGCTGATCTTTGCAAACTTGCTGAACATGTTGGCTTCACTTTTGACAGACAAAACGGATCACACAAAATTTACAAACACGAAAAACACCCTGAGTTTATGAACTTTCAAAACGTCAAAGGAAAAGCCAAACCATTTCAAGTGAAGCAGCTTATAAATTTTATAAACGAACACAACCTTCTGCCAAAAGAGGATTCATGATAACCGAATACGGATTCAACTTACTATGGAGCGATGAGGACGATGGGTTCATCGCAACTTGTCCTGACTTCCCAGGCTTATCAGCCTTTGGGGAAGCACCAGACAAAGCATTAGCTGAAGCAAACATTGCCCTTGAACTTTTCATCGAAGCACTACAAAGCGCGGGAAAAGAACTCCCTGCACCAACAAAGATGGCATCACACAGTGGCCAATTTCGCCTCAGAATGCCCAAGACCCTCCACTGTGGATTAACACAGAAGGCAAAAGCGGAAGGTGTTTCTCTAAACACATGGATCGTCACTTTGCTTTCTGAAAGAAATGCCACTACAACGCTTTTTGATACCATGTGCTCACAACTGCGCAGCGTCAAAAACGCAATCACCAACCACCACGAAGAGACGCGCAAATATAGAATCAGCCAAAAAGCTGCTTACCAACAACCCGACATAGGTGCTCAATATGGAAACGTTACAGCTCGCATTAATTGATGGCCCATTTTTAGTAGACTGTGAGTTTAAAATAAAAAAAATCGTTAAAAGTGATGATAAAACTATTGAATGCGGATATGCACTGGGCATAACAACGGAAGATAGCGAAGATGTCGTGACGATAAATGTTGGCGTTACAACCGACAGCGACAACCTGCCCTTTAGCTTTAATGTTAAGGCTGCGGGTGTTTTTCAAGTCGTCAATTCTGCCGACGAAACAATTAAAGGCAAAGCATTCGAAAAAAAAGCCATTAAACTAGCATGGCCATATTTGTTTGCATTTCTAAAAGAAACGGTCGCAGACCTCACCAGAAAAGCAAACCTACCCCCATTCAAATTACCTGCCATGGAATTAGACCTTCAAAAACTTGTTGAATAGTCGCCCCCCCCGCCCGCGCGGGGGTTTTTCTTTATCCCATCCCTACCGCTGCCAAAACTCCACCGGAATCTCTATCTCTTTGGCATATTCCATAAGCGACATCGCCGATATCACCACACCTTTTCGCCCAGGGTATCGCCACGGGCTACAATCTTGCCATCCTTTACCCGATCCAACACCATGCGCTCACTGTAACCAAGGATAGAGGCCGCTGTTTTCACATCAAAGCTCATCAAGCTAAGGATCGTTTGGCGCTTTACATCGTCTATTTCGGCATTGGTAATTTTACGCTGTTTCGTACTGTTACTCCTTGGCTGCGGATTCTGAGTCCTGGTGCTTGCTGTTTATCTGGCGGCACTAATAGCCCCCAAGCTCTTACCCGCTCTATGTGGTACATGCGATAGGTGGCGGTGTCGTGCCAATCGTTGCGGCCAGCTTTGTGGTCGTGCTCCCACATGCCCATGTCATTACGAAACTCGGCACATAGGTGCTTGGCGTAATCGACTAGATCGTTCTCGGGCGTGATCCCCGCTACGGGGTGATCCATCTGTTGTTGGGTGTAACCGCTGTAGAAGTTAAAACTACCTGGCTCACCAGCTGGCACGGTTAAGGCGTTGGCGAGGGCATCTTTGTAATAGTGGACATCGAGCTTGATGAGGATTAAACCACCGGGGATAGGTTTACCGTTGTTGGGCATGCGCTCTAACTTGATGGAGGATACGGGCGTATCTTTACGACCCGTACCTTTTAGCGGCGCAAATATAGGGTTGCGCTTGCAAAACTCATAAACCTCTTTGGTGCGCGAATGCTTTGGCGGCGCGCCAGCTTTGCGGCCACACCTGAATCGATGAGGGCTGAGCAAATTTGATATTGCTTGCCAGTGGAATCGAGCCAAATATAAGGGACCCCGTCATCTACATAATCCGAGGGTGTACCTCATTATTATTTTCCACATAAATGAGCAGTTTATTATTTCATCTGACATAAAACAAAAATGGCGCGAAACATAATTTACATGCTTCGCGCCATTATCATCCAATTAGTGTTGTAACTACTTAAACATCACACTAACTCTCCACCTCTTCAACCTTGCCACCCTTGCGCCCATTCACCATCAAATACAACGCTGGCAACACAAACAGAGTCAACAAAGTTGAGGTCAACACCCCACCAACAACCACACTAGCAAGTGGTCGTTGCACTTCGGCACCAACACCTAATGACAACGCCATAGGGAGAAAACCAACAGCATCAGTAATAGCCGTTGCCAACACGGGAACAAGTCGTTGCTTGGCGGCGACAACTACCGCTTGTTGCAAGGCCAGCCCTTCAGCGACTTGATTACGAATGGCTGAGATCATTACTTGACCGTTGAGTACCGCAATACCTGAAAGCAAAAGGGGGTATAGAAATGCAACATTCTTATGGCAATCTAAGCATGCTATGACCACTAGCAGTCGGGTCATCTTATGCTTAAATATTGCAATTCAAGACCTGACCCCTTTTTTTCGAGGTTTGATTGTTCCACATTTAGGTTGAATTTTTGTTTCAGAGTAAGACTTTC
>CAZHXF010000097.1:0-2993 GCA_964536375.1 uncultured Desulfuromonas sp. | reverse complement strand
TTAGTATTAATCAGTATCTATAATAACATGGCAGTAACATTTTTATCCATTATCAAAATCGGGCAGGATACGTCAAAGATCCATAAATTTCGACTGGTTGCAATATTATGAGAATAGATTAGAATCAGTGTCGTGTAGATAAAACCTAATCGCCCAGACATAGGAAATGCAATGAATAGCGAGGGTTATCCTGAATTGATGCACAAAGGGTTAAACGCCATTGAGCAGGAAAGTTATGTTGAAGCCCTGATGCTGGTTGAGCATGCCCACCATAAACAGGATACACCGCTTGCCCGATCTTACTTGGCTTATTGTCTAGCAAGAGTGAATCAGGACTACCAACAGGCACTTACGTTGTGCCAAGACGCGTTACGTGCCGATCCTCATGTTTCAGACCACTACCTCAACATGGGGCGTATATATTTACTGATCGGAAAACGCGAACAAGCGTTACAAATATTCAAACAGGGTATCAAGCTAGGGCCTAACGCCACCCTGCTGAGTGAACTGAAAAAATTTGAGCGTCGCCAGCCCGTTGTTTTCTCCAATATGCAGCGCTCAAACCGATTAAATAGAATATTCGGTAAGCTGATGTCATTTATCGGGCTGCGCTAGCACAAACCCACCCCGTAAAACTAAACCACATGTTTGTAACATCTATCTTCCGTATAAATAAAACTTAACTACGTCATGTAGTTGGTATTTTCTCTATTTCTTCTGGTCCATTTTTTACAATTGTCATCCTCCGCAAAGCATACACAGACACAACCGTTCTAACCCATTGAACACCCAGTAACACCATAAAATTGTTTAAATTTAAAATAATCAGTGGTAGTTTGTTAAAAACTAATCCACAGTCTCAATAGCAGTTCACTGATAATGGAGAGAAATGGACGGACAAACACTCATCATTGTGATCTCAGCAATTCTCGGTTTAGCCAGTGGAATCGTTATGCATCGTTCTGATTTCTGTATTGCCGGCATGTTTCGTGATCTGTTTTTATTCCGCAACAGCCCATTGCTGCGCAGCCTGATCCTGCTAATTGCCCTCAGTATGCTGTTATTTGAATCTGCCCGTCTCGTTGGAATACTCAGCTACACCCTCCCTTCATCACTCTTCGGCTTGCCATCTCTAACTAATCTACTCGGTGGCATGATATTCGGCGTTGGCATGGTGTTAGCTGGCGGCTGCGTAGTCAGCACCCTGTATAAACTCGGGTCCGGCAGCTTGCCTGCCGCCTGCGCATTTGTAGGACTAATAACCGGCAGCGCTCTTTATGCCGAGTTTCACCCCCAATGGAAACAGTTAACCACCGCAACCCGCCTCGGCAATTCTGCTACCCTACCTCAGCTTTTAGGGCTATCTCCAACTTTGGTAATTTTTATTATACTAATCGCTACTGGAGGCATACTTTATCAATGGCAAAGAAAGGGGTTGCTGCTACGACCCAACCGGGTAAAAGGCTATCTGCAACCACGGACGGCTGCGTTACTACTGGCCGTTATCGGGTTGATTTCTTTTTCCCTGCTCGGCATGCCGCTGGGGATCACTACCAGCTACGCCAAAGCCGGGGCATTTTTCGAACAACTGCTAATTCCACAACATGTTGCCAACTTAGGCTACTTTCAGGGGCGTGGATTTGAATATTTCTTACCCCTGAGCAACCAGACTCTCCACGCTGGAGCTGGTCCATTCTGGGATGGTCTAGCGCTAGTGCAATTCCCACTGATCGCGGGAATTGTTATCGGCTCGGCACTCTCTGCTATCAACATGGGCAAATTCAACTGCCGTTTTAACATTCCCCGGAGGCAATTGTTTTCTGCCCTTATCGGTGGAATTATTATGGGGCTGGCCTCACGGATGTCTCCTGCCTGTAATGTCTGGCATCTGCTCGGAGGTCTGCCATTACTCTCGTTGCAAAGCATTTTATTTACTTTGGGATTGATCCCTGGGGCGTGGTTTGGAACTATATTATTTACCCGCTATGTTGTGAAACAGTAAAAGGGGGCACAAAAATTGATTGAGCAAATAAACAACTCTATAGAAATAAATGTATGTGGGCAGATCTGCCCATCTGCACTATTAACTGCCTTGCGTGAAGTAAACAAACACAAAGAACTCTTACGTGGCGGCAAGCTGTGCTTGGACATTTTAACGGATAACCACGACTCTATTAATCGTATTTGCGAAGCAGTCGGCAATATGGGCTACCGCGTTGAAGTTAAAGATCAAAACAACTATTATAAAATTTCAATAGCGAAAATGGCTATAAACAAGAGTCGATAAAAATATGCATAACAAACATAATAAACAATCAGCAGTACCAAAAGAGCCTACTCCAGCAACGCCAATTGCCGAAGTACACAGCGACATTGAACAGCTCTGCTTAGAAAATAAAAAACTAAAAAAGCGCGAGCATGAGCTGCACACCTATATTCGTGAAAAAACAGATCAGCTGTTATACGTCATGGGTACCCTGCCACTCAAACCAGAAGAGTTGGACGATGAAACTCTGATCAGTGTTGATCCAATTGGCATTGTCGGAGAATCTTTCGCCCAAGTCATTGAGCACCTGCATGAGACCAATGAAGACCTGAGCTTTGCCATGGGTGAACTTCAGGCAATATTAGATTCTGCCGGTGCCAGCATTATGGTCGTTAATACCCAAAAGAAGCTCACATCCTTCAATCGCAGCAGCCGCGAGTTATTTTTCCCTGATAAAAAAAACCCAATGAATCTATGTTGTCACGACGCCATCTGCCACACCAAAACATCCCCGGCAGATTGTATTCTCGAACGGGTTCTGACGTCTGGGACAGTACAAAATAATTCTGAATTTAACGTAAATGAGCGCTACTACAACGTTGTTGGCACCCCTATTAAAAACAAGGATGACGACATCTCCCACATTGTCTTGGTCTACTCTGATATAACTGAGCGCAAGGAAAATGAGCAGGCATTACTCGAAGCTGAAAAGCGCCTCGAAACAATT
>CAZHXF010000096.1:0-3692 GCA_964536375.1 uncultured Desulfuromonas sp. | reverse complement strand
TGACCCCTATGTTTTGCTGAATGTGTCAATTCAAGACCTGACCCCTATGTTTTGTGTCAATTCAAGACCTGACCCCTATGTTTTGCTGGCGAATCTACTGAGCCATGAACATGAAATACTTTAACTCTTGAAGATGATTTCGGAATTGGTAAACCTGAAGTAATTGATTGGCATCGATCTTCACCTGCAAGCTTTTCGGCTAACTTATCGTAGTTGGTTGTTATTACTTGAAAGTCTCTTTCTGTAAAGTAATCCGAAACATGTTTGTTATCGGCGGCTAACTCGACGGTGGAAATTATTTTTGCAACTTCTTCATGAATGCTTTTTTCAATAGAAGCTAACTCAATTGATATAACCTGAGCAGCCTCTTCTAAACTTAAAACACCAATTTTTCCATCAGGAAATAGTGACTCTTTAATTGCATCCCCTTGTGGGTGTAGATCACATAAATCATCGAGGAGTCCTTGCCAGCTTGGAGCCTCATTGCCTGTAATCGACTTCGAAAACCCTGTTCCAGTAAAAAAACAAATTCTATTTGAGGCAGCCGCATAGGCAATTTCAAACATTTCACTCAATTGAACTCTCCATTGTCGTAACGTTTTTGATAACCGGCGGTAGACTAATTTACGCAGACCACCGAATTATTCGAATTAAATAGCGGACGTATTTTCCGTCCGGTTTATTTGATGGTTAGGCGTTTTCTTCTTTATAACCTGTTAAAGAAGCGAAGACTTTTCGTTCCTCGGAAGATGCTCTTCTCAAAGAAATTACCCGTACCGTTTCATTTTTTCTCATCGTAGATATAATAAATACAATATGACCGTCGCTATCGACAGTCATATGTTCGTGTCGAATTTCATCTTTGTTGCTTGGTGCATCTCTTGTCAGATACGGGGGTTGTGGGACTGGAAGAACTAACCTTTCAAGGAAATGGACTGCACTCGAAAGGGAGTATTGATGTTTTTTTCTGTTTAATTCTTCCTTTTCAAGATCAAAGTCAACAGCGGTTGAACCGATGATAACCCTGAAATCTTGTTCTTCCCACGGTAAGTTATTCATTTTGAAGCCTAACGCCCGCATAAAACGCGACCAATATGGAGGTTGCTTTGTGTTAACTTGAGAGCGCAGCGAACAACACAAAGCAACCGGAGTGTTGGGCGTCGATTTTAATGCGATTGTTATAAGCCGTAGCATACCTTTGAAGCTGACAGAACACTTTTATGAGATTGGTATACTACATGCTGATTATACTGCCTCAATGCATCCAAATCATTTTTCAAATGGTGAAGATTAATATTTTTAGGTTGTTTTTTCCATACCTCTATTAGCTGCGCACTCGTCCCTTTTGGGCTGATCTTCTCTATATCTGAAAAGATATAACGAATAAATGAATTTTTCGTTAGATTGAAGTCCCATGCCATGTGATCTTCTTGTGGAAGTGGCATGCTATAACCCCTATCTGAAAGCAAGCAAACATCATCCTCATAAGTGTATACACATATCATGATAAATGTGTTTTTGCATTCATACATATCTTCAACCATTGATTCGATAAAAGTTGGCATGTCATCAGATAATTTGGATAGAGCCAGAAAAGTAATTGCAAGCCAATCTTTATAATCACTTTCAGTAACACCAAGAGACTTGCATAAATGCTCCTGCTGCGGTCTTCTCCCTTCAAGTATCTTTTTGAAGTTTTCCTTCATTATTGGATCTGTAGGGTGTACATGCTTCAGTGCGGGAAATGTATTTAGTACCTTTTCGATCGAGAAGGGATTTCTAATAAAGCTAGAAAACTTAGATACAAATATATGACGAACTTCATTTTTTATGTCGTTGCTATTTTTTTCTAACTTCTCTAAAAGTAGTTTAGTGTTTCTTGCTATTTCACACTCATATTTATGGAATATTTTTTCAAAATTCAATCTATTTGAACTATCCAAAACATCAAAGCTGTATAGATCATTGAGGCTTAACGACCTATTTATTTTTTTGGGCTTACTGGAGGCCAGTTCAATTGAATGATTCTCTCTATCTTTAATCAAAAACTCATATATAGATTTATTTACATCTTTGGCTTCTGAATTAGATGCATTAAGTCTCTGCTCTGTTTGAGATATAAAATGCTGATTTTTTGTTTCATCCTGAAGATTCAATGCAAACCTCTTTGCTTATAACGCCGCCAACACAGGCGAGCAACTTGTTGCGAGTCCAGCACACGAAGTGTGCGATTGTGGTTGGCCTTGTTATAAGCCCTTTAGCCCCCGAACAATGAAAGGGGTCAGGTCTTGAAATGCAACATTCCTATAGACATCTAAGAATACCACAACCACTAATCGGGTTATTTCGAGCTGAAATATTGTAATTCAAGAACTGGATCTCACCGCGCGCTTCTCAAACCACGAATAAACTAATAGATATACATGGCAATGGCTATCATTCTAATGTTTTAGTCGCACTGAGCAATGGGTGGGAGTTTCCCACTGGACTATGTAAGAAGTCGTAGTTCAGGTATTGCCTGACGGGTTTTGACCCTTGGTGTTTGATGCTGGCGGATAATGCCCGCCCTTGGCATTATTACGCTCGCTGCGGTTGGCAGCGATAAATTGGGGAAGTGGTGGGTTGCTCCGCAAACTGATGGTACAGCCCCCCCCCCGTAGGTGCTGGCGACAGTTCCGAGTTTGCTAAGTTAGGCAGCGACAAAAGGGGAAGTGAGCGCACGCGGAGACGTAACGTCCCACGGAAAAAGTAAAACAGCACGTGCAGCAAAAAAAAATACGTCGTCTGCGGGACGAGACCCGCGAACTGGATTGTGCTTTTAATTTTGAAGGTTGTGGCATTTGATCAATATTAAACAATAGGAATATAATGTGACAAACCGTAACATGAAAATGGATACGCGGTTTACGTGGTGTGCGGTAAGAGGGGCAGGGCTCGTCAATTTGTCAAGCCTGCCCCTCTCCTCGGGGTTTCTGGAACTCGTCCCATAAAAACAATCAGTGCTTACCCTTACGCGCTGGTGCAGTCATCTGCCAGATAAATTTTATTGCGTCCGGCGCGCTTCGCCTCATACATGGCGCTATCAGCACATTTTAACAGCTCATCAACGGCGGTGCCATGCTTAGGGAAAGAGCATAGACCAATACTCGCTGAAATAGTAACTTCCGTTACTGACAACATCATGGGTTTATTGAGCCTTGACAATAGACCGTTGGCTAACGCTATGGCTTGTTTATCGTTAGTAACTTCGTGATAAATGATCAGAAATTCATCACCGCTCATTCGCGCCACTGTATCCGATTCGCGCACACTAGCTAGTAAGCGTCTGGCGACAACCTTAAGCAACTCATCACCACAGTCGTGACCAAAGGTATCGTTAACATGTTTAAACTTATCTAAGTCGATAAACGCAATAAAACCACCAGTCCGTTTTCGTGAGCTGAGCACCAGCGCCTGCTCAAGACGATCCTTAAACAGTTCGCGGTTGGGCAGTCCCGTCAAGAAATCGTGATAGGCCATATGCTGAATTTGTTGCTGCTGTTGGAATGAAGCGGTAATGTCACGGGCTACACAAATGAGCTGGGTAATCTCACCGCTAGGTTGTTTTATCGGCGTAGCCCCCACATCCAAAACTAGGCTTTGTTCTCCATTCTGGCTGTTTTGCTGACCATGACATTCTTCGCCAGTCACAA
>CAZHXF010000095.1:0-3841 GCA_964536375.1 uncultured Desulfuromonas sp. | reverse complement strand
TTTCTGTTACTGGTTGTCTTAATTATGTCTGGTTGTGCAGCTGATGGTACGTTTGATACGCAAAAAGCTTTTGCAGTTGGTGGTGGCGCCCTGCAGGCAGCAACATTGTCGGAAGATAGTGTTAAACAGACGGCAACGTTGTCGTCTGCCGAATTAGATCAGCAGACACAGGTTGCCAGTGACGATAATCAGTACACTGTGCGCCTCCAACGTATTGTTGCAGGTTTAGATAGTTTCGATGGTTTAACTCTTAATTACAAAGTGTACCTGGCCGACGATGTAAATGCTTTTGCCATGGCAGATGGTACAGTGCGGGTGTATTCAGGGATTTTAGATGTAATGCCGGATGATCAGATGCTGGCTGTTATTATGCATGAGATTGGTCATGTAAAGCTTAAGCATAGCTATAAACAGATGCGGGAAAGCATCCTCACAGATACTGCATTTCAGGCGGCGATATCTGTTGGCGGGACTGTCGGCGCACTAACATCATCGCAACTTGGTCAACTGGGTAAAAATGTTGTGCATGCCCGATTCTCACAATCTGATGAACTGGAAGCCGATGCATATTCAGTGAGAACATTGCATAAACTAAAAAAAGATCCAGCGGCTATGAAACGGGCAATTCAGACACTGGAAAGTCTGCACGGTGCATCCGGTGGATTTCTTAGCTCGCATCCCTCCAACCCCAAGCGTATCGAGGAGATAGATAGTCTTATATCCACGCTGTGATGCCAAACACTATGATTAAACGGGTGCTTAGTAATGTTTCGACAGTTACCAGTTTTATGTAGCATTTTTCAAACTGCATATTTTTTGTTGAATATAGCCAAATAGTATATTTTTTGTTTGACTGTGATTGCGTTGTTTGTTAAAAGTGTCTTCGCTTCAACGCGGGAATAACTCAGTGGTAGAGTGCAACCTTGCCAAGGTTGACGTCGCGAGTTCGAATCTCGTTTCCCGCTCCATAAAATACTAAAGGGCTGATCTTCGGATCAGCCCTTTTTTTATCAAAAATTCAGCTAATTATGTTTTATCTCTAGCTTGCCACACTTTTGTTTTCGATATCCGATGCTAAATCTCAGGCTTGAAATCTAATCACTGTGACGAAATTGTGACGTTTTAGTGACAGTTTTATTTCTTGGCTAATTGGGGTTATGACGTCAACCCTTTCAGGGCCACCATTAGAAAAAACTACCTCGTTTATTAGCGCATCACTCTAAATTAGTACCCTGCAATTTTCAAAGTTCCTTAAATTCATACGTTATGCTTAAAATGATTATTAATGCATTACTCGACTTGATGGTGAGTCTTATATAACGCTGATGCCATTTTCCACCTCAAGTTTTATCTGCGGTCTATCGATTATCTGAGAGGTGGTGATTCAATCCGCATACGTTAGGTTCCCCTGCCTGGGATGATGAAATTGACTAAACATAAAAAAACTTGTTATTTTTCATTTCATAAATGTATTTTTAGCTCTGATTAATATATTGTTATGAACTTCGCACCGTTGAGATGCTGCCCTACTAAACAACTTGATGAGCTGTTTGGTCGGCCATCAAAGAAATGATTAAGTCGAATATTGAAGACAGATAGTTGTAATTAGATGAAATTGTGGAGTATCTAAGAATCAAGCGAGATACTGTTTATACGTGGATAAGGGAGGAATGCATGCCCTCCCCCAAGAGCGGTTCTCTTTGTAAGTTCAAAAAAGATGAGTTTCGTGATGAAAAAGCGTGTGATTTCAAAGAAGAAGATAACAAAGAGTAAATCAATATGACAATGTTTCATACTAAATACTTTGCCCATGAATTGACACGTTCTGGAGGTAAAGGCGTAGACCGCCTTGGGCGAGCATTATTTGACGCTTGTGTAGACCTGAATCCACACCAGATTGAGGCGGCGCTCTTTGCACTGAGATCTCCATTATCTAAGGGAGTTCTGTTGGCTGATGAAGTTGGTCTTGGTAAAACCATTGAGGCAGGATTAGTAATTTGTCAGAGCTGGGCAGAGAACTGTCGAAAACTATTGGTTATTTGCCCTGCCTCCCTTCGTAAGCAGTGGGCCGTGGAGTTGGATGAGAAATTCAACTTACCTAGCCAGATTCTTGATGCCAAAACCTATCGGGATTCACAAAGAGCAGGAAATCCGAATCCGTTCGATGAGCGGAAAATTATCATTTGCTCAATGCACTTTGTGGCCAGTAAAGCGATGGATATTCGAGCCATCCCGTGGAACCTTGTTGTCGTTGATGAAGCTCATAAGTTGAGGAACGCCTATAGAGAAAGTAACCGGATTGGTCAAGCTGTCAGGCAAGCAACATTTGACAGGAAAAAATTACTATTAACCGCTACCCCGCTGCAAAACTCTCTTCTTGAGCTTTATGGCCTTTCAACCATAATCGACGATAATATCTTTGGAGATCTTGCGTCTTTCAGGAATCAATATATCAATTTTGGTGGTGATGTTTCCGGGCTTCGCGATCGCCTCCAAGGTTTTTGCTGGCGTACGCTCCGAAGTCAGGTAACTGAGTATGTCCCATATACAGAACGTAAGCTGATCACACGCCCGTTTAAGCCTACTGAGCAAGAACATAAGCTCTATGAGGCAGTCTCTAAATATTTAATGCGTGATGATACCTATGCCTTTCCTGCCAGACAAAAACACCTATTGATCTTGCTGATTCGAAAAGTATTGGCATCTTCACCGATCGCACTTGCCGGTACCCTTGACATCATAAAGGAACGCCTTCTTGGTCTTTTAGAAAAAGCAAAAAGTGGACGGTCGGTTTCCCAAGCTTTAGTCGAACAGGTATATATAGATGAAGATCTGCTGGATGAAATTCTTGAAGATGAAGATGATGATGTCAGTGAAATTATACCGGAAGACATCGATCCTGCTGAAGAAAAGAAAATCGACATAGCCAGTCTCGGTGATGAAATAAAAGAGATCGATCAATATATCGGGTGGGCGCGAGGTATAGGAATCGATACGAAATCAAAAGCTTTGCTCACGGCGCTTGATGTTGGTTTCCAGCAAATGTCTGAAATGGGTGCTGATCGCAAGGCAGTCATTTTTACAGAGTCACGAAGAACCCAGGATTGGCTTTTGGGCCATTTGAATAATCACGGATATTCAGAGCAGGTCGTAACCTTCAATGGAACTAATAAAGATAATTCTACCGGGAAAATCTACGTTGACTGGTTAAATGCCAAC
This sequence comes from uncultured Desulfuromonas sp., assembly GCA_964536375.1. Classification (GTDB taxonomy): domain Bacteria; phylum Desulfobacterota; class Desulfuromonadia; order Desulfuromonadales; family Desulfuromonadaceae; genus Desulfuromonas. The sequence continues at coordinate 622 of CAZHXF010000095.1, read as the reverse complement.
AAAGAAAACGGGCGTATTACCGGGTCACGGCACATTGACATGAGGGCGGCGATTCTCGACCACTTCAAAAATAGTGCAAGTATTCTGATAGCCACTGAAGCCGGAGCTGAAGGCTTGAACATGCAGTTCTGTGCCATGGTAATCAACTTTGACCTTCCGTGGAATCCTCAACGAATCGAACAGCGCATTGGCCGTTGTCACCGTTATGGGCAAAAACATGACGTTGTTGTTATCAACTTTCTCAATGAAAAGAATGCAGCCGACAGACGGGTATATGAACTTTTAGAGCATAAATTCAATCTTTTTAGTGGAGTTTTTGGTGCCTCTGATGATGTGCTTGGCTCCATAGAATCCGGGGTAGATTTCGAGCGGCGAGTATTGGATATATATCAGGAATGCCGAACTGAAAATGAAATACTAAGTGCCTTTGCGGCCCTGCAAAAAGAGCTGGAAGAATCCATCCAGACAAAATTGAAGGATACCAGAAAAGTCCTTTTGGAGCACTTCGATGAAGATGTCCATGAAAGATTTAAAGGCAATCTGGTCGGTGCGCAGGAGAAACTAGATCGAATCGGCAAGCAGTTCTGGACAGTCACCAAATATGTACTATCTGAACATGCGA
>CAZHXF010000094.1:0-3871 GCA_964536375.1 uncultured Desulfuromonas sp. | reverse complement strand
ATTTTCTTTGAGCAACTGGAGCTGGCACTAGATGGGTACAGTTTGGGTACAGATGAAAAACGGCTAGCTGGAAACCAGCTAACCACTTTATTTTATTGGTGGGTAATGAAGAAGGGAGAATGCGAATCTGCGCCTTGTGATTAATCCGGTCCCAGCACAAAACCGCACTCCCTTTTTTGTGTTTTGCACCAGTTATGATTCATAACGGTTATTTTAATTTATGAAAAACCCGCTGCGCCTTACCCTCTTGACGTGGCAGTTCTCCAGGCTTAAATACATCACCTTTTGGTGAAAAGCCTAAAGCCTCTTTCAATACCCTTTCGACCATAAAACCAGTTACCCCTTCTTCAGCCTCAACATTAATACGCACATCCTTCACACCATGATCATCTTCAATAATGATTTGATAGTGCGGTTTTACGCCTGGAATGGTCATCAGTGCTTGTTCAACCTGAACAGGGAAAAAGTTCACCCCTTTGACGATCAACATATCATCTAACCGACCGGTGATTGGTGCAATACGCACATGGGTGCGGCCACACGAACAAGGCTGACGGGAGATAACCCGCGTAAGATCAGCAGTCCTAAAACGAATAACGGGCAATGCTTCGCGTGTTAGCGCGGTGACCACCAACTCGCCCATTTCTCCGTCAGCAACAGGTTGTTGTGTTTTCGGGTCGAGAATCTCAATAAGGTAATGATCTTCCCACACATGCAGCCCATCGTGTGCTGAACAATCCATCCCCAAGGTACCGACACCACCGGTCTCAGTCATACCGTAGATATCAAAGGCTTCAACACCCAAACCAGAGCACACTTTTTCTTTCATGCTATTGGAAAAGATTTCCGCGCCAAACATACACACTTTTAGATCGGGCAGACTTTCACCGCTTGCCTCTAGCGCTTCAAGAATGCGGGTTGCATAAGAGACAACCCCTGTCAGCGCGCGTGTTTTAAAATCACGAGCTAATGAGATCTGCCGGCGCGTATTTCCGGCCCCCGTTGGCACCACAAACAGATCAAGGTTTTGTGCGCCGTGGTAAAAACCAAAACCACCGTTAAACAAACCGAATGACGGTGTTATCTGAATCACATCGCTTGGTGCAATCCCAGCCATGCGATAGCAACGCGACATACAACTTGCCCACTGTTCTAAATCGCCACGGGTATAAGGCATAACCACGGGAACGCCTGTTGAACCAGACGACATGTGCATCTCAATAAGCGTTTTTTTAGCGACGCACGATAACCCCAAGGGATAGTTGTCGCGTAACTGCTCTTTACTCATCAGCGGCAATAAACTTAGATCATCAATGGTGCGAATACTCTTTGGCTCTACACCCGCGGCATCAAAGCGCTGGCGATACTGAGCATTATTTGCATAAACATAGCGCACAATCTTCAGCAAGCGCTCACTCTGCAACGCTTTTAACTGTTCTTGAGGCAACGTTTCAAGTTCTGGTTCATAATAAGGATTCAATGTCATACCAAGCTCCTGCCGACGATAAATGCCATCAGGTTAATATCAAGAAATTGCGCTTTAACACACTGGGAGATCGCTTGCTCCCAAACTTCGGCGGGGAGGTCGAGCTCTGTCGATATCGCACCAAGCACCACCATATTCGCCACCTTTGGATTGCCGATATCTGCGATTGTTTGCTGCATATCAATCCACGCCAAACGGGGATAAACTTCTCGCAAGCGTGTTTCTAAATCTTGCGGATATTTACTTTGTCCGGTGGAGACCGTCACTGGAATAATCGCCTGCTGTGACACTACAGCAAAGCCATCTTTGCCAAGGTAGGAGTGATAACGTAACCCCTCCACCTGTTCTAGCGCACCAAGCACCTGTGCTGTCCCCTCAGCTATTAGGGGACTAAACACCTGCTGACCATAACGAATTTGCGCAATCACTGAGCCACCTCGTTGAGCCATGCCGTGTACCTCGTTGGTTTTTACATCAAAACCAGCCAGAGCGGCGGCGGTTGCCATCACTTCACTTGCCAACAGAATCCCCTGACCACCGACACCGACGAGAATAACACTGGTGATTTCATCTTTATTCATGATCACTCTCCTCTACGGCCACAAATGCATCGACAGGGCAAACCTGTGCGCACAGCCGACAACCTGTGCATTGATAAAGATCAACATGGGGGGTTGCTTCAACACCTTCAATGGCAGGACAACCCAACTGCAAGCATTTGCCACATTGAATACACTTTTCACTATCCACCTGTAAGCGTGGTCCTTGCAGGGCGCGCTCTTTCAATACGCATGGACCTTCTGAAATAATCAACCATGGTTCATCAGATTCAATGGCTTGCTTCAAAATTGCGTGGGTGTTTTTCACATCATACGGATTGATTCTCACCACGTTTTCAACACCACAGGCACGACCGATGGCTTCAATTGAAACCTTTTTCGTCGTTTCGCCCATAAGGGTACGCCCTGTGCCTGGGTGATCTTGATGCCCTGTCATCGCGGTAGTCCGATTATCGACGACGATAATAGTTGCTGCGCCACGGTTATAGACAATATCCAGTAAGCCAGTGACTCCGGAGTGGAAAAAGGTGGAATCTCCAACAATGCCAACAACCTTGCGGGGTTCGCCAGCACGCTCAATGCCGTGCGCCATCGATATACCGCCACCCATGCATAAAATGACATCGGTGCGATTCAAGGGCGGGAAAACTCCTAGGCTGTAACAGCCAATATCACCCGTTACTACCACATCAAATTTCGTCAGACCGTAAAATACGCCGCGATGTGGACAGCCCGCACATAGAACGGGTGGGCGGGCAGGCAGGTCAGAAAGATCTATTTGCGTTGCAGCAGTGATTGATTCAACCTCTGCCGCGTTAAGCCGCGCCTTGACCTCCACTAATCGCTCGGTTGACAGCTCGCCAATGGTTGGCACCACATTTTTACCAGCGCAGGCAATTCCCATCGCCTTAATATGCTCTTCAAGAAAGTTCTCTAACTCTTCAACCACCAGCAGTGAATCAACGCCATCGGCAAACTCTTGTAACAATTGATCAGGAAAAGGATAAGCCCAGCCTAACTTCAAAATAGAGGCTTCAGGAAATACCTCGCGTACGTATTGGTAAGCAACCCCTGCGGTGACAATGCCCAAGGAGCGATCTTTCCACTCAATACGATTGGCGCTTGACTGACAGGCTTCTTGCGCTAATAAGCCGAGACGCTTTTCAACCTCAATCCGCATTTCGCGTCCCCACACTGGGATCGGCACATGGCGGGATGGATTTTTTTCGAAACCGATGGCGCGCTTACTCTCACGACGCTCCCCCTCTGCTACGAAACTACGCGAATGACTTACTCGGGTTGTGGTGCGCATTATAACTGGAGTGCGATATTTCTCAGAGATATCAATAGCCAGCTGCATAAAATCTTTGGCCTCTTGAGAATCTGATGGCTCAAAAACAGGAATTTTAGCAAAACGGGCAAAGTGACGGGTATCCTGTTCGTTTTGCGACGAATGCATCCCCGGATCATCGGCAACACAGGCAATAAATCCACCTTCGACACCAATATAGGAGAGTGTCATCAAAGGATCCGCAGCCACATTCAAACCGACATGCTTCATCGTCACCACTGACCTAGCACCAGTCAGACACGCTCCAACAGCAACCTCAAAAGCCACTTTTTCATTTGGTGACCATTCGCAATAAATCTGATCTTTATAGCGACTGATATTTTCTAAAATTTCCGTTGATGGCGTCCCGGGATACCCCGTCGCAAATGTAACCCCAGCTTCGTATGCACCACGGGCGATGGCTTCATTTCCCGAAAGAAGTTTCTTCATAATAGCTCCTCGTATCTCTACCTTACGTTGATATAAAGTAAATAA
>CAZHXF010000093.1:0-3898 GCA_964536375.1 uncultured Desulfuromonas sp. | reverse complement strand
CAACTAAAGTGTATTATATATGAAACAAACAAACAAGTTCAAGCAATAATGTTTTATATGTAAAACATTATTGCTATTTTTTATCCGGAACAACAACTAATTAGTCAGCATTACAACAAAGGAGATCCTGAGTAGAACTAATCTTCCGTTCTGGTTCTGTTCCCCGTATTCGTCACCCTCGCGAATGCGGGGATCCAGAGGTTTTGCATAGATTTCTAGACTCCCGCCTGCGCGAGAGTGACGACCTTTGTGTCGATAGCGGAAGATTAGTATTATTCAGGAAGGAGATAATCGAAATAGTTGAAGAAAAGGCAAGTAAAAGCAAGGGGAACGTTGTTTACAGAAAGAATCTTAGTGAAAGGGACAGTGGACCTTCAGACCTGTTCCTAGCGTACTTTCCTGTCTCTAGTAACAGCTGGTAGGGGCGCTTAAATAAATAATGGGCGTCGACGGAATTAATACCGTCGACGCCCATTTGCTCAAATTTAATATAAATTACTTTTAGAAATTATTATTTAGTGCTACTCGCCACAATAGCGATGGTTGAATTGCCACAGCGATGAAGGACAGCGGAACTAACGCTACCCATGAGCAACTCGCTCATCGTTGACAGGCCGCGACGGCCAATCATGATGATATTGGCATCAATTTCTAAGGAAACGGCGAGGATTGCATCCGCCGGTACCCCGTGGTGGATACGCATGTCAATTTTGCTCTCATCGATGCCAGCATCAACAATAACCTGCTTGCCCTTATTCAAAACTGCCTCAGCCTCTTGAGTTGCCTCGACTGTCTGCGTAGGGTTTTTGCTAATATTGATGACATTTATCAACGTCACCGAGGCCAGGCTTGGTTCGTACTGGCTAGCTAAAGTAGCGGCTTCAATTAAGGCGGCATTAGCGTTGGCAGAACCATCAATAGGTACCAGTATCTTGGCCGCAGGACAACTGCCAGCTGAATCGAAGCGTTCGCCAACAATGTAGATCGTCCCTTGGAACGAGCTGTGCAACAGTTCAGAACTGACACTGCCGGAAAAAATATCGGCAATCAAGGTCTGACTCTTGCGTCCCATAACAATCGTCGAATAACAACCATCGTTAGCTACATGCAGTATCTGTTGTGAGTAGTCACCATCTACGATCTTCTGGCGGATCGGGCATTTAACCCCATACTCTGTCAAGGTCGCAGCCGTTTTATCGAGCATCGGTTTTACAACATTAGTGATTTGCAGATTTTTTTCGCTGTCAAAGATTTTACTTTCGACAATTTCGCCCTTGATCCGCCGGGTAGTGATTTTTTCCAGGTAGCGTTTCAAAAAGCCCTCACCAGTAACGTGGAGCATGGTGATATTTTGAATGCTCTCATCAACAGAAGAAGCTAAACAACCGGCAAATTTAACAATTCGCTTGTCGATTTCGTTCCCAGCCAATGGCAACAGTAATGTTGTCAGCGGCTTGCCGTCACTAAGAGCTACGTCCTGAGTGTGCACACAACTCTCAGGGCATTCGCTGATGCCAAAATAGCTGGCCATGATTTTCTTCAGCTCAGTCCGGGTAAGGATACCGATAGGTTTATTCTCATCGTCTACTACGGGAATGCGCGCATGCTTGTCCTCAATGGCAATCATTGCTGCTTCCATAATGGAGGTATTCACTTTAACAGTTTTCGGATCCTTTTCCATAAACTCTTCCAAAGGATCGTCTTTGGCTTTGATGCAAAACTCTTGAAAGCTCTCTTCGTCAATAAAGTGGGCGGTTAGCGCCGCAAACTTATCATCGATATAATCCGGTTTGATGTGCCATAACAGGTTCAGCGATTGAACCCTGCCAACCAGAACCCCTCTTTTGTTAATGACCAATAAAGAGTTGGTATGTGCGCATATCATTTTAGTTAAAACTTCGATAAACGTTGAATCAGCACCTATAAGATTAGGTCTGATCATTATGTCTTTAATTTTTCTATCCATTAAATGTCCCTCCTGTTTAGGGCAATATCACGGAACTAAATATTTTATTAAGTTAGGGGACTGTCGGGCTTTGCACGAATATACTGAGAAATCACCTGATCGGCACATGTTTCCTAACATTATCGACAAATAGTGTCACTATTCGCGGGTAAATATTCGGAACTCTGCTCAATCAGTCACTCTCTAGTCATGATCTACCAAGTCCGACAGTTTCCTAAGCACTCGTTTAGGTACAAGACTTCCCGGGATAATTTTTGCTAGCGGTAAGGACCTTCAAACCAGCCGGGGAAAATTACTAGAGCCAGCACGGCGACAACAACCGTTGCTGCCATAGCAGCAGAGCCAGATTTCATCCAGATCTTAAAGGTAATTGGCGTATCGCTTTGCTCACTTTTGGCGACAACAACAACATTGGCAGTAGAACCGATAGGGGTACCGTTGCCACCAAAGCCAACGCCTAAGGCAAGAGCCCACCATAAAATATTGACTTGCACACCGTGTGCGCTTAATTGCTGGATAACCGGGATCATGGCCATGGTAAAAGGTATGTTATCGATAGCGGCTGAGGCAACAGCGGCAACAAGCAGCAGCACAACTGCTGCGACGACAAGGTTGCCTGAGGCAAGTGCAGTTACTTTGTTTGCCAACAGCTCTATAACCCCAGCATGCTCCAAGCCACCGACAATAACAAACAATGCGGCAAAGAACAGCAGAACGCTCCATTCGACTCTTTCGAGGATTGGTTGCGGATCTTTTTTTGGAGAAACAAGTATTAACGAGAACGCTGCGCCAATTAGGGCGACCATCGATGGTGGCATATGGAGTGAATGGTGAACAAAGAACAGACCGACGACAACGCATAAAACCCCTAAAATTATTTTACAGGTACGCCAGTCGGTCAGGGCATCTTTTTCGTTCATTTGCATCAATTGGTCGATGTTGCTAGGCTGAATCGCTAGTTCCTTTTTAAAAACTAATTTAAGCACCACTAGGGTGACAAACCATGCGACAACAACAACCGGGGCAACATGTAAAAGAAAATCATTGAAGGTAAAGTTCGCGGCACTACCGATCATAATGTTTGGTGGATCACCAACCAATGTAGCTACGCCACCGGTATCTGACAGCAACGCTTCTGACATCAGCAGCGGTATCGCACTGATCTTAAGCATTTTGGCAATAATGATGGTAACCGGGGCGATGAGAACAACCGTGGTTACGTTATCGAGAATCAACGAAATCAGTGTCGTTACTGTCCCTAGAACTACCACCAACATCCAGGGATTACCTTTGGTCTTTTTCGCCGCTAAAATGGCTAAATATTGAAAAAACCCGGTATCCTCAAGGAGGACAACGATTATCATCATGCCTAAGAGTAAGCCGATGGTATTAAAATCTATTGCATGTAGGGCATTTGCCGGATGATAAAAATTAAAAAACATTCCGGCGGCAACCATAGTTACTGCGCCAAATAAACCAATGACCGTTCTGTGTACACGTTCCGTTAGGATAAGAGCAAACGTGATTACAAAAATGGTCCCTGAAATGATTAAGGGCATTTGCCCAGCACCATGTTCAACCATGATTTTAGTTCTCCATCTAATTTTGAGTTTTATAGGACATAGCTTGTAATGAGTTGCATGTCCTAAGGGTTATAGTGCATTTTGTTCGGCTTCGTTTCCAATAACAATCGTTTGAGTTCCTGGTATTTTCCTACGGTTGAACAATCACCTCCCTTTTAAATTTTCACCATACCTTTTTATCCATAGATGTAATTGGCTAACCAGACCAATGTACAAAATTGAAAGTATTTTATTGCGTTACTTCAGCACTTTAAGTCTTGTTGAGCCGGCATAAGTTAACCTAATTAATACTATTCTTCCGCTATCGCCACAAAGGTCGTCACTCTCGCGCAGGCGGGAGTCTAGAAAT
>CAZHXF010000092.1:2601-4103 GCA_964536375.1 uncultured Desulfuromonas sp. | reverse complement strand
CTACGCGACTTTCGCGGTTTAACTGATCCGCAGCAACCCGATGTCGGCCGGATAGTGGTGTGGCAGGATGTCAGCGCTGCTATAGCAACCCAGAAGCACGCGGATAACAAGATGATGCTGTATGGCTTACTGCTGGTTATTAGCCTGGAGCTGATTATCTTTTTTGCCTTACGTTACTTGACCAGCAGCTTAAAACTGGAATTGGATCAAAGCCTGCAGCGTCAAATTACCAGCGATAAACGGGCGCAGGTTGCCGCTGAATCAGCTCGCATGAAAAGCACCTTTTTAGCCATGATGGGTCACGAGCTACTTACGCCGCTTAATACTATTATCGGTATGGGGCAATTGCTCAGCACCAGTAGTCTGGAACCTGCGCAACAGCGCTATCTCGGTAAAATCAACCTGTCGTCGCAACGCTTGCTCAATCTTATTAGTGAAGTTTTGACCATTGTTAAACTGGAGGATTCCAGCATAAGCGTAGAAGCGACATCCTTTAATTTGCCCCATATCGTCAAGCGCGTTACCGACCATTTTTCACCGCAGGCACAAACACACGCTACGGCGCTTAAAAGCAAAATCGCAGATCAGGTGCCGCTTTACTTGATTGGTTATCCTGACCTTGTCGAGCGAATTTTGTTCCAGTTAGTGGGAAATGCCACTAAATTTAGTCGCGGTGGCGAAGTTACTATCGACATAACCATGATTAAACTCGCGGGAGAAAGAGTTACCCTGAAGTTTTGTGTGGCCGATCAAGGTATCGGGATTGCGCCGGGACCCTTGGAGCAAATTTTTGAGCCATTTTACCAGGTTGATAGTAGTATTTCTCGTGCCCATGAAGGTGCTGGCTTAGGTTTGCATCTGGCGCAAAAAATTTGCCAGCAACTTGGTTGCATAATAAACGTTAATAGTACTGTCGGTGTTGGCAGTCGTTTCAGTTTTGTGCTGCAGCTTGATGTCGATTCAGCTGGTACCGTTGACTTATTCGACACAACAAATACAGTGGAACTTCACGCAGATGTTGCTAAAACAGAATATGAATTGGGCAGCTGTAAAGAATTAAGCGCGTTATTGCAGCAGCTGCATATCCCCTTGGTAAATTTGCAAGCGAAACAGTGCCAGCACCTGGCTCAGCAATTAAGTAATAAGCGCTGGCCTAGCACCTATAGTGAAGATGTGGATAAATTGATCCTCCAGATCGAAGGCTATCGTTTTAGCGAAGCGCAGGAAATTTTAGCATGGTTGCAAAAGATGCTTTAGCTGCTTAGTTGTCCTTGTGTATAAAGGCTACCGGTAACAGATATGAAAATATTTCACAAAACAAGTTTACGCGGAAAAATTTTCCTGCTGTTCGGTGCCCTCGGGCTTCTGGTCATTGTCTTGTTAACTGTGACACGCCTGTATGGTTTGCCCGGCGTTGATGAGGGTGCAACCAGACGCATGACCCGCTATGAACAGCAAATGCTCTCTATGCAGGCCGATAGTAAGAAAACAATGCTGGAGCA
>CAZHXF010000092.1:0-2501 GCA_964536375.1 uncultured Desulfuromonas sp. | reverse complement strand
TTTGGCAAAGCCATTTATTTATCGCCACACGAGAAAATGGTCGGAAAGTATGGCGCTGATGAGCAACACGCCCAGCCAATCGGAGTAGTGCTGGCTAAAGCGTATACGATTCATTTTCTCGACAGTATTCTCCACAATGTCGACGGGCTGGGCACCAGTGCCGAGGTAATCCTCACCGCTGAAGATGGCACTATGATCTCCCACCCTAAGCACGGTTATCCTAAAGAGATTACTCAGCTGTGGAGCCGTGCTACAGCAGCGCCGCAACGTATATCTTTTCCGCTTGGTGATGAGAAGCCCATGCTGCGCGGTTATGACTACCGTCAGCGCGAGGTGCAGGCAGCTATCCGCTACATCAAGATTGATGACCATAGTCGCTGGACCATGGTGGTTAAGGAGGATTGGGCGGAAATACAGAGCACTACCAACCATATTCATTTTATTGCCTATATGTCAGCAATTGTTGGTTTATTGTTGCTATTGGTAATTGTCTATTATGTTGCCCGCCATCTCACCCAACCTCTGGAAAGGCTCAGCAAAACAGCCAAGAAGGTAGCGGCCGGTGACCTGACCGTCCGGGCCAAAGTTACGGGTTCCAAAGAGGCGATAAATTTGGCCATAGTGTTTAACACCATGGTTGAACGTATGGCTGAGTGGCGCCAGCAATTGGAGGAGGAGGTCGCGCGTAAAACGTTAACACTGCAGCGCACCAATGCCGACTTGCAGAGAACCCAGCGGCAACGTAACGCCATTAAAGATATCAGTAATTGCTACCTGCGCAGTGGTGATGTTTATGAGGCGCTGGATCTGCTGATTGAACGAGCTGTGCGTTTTACCGGCGCTAGCGCCGGACGTTTTCGCGCTGTTAGCGTGGACGATTCAGGTGATTTGCAGTTCGCGCCCAGAACCTCACCAATTATTGTCCAGCATGGTGATCATCAATTGGACCGCGAGTTGAAAATAGCGCTGGATAAACATGCGCTAAAATATAAAGCTTGGTACGACAAACAATCAGCTCAGGTGGTGCGCGAGCAAAAGATTTTTATCTTCAACGAAGAGACGGCGCTTATTTTTTACCACAGCGATGATACCGCTAAAGATCTGGTTACCTCCATGATGTTGATCCCAGTTTATGAACAAAAGCGTATTTATGGAGTCATTACCCTGATCAACAAAAAGGGCGGTTTTAGTACTGATGATGAAAGTGGCGTGAGATCTTTTGTCACCGTGGCAGCATTAATTATGGCCGCGGACAAACGGGAACAACAACGGCTCGCGGCAGAAGAAAGTACCCGAATTAAAGGGGAATTTCTTGCCACTATGAGTCATGAGTTGCGTACCCCGATGAATGTGGTAATTGGCATGACCAGCCTGCTGATGGACACAGCTCTAACGTCCCAGCAATTGGACTATATGCAAAAAGTCAGTACTTCCGCCCGCCAGTTGCTGGCGCTAATCAACGATATTCTCGATGTATCAAAGTTGGAAGCGGGGCACAACCTCAGTTTACAATATTCGACATTTGAGCTGGAACAGGTACTGCAAAGCGTGGTCAGCCTGCACGCCTACAGTCTGGATGAGACCGAGGTTGAACTGCATGTAGATATCAGCCGAGCAGTACCCCGCCAGTTGATAGGCGATCCGCAACGCCTGGAACAGGTGCTGAGTAATTTGCTGGGTAACGCCATCAAATTTACCCCTAAAGGAGATATTTTGCTGGCTGTGGATGTGGGGCAGCACCAAGGTGAGAATAATGATAACTGCATAGAGTTGAATTTTCGCGTTAGTGATAGCGGTATAGGCATCAGTAAACAGCTGCAACAGCATCTGTTTAAGCCGTTTCAACAGGGGGATAGCTCAACCACCAGAAAACACGGCGGCACTGGATTAGGGCTGACCATAAGTCGCCGGCTGTGCCATTTGATGGGCGGTGATTTGGAGGTGGAAAGCTCTGTTGGTGATGGCAGCACTTTTTACTTTACCCTGCAGTTTAAGGTGCCGCAAATGGCTGCCGCCCAGCGTCAGTTGCTTCCTGCTGATGATTTGTTAGGTATTTCGGTGCTGATCGTGGATGACAACAAACTGGGGCGCAGGATCATCTGTCAGCTGCTGGAGCGCATGCAATTTAAGGTTGCCGTTGCGGAAACAGCAGACAGTGCTCTGGAAGCTGTGCGCACGGCGCAGCACGCCGGGAAACCGTTTCATCTGCTTATTATTGACAATATCATGCCAGAAACCAGCGGCTTGGAGTTCATTAGTAAAATCACAGCTGAGCACCTGTCGCAGGCGCCACGTATTTTACTAGTTAGTGCTAATAATCATCTTAACCCCCAGCTAATTGAGCAAGCCGGGGTGGGCGCAGTTGTTGATAAGCCGGTGCAAGCATCTGCGCTTTTTAATGCTATAATGCAAGTGTTTGGTTATGTAATGACGCAAAAGGCTGCGCATACTAACTTTTGTCATTGGCAGGACGTGAAATTGCTGGTGGTTGAAGATGTTGA
>CAZHXF010000091.1:1644-4568 GCA_964536375.1 uncultured Desulfuromonas sp. | reverse complement strand
TCATGCGGGAATTTTTGGCTGGCTGGCTCGATAAACGCTCTATCGAGCACTTGGTCTGGACAGTCTATGCTCTCTCCAAATCCCGGCACGGAATGGTCGTTTTGGTAGCGGATGATGATGCTCTGGACGTTTTGCGTAAAGGTTCTGTCGGTGGTCGAGATCCTCTCAGCCGAGCATTGCTACGACATGTTAGAGGTAAGAAAATCGGCTCCTTGAAACGATCAGGAGAGTTAAGCCGAATCCTTTCGTCTGACGGGTTGACAGTAATCAACCGAAGAGGAGAACTACTTGATGCCGGAGTCATTGTCGATACCTCCAAAGTTGGCGACCTTGTGACCGGCGGGGGACGAACGACCGCTGCGACCTCGGCTTCTCATTTCGGATGCGTGATTAAAGTGTCGGAAGATGGTCCGGTGGAGCTATATAAAGCAGGTCAAAGCATTTATCGTTTTGGTTAGATGAGGCTGCGTATTAGATACGTAGATTTAATTGTAATAATATTGAAGACTTCCACAACGGTGCATATCCTTATCGCCACGACCTGATCAACATACGACAATAATTTGATCGATCCGAATTGTGCGTAGCCAACTTAATCACCACGGCAAGAGCGTGGGCACTTTCCAACGCCGAGATAATTCCCTCCAACCTGATTAACTGTTGAAAACCATCGAGAGCTTCGGCATCAGTTATCGCGGGATCTTAAGCCATTTCAATCTCGTAGAGCAGTGCGAATATTGTCCCCGATAAAACCGCCAGCAAGGGCAGCTGGGCATTGCTGCACCTTCAACATATTGATAAGAAGTAAAGAAATATACCAAGTTCATTAATTTATAAGTAGTTACAACAACAAATAATCCTGCAGGTTTGTTTTTCCGTAACTAATCGTGGCGTTACTATCCTTGATTTGTTTGGCTACTCTGGCCATCAGCATTTTCACACCGGAACTTTTTTCTGGATCTGTTTGGGGCAATAAGCGAACAGTTAGGCTTGTCTTTTTTTGTGATAACTGAATAAAGAAACTCTGGTTTTTAGAGTTCTCAATAGCCAAAGATTCGATCAAAACTATGGTTCCTGCAGCATTGATATACTTCTCGCCAAGTTTGAGAATGCCGGCATCTGTTTTTAGGGTTAGAGCTTCTAGCGTTTGAAAGAGCACTGGTGTTAATTTGGCTTGTTCAAGTACAATATGAGGCATAACTTATCTCCTTTTGGTCGACTGTCGTAGGTAGCTTGTCTTAAGATACAATCAATAATCGGTATTGATAAATACCATTTCACCAAAACGAAAATCAAATTTTTCTCAACTTTGCCCGGCTAATCAGCGCATTGTCTTGCGACAGAAAAATCAAAAGTCAAGATTGAGATCATAGTTCCAATTTTGAGCATTCCCGCAGCTTCTCCATTAGCGTTACGGTAAACCATCTTCCAGATCGCTGCGGTTACCAATGCCGTTTTGCAATGACCGACCACCTCGTTTGCTTATTGCTCCCGCGCTCCAAATAAATCTTCAGCCATGAACAATTGACCTAATGCGTCTCTTTGCCTAACAACCTCACCGCAATGGCTGTCAACGCTCAGGCTCTTCCCCCCTTTTTCACCACTAAACGCGCTGCAACGGTGCCGACTTGCTTCAAGTCTGGACACAATACAATTCCTGATAAGACGCAAAGATCGCCCACCGCCTTACCCCCAACGATAATATCGGTCGGTTGAGGCAATAAACGACGTAAAGCCGATAAATCTTCAAGGACTTTATGTCTGCTGTAGTTGCTACTAAATGATAAAGCCACAGCATCGCTCCCGAGCTCAGCACACACGCGGGGAATCTCGGTCAACGGAAGGTCATCATAAAGGATCGTACAGCGAATTCCTTGATTACTGAACAAACATGCAGCCATCAGCAATCCTAACTTATGCCGTTCGCCATTAATTGTCGCGAACACGCAGTAGGGTTGCTGCGTGTTCGCTGAGCGCGGAACAATCAGAAATATTTTCAAATGATCAACGACTAGATCTGAAATCATGTGTTCACGTGAAATACTCAGTTTTTCAGTAACCCAGCCTTTTTCAAGCACCTCTAGAAATGGCAAAAGAGCTGAGAAGATAAAATCAACACAACCTTTCCCTGAACATTCATTGAGATATTGATCGATCTGTAAAGGGGAACCTGTATAGACCAGTGAAGTTAGAGACTCCAGGTGCCCACCATTAGTCTGTTGGAGAGTTTCCAAAAGATGAAGCCGTTCTGTAGCAGATAAAGAAAAAATTGACTGCGGTCTTTGTCCTAGCATTTTAAGCTTTTGCACAATTCGCAGTTCATCCACCTGTTCCGCTGGATAACGCCGGTGCCCGCGCCGATCTCTGTGCGGCTCAGGGAACCCATAACGTCTCTCCCATATGCGCAAAGTGTCCGCACCGATCCCTATCTCTTGACTTAATTGTTGAACTGTAAGCATTGGTAACTCCAATTTTGTCCTAGACAAGGCGTTATTTATCTGAATATTATAGTAAAAAATATAAAACATCTAGTTTTTTATTGTGAAAACATTTAACACAAACATGAGATGAGGTCCTCTATGAAATTTTTAGAAAATAAACAGGATGAAATTATTGAAAACACTTTAAGCTTCTTTAAAACTAAAATTAATGACAATCCTCAAGCAACGTTGCGTCAGGTAGAAGGAGAGCTAAAATCGTTGTACATTCGCTTTGACAACGCGTGGACGGGAAGAAGTATTGTTGGCGACACTACCCAGATGGCAACTATTTCTGGATTAGAGGGTGTGCGGGCCGCATGTATAGAGCGCTTGCAACAAGCAGACAAGGAGAAAAGGCGCGCATGATGAGAGTAGTTATAATTGGTTCGGGTTCGGGTTCGGGTTCGGGTTCGGGTTCGGGTTCGGGTTCGGGTTCGGGTTCGG
>CAZHXF010000091.1:0-1544 GCA_964536375.1 uncultured Desulfuromonas sp. | reverse complement strand
GTGGAAGTGCTTTTCCCACGGAAGCCCTGTCTGCTTAGGTCAGGGGGATACTTTGCTTTTGAGATTGGAAAAAATATGAAGATCTATACTATAAAGTATCAGCAGTTCCTGCCAATCGATATTGAGCAAGCTTGGACCTTTTTCTCAACTCCGAAAAACCTAGAGAAAATTACGCCAGCTTGGCTCAATTTTAAAATATGCTCGGTCTTACCGGATGAAATGTATGCAGGCATGATAGCTCTGTACCACGTCCATCCCGTTGCAGGGATCCCAATCTCGTGGACAACAGAGATTACCCACATGCAACACCCCAATTTCTTTGTTGATGAACAACGATTTGGTCCATATCGCTTTTGGCACCATCAGCACCATTTTATCGAAGTTGCAGGAGGTGTAGAGATGACAGACATTGTCGACTATGCCCTCTCTTTCGGGGTAGTTGGGCGCTGTTTCCATTCGTGTTATATAAAACGTAAGCTGGAAGCAATTTTTAGCTTTCGCAGGCTGGCACTGATCCGGTATTTCGGCTCAACAGCAGACGAAGGATCTAAGCCGTGGCAAAAAAAGCCGAGCTGTTAGCGAGCTTCGCCCCTTCGGGAACATTGAACAGATCAATTAAACACACCAATTAACTGGTTTACCGAGATGCCCTATAAAAAAACGCATAAAATAACTGAACTGGAATTAACAATCACACCGACCGAAAATACATGGCTATGCGATACAGCTCTTAGTTTTGGTCATGGCATGTTATGCGCCAAGCTATCACCATGCGGGAGCAAAGAATTTTACTTCCGGTACTACACGCAAAACAATAAACATGTACGCATATATCTGGGACATTACGAGCCCTCTGGCAGGTGCGGTTTATCACTCAGTGACGCTCGAAAACTCGCCAAAAAACTATCGACGCTCCATGAGGCAGGAACCACGAACATACGCGAGTACCTACACAATAGGCGCTATAGAGACAAACGATTTCAACAAATGAGAGCAACCGGTTGAACATGTCCCAAATTAGCCATTCGCCATACGTCTTTCTGGTAGTACTACATATCAATCATAGGCGACCCACGAGCGCTCACTTAGATAGAAACAAGAGCCAGTAAAATTACTTACTCATATCAGGGGGTACATCATGGACAACAAATTGGAACAGTTTATTTACGCAGCCATCGGCAGCGCACTCAGCACCAAAGATAAAATAGAGCAAAACGATGGCGAGCTTAAAGCATATCAGCAGCAAGCTGAACAAGCAGGAAAAGCGTGGTTTGACAGTATGATCGAGCGTGTATCAAACGAGAAACAGCGGGCAAAAGATGGGATTAAAACGTTATTAAAGGAGGTAATTGGCGAGCTAGGCTTGGCAACAAAAGAGGACCTACAACAGTTAAAGAAAGACATGGAGTCCTAATTGCTAGGTCACTTAACTATCTGGTGTCGCCAATTCAGCACTTGGCGCTGCTACGCGGTGTTTTTTTTGGCTGGCATTAGCATTTTTTCTACGCGACCAACCCTACTCGTGGACCGCACCTTTAAGTTGG
>CAZHXF010000090.1:0-4600 GCA_964536375.1 uncultured Desulfuromonas sp. | reverse complement strand
GCACTCTCAACGGCAGCCTGTTTAGCCAGCAGATCCCATGGGTCACCACGAAAATCCACCGCCGCAGCGATAAACTTGCTGCCGTCTATGACGGAGCCCCCGCCCACAGCAAGGATGTAGTCAATCTTCTCCTTTTGTATCAGTTGGACGGCCTGCATAAGCGTTTCATAGCTGGGGTTGGGTTCGATACCGGCAAACTCGAACAAGGTATAGCCAGTCAGTGCCGCTTTCACTTGATCAAGAACCCCGTTTTTTTTAATACTCCCGCCGCCATAAGTAATCAGCACCCGCTGGTCCTTGTCGATCTCCGCCGCGATATCGCCGATGCGCCCTTCACCAAATAAAATTTTTGTCGGGTTTTTAAAATCAAAGTTAAACATAGATACAAACCTTTCATTGTTGAGTTTAGAGCCATCACCCACTGCCAATCTGATTTCAATGCACAACTGACCACTTTAGAAACAGCTCAGAGCTGGTCAGGAATCGTTCTCAAAAGCTATTCCTTCGCCCCAGCCAGTACCCTTCTAATGGTCTGCAGCAATACGGGTAGATCCAGCGGTTTCATCAGAAAAGCATCAGCTCCAAGTTTTTGGGCTGCTGCTGCATCAACCTTGCTGCTATATCCAGTACAGATAATAGTCTGGATTTCAGGGCTAATCTGTTTGAGTTTTTGGATCAGTTCTTTACCCGTTAGCTGGGGCATGGTCTGATCGGTGATAACCAGATCAAAGTGGTCTGCATTGGCCGCAAAGAGTTTCAAGGCTTCTTGACTATCTGTCATCATGGTGACCTGGTAGCCCATTTCACAGAGCATCAGTTCTCCTACGTTGGCTAGCATTTCATCATCATCAATAAAGAGAATCTTTTCTGTTCCCCCGACAAGCTCTGCATTATTTGGTGTTGCTTCTACCGTTTGGGCTTGTTCGATAACCGGGAAATAAAGTTCAAAGGTAGTTCCTTCCCCAAGGGTACTGATAACTTTGATCAGACCTTCATGTTGATTAATAATTCCCTGAACGGTGGCAAGTCCCATACCTGTCCCTTCATACATCTCTTTGGTGGTAAAGAAGGGGTCAAAGATCTTTTCTTGGGTTTCTGGCGCCATTCCACAGCCGCTGTCTTGAATACTGATTTTGGCATAGCGACCGGGCTTGTTCTGCTTCAGATCGGGAAGATCGCTGTCTGTCAGTTCGACAACTTCAAGAATGATATTCAGTTCCCCTACTTCATTCATTGCATGAACTGCATTGCCGTAGAGGTTCAGGAGTATTTCTTGAATCTGGGAGGCATTAGCATTAATCGTGGTGTGGTAACTGTCGGGACTAATGGTTTGATTCAATTGAATCGTGCTGGGAATTGTTGCACCTAAAAGCTTCAGGGTTTCATCAATGATGAGGGGTAATTGCAGTGGCGCTTTCGCATGACTACCCGTGCGACTATAGGTCATGATTTGACTGACCAGATCACGTGAGCGCATAACGGCAATTTTGGCATTACTTAAAAGTTCTTTGGTCTCCGGATTATTATCTTTCAGTTGTGAGAGTTCGACATTGCCGAGGATAATTGAGAGATTGTTGTTGAAGTTGTGAGCAATGCCTCCAGCCATGGTTCCAACTGCTTCCATCTTAAACTTCTGCCGCAGTTGAATTTCGAGTTCTAAACGATCCTGTTCAGCTTTCTTACGATCAGTGATATCGAGAACAATCGCTTCGTAATGGGTGATTTCCCCCGTGGCGTCCCTAACGATATAGGTAATATCCTCAACCCATACGATCCGGCCATCTTTTGTATTCAGCCGGTATGGTTCATGGATAATTTTTGTTTGGTCTGGCTTTTCGCTGGTGCTGACAACTTCACAACTGACTCTTTCAATATCATCTGTGTAAACACTTTTAGTATAGGAGACCGTTCCATCTAAAATCTCCTGGGCAGTGTAACCTAAAATCTGTTCTATATTATTCGAGACAAAGTCGACCGGCCAGCCGGTTTCATTTTTCCACCGAATCACCACAACAGGGCTGCGATTGATAATCTCATAGGCTTTTGAGAGTGTTGATTCAGCCTTTTTACGATCAGTGATATCTCTTATTGCCATGACCCGAAAACATTCATCACCTTCTTCTATGTTTCTTGATTCAAGCTCTGCGGGAAACAGTGTTCCGTCTTTTCTTCTTGCCATAACTTCATAGGGAATAGCGATATGTTTTGCAATATTCTCACGCAATACCTGGTGGAAATCACTGGGAAAGAGTAATTCGGCAGCGTTGCTGCCAATGAGTTCTTGACCTGTATAGCCAAACATCTTTGTGAGCGACTCGTTAACATCAAGAACCAACCCTTCCTTGTGAATTACGATCCCTTCAAAAGTTACCCCAGAAAGCTTCTTGAAGCGATCTTCACTCTGCTGTAAAGCCTGTGTCCGCTCTTTGACTGTTTGTTCGAGAACATCATTCTGACTATTCAGCTTATTGTTCAGAACCTCAACGTATGACTGCATTTTACCGTAACTTACATAGATCAATCCAAACGTCATCAGGATAGCACAGCCGCTGAACAGCAAGATGATCATTGTGCTGGTACGCATATGAGAATAGTAATCTGAAATGTCTAACAGAACATAAATAGCCCCTTGCTCATGTTGTTGAAAATCAACAAGTTCAAGCGTCCTAACCAGTATAAAGTTTTTACCCTTATGGGTGATTTCCTGTCGGTCTATGGTCCAATCAATCAAGGAGTGGATTTGATTTGGATCAACGATGTTAGGGAAAAAAACATGATGAGTACCGGTATCTTGAAATCCTTCTTTATTCTTTGTTATAAATTGATAGCGAGAATTAGGAACAGCTATTCCAACCGGAAGATGAAGTTGGGTCTGGATAGCGTCGAGCAAAAAGTTTGTCGTTATTCCAAATTGAACGCTTCCGATAAATTTATCCTGATAAAAAACTGGTTGTATCACTCGATATTCAAGACCGGTTTTGGCGACCATAAAACCAGCTATTGGTTTCTGCTCACGATTAACTTGAACAAAGTCCGGTCGCATATACGATATATCATCGCCGTATGCTTGATGATTAAGCGTCCTCAAGAACATCTTATTGTCGGAATTTACCCAGGCTATTGTTGAAAAATATGGGGATTCACCTTTAAATAAGGAGAGATATTGCGTCGTATATTTCACTAACCCCGAGCGGTTTTGGTCAGCAAAAGCCTGAATCATGGGTTGACGCTCAGGCATTTTTTTCATGTTGACAAAGCTGGCAATACGTTTCTGATAACGACCAGCTAAATTTCTCTCAGCAGCAGAGCTAAGTGCTCGCACATTTTCAATGTCTCGATTGATGGTGTTATCAAGATCGCGTTGAAGATGTGTCTGAAACAGGGATAAAAAAAGAATACAGGTACCTGTATTAATCAGCAGCACCAGAAGAATGATTTTCCACTTTACGTTCATCAAAGAACCTATCCTTATAAAGACCAAAAACCCTAAGTATTCTGATAAAAATACTACAATCTAGATAAAAAACATAGGGAGTCAATTTTATAAAGATTTTGCGGTTTTTTATGCTGGCTTCAACAATACCATTTCAGAAAGAAGCTTCTGCGTAATCTTGGTGGGCATCTCATTCATCTACTAAGAGAATTTTCTCTGTCCCCTTGCATTACATACTAAATGTGGGCGCATCTTCATTGGTTGGTTTTGTTTCAGTTGCTTCTTTATCAGCAAGAGGCAAGTAGAGATCAAACACGGTTCCCTGACCAAGAACACTATTAACCGTAATCAGCCCGCCATGTTGGGCAACAGTCCCCTGCACGGTAGGTAACCCCATCCCAGCCCCTTCGTAGGTTTCTTTGGTGGCATAGAAGGGATCAAAGCTTTTATCCAGCATCTCTGTTGTCATTCCACAGCCAGTATCTTGAACACTAATTTTTGCATAGTTTCCCGGCAGTGCATAATACTGGGCAGGAATATCTTTTTGACTGAGCTCAACAGGGTTTAGTGATATTTTCAGTTCACCATTTTCATTCATCGCCCGGACAGCGTTATTGCACAGGTTAATCAAAACTTCCTGAAGTTGTGGGCAATCAACATTGATAACACTACTGTGACTTTCAGGGTTTATTTGCTGCTGTATATTTACGGTAGAGGGAAATGTAGCCTTTAGCAATAATACGGTTTCCTCAATAAGAGGCATCAACTGGCATAGAGTTTTATGCTGTATACCATTGTGGCTGTAGGTCAGAACATTTTCGACCAGTTCTTGTGAACGATAGATACCTATTTTGGCATCTTCCGGAAGATTCTCACGCCCGCGACCTAGTTCCTTCGATGTCGAAAAAACTGCGTCCTGCCACTGCTCAACAGTGATACCCCATTCATCACAATCAACACCGCTACGCGAAAAGACTATACCTTAGACAGGAGCAATTCAATGATTCTAATGGGGAAAAGGATTAATGTAACAAGTTGTTACTAAACCTGGCACCCTGCACCCCAGACGCAAAAAAGCCCTTACAGCTAAAAGCTATAAGGGCTTGAATAATTTGGCTCCCCGAGCATGACTCGAACATGCGACAAGGTGATTAACAGTCACCCGCT
>CAZHXF010000089.1:0-4750 GCA_964536375.1 uncultured Desulfuromonas sp. | reverse complement strand
ATGGAAACCGCAGCCTCGACCAGGTTCATGGCGATGGCAGCCCCGGTTCCCTCGCCCAGGCGCAGATCAAGGTCAAGCAGGGGACGTTTCCCTAAGGTTTCTAGGGCTATGCGGTGTCCTTGTTCGACACTACAATGCCCGGCGATCATATAGTCGACGCTGGTCGGAGCTAGACTGGCGGCAATCAGAGCTCCGGCGGTTGATATGATGCCATCAATGACCACTGGTTTGCGTTGGGCTGCGGCCCCGAGGATTAGTCCGGCAATGGCTCCGATCTCGAAACCGCCGACCTTTGCCAGAACGTCGAGACCATCGCTGGCATCGGGCTGGTTAAGGGTGACGGCATCTTGCAAGGTGGTGATTTTGGCAGCGAGGGCCACATCATCCAAACCGGTGCCCCGACCGGTGACATCGGCGAGGGTGCGCTGACAGAGAGTGGCAATGATGGCGCTGGATGGGCTGGTGTTACCGATTCCCATATCGCCGGTGCCGAACAGGTCGGTGGTGGCGGCGAGTTGATTAGCGACATCGATGCCGACTTCGATGGCGCGGATGGCTTGCGCGCGGCTCATGGCCGGGCCAGTGGTGAAATTGGCAGTGCCCGGTGCGATCTTCATGTGCAACAAGCTGGGGGCTGCTTGCAGGTTGCTGAGATCTCCTGCCACCCCGACATCGACGACGGTTACCTGTGCTCCTACCTGGCGGGCCAGAGCGTTGATGCTGGCTTTTTCGTTGACAAAGTTGCGTACCATCTCCACGGTGACCGCCTGGGGGAACTTACTAACTCCGGCGGCGACAATGCCGTGATCACCGGCCATTACTACAATTGATTTACGTTTTACCGCTGGGTGCATGCTGGAGGTTATAGCGGCCAGGTCTTCAGCAAGGTCGAGCATACTGCCCAAGGACCAGTGGGGGATGGCTAACTGTTCTAGCCGCTGATGTGCCTGTTGGCGCATGGCGGTATCGCTGGGGAGAATGGCGGCGATGGTAGTGGTTAATAAACTATCTGCAGTATCAATCATGGAGGGTTTTATCCTTTAAGGTCAGGGGCAGGCCGGATACCATAAACACCACTTCATCGGCAGCGGCGGCTAGTGTCTGGTTACAGCGCCCGACGAGATCGCGATAACGGCGGGAGCTGGGATCGGCGGGAACCAATCCCATGCCGAGTTCATTGCTGACAAAGATTACCGTGCGCTGACCATGGCGGCTGGCGTCAATTACCTGCATAGTTCGTTGCACAATCTGTTGCTCGGTGATGGTCTGCTGCTGCAACTCGGCGCGGTACAGCAGGTTGTTGATCCACAGAGTGATGCAATCTACCAATACTACGGCGCAGTTGGCGCTGGTGCGCAGTGCCTCGACCAGATCGTGGGGTTCCTCTATAGTGACCCAGCCCTGACCGTCGCGCTGGTGGCGGTGCATTTCTATGCGGGCGTCCATCTCGTCATCGATGATGGGACAGGTGGCAATGTAGCTGCGCGGACCGGGTAACGTAGTGGCTCGTTGTTCGGCGTAGTGACTCTTACCGCTACGGCTGCCACCGCTGATGTAAAGGATGTGGGTGTCAGATGTCATTGTAAAGTCCTGTTAAAACGGCGTGGTGGTCGTAAAAGTCCAACGTGGCGTAGCCGCCACGTATAATTATGATTTTCATGGTGTCACTCACTGGCCAGCCGACGAGCTGGCAAATCAAGGCGCGAATGACTCCGCCGTGACTGACGATGGCCAGATGCTCTGCTGTGCTGTTATGGACGGCAGTGGCGATCTGGGTAATGCGCTGGTTAAAATGACGGTGTGATTCTCCGTTAGGGAAACAGAAACTTTCCTCTAGCCGCGCCCAGGCGTTTACTTGTTGTGGGTCCATTGCGCAGATCTGATCGAAAGTAAGACCTTCCCAACTACCAAAATCAACCTCATGTAGCTTCTCGTGCAGCGTGTACTGGAGGTTGAGCTGCTCAGCAATAGGGTCTGCCGTTTGTTGAGCACGTGCTGCTGGACTGCACCACAAGGTGTCAATCCCGTTGTTTGTTGCCTGCAGCTGGTGAGCGAGACATCCTGCCTGCAGTTTCCCTTCAGGACTCAGGTGTACGTCGCGTCGCCCGACATAGCAGTGGGCAAAAGCGTTATTGATGGCAGAATGGCGAATCAGTGTCAGTTTTCTGGGCATGCAATAGCCTCCGATATGTATAAAAAATCCCCGCAACCTTTTTTGGGTTGCGGGGATTGCGTATTTAATCCACGCGTTTGTTCTAACTACCTCATACCACGGAGGTGGAGCGAACAAATCAATCGGGCGTGTATCTGACTTACGCTGGCCGCGATGGCTGGCGATTACAGTGGCGGGTCCGTGATGGATTTGCACCATCTTCCACTATTCCGATTATTGTTTATGAAGTTTTCTATGCTGGGCAGACTATAGCAAATTCATGGAGGATATGCTGTCAGTTTTTTTATTACCGGGTACAATTTGCCTGTGGTTGTATTAAAGGAGTGCTACATCTTTCCGCACTTTGATAGTAGTTAGGTGTTTTTAGAATTCTCTATCGCATAGAAGATAATGTATAGTTTGTTCTTGTTGTCCATATAGCTTATCGAGAAGATGTCTATCGATTGTTGAAGAGATCGGTAAAAAAATCATCTGACACGGAGTTTGTTAGTTTTGGCATTGAAAAAACAGAACTCCGCTTGGTTGGAAATCTGTTCGATCAGAGTCTCAGGGTCAATTGGGCGACTGAAATAAAAACCCTGTACCTCATCACAGTTGTTCTCCTGTAAAAATTTCAGCTCCTCTTTGTGCTCAACCCCTTCAGCGACGATTTTGATGCCGATAATATGCCCCATAACGATAATTGCTTTGGCGATAGCGGCATCATCCTGATTGGTGGTAATCCGCTGAATAAAGCTTTTGTCTATTTTTAACCGGTCAATGGGGAACGTTCTTAGGTAACTTAAAGAGCTGTAGCCGGTACCGAAATCGTCAATGGCCAGAGTAACGCCCATCTCTTTAAGTTGATAGAGAATATGTTGTGCTTTTTCAACGTTCTCCATCAAAATGCTTTCGGTTATTTCCAATTCCAAATCCTGTGCGGCTAATCCTGTCGTGGCAAGGGTCTCCTTGATGTAAGAGAGTAGTTTTGGATCCTGAAACTGTTTAGTGGAGAGGTTTACCGCGACGCGCAGCGGAATATTACAGCGTTGCTGGATTTCACTGGTTTGCTGACAGGCTTGTTCCATAACCCATTGGCCGATTGAGAGAATCAGACCGGTTTCTTCCGCCAGTGGGATAAATTGATCCGGTGAAATCGTCCCTAAATCTGCATGTTGCCAGCGCAGAAGTGCTTCCGTGCCAGTTATTCGCCCTTCATGCAGATCAATCTGCGGTTGGTAGTCGAGATAAAATTCATTTCTCTCCAACGCTTTTCTCAGGTCGTTGGCCAACAACATTTTTTCCAATGCGGTGGAATTCATTTCTGATGAGTAAAAACGATAGGTGCTACGACCGCTCTCCTTCGCTTGGTACATGGCTACATCGGCATTTTTCAGCAATGAGTCAGGGTCGGCACCATCTTCAGGGAAGACACTTATGCCAATGCTGGTCGAGGTGTAAACCTCTCGCCCTTTGAGTATAATTGGTTGCGTCAATGCTTCCAGTATTTTACAGGCGATCATTGATGCGTCGTTGCGATTTAACATATCGTCGACCAGGATAACAAATTCATCTCCGCCTAGGCGACATATGGTGTCACAATCTCTCAATACGCTGCGTAAGCGTTTGGCGACAACGATCAGTAGTTGATCTCCGGTGTCGTGGCCAAAGGTATCGTTGATAATCTTGAAATGGTCAAGGTCGAGGAAAAACAGACCGACTTTCTCGTTGCTGCGCTTGGCTCGGCAGGTCATCTGATACAGACGATCATGCATAAGTGTGCGATTTGGCAGCTCGGTTAAATGGTCAAAAAAAGCTAGTTTTTCAATGCGCTCCTCATCTGCTTTGCGTTGGGTGATGTCCTCAAAAATTGTTGCAAAATGCCCTTCAGAGATTTTGGCTGCCGAAATATTAACCGTCATTCCCATTTCTAGGAATTCAAACTCAAAGCTGGTAGACACGCCGCTCTTTACCACATGATTAAAAGCCTCCAGGCAAGCGACTTTGCCATTTTCTTTGGGGTAGATGGTGCTTGCCATGCGCCCGATAGCTTGGTGGCGTTTTAGACCAACAATGGTTTCGTAGGCCGGGTTAATGTCGATAATTTCGTAGTCGAAGGCAGCTCCATTTGCATCGTAGTGCATGCGATACTGGGCTACCCCTTCCTGCATGGTTAAATAAAGAGTGCGGTAGCGTTCTTCACTTTCACGTAATTTCTCTTCGGCGTTCTTGCGTTCGGAGATGTCGATAAAACTTTCCACCAGATGTTCTTTGCCATTGATTTTTACTTTGGTGACAGTTTTTAATATCGGAATTTCCCGACCATCACTAGTCAGTATGCTACGTTCTGAATTATCCATTTTCTGTAAATCGTCGGTTATCGGGCAGCGACCTTCAGTGGTGGGACAGATAAAATTTTGACATTTTTGTCCCTGCAAGTTATCGCGTGTGATGCCAGTTATGTCGACTACTGCCTGATTGGCATAGATAATTTTGTGGGTCTGTGGATCGATCAACAGAATTCCAGCTTGGGCACTGTTTAAAATTGTTTCGAGGCGCTTTTCAGCTTCGAGTAATGCCTGCTCATTTTCCTTGCGC
>CAZHXF010000088.1:0-5021 GCA_964536375.1 uncultured Desulfuromonas sp. | reverse complement strand
TTGTCTTGCCCTTACGGGTTCCCTCACTCCAATCACTGTCAACGAGAATCCCGCTATAAACTCGCTGGCGCTCAAACAATTAGCGGGAAAACCTTCTCGTTGACGCTCATGACGTTCGGCGGTGACAAATGGGGAAACTTAAAGACGAACCACGTAGAAAATACGTAGGTCAGGCATTGCCTGACGGGTTTTGATTTGTGATATTTGATGTTGGCGGACAATGCCCGCCCTACTAAACTTCGCTAAAAGGTGAAGCTAGCGCAAGCGGCGACGTATCGTCCCACGGAAAAAATTGAGATCTAGATAACAACCAAGAGACTCAATGCCGTAATAACAAAAGGTCACCAACTTGGAGGTCTAAAGACCGACAATCCGCGCTGATATGTAAGAGGGAAAACGAACCATCGTAGGTAGATCGCGACCCCCGGAGGGTAGAACTTAAAAGCCATTTTTGCTTACTTTTTGGGGCCAGTTGAAAATATACAAAAAGTATGTCGTCTGCGGGACGAAACCCGCGAACTTGATTGTTGGTTTTTGATTTGAATGTTGTGGAACGTGATCAACTTTAATTACCTGATGATAACAATCATTGGTTGAAGTAATCCGGGTTACGCGCCCGACAATTTCACTTGGCTGCGCCATACTTTTAGGATCATCCAAAAGTATGCAAAACATGACCCCTATTGTCTTGCCCTTACGGGTTCCCTCACTCCAATCACTGTCAACGAGAATCCCGCTATAAACTCGCTGGCGCTCAAACAATTAGCGGGAAAACCTTCTCGTTGACGCTCATGACGTTCGGCGGTGACAAATGGGGAAACATAGCAAGTGAAATAGATAGTCTGCCTCTAGTATGCTGAAGGGACAGCCCGCGCTTGGGCTGCCCCATATATCTGGTTGTTCATCGCTTAACTCACTTTGTCGTTTATCAAAACTATAAATCTGTCCGGTGAATAATATAGTGTAATACTTACCAAGGGAAAAACAGTGCTATGCGTGGTATAGGCAGCTGTACTATACCCCTGCTGGCATGTTGTTGAGCGTTACGAATCTGCTCGTGGCGTTGCTGATTGTACCGCTGTATTTGGGCGGCCAATGGTCTGATTTGTTGTCGTTGCTGCTTCTTGAGTTGCTTAGCGCGGATTAGCCTAGCGATGCGGGCGCGTTTACCACTATTGTTTCGTATGTGCTGCTTATAGCTTTTGTGGTGTTGCGTCTGTGCCTTATAGCTTTTATGCTGCCAGTTGTCTGATTGGTGGTTAATAATTTTTGTGTGCTTGGTAACTACCTGGTCTTTTTGGGAATGATGATTGCCTGCTACTGCTGTTCCGGCACTGATGCTGATGATTAATGCGGCAAATAATAGAGTAGTTGATTTCATTATTTCCTCCTGTTGCGGGGGTGAGTATTCTATGTGCCGCTGTACTTTTTGTTGCGGCGTTTGTAGAGAGACTAACTGGAAAAATCATTCCGCGCATTCGACATCGGTGTTAATATTACTAGATGTCGGGTAGTATTTGTGTGATTACAGTATGTTGTCATGCTTATTTTGTTTTGCTGCCAAGTGTTTATTGTTGTGATACTTCAGGTAATTTGTAGTCGTTGAATATATTTTATTTGAGTATTTTAAATGGTCATACCTTTGAAATTTTTTTATTGTTAGGTTGTAGATTTTGGTGGGCAAGATTTGTACGGAGGCGGGATTGTTATGGTGACCATAGAGCGATACGTGTTTAATCGAGAGTTAGTAAAAAGGTTTTTGTTGATTTTTTCAATACTCGGTGCTGTATGTTGTGTCATGGCTCTGGTCTTTTATCAGCTGCAAAGCCGTACCTATACAACCCTTTTGTTGGCAGAAGAAGAACATTTTGTCAACTTGCAACGTGAAGTTGCCGACAATAATTTAATCTCCATTACCAGTGATCTGAAGTTTTTGGCTGGGCAGGAGGATCTACAAAATTATCTATCCATCCCCTCGGAAAAGAACCTCACTTCATTGAACAATGAATATCTAATTTTTGCCAAGAGTAAGAAAATTTACGATCAGATTCGCTACCTGGATGCCTCCGGGATGGAAATTGTGCGAGTTAATTATAATAATGATAACGCGGCAGTGGTTGACAAAGATCATCTGCAGAATAAACAGAAGCGTTATTATTGGTCTGATACGTTCAGGTTGGATCGAGGGCAGATATTTGTTTCCCCTCTCGACCTGAATGTAGAGCACGGACAGGTTGAGGTGCCGCATAAACCGATGATCCGTTTTGGTGTGCCCGTGTATGATTCCCAGAACAGAAAAAATGGAGTCATGTTACTCAATTATCTGGCGGATAATCTGCTTCAGTCCCTACAGAAGTTTGGAAAGATTGCTCATGGTCAAATGATGTTGATCAACGCTGATGGTTACTGGCTAAAACATCCAGATGTGAGCAAAGAGTGGGGGTTTATGTTTGCCGATAAGCTTCACGAGCGTTTCTTAGAGCAAAATACACAACTTTGGCAGCAGATTCTCAAAGAGTCTTCCGGACAAATTACTACCCCGCAGGGGATTTATACTTTTGATACAGTCCGACCGTTAGACGTGAATGGTATATCCAGTACTGGGGTGACGGGTGTGTATAGCCCCAGTAAAAAAATGGTGGCTGCCGAAGACTATGTTTGGAAAATTGTCTCCTTTATGTCTACTGAGGTGGTTTCTGCTCGCTTAAAGGGGCTAGCTGCTAATTTAGTTGGATTGGGCGCGGGGTTGTTGCTGCTCACGGCAATATTGTCGTGGTTGCTGGCGTTGGCTCTGGTGCGACGTAAACTGTATCAGGGCCAGCTGCTAAAAATGGCACATTTTGACAACTTGACTGGTCTGCCTAACCGCACTCTTTTTTTTGATCGTTTAGAGCAGGGAATTAACCACGCAAAACGGTACACGCGTATCAGCGCGCTCCTTTATGTCGATCTCGATGGCT
Organism: uncultured Desulfuromonas sp.; assembly: GCA_964536375.1. Classification (GTDB taxonomy): domain Bacteria; phylum Desulfobacterota; class Desulfuromonadia; order Desulfuromonadales; family Desulfuromonadaceae; genus Desulfuromonas. The sequence continues at coordinate 2,061 of CAZHXF010000088.1, read as the reverse complement.
TTAAAACGGTCAACGATACATTGGGACACCATGCGGGTGATGCTGTGCTGGTTGCTGCCGGACAACGCATGGTGGCGTGTTGTCGCTCAGTAGATACGGTGGGCCGTTTGGGTGGCGATGAATTTGCTGTTTTTCTGTCAGAGCTTGATGATGCTGCTAGTGCGCGCTTAGTAGCGGAAAAAATCCTGTCAGCGTTACAAGAACCATACAACTTACCCCAGGGGCAAGCTCGTGTCAGTGCCAGTATTGGTATCAGTATGTTCCCCGAACATGGAACAGACTCAGATAAATTGGTTAAGTTTGCCGATGAGGCGATGTACAGTTCCAAGCGTGCCGGAAAAAACAGATACAGTTTTTATCAATAGAATTTATTTGGCATGGATACCTTGTGCCCCCTTTATTTTTTCTCGGGGATTATTTAATCCACTCTACCGATAACCGTACGTCGCCCCCAGTTCAGAGCGTGTTGATGGGAGTTAAAATATAAATCTAGTCGGTTTTTTCCTTTGATTGCTGATCCCTTGTCTTCTACTCGGCCCCAGCCATAGCCAGGGATAAAGATGCGGGTTCTCGCTTTGAGATAGCGCCAGTCGGCGGCAATTGTTCCATCATGAGAACCCCACATCCATGGTAGCAGCAAGCGATGCGGCAAGGTCCAGGGGTGAGTCAGGGTATTTAGTGATATCAGACCAGTGTAGGGTTCGCGCGGTTTGGTTCCCAATGCAGTGCGACCTGTATAAACATCCCCTTTGTTTGGTCCAGCATTAAAATGTCGATTCCAAAAATCTGGAAAATCTCGCGACCAAGAACAGCAACTAGAACAATTGCAGTAGGCTGTTGTTTCAAATTTTATTGTATGCGGTGTCGCACAAGCAGACAAACTAAGACACAATAAAAACAGCCAGAGTAGACGCACGAATTAATCCTTAAGAAGAATTTAAAAGGGACGTTCTTTACATATTTACATTTGCTGCAAAATAGCTAAACTCACTATCTTCTTTGAATAAAATCTCTCCACGTTTACTCGCACGACTCACTGCGGCAGGGGAGTATCTTAAATCATCAGCAACATTCTTGCCTGCAATAGCGTGACGTCGTGTAGCTATATAACAGATCAACGCTTTGGCGTGGACAATGTTTGACTGTTTGCACCGACAATGCAGTTGATCAACGCTAAGGTGATAAAATTGGGTAACATATTGGATAATTGTCTCCAGTGGCAAGTGTATCTCAGCGGTTAAATCCGTATTTGCCAGCACTTGTTCAACAAAATCACCGCCCCCAAGAATGCGTTGATCATACATATCATTATCACCAAGAGCACTATCCATTGCTTGACTAATTTTACGTCCACCAGACGAAAGACATAAATCTTCGTTTACCTTTAATCCATCCGCCATAAATTTAAGATAATTGGCGATGGCAACATTTTTGCGTTTGGCAAATAAGGCAAGTACAACATCTACATCAATTATTTGTCCTTTATCAAGGCAAACAAGTTGCCTGTGACCACACCACGGATAACCAACAAGATCGTTCAGCGTGGTGACAATCCCAGCTCGCAGTGGATTTAGATGAATGTAGCGAATGAGCTCTAACAGGTATACATCACTATCGCAAACAATAGATTTATAACGATTTTGAAACAGGTGGCCACTGCGCTGGTGGCGTAAATTGAATGATACTGCGTAACCGGTAAGCAATCGACGCATAAAACGAGCTAGTGTTTCGGACGTAGGGCGTAACAGCAGATGAATATGATTGTCGAGAAGAGCCCATGCTAAACATTGTGTTTGAGTATCACGCAACAATACAGCAAAGCGGTTCATGAAATCCACACGGTCGTTGTCAGATATAAAAATGTTGCTGCGAGCGACACCTCTGACGATGACATGCTGCAACAGACCGGGACTATCTATGCGAGGTAAGCGTGGCATGTTTGCCAGTGTAGCATTTTATTTGTTGGTTAGTAAGTAAATATGTAAACAACGTCCCCTCTGGGTTTTAAGCGGTTCATGAAATCCACACGGTCGTTGTCAGATATAAAAATGTTGCTGCGAG
>CAZHXF010000087.1:0-5039 GCA_964536375.1 uncultured Desulfuromonas sp. | reverse complement strand
CAAATGCAGCAAGTTGCTAAACCTATTCCAATGTCACAGCGGTAGTGGTAGCATGCTAGGTTATGAGTAAAATCAATATGTAACCTTACTCTCTGGATATTTTATTCCTCATCCAGTAACCACGTAACAACTTCAACACTATGCAAGGAAGCCAAAATGGTCCAGCAACACAAAAAAGAATTAGAAAAACAACTATGGAATATTGCCAATGCCTTGCGTGGCAACATGAGTGCCGATGAGTGTCGCGATTATATTTTAGGCTTCATTTTCTATAAATACCTCTCCGAACGGATGGACTTATACGCCGACGCACTGCTTAAAGAAGACGGCATTGCCTTTGATAGCCTAGATGACAGTACCGATGATGGGAAATCCTACCTTGCTGCGATGAAAACCGAGACCATTGACCACTTGGGCTACTTTTTAAAACCGGCAGAGCTGTTTCATGTATTAGCGGAAAAAGGTAAAAACGGCGGCTTTATTCTTGATGAATTAAGCGATGTACTCAGCCATATTGAGCAGAGCACCATGGGTGCTGCCAGCGAAGATGACTTTAACGGCCTATTCGACGACATTGACCTCTCCTCCAACAAACTGGGTAAGACACCTAACGCACGTAACGACATCATTGCCAAGGTGTTGGAACATCTTGATGCCATCGACTTTTTACACAGCGAAACTGAAATTGATGTTCTCGGTGATGCCTACGAGTACCCGATTGGTAAATTTGCCAGCGGTGCGGGTAAAAAAGCCGGTGAGTTCTACACGCCGCCCATGGTCTCCAAGCTGCTTGCCAAGCTGGTCACCCAAGGTAAAGAACGATTGCGTGATGTCTATGATCCCACCTGCGGCTCTGGTTCGTTGCTGCTACGCGTTGCCAAAGAGTTAAATGCAGAGAATGCTGTCGGTCGTTTCTACGGCCAGGAGAAAAACCCCAGCACTTACAATCTAGCCCGGATGAATATGATTCTGCATGGGGTGCATTATCGCAGTTTCGATATTCAGCAAGACGATACCCTTGAACAGCCTCAGCATCTAGATAAACGCTTTGAGGCGGTGGTTGCCAATCCACCCTTTTCCGCCAAGTGGAACAACTCGCCCAGCTTCATGCAGGATGACCGCTTTGGCGATTACGGCAAACTGGCCCCAGCCTCCAAAGCCGACTTTGCCTTTGTTCAGCACATGGTTCATCACCTAGCTGAAGACGGCACAATGGCCGTGGTTCTACCCCACGGTGTATTGTTTCGTGGTGCAGCGGAAGCGCATATTCGCCGCTATCTGATTGAACAAAAAAACTGTCTCGATACGGTCATTGGTCTGCCCGCCAATGTATTTTACGGCACCACAATCCCCACCTGTATCTTGGTGCTAAAAAAGCAGCGTCAAGCTAACGATAATGTGCTGTTTATTGATGCCAGCAACCACTTTGGCAAAGCCACCAATCAGAACTATCTGCGTGAAGAAGATTTACAACGGATTCTCGCCGCCGTAGATAAACGCGAGAACAGTGACAAGTTTTCTTATGTTGCCAGCCTGAATGAGATTGGCGTAGAGAATGATTTCAACCTTAATATCTCCCGCTATGTAGATACCTTTGAAGAAGATGAGGTGGTTGATTTAACTGTAGTGACGGAAAGATTGAGTAAAGTTGAGAAGGAAATGCAAAACACCGACCATTCCATCAATGAATACTGCAAACAATTGGGCATTCCTGTGTTTTCGGAGCAAACCAAATGATGCTAAAAACTCAACCAAGCCTACGTTTTTCAGGGTATATCGATAACTGGTCTATAAAAAAACTTCGAGAAGTTTCTTCTATCAAATCCGGTGCCACGCCAGCAAGATCTAATCCAAAATATTTCGATGAGGGGTCTATTCCTTGGGTTAAAACAACCGACCTAAATAATAGCCTGATAACCTCAACTGAAGAATTAATCACCGACAAAGCCATTCAAGAAACTTCCGTTAAAATTCTACCAGTTGACACAATTCTAATTGCAATGTATGGCGGTTTCAATCAAATAGGCCGGACAGGCATGCTTTCTGTTGAAGCTACAACTAATCAAGCCCTATCTGCTTTAATTTCCAAAAATCATCTTCTCCTTCCAATGTATCTTCTTATTTGGCTTAATGCGAAAGTCAATTTATGGAGACGCTTTGCCGCAAGCAGCCGGAAAGACCCCAATATCACAGGTCGTGATGTAGCTGATTTTCCTATTGCATTTCCCTGCATTGAAGAACAAAAAAGAATTTCAGCCTTTTTCTCTGCGATAGACATAAAAATCAGCCAGCTCAAGGAAAAACAAACCCTGTTGCAACAGTATAAAAAAGGGGTGATGCAACAACTGTACAACCAGCAAATCCGCTTTAATGATGACAATGGCAATGAGTTTCCAGAGTGGCAGGTAAAGTCCTTATCTGAACTACTCACAATGGAGTTACGTGAAGTCAAAAAACCAAAGGAAAAGTATCTGGCTATTGGGATCAGAAGCCACATGAAGGGAACGTTCCAAAAGCCCGAATTTAACCCTGATTCAATTGTCATGGAAAAGCTGTATGTGGTTAAGCATAACGATCTGATCGTTAACATCACCTTTGCCTGGGAAGGTGCGATTGCGATTGTCAAAACCGAAGATGATGGCGGCTTGGTTTCTCATCGATTTCCGACATATACCTTCAAAAAAGAACAAGCACTACATGAATATTTCCGCCACGTAATCTTACAAAAACGATTCAAATACATGCTTGATCTTATTTCTCCTGGCGGTGCAGGACGAAACCGCGTATTGAGTAAAAAAGAATTTTTAAAACTGAAGTGGAATATGCCATGCGTAGAAGAACAAAAAAAAATTGCCGCATTTTTTCGACTCTCTCGACAAAAAAATCGATCAAGTTGCCGAGCAAATTGAACAGACCAAACAGTTTAAAAAAGGTCTGCTACAGCAGATGTTTGTGTAATGGGAGTCAAAATGAATAGTGAGCAGCAATTACAGCAATTACTTGACCACTTTGGAGAAAATGAGGTGGTGGAGTTTAAAGAGGCCAAAACCACTTTCGATTTCAGAAAGTTGGGGAAGTACTTCTCTGCCTTGAGTAATGAGGCCAACCTCAAAGGGCTGCGCTGTGCATGGTTAGTGTTTGGTATAAAAGATAACCAGACCGTAGTGGGGAGCCAGTTTCGACCCAACGAAAAAGACTTGCATTCACTGAAAGGTGAAATAGCAAATCACACCACTAACCGCCTCACCTTTATTGAAATCTATGTCGTACAACATTTACAAGGCCGAGTATTATTGCTGCAAATTCCGGCTGCTCCGCAAGGCATACCAGTGACGTTTAAAGGCCACTACTATGGCCGAGATGGTGAAGAACTTGGGCCGCTGAACCTGGAAGAGATCGAGCGCATTCGTGCGCAAAGCCGTTGGCAAGACTGGAGCTCAGTGATTTGCCCTGAGGCCACACTGACAGACCTATCGGATGTGGCCATTGTCCGTGCTAAAGCCGAATTCACGACCAAAAACCCCAAGCTTAAAGACGAGATTGCTGACTGGGATACCGTCACCTTTTTAAACAAGGCAAAACTTACTATTAACGGTCAAATAACCCGCACTGCAATTTTATTGCTGGGTAAAGCGGAGTCAGCACATTATCTCAGCCCAGCATCATCAACAATCAGTTGGATTCTAAAAGACCGTGATGGGCTAGAAAAGGACTATGAACACTTTGTGTGTCCACTGTTGCTTAGTGCCGATACTGTGTTTAATAAGATCAGGAATCTCAAGTACCGCTACATGACTGAGGGCAGCCTGTTTCCTGAAGAAGTGGATCAGTTTGATACTTACATCATCCGTGAGGCCTTGAACAACGCTATTGCACATCAGGATTACACCCTTGGTGGCAAAGTCACAGTGGTGGAGTTCGAAGATGGCCGTTTGTGCTTTAGTAACGTAGGAAGTTTTATCCCTGGGTCGGTTGAAAACGTTATTCACGCCGATGCACCAGAGTCGCGTTACCGCAATCGTTTTTTAGCCGATGCGATGGTTGGACTGAATATGATCGATACCATTGGCAGCGGTATCCGTAAGATGTTTATCATCCAGAAAACACGCTTTTTTCCACTACCAGAATACAATATCTGCGACAATCGAGTACAGGTCACCATTACTGGTCGCGTATTGGACATTAACTATGCCCGCCGTCTAGCTGAAACTCCCGATTTATCGCTACAAGACATTATCTTGCTAGACAGAATACAAAAACACCTACCGCTAAGTGATGAGCAAGCCAGACATCTGAAACAATTAGGCTTAATTGAGGGTCGCAAACCAAACTTCCATATCTCGGCCCGAGTGGCCAAGAATACCGGAGACCGCGCGCAATACATTAAGAACCGCGCCTTTGACGATAAACACTATAAGCAGATGATTTGTGATTACCTGACCAAGTTTGAATCTGCCAAACGCGCAGATATTAACGGGCTACTTTTAGACAAACTGTCAGACGTTTTAGACCAAAAGCAGAAAGACTCCAAGGTAAAAAACCTGCTTCAATCCTTGAAAAAAGAGGGCCGTATTGAGCCAGATGGCAAGTTATGGCGAATGTCTAAACGCTAAATTTAGACATTTTTTAGATATTTCGTAGACATTTCCACAGGTATAAAAAATAAGGATAAAGAGAACCATGGCACACCAACAAGAACTAGAAGACAAGCTCGTTGCTCAACTGGTGGGCCAAAAGTTTCAGGCTGTCCACATTACCAATGTGGCAGATCTACGTATAAATCTAAAAACACAACTGGAAGTGTTAAATGCCCCCCTGTGTCAGGATAGAAGTCGTCTCCACTTGTGATACTTTAAGTTAAAACTCAAGGGGCAAAAAGAGAGGACATATGACCCATTATCCAAAAGAGTTCAAAGAGAACATTATTGTCAAAATGCTGCCACCGCAAAATGCCAGCGTGCCGCTACTATCAAAAGAAACCGGCATACCAACAGGCACACTGTATTCATGGCAGCATAAAGCACGCGGGCGCAACAGTG
>CAZHXF010000086.1:0-5066 GCA_964536375.1 uncultured Desulfuromonas sp. | reverse complement strand
CCTACCGATGACATCGTCACTGGGTTGATGGAGCTTGAGCGTGCTCCCTTAGATCGTTTAGAGGCTAAAAAAGAGACTGAAGCGACACGCCTTAAAGCCTTCAAGCAATTAGATACTCGTCTCGATGATCTGCGCGAGGCTGTGAGTTCGATGAATATCACCAGTGAGGTGCGCTCTAGTAGTATCAATTTGAGCTCGGACGATGCCTTCACGGCAAGCAGCGATGGTGCCAGTAGCGGAAGTTATAACGTAGCGGTGGTGCAGCTAGCTCAGGTACAAAAAACGGTTAGCACAGGGATTGATTCACAAACTGATGAGCTGGGTACGGGAACTTTCACTGTTGGTGACGCGAGCATAACTCTTGATGAGACCAACAATTCACTCATAGGCTTAAGCGAAGCGATCAATGCTTTATCCGAGACTACCGGGGTATACGCTTCCATCATTAATGATGGCAAGGATGCTAATGCCTATCACCTGGTGTTGACAGGTCAAGACGCTACCACCAGTTTTACCGCCGGTTCTACAATTACAGATGCTGCTAGTGCTGCTGTTTTTACTTTTGCTGATCCGCGCCCTGCACAGCAGGCTATCGTAATGGTAGACGGCATTGAGGTGGTCAGTGATAGCAACACTATAAGCGGTGCTATTGCTGGGGTAACACTACACCTGAGCGACGTGAGCAAAATTACCTCGGCGGAAGGTGCCACGGTAGAATATGCCACGACCTTGATGACGGTTGAACCTGACACTGACACTTTGAAAGAAAAAGTCAGCACCTTTATTAGTAGCTACAATGCGGTGATGGATTGGATTTCATCAGGCTACGATGAGTTTGGTGCCTCAGCAACAACGGATGAAGAGATTGCAGAGGGTGCTGAAGAGTCCTTAAGTACTGTATTGCGTGGTAATAGCACTGTCAATAGTGTTAAGCGCCAATTGCAGAATATGTTGTCATCGGTTGTGGAAACTAGTGGCTCAATGAAGGTGTTATCGCAGTTGGGTATCTCCACCCAAAGAGATGGTTCTATTAATCTCAATGAAGATACGCTGGATAAGGCGTTGGAGTCCGATTTTGATGGTGTGGTTAGTTTGCTGGCAGGTGAAGGTGATGTGAACGGGGTGATGAAAACCTTTAACACCACTTTATTGAATCTGACTGGTGCTAGTTCTGGCATGTATGCTGAAAAAAAAGACAGCTATGATAGTGCTGTTAATCGTCTTGATGATCAACTGTTGCGCATGGAAACACTCATCGATAAAAAAGAAGCGACGATGCGCGCCCGTTTTTCGACGATGGAGTTGTTAGTTGGTGAGATGAATACTCAGAGCGATTATTTAACCCAACAAATGGATATGTTAACTAATATGCTGACGGGGAATAACTAATATGAATACCTATGCCAAGCAATATCTACAAAATCAGATTTTAACTGCCTCACCAGAGCGCATATTAGTGATGCTGTACGATGGTGCTATCCGCTTTACTCGCCAGGCTATCATGGGCATTGAGAATGGTAATCGGGTGCAGAAGCTCGACGGTGTCAGCCGGGCTATGGCAATAATCACCGAGTTTGCCAACACTTTAGATCATGGTATTGGTGGCGAAATTGCCGCTAATCTTGATGCTTTGTATGCGTTTATGAATAATGAGCTTAGTAAGGCTAATTTAAAGGACGATATTAATAAGCTGAAGGTTGTCGAAGGTCTACTGGTAGATCTGCGTGGCACCTGGGTTGAGGCCATTGAAGTGGCGGCTAACGAGAAAGTACCTCAAGCGAAGGCTGCATCTGCAGCAACTCCAGCACCAAAAGCTTTTGTGGCACCACCTGCTGCATCACCTTATGGAGCACAACCGCAATTGCCCGCCAACTACAGACCGTTGAATGCGGCTGGTTAAGGTTGATGATTATGTCTGAGGGTGCTGCACCGAAAATATCTCTATCGTTGGAACGCAGTCTGTTGGTCTCAATAGAGTTGTACCAAGTAGTGCTGAGTCAAATGGAAAAGATTGCCACTGCACTGGCTGCTACTGCACCGTTGACTGCTTTAGTGCAGCAGTTGCATGGGCAACAGCTGGCGGCTCAACAGCACGATGAAGGTTTGCTGGCGTTGTTGCACCAGGCTGAGCACTCGGTAGCCCACCATCTTCTATATGTACAACGAGCTGATTTAATAGGGCAAGTCTTGCAATTGAATCGTTTGCTTTTACCTAACATTGATGGCATGATGGCCGTCCTAGCGCACGAGCTTGATCAGGTGCGTAATGGTCGTGTAGTTTTGGGTGGCTATAAGCAGGGAGCGCAAAAGCAAGGGAGGATTATTAAATCCTCAGTTTGATGATGCAAACTGTTTATCGGTTATGTTTTTAATTTATAGCAGTTAGGTTAGGAGCCTGGGTTGGTAGACTTTGCTCTTTTTAGATATTTAGATAAACCAACACTATTACGTGTTTTTATTATAAAAGAAGATGGTGCCAAGGTGCGTCTGGAAGCGGTGGCGCGTATTATTGCATCGCCTTATCTAGAGCTTAAATTCCGTCCGGATGAATTGCCCACCGAGTTGATTCGCAACGGTGGTAAGCTTCTCTTATCTTTAGATACCCGTGCTGGTACAGTTTCTATGTATGCTCATGTGGATGAGATTATCAATACACGGGTGTTGCGCGTCCTCGGTATGGAGTCTTTTGCTTACTCGCAGCAGCGTGAATATTTTCGGGTTAACACCGCCGTTAAGGTGATGTATAGCAAAGAGACCATGTCTGCTCAAGAGTCTCCATTGGTGCAAACGACTAGTATCAATGTTAGTGGTAGTGGTATGCTAATGATTGCTGCGGAACGTATTTCTCTTGGTGATACATATCAGCTGGAGCTGTTTATTCCTGATGCAGAAAATATCACGTTCACCGGTCTGGTAGTGCGTGTGGATGATAAATTGCGTGGTGGCTATGAAATTGCGCTGCGTTTTTTCAAGATTGAACCAGATGTGCTGGACCGACTTATCTCCTTCTGTTTGGCGCAGCAGCGTTTACAGTTGCGCACCAAGGTGCAGATAGCCGGTTTTTGAGTAAATCCCACACCAAAGCATAATTTACCTTTTTGATATAATTCTGCTACAGCTAAAGCTTTAGCTCCCCACTGTCGATTAACCTCTATGGATATAATCGCGCCCATCCCGCCACATATATATAATATTAAAGCAATTAACCCAGTGAAAAGTGTTGATGGGGCAGTGCAGCATAATCTGCTACCGCAACAATTTTTGCAGGCCACTGTTGTTACCGGTGGCACAGGTGATGTCGTACTCAATTTTGCCGGTGAGAATGTGGCAGCGCAAACAGAACAACCGTTGCTCAGTGGGCAGAAATTAAACCTTCAAGTTCTATCAACCGACCCGCAACTTAAATTGCAGATTGTTGCCGACAATGCTGACCCAGTTTTGTTGCGCTTGGTGCATGTTTTTGACCATCCCAGCGAGTTAGGCAATAAGCTTAATCAATTGCTGCAACAGCGAGCGCTGTTACTTGCGCCAACTGCCAATACGCCAATGCCTAGTTCGACAACCACAAGTACACTCGCTGCGCCGACAAGTCTCACAGCGCCGGCAAATTCCACAATGACAACCTTGCCGATAACGGCTCCATCAGTAGTTCCCTCAAATGGATCAGCTTCAACACCAGCAGTTGCCGCAACTATACAGATTATAGCGTCTGGTGCGGGCTCTACCTCTGCACCTGCTGGCGCTACCACAACTAGTCAGCCTGCGGTCACGAATCCGAGCAATCTGATGGTAAACAATGCTGTTAATGCTGCAACTGCTGCAGTTGCAACGCCTGAAGCGGGGCAAGCCGCTCCGGTTGCCCCTGCAGCAAACACACCCAGGGTGTTAGCCACGGCGTGCAACGACACAAGCAATCCTACTGTTGTTCCAACTTCAGTTAAGGGAGAAGGTAAAATAAGCGCAACTGTAAGTGCTGTTGGTGCGAAACTAGCACCTTTGCCTGCTGGCGCAGTATTGACTGCCGCCGCTTTGGACACCACAAAACAGCCACTGGCAGCAGCATTATCTGCGCCGCAATGGCAACAGTTGCAACAACTTGCGACCGGGTTGACCAGTGCTATGAATAGCCCCAACGAAAAGTTAGTAGTAAATATGGCGCGAATGCTGGGTTTGGACTTTGAGTTTTTGTCCGCGCAACAGCAGACCGCGCAGTCTAATGTGGGGTTAAAAGGGATGATGAGCGCCTTGCGTGAAAATGGTAACATTGTGGGTGCGGTGCGAGAACAGGCCGCCAGCATGACGCATCAGCTGGAGGCTTTGCAATTGTGCCGCTTGCGTCTGGCGCAGGAGGGAGTGTTGTTTTTGCCGTTGCCATTCGAGTTTTTGGAACAAGGCTACGTGCTGTTTGAACAGCAATCACAGCAGGAAAGTGCTGATGGTAAAGAATCCTCAGTAGACAGCTATCTGGTTTCAGTTAATCTGAGTATGGTCGAACTTGGACCAATCCAAGCTAACCTGTTGTTTGAACAGCAGCAACTCTTTGTCCGTATCCTTTGCGCGGATGATGCCAGTGTAGCTATAGTGCGCCAGCATATTGACGAATTGCGCCAGGGTTTGCAGGATTTTCATCTTGGCTCGGTGCAGGTAACAACTGGGGCTAAGGATCCAGCGCTGGAGCTGCTGCGCCGCCTGCAGACGCTACAGCAAGCAGAAGATGACACGTCACTCTTTGATGCGCGGGTGTAAATTATGGTTGATGCAGAAGTGCCTAAAAAAGCCATAGCCATCACCTATGATCGTGAACGTGGCGATGCTCCGCTGGTGGTGGCAAGTGGTCAGGGTAAGATGGCGGAGCAGATTATTAAAATTGCCCGCGAAGCCGGGTTGGAAATTACTCAGGATGCCAATTTAGCCGAGGTGCTGGCCAAGGTGCCGGTGGGAACAGAAATTCCGGTAGAATTATATCAGGCAGTGGCTGAAGTGTTGTCTTTTGTTTATCGCGTTAATAACAAACATAAAAAGTGATTTTTGAATTTTGTTTAGGGTTGTGGAATGTGATCAATTTT
>CAZHXF010000085.1:0-5226 GCA_964536375.1 uncultured Desulfuromonas sp. | reverse complement strand
CGGGTATTTTTTATCATGCCCTAGAGCCCAGTGATGCTGAGGATTGCCAGGAGTTAAAACTTGCTCTGGAGTGTGCCAAACAAGCCAGCGAGCAGAAGAGCCCGGCGCTGTGGAAAAAGTTAGCACCGTTGTTTGGAGCGGGGCGCACGACCGCATAATAGAGTTTCTTATGCTACTTTAGCGTTATGGTAGTTTTATGGTTTTTATGCGGCGATCCGCTTGGGTCGCCGCTTTTTTGTGCAGGGGATCAGCAGCGCGATTTTACACCAGCGGCAAACAATCCCAGCTGGTGGTGTATGCTGGCGAGACCATATTGCGTTGCATAAACCAGTCATTGGCTGGGCGCTGACCGCCAAACCAAACTTTTCCCGCGCTACTTTGATTTATTGTGTCAATAGTCTGCATCAGTTTATCCCGCCGCGCTGTTTGTGCCGTTGTTTGAAACAGATTGAGCTGGTGCCTATGGGCGGAACAGAAGTCGCCCAGCATAACTCCGGCTTTGGCATAGGGATAATCTGCTTTGTAGATGCTATCCAGCGCCGTTGTAGCTGCAGCGATAATTGCGCCGCTGTCGAAACTGGGATAGGCTAAGCGTATAGTGGCAGTGTTGGCATACTGAGCTGAGTCGGTAATGAATGGACTGGTGCGGATGAAGACATTAATGTTGCTGGCTAATTGTTGTTCGCGGCGTAACTTTTGTGCGCCGCGCGCGGCAAATTCACAGATGGTTTCACGCAGGCTGGCATAGTCACTAATTCGGTTGCCAAAAGAACGTGAGCAGACAATCTGCTGTTTGGCGGCTGGTGCGTGATCTAGATCAAGGCAAGATTCCCCATTCAGCTCTCTGACTGTCCGTTCCAATACCACTGAATAGTGGCGGCGTAGCTGGCTGCGGTTTAGCTGGGCTAATTCCAAGGCGGTTGTGATGCCGAGATTGTTTAGGCTAGTACTGATCTTGCGCCCAACACCCCAGACCTCTGCTACTGGCGTAATGGCGAGTAGGCGCTGCTGGCGTTGTGGATCCATAAGGTTTACCACTCCGGCAGTGGCGGGATATTTTTTGGCGGCATAGTTGGCAAGCTTGGCCAGAGTTTTGGTGTTAGCGATACCTACACAGACTGGGATGCCGACATGTTTATATACCGTGGCGCGGATTTCCTCCCCGTAAGCGCTGGGGTCGCGGTGCCCACTTAAATCGAGAAATGCTTCATCGATTGAATATATTTCCAATCCTGGGTTTAATTCCTCTAACGTTTGCATCACGCGCGCCGACAGGTCGCCATATAGTGTGTAGTTGGAGGAGAATATCTGCACGCGGTGTTGTCGCAGCAAGGGCAATACCTTAAATAGCGGGGTGCCGGTTTTTATCCCTAGAGCTTTGACTTCCTGTGATCGAGCTACGATGCAGCCATCGTTGTTGGACAACACTACCACCGGCTGTTTTTTGAGCTCGGGGCGGAACAGGCGCTCGCAGCTGGCGTAGAAATTGTTGCAATCTACTAGGGCAAAGGTGGTCATGGTTTACGCAAGGAATGGATAGCTGTGGTGACGACGCCGAAAATTTCTAGGTCACTATCTTCTGGCACTACTATAGGCGCATACTTTGCATTCATTGGGACAAGGCGCACGTTGGGCACAGTTTCCAGTTTCTTTACCGTAAATTCACCATTGAAGGCTACTATGACGATATCGCCATGCTTTGCCTCGAGGGAGCGATCTACCACCAGTACATCGCCGGAAAAGATTCCTGCCTCTAGCATGGAGTCACCCTGAGCTCTAACAAAGTAGGTTGCCGCAGGTCTCTTTATGCATAATTCATTCAGATCAAGGCGGCGCTCGCAGTAGTCTGAGGCGGGGCTGGGGAATCCTGCGGCTACAGGTTCAAGGAACAGCGGTATCTCTAGTTTGGGAAAAGTGGCGCTGCAAGCAATTGGTATTACGCTCATTAGGCAGTTAATCCATGTATGGTAGTTTTTGGGTCTGAGTATAATGGCATAGATGCTCCCGATTTTGTTATTATTAAATTACCTGATTAGTGCTGCTCAGGTTAAATTATATATGCAATTACTCACTTATAGTCTGCACTTGTGGAGCTTATGTTTGCTATGGATACTTGTATAGATAAAGGTAAAGATTCTGCGCTGGGCACGTCTCAGTATCGTCTGGTTGTTGTCGGCTCTTCTACTGGTGGTCCTACGGCATTACAATTGATGTTAAGTCAGTTGCCGGCAGATTTTCCGGTGCCAGTGGTGGTGGTGCAGCACATTGCGCTGGGTTTTATTGATGGTATGGTGGCGTGGTTGGCCAAGAGCTGTGCTGTGCCGATTTCCATTGCCCAATTGGGGGAGCGCATCCACCGTGGGCATGTCTACGTGGCTCCAGATTCAGTTCACATGGGGATCGATAGCCATGGTCGCGTAATTTTCAATGACGAACCACCTATGCATAGCGTGCGCCCGGCAGCTTCCTATCTGTTCAGTAGCGCCGGTGTCCGGGAAGGGAAGGGGATTATTGGCATCTTGCTCACCGGGATGGGTTGCGATGGTGCCCAGGAGCTGTTTGAGCTGCATCAGCGCGGCGCGGTGACGCTGCTGCAAGACCAATCTAGCTGTGTAGTCTATGGTATGCCCGGTGTTGCCGCAAAACTTGGTGCGGGTGACTACCATTTGCCACCAGATAAAATAGGTCAGAAGCTGGTTGATTTGGTGATGAATGTCGATCGCAGCAGCGGGGAAGCTTGGAGATAATTTGAAAATAAAATGGGCAATACTCATTATTGCAGTGAGTATTGCCCGTTTTATATGCTAGCCAAGTTCTTAGAGCTAATTTAGTTTGCCCAAAATCTTTTCCAGTGGGTTGTTTTCACATTTTAGCTCGGGAGTTACTTCTTCAACGCTAATGTCGAAGATGAGATCTTTACCCGCTAATGGATGATTTCCATCAAGGGTGACCTCTGTTTCGTTTTGCTCAATAACCATGACATAAAATAGTGAACCGTCATCGTTGCTTATCTCAATCTGACCGCCGACGACGAAGTCAACATTGTCTGGAAGGTCGGTACGCTTGATAGTTTGAACGAGCTCTGGTTTAGCTTTTCCATAGCCTTTGGTGGGCGGGATGGTAACGGTTTTTTTCTCGCCCGGTACCATGCCGGTTACTGCTTCATCAAAACCATCGATAACCTCTTTTTTGCCCAACATGAATAGCAGCGGTTTCTTGTTTTCTGAGGTGTCAAAAATAGTGCCGTCAGTTAGACGACCAGTGTAATTTACTTTAACGGTATCGTTTTTTTTTGCAACAAACATAAAAAATCCTTTCGGAAAACAAAAATTTTCTGAGACTATATAGTATGCACAGAAACATTGGACTGAATTTTTTTATCTAAGAGAGGTTATAATGGATCATACCCTAATACGCCAGTTAATTGAACAGCAACTGGATGAAAACAAGGTTTTTATTAAATGGCATGGCGTGGATAATGTGGTACCACAGATTGAAATGGTGGATTATTTTTTGAAATCCGTGCTGGAGCAAACCAGTGTTACCGAATTTGAGTTGCTCGATTTGGAACAGATGTGGCAGGAGTTGCTCACTGTAACGCAGGATAGAATTGAACGGGTGTGGCGCAATGATGTTGAAATTATCGATTGGTATATGCGCAGCGCCGACGGCACAGAAAAAGTACGTTCCTGCTCTTATCGCGCAGCCGGACTGCTGGCAACTTATGAAGCGGTTGTCTCTAGTCTGTGCTGCAAAGTCTGAGAGCCGTGGGTAATATAGTGGGTGCATGATTAGGAAATATTGTTACTGGTGGAGAAACTTGCTACAATCGCTGGAATGTTGGCTGTGTCATAACCGTTTCTGATTAATACTAATCTTCCGCTATTGCCATAAAGGTCGTCACTCTCGCGCAGGCGGGAGTCTAGAAAACTATGCAAAACCTCTGGATACCCGCTTTCGCGAGCATGACGAATACGGGTAACAGAACCAGAGAGGAAGATTAGTGCTACTCAGGTAACCGTTTACGGTTGTTTTTATGCAAGGGATTTTTCCCGCACTAGGAGATAATTTAATGCGTCTACTTACTCGCTCCGATTTTGATGGTATTGCTTGTGCTGCGTTACTTAAAGAGTTGGGGGTTATCGACTCTATGGAATATGCTCATCCCAAGGATTTGCAGGATGGGAAAATAGCGGTTACAAAAAATGATGTTTTGGCTAACGTCCCCTATGTGCCTGGTTGTGGGCTATGGTTTGACCATCACTCTAGCGAGATGGAGCGCTTGGCTCTTGATGGTAAATATAGTGGGTGCAGCTGTGAAGCGCTTAGCGCCGCGCGGGTAATATATGATTACTATCATGATCCACGCTTGGCTAAGTTTGACGAGATGCTGAAATATGTAGATTGCGTAGATTCTGCCCAGCTAAGTGAGGAGGAAATCCTTAATCCCAAAGGTTGGGTGTTGCTGGGTTTTATATGCGATCCACGTACCGGCTTGGGCTATCATAAGAAGTTCACTATTAGTAATTTGAACTTGATGAAAAACTTAATGGAAGCGCTACGCACTGAATCTATTGATGAGATTATGGCAAATGCAGATATTCAGGAACGGGTGCAGCTGTATTTTGAAAATGATGCGCTGTGTAAAGAGTTTTTGCAGCAGAATACCCGTGTAGATGGTCAGATAGCGATTACTGATGCGCGTGGGTTGACAGCAATGCCTCCGGGAAATCGTTTTCTCGTTTACTCCATGTTCCCTGACACCAATATTTCAATGCGCATGATCGATGGCCGTGGCAAGGAATTTGTCTCAATCTCTGTGGGTTATAGTATTTTGAATCGATCAGCAACTGTCAATGTCGGATCGCTGATGCTTAAATACGGTGGCGGTGGGCACCAAGCTGTTGGTACCTGTCAAGTTCCATATGCCGATGCTGATCGTGTGTTGGCCGAGATGATTGAGATAATTAAGGCGTCCTGAGAGTAGTCAGTCAATAGTGTATAAGAAAAGCCGCCCTGTTAAATAATGGGGCGGCTTTTTTGTGTTTGGTGGGATAATGGGTTTGATACACGCCTGATCATTAATCATAACCCTGTTCCTATGGTCTGTCTCTAACCTGCTAACAATACGTTCTATTTGTTCACTGTAAACATTATATTCTGAATCAAGTTCGAGGGTTTCGCCCCGCAGACGACGTACTTTTTGTATCTTTTCAACTGGCCCCA
>CAZHXF010000084.1:0-5459 GCA_964536375.1 uncultured Desulfuromonas sp. | reverse complement strand
AACTCAAATGACGACGGATCAACCCCTAAACCCATCCTCACACGAAGGCACAGAGACACTAAGGAGGGCTAAAGCTAAATCAAGGTCTATGTAGTGGTCAACTAATTTCGGACAGTAAGTTAGGTTCTTTTTCTGCAACAGCTGGTGCAAGCCCATCATTTTTCTGATGTGGTCGTTGCCAGTTGTAGTAATCCATCAAGTATAGACCAATGTCTTTCTTTGCTTCACTGAAGGTTGAATAGCCTTTTGAAGGCATCCATTCACTTTTATAGCTACGAAATACGCGTTCCATCGGAGCATTGTCCCAACAATTTCCTCGCCGACTCATGCTTTGCTTTATCTGGTAACGCCATAATCTCTGACGAAAGGTTTTACTGCTGTATTGACTGCCTTGATCTGAGTGGAACATCAGAGAAGTATATGCCTGTCCCATAATCTATTTTCACAATCCCATTTAACAGGGATACACAGGATATTCAGGATGTTAAACCCAAATCAAAGCTGTTGACTTTATCCTGCCTATCCTGAATATCCCTGTAAATAAAGGGTGTGCCATTGACTAATAAAAATTGGGGAACAGTCAGGTGAATACTATTACTCTAATATTGGCGGCTTTATGGCTTGGTGAGAGCAGATCTTGATTTTTAGGTCAAAAAACCATTCTCACACACAGGCACAAAGTCACTAAGCGAGGTAAGATCAGAATTGTTAGGCAAAGCGCCTCTAGTTGTCGCCCTTAAAAAGTTGTATGAGATAAGCCGTGAGATGCCAGCGTATGCCGTTGTGATCGACTGTCTTAACGATGACGCAAAATCATTTTATGAAAAATTCGATTTTTACATATTGGAAACGGTCAACGGCAGAACCCGCCTATTTCTGCCGATGATGACGGTACCCACCCTTTTTTAGCACTCCCTTTGACTGTCTAAGGCACTTAAAACAGATCAAAACCATCTCACACGGAGAAGGGCAAGGGAGGATAACATCAAAACATTCTCTAATCTTTTGGTTTTAAGGTGTGGCAGCGTGAATTAATTTGCGTGTTCATCAATATTAACCTTCTTTTACGCTATAAACTACCTTACCAACCCTGTCGATATGAGCTATCAAATCACGATTATCAATTTGAGCAAAGATTGAAAGATCAAATGTATAGGGTAGCAACAGATCGTCCAGGTCGTTGGTGATTTTATTTAACAACTTCAGGTTAATCCCATCCCCCTTCATCGTCAGGTCAATATCTGAGCCGGAACGATAATTACCCTTAGCCCGTGAACCATACAAAACAACTTGGGTAACCGATGGATATTTTTTAAATATACTGATTATTTGCTGCCAAACATCTTGTGACAATCCAGTCACGCTTGCCCCGCTTTAAGGTGATTAAGGGTTGTAATCAGCTCTGCAAAAGCAGGATAATAATCTTGTTTTATCGCCTGACAAATTTCTTGCGCGGTTTTTTCGTTATACGTATGTGATGTGCGGTTCCTGCTCTTAAGCATATCCATCCAAAGTTCACCATCATTTAATAAACCCAACTGAAATGCGCTGCGAAAAACATCTCTTGAGCCATAAAGTTCTATTTGACCACGATATTCCAAAAAATCTTTCAGCGTAGTCCAAGCCAATTCATAGGTATATTCAAAAGCTTTGATCAATCCTTGGTCTTCAAGTTCTGACAGTTCCGGTTTGACCATAAATTTTTCTAGCTGAGCAAATGCTTTCAAATAATTACTAAATCGCTGTTGCCAGCGGATATCCTGCTCCACAATTCACCTCATTTTAAAGCCCACACGGGGCATACGGAACTAGCCGCTGCTGCCTTACAACTCTAACGACGCAATCAGTTCCTTCTGGGTAATTGTACACTATTCATCACCTTTCACAAGAAAGGTGGGGTCAGGTGTTTACTGTTGCCCTAACATTAGTCGCTTGGGGTGAGCAGATTTTAACCTTTAGTTCATAAACCATCTCTCACGGAGGCACAAAATCACAATCGATCAATCCAATAACTTGGCTTTTACTTATGATGCATGATTGCAATAACAATAATTTCATTATCGAAAACTTGATAGAGTATTGAGAAAGGGAATCGGCGTACGGCAAGTTTTCTTATTCCATTTTCAATTTCCAAACAAATTTCAGGATGCTCCGCTATTCCAATGATGGCATCTTCGACAATATCAAAAAATCCACCCCCAACGTTGTGACTTGCATTTCGTAATATGCAGCGGCTTCGAACATTTCAATTTCTGCTGGAGTTAGAAAACGGACCTTCATCATATTGATTGCAATTTCTTACGCATATCTCGAAACACATCACTGCTAGCTTTCGCCTTTATCTTACCATCAACAAATTCCTGAAATCGTCTCGAGGATTCCTGCATCCATAATAGTTGCAGATCTTGCTCGTCATGCTCATCCAAACCTTCGATAAGATGTCGGATCAATAATGCCCGTTCTTGTAATGGCATTTTTTTTGCCTGCTGTTCGCATTTCATCAATTCTGTAAGCACAATACAATCTCCTTACCTCTTGAGGAACAGGTGGGGGCAGGTTTTCACTGCTACCCTAACCTTTGTGACTCTGTGGCTTGGTGTGAACCGATCTTGTAGCATTGGGATGTCTACTCATAGTGACTCCACATACGTAAAACTTTAACAGTTCTAATATCTTCGATAACTTGGTAAACTAATCGGTGTTGAATATTGATACGGCGTGAATAATAGCCCCTCAAGTTCCCAACCAATTTTTCATAGCTTGGGTACTCACAAAATGGATCTTCTGCTAAAACAGCCATCAATTTTTTAACTTTCGGACTCAAACCAGCTGACTTAATTTTTCTTACATCCTTAACCGCAGCACGTGAAAGGATGATATCCCAACTCACCAGTCGATATCCTCGGCTTTCGTTCCCTCATCTAGTGACTCATTTGCTGCAAAATTAATACTATCAACAAGGCCAGGAACTTGGTTTAAATATAAAGTTTCTTCAATGGCCTTCCAGTCGGATTCACTGAGTACAATGAAGTTTTCACCACTACGCCGAGTAACACGCAACAATTCGTGGTTATCAATACAACGATCAACTTCTGACTTCAAATTTTGCCTAAAAAGGTTTGCTGTGGTCTCTTGCATCCCCTGACTCCTTATTTTAAATTAAACCTTACACAACGGTACCGTTAAACAGTACCGCAGTCAAGTTTTCTCTGCACTTAGGTCGTTGTGATACTACGTCAAAGGTCGAGGTCAAAAACGGAGACGGATTTTCGCGCCAAGGCAAAAGATCGCCATGAAAGATCAGTATCCCAACACAAAAGCGTTCTCACATGGAGGCACAAAGGCACCAAGTAGGTCTAAATCAAAATTAAGTTCTGAGTTCTTATGGTTTCAAGCTCCCCCTTGGTGGCTTCGTGGCTTTGTGTGAGCTGATCTTGGCTTTTTTAATTCACATTGCGCAGCGGACAAACTATTTACAGAATAAAATTCTCAATACGTGCGAGTTGAACAACACTATATTCTGGTTGTTGCAGTAGAAATTGATAAATAGACATGTACTTTTGCTCTTCGACTATTTTTATCAATATGGCCTCATCAAAATTCATATAATCATGAATCATGGCGTAGAAACAATGGGACAGGCACTTTGTTATCACATCTGGTATTTCTCCAAACCATAGGGGCGAACGGCTTCCCCGGCAACTGTCTCGCGTGTCTCGCGTCAACTATCTTATTCCCCTATAGGGACACCCACATACTATTTAACATGAAACCCGTTAAGCGTTACTCTGTCACCATAGAACTCGAACAACACTCTCTTAAATAAAGGCATACACCCATGACCATGCCCCGCTCCAGCCTTGTATCACTCACCGATACCCCTTGGTACCACGTTGTATGCCGCTGTGTTCGTCGTGCATTTTTGTGCGGAGAAGATAGCGTGACCGGTCAGAAAAGCCTTGGGACAGCCCCCGATGAGGCTGGGGATAGTCCCGGTTTTGCTACGATGAAGTTAAAAGTTGACTAAATCTCAGAATGAGATATTGTATTGTTTATGCATGTAATAACACGAAAGCGAATTGTTGATTTCGCCAAACAGCACCCCAATTGTTCGAGCGCTCTTGAGTCTTGGTATAGAATTGTGAAGCTCTCAACAATTTCAAATTTTATTGAACTACAAATAATTTTCCCAAGTGCCGACAAGGTTGAGGGCTTGACAGTATTTAATATTGGCGGCAATAAAGTAAGGCTTATTGCTGCAGTTCATTACAACACTCAAAGAGTCTACATTCGTGATGTTTTAACTCACGGTGAGTATGATAAAAATAAATGGAAGGAGGGCTAAAAATGCTATCACAATTAAAAAATATTTCGGATGTTTGGCCGTCAATTAGTAATGTGTTTTCTGTCCCACACACTGAAAAAGATTACAAAAATCTTGTATCGTTGCTAGATGGGTTAATTGATGAAGTCGGTGAAAATGAGAATCACCCATTATCATCTTTAATGGAGAGTATTGGCAGCTTGATCGAAACATATGAAAACAGTAATGTTTTGCCAATATTAGGCACACCCATAAAAACCTTATGCTATTTAATGGAAGTACATGGGGTAAAGCAAACTGAACTTCCTGAAATTGGTAGCCAAGGTGTCGTTTCTGAGATAGTGCAAGGTAAAAGAACTTTAAATATTCGACAGATTAAAGCGTTAAGCTCAAGGTTTGGGATCTCTCCACTGGTTTTTATCCAAGATAATTAGTCGCTTTGTTTGGGGAAGGTCAACGTGGGGAAATCTTCGCGTACTGAAACTAAGTATTAAACTAGGGACACTCCGAAAGCGCCGGTAAAAGTCGGTAAAGAACGAAGGGTGCAAATCCCTGTATGGCAAAGGCTAGCGACCAGCCATAGCCCCGAGTCATGCGTTGGCCATTCGTAAGGATGGCAGCGAAGCGTTGACAGGGGGTGTGCAGGCACGGCTACTGAGCTCCGAAATCACCTATTTAGATTGCCGACCTTGTGGAGTGAAGGGGAAGGCTGTATGAAATATCACGTTTAATCGCAAGTGATATTTTGAATCTGCGGAGTCGAAGAACCGGTGCATGTACACAAGCTCTTTACACGGAAACCGGGAGATCCCAGAATGTAACCAGAGGTCTATACATGAGGCTGGTTCGGTTGGAGAAGGCTTAGGCCGTACGTCTGACATGAACGCATCTGGGAAGTCGGACGGAGGCGTAGTATCTATGAAGCGGGCGAACAAAGGTGCTCAACCGAGAAGGATCGGCCAACCACCAGCGGAGTTCGTGGAGAAAAGGCCTCCGGCTAAGGGAAACTTTGTTCAATCGTCCGTGACCAGCACACAGAGGCTGGAAACATCGTAGCGCGATTTGAATAGGGTACGAGAAACAGCAATGTTTTTGCGTTTGACCTGAGGCAGGAGCCCAGTGCGGTAGTTCCGCA
>CAZHXF010000083.1:0-5572 GCA_964536375.1 uncultured Desulfuromonas sp. | reverse complement strand
AATCGATGACGCAACGGAAAGCCAAAGGGAACGTTGTTTACATATTTACATTCTGGGAATCAACAAGGGCACGGCACGCCGAGCCCCTACGGGAAAGGCAATGAGGCAGGTGTTTAATATTTATTTCTGGATACCCGCAATGGGCATCCCTACATTGTAGGGGCATCCCTTGCGGGTGCCCTGATTCCTAAAAATACCGCGCAATTCGATATTCAACACTAACTGGAGCATAAACTGGGCACGGCACGCCGAGCCCCTACAACGGTTGCTTGTGGCTCCATCTCTACACAGGCACGCATAAGCTTGCCGTTACCTTAATGCTCACTATACCATTTCGATGCCTTTGTTTAATCCAAGTGAAAACAACCATTCCTCACTATATCTGTTAAAATAACAAAAACGTTCCTACTACAGTTATTAACGCCTAAAGAGAGCATCCCATGAAAAAAAGTTTTTTTGCCGCATTGATTATCATTACCCTGATTGGCGGTGGGACATTTTACTGGCACCAGCACAAAGCACCTGCTGAGTCGGAGCATATCACTCTGTTCGGCAATGTTGATATCCGTACGGTTGACCTCGGATTTCGGGTGGCGGGCAAAATCACCGCAATAAACTTTCAGGAGGGTGAGCGGGTACAGCGTGAGCAGGTTGTGGCGCGGCTGGACAGCGCCCCTTATCAGGATGAATTGAATTTTGCCTTGGCGCAGCAACAGAAGGCAAGCGCTCAGCTGGATAAGATGCAGGCGGGCAATCGCCCAGAGGAGATAGCCCAAGCCGCTGCGTTAGTGCGTGAACGACAGGCTACGGTTGACAATCTACACCTCGAATATACACGTCAACAAAAACTGGTTACCAGCGGTGCCGTAGCTCAGCGCAGTTTCGACAATATCAGTGCCAGCCTTACGGAAGCGCGGGCGCGACTGGCGACAGCGACAGCGGCGCTACAGCTGGCACGCGCCGGATTTCGCCACGAAGAAATTGCTACGGCGCAAGCCGATCTACATGCCACACAGGCACGCACCGCCAGTGCCCGCACCCGCCTTAAAGATACCAGCTGCACTGCACCAGCGGCAGGCATCATCCTCACCCGCGCTGCCGAGCCCGGTGCCATTGTTGCGGCGGGACAAACCGTACTCTCCCTCGCCCTCGACACTCCAGCATGGATTCGTGCCTATATTGAGGAGCCATATTTAGGCTTTGTCCAGCCGGGGCAAACGGCACAAATCTTCTCTGACTCACACCCACAGCAGCCAGTGACTGGACACATAGGCTATATCTCACCCGAGGCAGAGTTTACCCCCAAAACCGTGCAGAGTGAGCAATTGCGCACACAGTTAGTCTACCAGGTACGTCTCCTCGTTGACGATGCTGACCACAGTCTGCGCCAAGGAATGCCGGTGACCATCAAACTGTGGAAAAACACTGTGCCCACTAACGCTGAATAAATTATGCCCGCAACCACACTCAGCATTGAGAATCTGACTTATAGCTATGGGGATAATCTGCCCCTCGCCCTGAGCGAATTTTCGGCAACCATCAGTCCGGGAATGATTACCGGACTGGTGGGACCAGATGGTGCGGGGAAAACTACCCTGATGCGCCTGCTCAGCGCGCTGCTGTTGCCAGCATCGGGTAAGATCACAGTATTCGGTCTGGACACGCGTACTGACGCTGATGAGTTGCATCAGATCCTCGGCTATATGCCACAAAAATTTGCCCTGTATGAAGAATTATCTGTGCTACAGAATCTGCGCTTGTACGCCGACTTGCAAAGTGTCAGCGCCAAACAGCGCCAAGACGTATTCCAGCGTTTACTCACCTTCACCGGGCTAGAGCCATTTCAGCAGCGTCTGGCGGGCAGATTGTCCGGCGGCATGAAACAAAAACTCGGTCTTGCCTGTGCCTTGATCCGCAAACCCCGGCTGTTGCTATTAGATGAACCGAGTGTCGGCGTCGATCCGGTCAGCCGCCGCGAGTTGTGGAGCATGGTGCGTGAGCTGGTGGATGCCGAAACCGCCGTGCTGTGGTCAACTGCCTATCTCGATGAAGCAGAGTTGTGCCAAGAGGTGCTGTTACTCGATGGTGGACGGTTGCTGTTTGCCGGTGACCCAGCAGCGCTGACGGCGCGAGTGGATGGGCGGTGTTTCCAAGTTCGGGGCATTGAGGGGAATAGACGCCAAGTACTGACACGAGTGTTACAGCAGGAGGCAGTGCAGGATGGCATCATCCAAGGACAAAATGTGCGCATGGTATTGCGTGACGGACATGAGCCACCACCACTAGCGCTGCTAAATGCTGGCGCTGGTGCCGTATTAGTGTCAGTTGCGCCCCGTTTTGAAGATGCCTATATTGATATGGTTCGTGGCGATATCGTGCGGAGTGAGACTCCCAGTGGTATCGGCGGCGGCTCGGCGCTAACCGCCCACATGCAAACGCTGCCAACAACTGACGAGTTCAGTGTAGAAGCAGTAAATTTATTCAAAAACTTCGGCACCTTTACCGCTGTCAAAGATATCAGTTTTGCTATCCGCCGTGGCGAAATTTTCGGGCTGCTTGGCCCTAACGGCGCTGGCAAATCAACCACGTTTAAAATGCTGTGCGGCCTTATGCGTCCCAGCTCGGGCACGGGTAGAGTTGCGGGTTTGGATCTCCAGCAGGCTTCGGGCAAAGCGCGCGCCCGGCTGGGCTACATGGCGCAAAAGTTTTCCCTCTACGGCGACCTATCATTACGTCAGAATCTGGATTTCTTCTCTGGAGTGTACGGTCTAAAAGGTGCCCAGCAGAGAAACAGTGTGGCGCGCATGATTGATATTTTCGCTTTGCAACCCTATTTGCACGCTGCAGCAAAAGACCTGCCCCTCGGTTTCAAACAGCGACTAGCGCTTGCCTGCTCCCTGATGCATGAACCAGCGGTGTTGTTTCTCGATGAACCGACATCCGGGGTCGACCCCATCACCCGACGTGAATTCTGGACTCACATAAACGGGCTGGTCGAACATGGAGTAACAGTTCTGGTGACTACTCACTTTATGGATGAGGCAGAATACTGCGACCGCATCGGACTGATTTATCGTGGACGGATGATAGCCACCGGTTCACCCGATGAGTTAAAAACCCAGATTGCTACTGAAAAATCACCCGACCCGACGCTGGAGCAGGCTTTTATCGCCCTGTTGCAGCAATGGGATAGTCGCAACGGTGAAAACGCGTGACCGGCCGCCTGATCAGTATCCAGCGCATGAATGCGTTAATAGTTAAGGAATTTGTGCAGATTATGCGCGATCCCAGCAGTCTGTTGATCGCCTTTGTGCTGCCGGTGATTTTGTTATTCCTCTATGGCTACGGGGTATCACTAGATGCCAAAGAGATCAAAATCGGCATTGCACTTCAGGATAGAGGGCAAGAAGCATCCAGCCTAGCTGCAGCGTTCAGGGCAAGCCCATATTTTATAACCCACATCGACCACAATGAAACGGTACTGGAACAACAGCTATTAGCCGGAGAGCTGCGCGGGCTGGTGGTCATTCCGCAAAACTTTTCGCGTCAGCTGCACCACAGCGGCGGCATTGCCCCACTGCAAGTGATCGCTGATGGCAGCGAAACCAATACGGCAAACTATGTGCACAACTATGCCCAAGGGGTGGTGTTTAACTGGTGGAACATGCAGCAACTACAGCAGGGGCGAGTCAGTAACTCCGGTCCCCAGTTGCTGACCCGCATCTGGTTCAACCCTCAGCTAGAGAGCCGAAATTCACTGCTGCCGGGAGCCTTGGCTATCATCATGGCTATTATCGGCACCCTGTTGACCGCTCTGGTAGTGGCGCGGGAATGGGAGCGCGGCACCATGGAGGCGCTGATGGCGACACCGGTTACCATTGCCGAATTGATCATCGCCAAACTTATCCCCTATTTTGTCCTCGGCATGGTGGCGATGGTTGGCAGCGTAGCCATCTCGGTATGGCTCTTCGATCTGCCGTTTCGCGGGTCACTGCCAGCGCTGTTGCTCAGCTCGGGAGCATTTCTCCTCGCCGCCCTGGGACAGGGGTTACTGATCTCATCGGCAGCAAAAAATCAGTTCATAGCGGCCATGGTGGCTTTGATTACTGGCTTTCTCCCCGCCTTTCTCCTGTCCGGCTTTATTTTTGAGATCGCCTCGATGCCAGCTCCGGTGCGCGCCTTGACCAGCATAATTCCGGCTCGTTATCTGGTAAGCAACCTCCAGACCTTGTTTCTAGTTGGAGATGTCTGGCCACTACTATTGCCCAACATCGGTATTTTACTCGTCCTAGCGACAATTCTGTTTTTACTCACGGCGCGCAAAACCGTCAAACGGCTGAGGTGACCAATGTTTAACCGCATCCGCGCACTAATAATCAAAGAACTGCTAGCGCTGTTACGCGACAAAAAAAGTCGTATCATCCTTATCGTCCCGCCGCTGGTACAACTATTCATCTTCTCTTTTGCCGCAACTCAGGAGGTAAACAATCAAACTCTGGCAATTTTGAATCTAGACCGTGGCAAACCAGCGCTAACGCTGGTGCAGGATTTCACTGCGGCCAGTACCTTCAGCAAGGTCATACATCTGCGCCACGCCGATGAAATTCCCACCGTCATCGACCAGCAGCAGGCAATTGCTGTACTGTGGATACCCGAGGATTTCTCGCGCAACCTGCTAAGCGTGACATCATCGCACGCAGCGCAAGCTGACTTTATTCTCGATGGGCGCAAAACCAATGCGGCGCAGATTGTTCAAGGCTATGCGCAGAGGATAATCACCAGCTATAACGCCCGGCTGAACAAACAGGTACATCAGCCGGAGATCAAACTACTGCCACGCAGCTGGTTCAATCCTAATCTGAATTTTCGCTGGTACACTGTGCCCAGTCTAGTGTGCATTCTGACCGCTGTTATTGGCTTACTGGTCACCGGATTATCGGTAGCGCGGGAGCGCGAGATGGGCACCTTTGAGCAACTGCTAGTTTCGCCGCTGCATCCATTGGAGATTTTATTGGGCAAGGCGATTCCGGCGCTACTGGTTTCTCTGGTCGAAGGGGCGTTTATCGTGGTGTTGGGAGTATTTTTGCTTCAGGTTCCGCTTAACGGCTCGGTGGTGTTGCTGTTTGCCAGCCTAACCGTGTACCTGCTAGCTATCATCGGGGTCGGGCTATTTATTTCCTCCCTGTCCATGACGCAGCAACAGGCAGTTTTGGGAGCATTTATGTTTCTGGTTCCGGCAGTCATTCTATCCGGCTTTGCCAGCCCCATTGAGAACATGCCCCACTGGCTGCAAACTATCTCCGCAGGCAACCCCTTGCGCTACTTTATGACCATTGTGCGCGGAATTTTCCTTAAGGATATTTCGCCCGCCATAGTCTGGGGGCAAACCTGGCCCATGGCAATCATTGCCTGTATTAATCTGAGCGCAGCAACCTGGTTATTTAAAAAACGGATGGAGTAAACTAGGGCAGAACAGCTGTTTCACTATTTACAGATCTACAAAATAGCCAGAGCCGCCAACCCAAAAGGTTGACGGCTCCATTGCCACATATACGCATATCCGTAACAGCTA
>CAZHXF010000082.1:0-5870 GCA_964536375.1 uncultured Desulfuromonas sp. | reverse complement strand
TAAAGATATGTATTTTCAATTGATGAGGATTGATAAAGCGAGCTATCATACATATATGCCAACAATTCAATCCAATGTAAAAAAACTTTATGCCTTCTCATTCCTGAAGATGAGCCTGTTTCCGATGGCGATAATCACACTGTTTTGGAAGGATCAAATTGGTTTAAGCCTAACAGATATTTTGCTACTGCAAGGTGTCTTCTCCATCGCCATGGTGGTTATGGAATATCCATCTGGCTACCTTAGTGACCGTATCGGTTACCGATCAGCACTTAGTTTTGCATCCGTTCTGGGAATTATTGGCTGGGGGCTCTATACTGTTGCTGATTCTTTCTCTCAGGTGTTGATCGCTGAAATAATACTAGGCTTCTCCATCTCTTTCATCAGCGGCTCGGACAGCGCCCTACTCTACGAAAGCCTAAAAACCAACAATGATGAGCGCTTCTACACTCAGCACGAGGGACGCAAAAGCAGCATAGGTCAACTTGGCGAAGCTTGCGGCGCAATCTTTGCCGGGCTGTTCTACTCGTATGCCCCGTTACTCCCCTTTATAATTCAGGTGATGGTCTGGGTTTTAGCCTTGTTGTTGACACGTTCCATGGTCGAACCACAAGAAAAGCTGAAACAGCCGGGCAACCATCTTGTAGAGGCCTGGAAATCTGCCCGTTTCGCACTCATAGAAAACAAGCGTCTACGCTACACGATACTGTTGAGCCTAGTTTTAGGCTTGACCTCCTACTACCCAATCTGGCTGATACAGCCCTACATGCAGGATAGCGGCGTTCCACTCGCCTGGTTCGGACCGATTTGGGCAGGTGCTAACCTGAGCGTTGCGCTATTTGCGCTTATCAGCCACCGCAGTCATCTACGCCTTGGCGACCGCTGGATGGTGACGCTGTTCATCCTGGTCATCATTACTGGGTACTTAGGGCTAGGCTTGATTGGCGGCCTATGGGGGTTCCTTTTTTACTATCTGTTAACCTGTATGCGCGGGTTGCGTGGTCCGATGATGCTTAATCACGCCCAACAGGAAATTCCATCCGCTAACCGTGCCGGGATTCTGTCACTACAGTCTTTGTGTTTTAGGATCAGTTTTGTCTGTACGGGACCATTACTTGGAATGCTTGCTGATAATATTGGTGTTCAGAAAACATTTTTATATCTATGCTATGGGTTTGCTATTGTGTTGCCACCTGTAGCTTGGTTATTTCTTAAGCAATTAGATACAACAAAACACATATAATTACATCGATGGTTATAAGAGGATAAGGTTACAATGCCGATCAGTTAATAGAACCGAAAAAGACTTTAACAAGACTCACGAAAAACTGGTGAGCGGACAGGATAATTGTCGCAGAACAGGAGTCTTTGCACTAAGAACCCCAAATCGGCCGAATCCAATTGGAGCAGCCGTTGTTAAAATCATTAAAATTGAAAATGGAATTATATTGGTAAAAGGTCTGGACTGTCTCAGCGGAACGCCTTTGCTCGACATAAAACCAGCAAAAACTGGAGAATAGTTCAAAAAGACCTGCAGACCATTCAATCAACGCGGACGAAGAAGGCAAAGGGATCTACCATTGAGGCAAATAGTGACCCCTTTTTTGTTATCAGATTACCTAATGATGGATGGTTTAAGGCAAGGAGTTGTTAACATGACATTGTGAGTACTTTTCTGGTCTACATGAGTACTTTTCTGATTCACATGATTACTTATTATCGTTACAGGCTGAGTAATCTGACCTTTCTTTTTGATAGTTTCGTGGTGCCATTACGTTAAATAAGTTATTTAGAACAGCTACTTATGGACTCAATATTTAAGCTGTGTATTTTTTGGCACTATTTATGCTATTTAGGATGACTTCGTTACTATGTCTATAGTTTATTGCAGTCTGTTGCAGTGAAGGTATTTAAGTACTGACATAAATTCATCAATCAAAAAGTTCAAAGGAGAGCCACATGACATCCGTTATTGACGAAAAAGTAGCCCCCATTTATCAAGAAGTCCTCAATCGTAATCCGGGCGAGGTGGAATTTCATCAGGCGGTACTCGAAGTACTTGAGTCTCTTGGTCCTGTTTTGGTTAAGTATCCTAAGTTCGCTAAACATAAAATCATTCAACGCATTTGCGAACCAGAGCGCCAAATTATTTTTCGCGTGCCCTGGGTTGATGATAAAAATCAGGTGCAAATCAACCGTGGTTTCCGTGTTGAGTTCAATAGCTCATTAGGTCCCTACAAGGGTGGTCTACGCTTCCACCCTTCTGTTTATCTCGGTATTGTTAAATTTCTTGGTTTTGAGCAGATCTTCAAGAATGCTTTGACTGGTCTACCTATCGGTGGTGGTAAGGGTGGTTCTGACTTTGATCCTAAAGGTCGTTCAGACGGCGAAGTGATGCGTTTTTGCCAAAGCTTTATGACTGAACTTTATCGTCACATTGGCGAGCACACTGACGTACCTGCGGGTGATATCGGTGTTGGTGGTCGTGAAATCGGCTATCTCTTCGGTCAATACAAGCGTATTACCAACCGTTGGGAAGCTGGCGTACTGACTGGTAAAGGTCTCTCTTGGGGCGGTTCTTTGGTTCGTACTGAGGCAACTGGTTACGGTGCAGCATTCTTCGTTGATGAGATGCTCAAAGTTCGTAACGACAGCTTCGAAGGTAAAAAATGTATTGTTTCAGGTTCAGGTAACGTTTCAATTTACACCACCCAGAAGATCGTCCAGCTCGGAGGTAAAGTGGTTGCGAGTTCTGATTCAGACGGTTACATCTACCATGAAAGCGGGATTGATCTTGACCTCGTTAAGAATATTAAAGAGGTTGAGCGTGGTCGTATCAGTGATTACATCAATTACCACAAAGATGCGAAGTATGTTGCTGCTGGTAACATTTGGGAGATCCCGTGCGACGTTGCGATGCCATCTGCAACCCAAAATGAGATCAACGGTAAAGATGCTAAGATGTTGGTTGAAAACGGTTGTATCGCTGTTGGTGAGGGTGCAAATATGCCGACAACTCCAGAGGGTGTAAAAATCTTCTTGGATTCTAAGATCGCCTACGGCCCAGGTAAAGCTGCAAACGCTGGTGGTGTTGCAACCTCGGCTCTAGAGATGCAACAAAATGCGTGTCGTGATTCTTGGGATTTCGATTACACCGAGGCTCGTCTACAGAAAATCATGCAAAAAATCCATAAAACTTGCTACGAGACAGCTGAGGAGTTTGGTACTCCTGGTAACTATGTTAACGGTGCAAACTGCGCTGGTTTCATTAAGATTGCTAAGGCTATGGTCGCAATGGGTATTATCTAAACCTTTTAGCGTCATTGTGAATAATAAAAAGCCCGGGGAAACCCGGGTTTTTTTGTATCTAAGTAAAGGGGTCTACGGTTGACTTACGTTTAATACGAGGTAGTCTTTTGTCCTGTCGAGACCATTACGCATAGAATATCCGAGAGCATGGTATCACGTGATGAACCGGGGCCGCCGCCGTGAAGACATTTTTGAGGATGTCGATGATTATCACCTGTTCCTTGAGGTGCTAAAGATACGGTCAAGATGTGGAACTTAAAGGTTGCTGCGGGAATGGTGGACAAACTTGATGACTGCACCAATCGTAGTCATCAAGGCTATCTTCCAATGAATACAAGTTGGAATTGGCTGCATCGAGACCCTTTACTTTAAATGTTTTCTACCACCCGCAAGAAAACCTTTAGTGATTATTTAGCTTTTGTTGAATAGCAAAATTCCGAAGAGATACAACATTTTTTCCCCTTAAGACGATTCCCTTCATATTGGGTTCATCTGGATTTATCGAAAAAATCAGAGACTGTTTTGAATTTTTCGCACAAGACAAAAAGATATCGAATCGACAGGTCTTATCAATAGATGAACATTCGGTGATTGCAGCTGTGTGCGCTGTTTGCCATGTTGAGCGAGATAAATTATTTAAGATGCAACGTGGTGTTGCCAATATGCCGAGAGATTTGGCAATATATGTACTTAGGGCACATAGTGCGCAGCCCCTGGCTGAGATTGGTTCAATCTTTAACATAAAGCGCTACAGCACAGTGAGTACGGCTATTACCCGTGTTCAGGGTTCGCTGAATCGGGAGTCAGTGATACAAGAAATGTATCAGAATATTTGCCAACAGCTCAAGGTAGGTCAACCGTAGACTTGACCATTTTTTGTTTTTCTATTTTTTGTTTTCCTCATGAACCGTTAGTAGTAAAGGAACAAAAATGCATATAAAACTCGTAATTAGCGGTGTCGTCATAATTACGCTTTATTCCCTGCTTTCTTGGCTTGCCACGCGAGTCAAAAGAGAGCAGTCTGATATTGCAATTAATTTTACACTAATCATTCTTGGCGGGGTTATTGGCTGGTTAGTCGGAATTTTTCTTACACCATACAGCGACGATCAGAAAGCAGAATTTGCCGAATACGCTTCCGTAATTGCACTGTTTGGATCAGGTTATCTTGTAGGTAAAGTAGATGCTGCAATTTCACATTTGTTTAAACCTGAATACATGTTTACTCCCTTAGTGGGCTTCAGGATGGCTGCGACATTTTCTTCGTTTATATTGGGGATGCTGGTCACCACGGTTGTCAGATATTACACCTAAAAAACCAATCAACGCGGACAGAAAATGCATATGCGCTAAATTGAAAAGCAAAATCTAAAACTGCGGTGGGTCACGCAAGTGTTCGCCGTCTGTATCATGAACCGTTATGAGGAATAAGAGTGAAGTGAAAATGGTAAACGAAAAATATACATTATGAAAATTGTTTTTAATGAACTATTTTACGACTCCGAATATATCAATAATAATGCATCGCAACCTGGTAGAATGGAATCAATAATAAATACCATTAAGACTAATTCAAAATATCAAATTATCAAGAACGAAAACGCTGATTATGTTGACATACTAAGAGTTCATGAGAGCGAATATATCGCTTCAATTCAAAGCAATAAAGCTTTGTATGAAATGGCGACGCTATCAGCTGGTGGGGCTATTAAGGCATCCCAAATTGCAATGAAATCGGAGCCAGCATTTGCCTGTATCCGACCACCAGGTCATCATGCCCATAAATCATCTGGATGGGGATACTGTCATTTTTGCAATATGGCAATCGCGTTGAAAAAATTAAAAAACGAGGGTGTAATAACCTCTGCATTCGTACTTGATTTTGATGCACACACTGGAGATGGGACTCGAGACTGTTTATCTGACTGGAAAGAGGTAAAAATATTAAATCCAATGGCAGATGATAATAATAAATATATCAATTTGATTGAATCTTATATTAAAGAAATAGATTATGTAGATATTATAGCTGTTAATGCAGGTTTTGACATTTACAAAAAGGACTGCGGACGGAAATTAGAAACATTCGATTTTTATCGCATTGGTTGCCTTTTAAAATTATTGTCTCGAAAAATTGGGCATAATCGTCGTTTTGCAATTCTTGAAGGTGGCTATTACAAGGCAGATTTAGGGAAAAACGTTTTATCATTTTGCCAAGGATTTGAATAATGAAAGAACTTAATATTGAATTTATTCCACGGGAAAAACAAAAATCAGAATTTGATTGGGCTAACATTGAATTCAATAGCCAACAAGTAGGTAAGTCTCGTTGTTTGATTAAGGGTAATGAGCTTACAATTTGCACCATTACAATTTACCCTGAATACCAAGGCAATGGTTATGGGAAAGAATTTGTTGAAAGAGCAAAACATAAGTTCAACAAGATAATTGCTGATAGAGTTAAGTATAGCGCTATTGGTTTCTGGGAAAAAGTTGGTTTTGTAATAATTGCTGAGACGGGTAACTGGATGTATGAAAAGCCTTCTTAAAAGTTTAAAAGA
>CAZHXF010000081.1:0-5968 GCA_964536375.1 uncultured Desulfuromonas sp. | reverse complement strand
ATTGAAGAGCATGGTATCTCCACTGCTAATCCAATTCACCCCAATTCCCAATACAGGCTTATCAGGGCATTGCTGCTCTATAGCTTTCGAATATAACTGCAACTGAGGCAGGTAGTACATAAACCGGGCACGCAGATCGTCAGTATGATCAGTTTTATGATCAATAATCCAATAGCCAGCTTCTGTTTCGACCAAGAGGTCGATAAAACCATTGATGACGCTACCGCGATCATCTGTAGCCAAAATGGCAACTTCAGTATGAAGTTTTAGTGGTTTAAGTTCCTGTTCCAACCACGTATAGAAATTAGCTACCTGCTGCTTGACGCTGGTATGTTGTTCTTCTGTAAATTCATAGCCAGTAGATTGCCTCAGTCTTTCTATAGAGCATTGCGCGACCAACACTTCATAACATCGGTGCATCACTGTCCCCTGTTCCGTAGCAGACAGACCAAAATCAACAGTAAATGGCGCACAATAATGGAATAGATCAAGATCTATTACCGGCGGTACTTGCTGATCATCATGAACTGACGGTCTTACTACTTCCGGTGTTAAATTCTGGGGTATTTGCTGCTGAATAATGGCGCGCCTGCCAGTCGTAACTAGGGGAGTTTCGACGT
The DNA here is from genome assembly GCA_964536375.1 of uncultured Desulfuromonas sp. GTDB lineage: Bacteria > Desulfobacterota > Desulfuromonadia > Desulfuromonadales > Desulfuromonadaceae > Desulfuromonas. The sequence goes on along the minus strand of CAZHXF010000081.1, from coordinate 5,348 downwards.
CTTGACCTGCAACGCTTATATCAGCTCCATCTTTGCCAACCTGCTTCACCCTGCATGGATAGCTGTTGCCATTAATGGTCATGACATTTGCATTCAACTTAAAACCTGTTGTCTCGACAAGAAGTTCCCAAAAGGTATAGCTTTTTCTATCTTTTCCATTATCCAGATACTCTGGCCACTCGAGGATGATTTTTTCTCTAGCGCGGGTCAACGCTACATATAGAAGACGCTTGGAAGAATCGTAACTCTCTGTTCTTATTTCATCGAGAAATAGCTCGCATTTCTCAGGTGCAGCGAATTTAGGAGAGATATTGAGCCAAGCTTTTTGTAAAATAGCACTGAAATCACTAAAGTCATCATAGCTTATACCGTTATCAGGAAGCCTAGTTATGATCTCATTTCTACAACCAGCAAAGACAACAATAGGCCACTCTCTACCCTTTGAGCGATGCCATGAAACCAACTCAACTGCATTTTCATTCTTGACGCAAGGTTGCGGCTGCTGGTTACCCTCTTTTACTTGAACACGTTGTTGCAGCCACACCAGGAAAGTTTTAAGTCCGGACCCGTAGTAACCGGCAATTGCCAGTGCTTCACGGTTGGCCATTTCAAAGTCACGTGCTTCTGCTTCAAAGCGTAAAATATTTGCCCGTGCTTGAGCACTTTCTGGCCAGGTTACAACACAACCGAACAGATCAATTGCCGCAATGACATCCTGAACTACACAACCTACGTTACGCCCTACACTGGTCTGTGCTAACGGCTGCAGCTTCTGCAGAACCTTGCTCTTAAGATTGCGAGCATCCGGGTGTAACAACATCTCTTTTAAAGCATCTTCAAGAGAATCTTCTCCCAACTCGGTAACTGCCAGATATAGTGCCGCATGACGATCACTAGGGTCAGCCACATAGCTCAAAGCATGGTAAAGTAGCTGAATTGGGCGTGATTCAAACCAGCCTTCTTCACTTATTTGCACAGCAATCCCAGCCTTGCGCATCAGATCTGCATACAAATTCAGGTTCTTATTCCGGGGACAGATAAGAGCAACATCCTCTCCACGAACAGGACGACTCTCTCCAGTATTACGATCGTAGACCACTGCAGTCTTATCCGCCAACAGGTCTCTTATCCGCTCTACAGTATGGCTAGCATTTTTCTTAATCGTGTTACTACGGCTAAAGGATATCGCCTCCAAATGACCTATAGAGCTGGGGAAATCGGCTTTAGGTTCGAGGACTGTATAATCTGAACTAAACAGTCCAGTGCCGATATCATTGACCCAATGCATCAACTCTGCACAGGTGCGATAGTTGCCAGTTAACGGTTCACATCTCTGACTGTTTTGTAATTGTAACTGCTCAAGAAGGCGAGAGTCTGCATTTTGAAACCCCATAATAGCCTGCTTGATATCGCCGACTATTAATGTCGGGATATCAGCTTGCTGAAACAACCACAACAAGGAGAACTGCAAGGGGTTGGTGTCCTGAAACTCGTCGATAACCAGACACTCAAAACGTTGTTTAAGCAACTCTAGTACCGAGGGATTCTCCATCAGCAGCACATGCGCTAACGCCAGCATATCGGTAAAATCCAGTAACCCCTTGCTTTGCTTCTGCTGCTTGTAAATTGACAAGGAATTCTGTGCGGTGTTAATCAGGGCCAGCGCGTGTGCTAAGGCATCATCAAGGGGACCGGGATGGTACATAAGACTATCTGCTGCTGATATGACAGCGCTGATCACCTCATCATACTCTGCAGGTAACTTGTTTCTCGCTGTAGAAAGCTGTAACTCGCGCAACTGTTGCCATAAATCCCAGTTACTATCCAGCATGTCCGGATGCGATACAACCTGACGTAACAACCTATGATTCTTGCGCAGCGTCTCGGCAACACCTGTGGTTTTACTCAGTGATGAAACATCTTGAGGAAAAGCAGTGAGTGCCAGCTGAATTGACAACAACAGAGTTTTTTTCAGACCTTCGGCATTAACCGTGCTGCCATAAAGATCTCGAATCCGTTCTAATGCTTTAGCAGCACTATTGCTGCCTTCTGCGCTAGTACCAATAGTGCGCAGCTTAGCCATGACAGCCAGCACAACTTCGCGAAACCCATCTTCCGCACTAGTTTTTGTGCTGAACTCAAATTTATAACCAAAACGAGTTAAGTTTTTTATTATTTCCAGAGAATAATCGTTGCTGGCTAAAGCTAGGCGGATGAGTTGTTTTTCTTCGTCGACTGTGAGTAGTCGCGGCGATGGATTCATCCCGCAATCAAAAGCGAATTCGGTCAGTAACCGCAATCCAAACCCGTGGATGGTACTAATATATGACTGATCTAGGTTCAGCGCATCTACAAGACACTTGCTTTCAATCAGTTCATCGCGGATACGACCCCTGAGCTCTGTTGCCGCAGCTTCGGTAAAGGTTACCGCAACGATCTTACTAGCACTTACTTTATTCTCTGCAATCCAACCAGCTAATCTTTTTTGAATCGTATAGGTTTTCCCAGAGCCGGCGCCAGCAGGAATAATTGTTAATTGGTCTTGAGACACTTACACCTCCTGCGCTTCAGGATGCATAAACATTCTGAGCAAGGGACTGTTATCTAAATGATAAAGAGGCATACCAGCATTTTTCTCATACCATGCTTCATCACTAGTACTATTAAGAAGAATATAACCAACTGCCACCTCTTGCAGGCGCTGGTGTATAAGCTTCATTGCATTAACGCAGGTATTAGTCCCAAGTTCGGTAACTAACTCCGGATGCTTAAAGCTATTGTCGGTATCGGCAAGGGCAATCTGATCGTTCATCAGGTAGTACATCCCACCCGCTACAGATGTGGGCTCGATATGCACAGATGGCGCATCATTGTCCTTGTGCATCACTCCGCCGGTCTGAAGCATAATACGATATAAACCTGTTTGGCAGTCATAGCCCTTTTCCATTCTGATTTTCCGCTTTTTACTACTACTTTTTTTGTAGTCAACAACGCAGATTTTTTTGTTAGCCAATTGCAAAATAAGGTCTGCGGTACCATGGATAGGCTGACCGTTCAGGTTCCCCTGCAGCCAGGTCTCGGCCCCAACAACTGTGGCATTTAATGCTTTGAGAATTTCATTCCAACGCAGTGCTGCGTCCTCTATTTCCCGCTGCAGGTGATAGCGCTCAACCCGCCACTCGGGACGATTTAATAACGGAAACGTGTTGGACATAACTTGGGTTAAATACTTGGCAACTAAATCGGGAATATCCTGCTGAGTGGGTAAAGGTTTGTGGGGAGCAAAGATATTTTCAAATACGCCATGAGCCAAAGTCCCCTTGGCCATAATATCGAGGGTGTCGGCATGCCACTCTTTTGGTTCTAAGTCTGCCTGATTGAGTAACCACGCTAGGGGGGATGTCATTAATACTTCAAGGCGGCTAGGTGACTGAGGTTTTACTGAACCATCATGGCGTCTAAAAATTTCTAGTAAATTACACCCAAAGGTGAGGTTTGCAACATCGGGTAAACGTGGTTGTTGAGCGTGTTGCGCAGCAGCATGTGCCAGCCCTTTTATTTTGGTGCGGTCGCTGACACTGCCAATACCAAGTACCAAGTTCTCTGGGTCACTAGCGTGACCAAACAGCTGCGCCATAAAAGACAGGCTGGATGAAGCACCGTGCGCTTTGCCGTATTCGTCTCTACGAGAAAAAATGAAGTTAATGTTTTTTGTGGCAGCACTAAGCTGACGGCGTAATAATTGTCGCAGACTATCACTTTTATCCGGATTGGTTGCAATCGCCAGCCCCGAGCTGTGTAGCGCAGTAATATCTTCTGGGGTAAAAACTGAGGAGGGCTTGAGATCTACAGGATAATGCCCTTCGTTGAAGCCTAATACATACAGCGTTTGAACAGTACGCCACGGTTCTTCGTGTTCGTAGAATACCGCGATCCCTTCTCTGGTGCTGTCAGAGACCTCTTCTGACAATGATGGTCGTGGTGTTGCTTGTTTAAACAGAGTTTCCCAGGGGATGGTTGCTGCTGCACACAAAGAGAACCCCAGTTGTATGCATAGCTCTTGTGCCCTATCAACATGAAATTGCCTTGTCGTATCTTTGGTTAAAAAAGTAGCGAATTTATCGAGGAATCTATTAAGATCAGCGGATGTTGTTACCCCTTTGTGAATCATTTTCAAGAGTCGTTCACCACGTGAAGTTGCTACCTGTGCTTTGGTTAGATCATAGTTCCCGCGCATAAATGCTGCCGCGAGTGAATAACCTTCATGTATCGACCATGGTAATAATGGTGAAGTAACAAACGCTGCCATAGCCATAGTTGGCGCTGGCTTGCGCAGCATTTGCAACAGATTATAGATCACTTCGTAACCGAGATCTCTTTGCTGCTGCCTTATAGCTATGCCAGAAACTGGTAATCCTGCATCGGTGAACAGATCCAGCACTGTTTGGCTGCGTGCGGCATCGGTAGGCAGCAGAATACCAATATCGGCAAAAGATAATTGTGGGGATTCCCGCAGCTGCTGCTGGATCATGCCGGCAACAATCTCAATCTCTTCAAGGTAGTCACGCACAGCTATCCATTGCAGACTATCATCAAGATTTATTCTCTGGGCCTGCGCCGTGAAAATAGTTTTTTGCAACTGCCCCGCCGCATTATCCTGGCTATTTGAGTTACACAATAGCTCAGAGAACGGGAATAACTCGGTATGGCTCTCACTGCTATCGAGATTGAGTTTGTCAATAAGTGTCTGTTGCCATGGATTTAATAGTTCGATATTGGGACTGACTTCTACTTTGACGCGGCGTAGTGTTTGTTGTTTATCTATGACCATAACAGCGCGCACTATTGCAAGATCTACCGGCAACAACCGATCCATTTGCTGGTGCAGTCTATCCAGATCTTGCAGATGCCCTACAGCGCGATGAGAAAGTTCCGGGATATTGTCGATAACAAAAGAATCAACATCTGGTCCCATTACCCGGATCAAGAGATCAAGCTCTTTACTGAGCAATGTTGCTGTCTCTTCTGGAGCAACGCTGAAACTTTTACTCCAAAAACCGTCATCACATACGTTCAGAGCTTCTATAAATCTATCCTGCCATTTATCTTGGTGCTGCGCCAAGCCGTAGGCGTTTACTGCGGTGGATATCAATTCAAGCCATGTACCTGCTTGAGTTTCCAGCCCAGCCCCCTTCTCGGCTATCATTCTTCTTACGCGACGAGCCTCACTACGATCACTGCATAGATAAAATTTACGGTAGGTGGTCAAATTATTTACCCATCAAATGTGAAGATTTATAGAAACTCAGTTGACATGAGTAGAACTAATCTTCCGCTCTGGTTCTGTT
>CAZHXF010000080.1:0-5980 GCA_964536375.1 uncultured Desulfuromonas sp. | reverse complement strand
TCGGTTACAATCAGACACAAACAGGGCACCCACAGGGGGGTGCCCCTACGGGTATTAATACCGCTAATGAAACGGGTGGGTTGTCATTGCCGGATGTGGTGCATCGGTACAAAACCATGACCACAAAACGATATGTCGATGGGGTAAAACAGAACGGTTGGCCGCCATTTCCCGGAAAATTATGGCAACGCAATTATTGGGAACATATTGTTCGCGATGAACCGGAATTGAATCGTATCCGCCAATATATTCGTAATAATCCGGCACAATGGGATCAGGATACATTGAATCATCACGTTGATGTGGTGAAAGAATCAAATACCGAATATGCCCGTGAAGACTGGATGGTCTAACAGGTGGTGTTCAGGGGGATTCATGAAGTTCACTGAGGAAAAACTGGAACAGGCGATCATCACCCTGCTTGGAGCACAAGGCTACCCGCACCACAAAGGAGAGTCGATCGAGCGTCTGCCGAGCGAGGTGCTAATCAAAGCCGACCTGTACGCCTTCCTCTCCCATCAATACGCTAGCGACAACATCACCAAACCTGAGATCGAATCAGTCATCCGCCGCTTAGAGATGCTGAACCCTGCCGATCTCTACGACTCGAATAAAACTATCTGCAAGCTGGTCGCCGACGGTTTTCTCCTCAAGCGTGAAGATCGCAGCCAGAAAGACCTCTATATTCAGCTGATTGATTATGCCGGATTGACCAAACAGCGCTTGCCGCGGGAAGGCGAGGTCGAAACCATCGTTGCGGAGCATTTGCCGGAATGTAATGCTGCTGGCATTGATGGCAACATCTACAAGATTGTCAATCAACTGGAGATCGAGGGCAGCGAAAAGCGCATCCCTGATGGCATCCTCTATATCAACGGTCTACCGCTGGTGGTGTTCGAGTTCAAGAGCGCCATCCGTGAACAGGCGACCATCCACAATGCTTTTGAACAACTCACTATCCGCTATGCCCGCGCTATTCCCGAGTTGATGAAGTACAACGCCCTGTGCGTATTAAGCGATGGCGTCAACAGCAAGATGGGTTCGCTCTTTGCCCCCTATGAGTACTTCTACACCTGGCGCAAGGTGACCGGTAATGAGGAGATCGGGCAGAACGGTATCAACTCGCTGCATACCATGCTTGAGGGACTGTTTGACAAGCACCGGCTACGGCAGGTGATCCGCCATTTTATCCACTTTCCCGATGTCTCCAAGCAAGAGGTGAAGATCGTCTGCCGCTACCCGCAGTTTTATGCAGCGAACAAACTGTACGAGAACATTAAGGTACACCGTAAACGATCTGATGGCACAGGGGGCGACGGAAAAGGTGGTACGTACTTCGGCGCGACCGGCTGCGGTAAGAGCTTTACCATGCTGTTTCTCACTCGATTGTTGATGAAGAGCGTTGACTTTGAAAGCCCAACAATTATTCTTATCACCGACCGTACCGATCTCGATGATCAACTCTCAGGTCAGTTCACCAACGCTAAGGGCTATATCGGTGACCAGACAGTGGTGTGTGTAGAGAGTCGGTCCCAGCTGCGCGAATTGCTCACGGGGCGCAACAGTGGTGGGGTCTTTTTGACCACCATCCATAAATTCACTGAAGATACCGAACTACTCACTAATCGCGATAACGTCATCTGCATTTCGGATGAGGCCCACCGTAGCCAGGTCAACCTTGATCAAAAAGTACAGGTGACCGAGATCGGAGTGAAGCGTACCTACGGCTTTGCCAAGTACCTGCATGACTCGTTACCTAACGCAACTTATGTTGGCTTTACTGGTACACCGATCGACGCCACTCTGGATGTATTTGGCGAGGTGGTCGATTCTTACACCATGACCGAATCGGTGAAAGATGAGATCACGGTGCGCATCGTTTATGAGGGGCGTGCGGCCAAGGTGCTTCTTGACAACAAGAAACTAGAAGAGATTGAGTCGTACTACGCTCAGTGTGCGAATGATGGTGCCAGCGATTATCAGATTGAGGAGAGTAAAAAAGCCTCGACCAACATGACGGCGATCCTCGGTGATCCAGATCGAATCAAGGTGCTGGCGGCTGATTTTGTTGCTCATTACGAAAAGCGTGTGGACGAAGGTTCTACCGTTAAGGGTAAAGCGATGTTTGTCAGCAGTAAGCGCGAGATCGCCTACGCCTTTTACCAAGAGTTGATTGCTTTGCGGCCACAGTGGAAGCAGGTGCTGGCCTGTGAAGAAGGTACTAAATTAACTGAGCAGGAGCAGAAAAACATCAAGCCTATGGAGCGGGTAAAGTTGATCATGACCCGTGGCAAGGATGATGTAAAAGAGATGTACGACATGATTGGCACCAAAGAGTATCGCAAGGAACTGGATCGCCAGTTCAAGAACGAAAAGTCAAATTTCAAAATCGCTATTGTTGTTGATATGTGGCTGACCGGGTTCGATGTCCCTTTTCTCTCGGACCATTATGTTCAATACGATGACTAGAACGGACGCTTATCCCTGATTTGACCGCACTTGTTTCCTGTGTAAATCCAGCTGTTCGAGATTGCATATAAAGCATCTCCTGTTGTTGAGTGATGTGCTTACCAGACAAGTCAGCCTCCTTTGTTAAGTCAAGGAGGAACTTATCTGAAGTGGCACTCAACCGGTCAAGTTAATTGACGCCGACCGGACAGGATAATTGTCGCAGAACAATTAAGGCAGAACTCAAGGTTGGGCTGATTTTGATACTGGCTAAGCATGGCTACCCGCCGGTCGATCGGGATGAGGTGTACAAGGATATTTTTGAGCAGGCGGAGAATTTTAAGAAGTATCGTGGAAGCAATTAAAAGAATGCATCCGTAGCCGCATTCACGATTGCCTCAACATTTGCCTTGGTTAAATCACCCGCAACAATAGTAATTTTACCCATAATGTCAGCTTTGTCATAATTATCGATTTTCTGCCCCATTATGCTTAAGTCCTTAATCTCTAGGCGAACGCTACACCCCAATATCTTCATTCCACAGTTGCGGATGGGTTTCGATAAAGGATTGCATCAAGGCAATGCATTCTGCGTTATCGATAATGGAGACATTTACCCCGCGCGATATTAAGTATTCTTCTGGACCCTTAAAGGTTTGATTCTCCCCGATAACAACTTTTGGGATGCCATATAGAAGCACTGCTCCACTGCACATATCGCACGGTGAGAGGGTTGAGTACAGGGTGGCACGACGGTAGTCTTTGGCCGTTAGCCGCCCAGCATTTTCTAGACAGTCCATCTCAGCGTGTAAGATTGCGCTACTTTTTTGAACCCGACGATTATGCCCTCTGCCAACAATTGTATTGTCAACAACCAGAACCGATCCGATAGGAATTCCGCCCTCGTTTAACCCTTTTTTTGCTTCGTCGATGGCCGCAGCCAAAAAAATATCCATACTGTCCTCGTGTTTGAGCTGAATTTTTAATGTCTAGATGAAGCGCTATAGCTCGGGCGCAATTGAGATTATCATTTCCTGTTGTTTCTGCGCTTAATAGAGTGTTCCCTGTTGTTGAGCGTATTGTTCTAATACCTGACTCGCTTCATGGCGGCAAAGGTCACGAACAACGCTGATATTACGTTTGGCGAAATTTTGCACCCAATTGTCAGGTTTATCCCCCTCGTCAAAACCAATCTTGCGTGCATCCTCATCACGGGCACCACACACTAGGCGCGAAATTCCCGCCCATGGGATCGCCCCCATACACATGGCGCAGGGTTCGGTGGTGCTAAACAATTCATAGCTGTGCGCCGTGTTTTGTTCCAGAAGGGAGTGACCAGTTTCTTGTTGGGCCATGATCAGGGCAACGATCTCAGCGTGCATCACCGAACAATTTGTTGGGATGACCAGATTTACCCCGGTAGCTATGAGTTGACCTGTAGTTCTTTCAAACACCGCGGCGGCAAAAGGACCGCCATTGTTGGCAATGTTATAGCGAGATAGCTCAATGATCCATATCATTTTTTGCTGATCCGTGGTTAGTGCTGGCAGTGGTTTATCAAGTTGTTGAATAAGCCAAGCGGGTAAGCGTAAATGGAACTCTTGATGGCGCATGATAGATCCTTCCCGTGGTTCAAGACCGACAGGCGTCAAGCTGAGGCGTCGTTCTATAGCTGCACGCAATTGCGCCCTGAGGATTTAGCGCGATAGAGTGCTGCATCAGCCATCCGCACCAGCTCTACTGGGATTTGTTGGCTGGATGGTTGCAAACTCGCCACGCCAAAGCTCACCGTGACGATGGCGTAAGATGATTGAGCGTGGGGGATTGCCAAGGATAATACCATCTCCTGCAGATGCTTTGCCGTCTCAAATGCGGTTTGTTCATCGGTGTTGGGTAACAGGATGACAAATTCCTCTCCCCCATAACGTGCGACTAACTCCCCAACGCGCCGCGCAGATTGGACTAATCCCTGAGCGAGGTCCTGTAAGCAATGATCCCCAGCGATGTGCCCATAGAGGTCGTTAAAGAGTTTGAAATGGTCAATGTCGAGCATGATAAGTGCCAGCGGGGTGCCACTACGTTGGCCTCGGTTCCATTCCTGGCTGAGCAAATAATCAAAATGGCGGCGGTTACTGATGTTGGTCAAGCCATCTGTATTACTCTGTATTTGCAGGAGCCTGTTGACTTCAGCTAATTCTTTTGTTCGGCTTTCAATGATCTGTTCCAGTTCGAGGTTGCGCATTTCCAGCTGCGTCATCGGATAAATTTCGTCATCATGAGCCAAGCTATACGGGATTGAGATTCCGCTGTGTACAATTTTCCACGCGGTCTTCTCATAGCGGAAAACCAATACCAGTCGAGCGGTTTTATTTGATAGGATGTGTTCGGGGGTCGGCAGGTGAATGTGGAAAAATGCCGTAACGGCAACAACATCTTCAGCAAGATCTTGTAAGGATAAATCCAACATTTCAATGTCGATTCGCTCAGGTATTTGTGCGAAATCTTGCCGGGTAATCCGTATCCACTCCGCCTTATCTGTGATGAGAACATCACTGCTGCCAGCGTAGCCACTAAAGTTGTCACTAAAGTGTGATACCAGTCGATCATCACGCGCAGCGTACATTTCGATGTATTCCTCAAACAAAGAATAAATCAGCTGATGGCGTTCAGCACCCATCTGGCTGGCACCATCCCGTGAATGTGAAACTATTTTTTCTAATTTGCCCATGGGAAAACTCGCGCGATAAGGGGTGAAATCAGTGTTTGGTTTAACTGTAATTTGAACAAACTTTCGAGTACGCCTTGTATGTATCATGGGTGCCCAATTTGTTCATTGTGTTTTTTTAGCTGAGTTTATATGCGCAGCATAATACTAGCCAGGCTGCGCCTAGACTTGGGTAACTGCGCGTTGTAGTCCTGTTGTGGATGATGATAGCCAATGGCCAGAGCTACGTCACATTGATAGCCTGCAAACTCAGTTTTAAACTCTTCATTTACTAGATCGGTATCGATCCCCTCCAGGGGCGTTGAATCAATTTTTAGCCGGGCCAAGGTATGTAATGCGTTACCCAGGGCAAGGTAGGTTTGCGCTTTGGTCCAGTTGCCTGTATTGCCATTTTCGTCGGTATTGAGCTGGGCGAACACAAAGGGAGCAAAGGCCGTTTCCCGATCTTCTGGCTTGGTGCGCTTGTCCTTAATGCCATCGTCCACCACCTCGGTATAGTCATCACGGGTGTAATGGGGGTTGTGAGCAAAAAGGATAATCTGAGAACTGTCAAAAACATGCGGCTGGTTAAACTGGAATTTATGCGAAAATGTCTTGCTCATACGTTCTTTAGCTGCGGCGCTCTCAATAACGATAAACTTCCACGGTTGTGAATTAATAGATGATGGCGTGAGACGCATGGCTTCAAAAAGCACGTCGAGATCCTCTTGTGTGATCTTTCTGCTGTCATCGAATTTCTTGGCAGTGTGTCGCCACTGCAGGTCTTCAATAATAGGATTGCTCATGGCTGGCTACTCCTTAATCAAT
>CAZHXF010000079.1:0-6325 GCA_964536375.1 uncultured Desulfuromonas sp. | reverse complement strand
TAAAATAATGAGAGGTAACACCGTATGACCGATCAGCAACCTACTCCACCTTCAGATCCTGTATCACCTAGCTCAGTCAGCAACAAAAAGGGGCTGACTGTTCCAATGCGTATTATCATTATAGTGTTGATTATCGCTGTGGGTGTTTCCATCGCCGTTTTTTTGAAGAAAACTGCCCCCCAAGCACATAAAGTAGCTCCAGTAAAACGGGCGTATCTGGTGCAGATCCAAACGGCAGCAGAAACTCAGGCGCAGGTCTCCATCCCTTGCTTTGGGCAAGTAGTGGCAGCGCGCAGCGTCAGCTTGCAAAGCCAGGTAAACGGTCAGGTTATTGCCCTCAATCCGCAGTTTGATATCGGCACCCGCTTAACCGCCGGTAGTGAGCTGGTGCAAATCGAACCACGCGATTATCAATTAGAGGTAGCGCGCCAGCAGGCAACGGTAAAAAAAGCATCTGCCGCGCTAGAGATAGAGATGGGGCAGCAGGATATTGCCCAACAGGAGTGGCAAATTTATCAAGCCGGTGCTGCATCAGCCGCGCCTTCGGCGCTGGCTCTGCGCCAACCATATCTTCAGCAAGCGCAAGCAGAGTTACTTGCCAGCAAAGCGGCTCTGGAACAAGCGCAGTTGTCTTTACAACGCACTACAATCAGCGCTCCTTTCGACTGCTTGGTGTTGAGTAAAAGCGTTGATATTGGCACCCAGCTCAGCAGTCAGGCTACACTGGCCAGCGTAGTGGCTACCGACGTTTTCTGGGTCGAAGTCAGCGTTGCGCTAGATCAATTAGCCTGGTTGGCTATCCCCGATATCAACAGTACCAGTGGCACTCAAGCCAGCGTGCGCCTACAGGGACGCGACCAGCAACGCACTGGGCAAGTTATCAGACTCCTGGGTGACCTTGCTTCCGGCAGTCGCATGGCGCGCCTGCTGGTGGCAATTCCCGATCCGTTGGACTTACACCGCCCCCTTGACCAGCGGCAACCCCTTCTCCTCGGTGACCGCGTTGAAGTGACTCTGCACGGAAAACAACTGGATAAGGTTATCAGCATACCGCGTGCCGCAGTACATAACGGCAATCAGATTTGGATTGCCAGCGCCGACAACACCCTGAGTGTACGCCCAGTTCACATGGTCTGGAAAGATCGCCAGCTGGTGTTCATTGATCAGGGTATCCAGCCGGGCGAAGCTGTCATTATTTCCGATCTGGCCACGGCAGTTGACGGTATGTCCATCAGGATAGCTGAGGATGCGGAGCCACAACAATGAAGTCAGTACAATCTCCACGTTTAAAGAGACCAGAGCGCGGCGCCATAGGCTGGATGGCGGGCAACTCTGTGGCTGCAAACCTGCTGATGCTATTGCTGGTTCTCGGTGGTCTACTTATTGCCACCCAGCTTAAACAGGAAGTATTCCCCGAATTTGACCTGGATATGGTCAATATCACTGTGGTCTACCCCGGGGCCAGCCCGGCTGAAGTAGAGCAGGGAATCATCCTCTCCATTGAAGATGCAGTACAGGGGCTAGACGGTGTTGATGAAGTCACCTCCAGCGCCCGCGAAAGCGTAGGATCGGTGACTGTCGAGCTATTGGTCGGAGCTGATCTGCAAAAACTTGCCAATGATATTGACAGTGAAGTTAATCGCATCACCACTTTTCCCGAAGATGCAGAAAAACCTGAAATAACCACTGTAAGCCGGAAACGCGAGGTTATGTCGCTTGCCTTGTACGGCGACCAGAGCCCTGCGGTGCTGCACAATCTGGCAGAACAGCTGCGCGACTCGTTGTTGCAGGATAAAGATATCACCCAGGTAGAACTTACCGGCGTGCGGGATCTGGAAATTGATATTGAAGTTCCCCAGTCACAGTTGCGCCGTTACGGATTAACCCTCGCACAAATAGCCAACAACATCGCCAACACCGCGCTAGAACTACCGGGAGGCGGCATTAAAACCAGCGCTGGCGAGGTATTGGTGCGCATGACCGAGCGTAAGGACACGGCGGCCGGTTTTGCCAACATTCCTTTAATCAGTAGCAATGATGGCAGCCAAGTACGTGTGGGTGACATTGCTACAGTTATCGATGGGTTTGAAGATAGCGACTACACCGCGCTCTACAATGGTCAACCTGCTGTTATGCTTAATATTTACCGCATTGGCAACCAAACCCCAACGGGGGTGGCAAAAGCGGTAAAACTAAAGATGCACCAGTGGCAGGACTCTGAACTGCCTCCGGGTGTGGGTCTTACAGTACTCAATGATCGCTCGAAAATCTTTACCCAACGCGCGGATCTACTGCTAAACAACGCCTACCTTGGGCTGTCACTGGTACTGATTCTACTGAGTTTATTCTTGGAAATACGGTTGGCTTTTTGGGTAACAATGGGCATCCCGATCTCATTTCTCGGGGCTTTTTTCTGCCTTGCTGCCGTAGGCATCAGCATCAACATGGTGTCGATGTTTGCCTTTATTATCGCCTTGGGCATAGTTGTCGACGACGCCATTGTGGTGGGGGAAAATATATACAAATACCGCCAGCAGGGTATGCCATTTCATCAGGCTGCTGTTGCTGGGGTGCGTGAAGTAGCAGTACCGGTTACCTTTAGTGTTCTGACCAATGTTGCCGCTTTTTTACCGCTGTATTTCATCCCAGGCACCATGGGAAAAATCATGCTGGTTATTCCAGTGGTGGTTATCAGTGTGTTTTTTATATCGCTGATAGAGTCAATATTTATTCTGCCTGCCCACCTGGCCCACCTGAAAGACAAGAATCAACGCAAGGGGCTAATGGCCAAACTGCACCACAACCAACAACGCTTCAGCGCCGCGTTTAAACACTTTGTGGATAACTACTATGGCCCTGTTCTGGAAAAGGTGCTGCATACCCGCTATATAACTATCGCCTTTGCTGTAGCTACGCTGTTGATAGCCGGGACTTACGTTCAGAGCGGGCGCATGGGGATGACCATGTTCCCTAAGGTGGAATCTGATTTTGCCGATGTTAACCTGACTTTGCCTTATGGGTCGCCGGTGGAGAAAACTGAACAAATATGCCGCCAACTGCTCAGCGCCGCAGACCGTGTCACTGCCGCGTATAATAAAGAACAACTGGTTATTGGTACCTTTGTTGAAATAGGTCAGAAAGGCAGCCACCAAGCGCGGGTACGGATATACTTGACCGATCCCGAGATACGCCCGATCTCTACCGATAGTATGGTTACCCAGTGGCGCAAACAGGTGGGCGATATTGCCGGGATTGAGGCTATCCGTTTTGCCTCTGACTCTGGTGGTCCCGGTTCCGGTGCCGCACTGACGGTTGAACTCAGCCATACCGATCTAAACATTCTGGAGCAGGCCAGCACCGAGTTAGCTGATGCTCTGTTGTACTACCCACGTGTTAGCGATATTAACGATGGCTTTGCCCCAGGCAAACAGCAGCTAGATTTCACCTTAACCGAGCGGGCACGCAGTTTAGGTTTGACTGTACGCGATGTGGCTCGCCAAGTGCGCTCAGCTTACGATGGAGTTGAGGTGCTGCGTCAACAGCGGGGACGCAACGAAGTAACCGTACAAGTACGTCTACCAGAACAAGAGCGCGTGTCGGAATACGATCTAGAACAGTTGATCGTACGCTCGAGTAACAACGTGGAAATCCCTCTGCTTGAAGCAATAAACATCGAGCGCGGACGCGCCTACATCTCCATTGATCGGCGCAACGGCAGGCGCGTGGTCACTTTATCGGCGGATGTAACCCCACGCGCACAGGCTGGACAAGTTATTTCGTCACTGGAACAGGAGACCTTGCCGCAATTGGTCACGAACTATCCGGGGCTAACTTATGGTTACGAAGGACGGCAGGCGGATATGGCCGAGAGCATGCAAGGCTTAGCAATGGGAATGGTGCTCGCCCTGATGATCATCTACTTGCTGTTGGCCATCCCATTTCGCAGCTATATGCAACCGGCAATTATTATGATCAGCATCCCCTTCGGGGTGATTGGTGCCATAATCGGACACGTAGTGATGGGTTACAGTTTAAGCATTATGAGTTTTTTCGGCGTTGTTGCACTATCAGGAGTTGTAGTGAATGACTCGCTGGTATTGATAGATTTTGCCAACAGGCGCCGCCTTAGTGGTGAGACAGCTCATGATGCGATTGTCGCCGCGGGTATTCAACGTTTTCGCCCCATCTTACTTACCACCCTCACCACTTGTTGTGGTTTGGGACCGATGATTTTTGAGACATCGCGTCAGGCGCGCTTCCTCATCCCCATGGCAATATCCCTAGGCTTTGGTATTCTGTTTGCTACGCTGATTGCCCTGATTCTGGTGCCAGTATTGTATATGGTAATAGAAGATTTACGTCCGCGGAAGCTGTAATCCCTAATTTCCTAGGAATGATTTTTCGCCCAAGGGTTAAATGTCCCCTTTTTCCTAAAAGAGAAAGGGGACGATAGTGGAAGATTGGTATTCTTCAAATTAGTGAATAATAAAATCGTCTTCGTCGTAAAGATCTTCTGCCCCCTCTTGTTCCAGTGAATGTCCTGTAACACCAGCGCTCCACCATAGAGTGAAACCTGCACTGAGTAGCAAAATTATTTCCAAACCGATAAACAGTGTTCCGCTGAGAATTTTTTCGAACAAACACCAACCTAGAATAGTTACGCTAGCTACATTTATTGCTGTTACGCTGAGGGCAAATAATCTTGTATTGTTACCAATAGGCACAGGTGTGATTGCGTTGACTCTTACTGGGTGCTGGTTCTGATTGTGTTCATGGTGACTCATCACCTGATGCAATTGACAGGCGTCAGGCCATTTTACGTGGAATGGAGCAACTACTGGTTTTTTTTGTAGCGCACTGGATTTTATTGGGTGCGCCTTAATGGTGAACCTATGTTTACCTGGCATAAAACCTCGGCTAGCAACTGGAAAGCTGCAGATAAAATAATCCGTTAATGCCATAGAAAATAGCAACAATTATGCCAAGAGATTTAAGAGGTAGCTGGTAGATATAAATCGATATAAATACAGCAAGTTATGCGCAGTATTATGAGTTGAGCCAACTCAGCCTTTTATGCATTGATGCGAAAAATGATTAAAAAAGGTTAGCTAATTGCGAAAACTGAAAATGCACCACCTTACGGAGTCCAACCGTTAATACTAAGCTGGTGGGTAAGACGTAGCAGGTAGGTATCTTGAATTGACACCCCGAATGGTATCAATATAAGCAACGAGAGGAGCATCAACAGCGTTATCCCAGAAATCCAGATCAGTAATTGCCAGTCGAGATGGGGCTGGTTGTCGCGCCGCTGCTTCTGGTGAGTAAAATTGATCCGCTGGGCGATTTTTTTCATTATCCGCCCCGAACTCAGAAACATAACCGCTGCGGTGGCAAACTGAGGCATTACTTCAAGAGAAAATTTGCCGGATGACAACATGATAGCGTAAAAGCCCATTACTGCCAGACCAAACAGGGTCATCAATTTGCTAAGCTTTGTATACACGGTAACTCTCCTGATCTATCGCTCCTATTGTAATAGCAGTAACTATTCAGCTCCTCTCAAGTTGGGCTCGTGATCCCCATCCATGGGGTTCATGTGTCCCTTGATCTGGGGATTGCGTGCCCATCATACTGAATAGTTACATAGCAACGAGACACCATAAACCAGCTACCTAACCATTGACAACGGGAATTTTAAGCTAAAAACACAACCTGATTAATACCAATCTTCCGCTATCGCCACAAAGGTCGTCACTCTCGCGCAGGCGGGAGTCTAGAAATCTATGCAAAACCTCTGGATCCCCGCATGCGCGAGGATGACGGATACCGGGCGCACAACCAGAGCGGAAGATTGGTGCTACTCAGGACGGGAATTGTAAGTTAAAAATACACTGTTTTTTAATTGTCTCGCTTGCTAATATATGAATTCTATTGAAATATAATAGCGCAACTGCTAAGTGCTAAAGATTAAAAAATGCGGAAATGTTATTATATTAACCACGATTAGACCAGTTGCTATCAATTTGCCAACCTGAGTGACAAATAATATGCTGGAATGCTTGAAACAAACTACACAAAATAAATTCTATTGCCGTTTTTTTTGGTTGGCGCAAATCGTGTGGGCTACGCTACTGTTTGTCGCGTTATTGTTTAACCATTATCAGCATGAAGATGAATTACTGGCTTTAGCGAAACAGTCAGCTGAACTCTCTTTTTCCCATATAGATAATATCCGGCGCTGGAATCTTAATAGTGCCGGAATTTATACCCCGACCGAAATTCCCGGACCTGATCAAATAATCACCACCGATGGTATACGCTTGCA
>CAZHXF010000078.1:0-6404 GCA_964536375.1 uncultured Desulfuromonas sp. | reverse complement strand
CCAGCATCGTGGCTCCTTTCATGGGTGAGCCATTGTCAGAATGCAATCGCAGCAACGTACCGGCAATGCCTTCGCGTAGATACGCTTTCTGAGCTACAGGGGGGGATAGAAAAAAGCGATATTTCTTTATGTTTTTAAAAATGAGTGGACGCTGGAGGAGAAGGATTATTTTCTGTTGTGGTATGAAGATGCTTCAATTGTGAGTGGTCGAGAGACCGGTCTTGCATTTTTGAGATACCTGCATCTTTTTGTTTACGATATGTGGTCGCCTAGCGGATTCTTAAAATCTTGGCAACCTCGCGATGTTTTACATCGGTTTGTAGAAGAATCCTTTCCGAGGGTTGACTTTTTGATCGGCAAAACCTTGCCTGATCATGCGAAATTCAGAAAGGCATTTTTCGAAACATGAAGATATCTCCGGATCAAAATGATTTCCTCGGCTCTCACGCATAATACTCAGCACTTCGGCTTCTGAAAAAGCGACGTTATAGGCGCGGGGGGTTGAAAGCGCATCAAAGACATCCGCAACGGTGCAGATCCTGGCGGGAAGGGGAATGGCTTCCCCCGACAAACCGGCAGGATAACCAGAACCATCCCAATGCTCATGGTGGCAGAGTGCAATCTCTGCGGCCATGAGCAAAAAAGGATTGTACTCCCTCTCCCTCAGACCCATTTCCGTGCTTACCTGGTGGTCAGGTAGCAATGAAGGTGGGAAAAAATCGGGTTTAAGCAGATCAGCCCCCTGTTGACAATGGCTCTGCATGATTTTCCACTCTTGAGCATTCAGCTTATCTGGCTTTAAAAGTATATAATCTGGAATGGAAATTTTACCGATATCATGCAGAAGAACTGTTTGAAAAATTCTTTCACAGATGTCACCATCGAGGTCCATATTGGTCGCCAGAATGCGGCTGTAATGCGCTACCCTAACAAGATGGTTTCCCGTTTCCGCGTCTCTCAATTCAGCTGTTTTTGCCAATCTCCAGATCAAATCAAGCCTAGAGCTCTCCAGTCCCCTGGTTCTTTCTCTGACTTTTAATTCGAGATTCTTTTTCTGCTGCTTGACCTTATCCTGAAGAAATTTTATATGCAGCAAATTATCAATCCGGGCGACAAGGTCCTCCCGAGTGACCGGCTTCACTAAAAGATCAGTGGCTCCGAGGTCCAAAACCTTTCGTTTAAGACTATGTTCAAGATCCCCTGTCAGGATCAGAAACGGAAGACCGCTAAAGCGTTCATTGTCTTTGAATTTTTCAAGCAGATCAAAGCCACTTTGACCCGGCATATTCAGGTCAGCCGTCACCAAATCGATGTGTTGCTTTTCAATAATCTCGATTGCTTCAGCAGCCCTTGAAGCAAAATGGCAATGCCAGAAATCCGAGTAGTCGTGCAACATCCTCTTTATCGAAGTCAATATTTTTGCATCATCATCGACAAATAAGATTTCTGCATTTATTTTGGATGTTGACAAGGTCCTCATTTTACCATTCCTTCCTTACATCACCAGCGACGATGAGCGAGAACTCCCACTATTTCGATTGACATAGATCCTTTTGTTTAGGGAGAGAATTCAAAACAGGTTATATTTCTTGAGTTTTCGGTATAGAGTCGCCTCACCGATTCCCAAAATCATAGCCGCGCGGCGGCGATTATTAGCACTTCTTGAAAGTGCATTTTCAATAGCATGTTTTTCATAGTCCTCAAGCTTATTCCCCTGAATACAGCATGCATTTTTGTTTATGTTCTTTATTGGGTTCCAGATTTCCCTGGGTAGTGCCGTGGGTTTTATTTCTTCGTTATGGCTTAAGAGTGTCGCGCGGCACAGAACATTGGACAACTCCCGCACATTGCCGGGCCAGGAATATGCATTCAAACATTCCATAGCATCATCACTCACACTTTTGACGCAGGTATCTTCTTTACAAAAGTGATTCATAAAGAAATCGGTGAGAACGGGAATATCTTCGCGACGATCACGCAACGGCGGCAGTTCAATCAGCACGGTATTTAATCGATAATAAAGATCCTCACGGAATCGGCCTTTCGCCACCTCAGTGGCAACGTGCCGATTTGTAGCGGACACGACCCTGACGTCAACTTCATGCAGCTGACTGCTTCCAACCGGGCGAACCATCCTTTGCTGTAAGGTCCGCAGCAGACGTGACTGCAGTGGCAGATCAAGTTCTCCTATTTCATCGAGAAAAAGAGTGCCCATATGGGCTGATCTAATCAGCCCGGAATTGGCTGAAACAGCCCCGGTAAATGCCCCCTTGGAATGTCCGAATAACTCACTTTGCATCAAACCGTCACCCAGTGCCGCACAATCGACCGGAACAAAGTGCTCTTGTTTGCGTTGACTGTGATGATGAATAGCCATCGCAACGAGTTCTTTTCCTGTACCGCTTTCACCTTGAATTAACACTGAGGCATCAGAATTGCTAACCTGGGCGATCAAGTCCTTGATTTCAAGCATTGCCGGACTTTCGCCAATCAACTTGGAATAATCAAATCGGTGCCGCAAATCTTGCAGGAGATGATCCACTTGGCAGTAGAGTTGGCACGAATCGGCAATCTTAAGAATTTTTTTCCGCAGCTCATTAGCACAGAATGGTTTTTCAAGAAAATCCAGCGCGCCAAATGAAATAGCGCTCACAGCATCCTTCACACCGCCGTGGCCGGTCAGCATCAAAACTTTAGTCAGGACAGATTTGTTTTTAATCTTTTGTAACAGCGTCAATCCATCCATGCCGCGCATTTTCAAATCGATAATAGCGGCATCGACTCTGGTCTGATCCATGATAGCCAGAGCTTCCTCGCCACTTTTAGCTGAATAGACGATTAAAGGCCCTTTTTTAAAAATACGTCTAAGCGAGGCAAGAATGGCTTCCTCATCATCGACAATCAGTAAAGTAAACTGCTTTCCTGTTTCCATTATCCCCCTTGTTCCACGTTGGACGTATTTCCTTATCAATAAATATAAAACACTGTGCACTCAGAGTGCATAGGATCAAATCGGACAAAAAAACCCTTTAAAAGCAAAAACTGCTGCTAACGTCATCCTCGTTAGACCGGGGTGGGTATGTACCCACTGGATTCCCGCTTTCGAGGGAATGAAAACCTGAGTAACAACGGAAAGTCTTGGCCTAAGGTCCATAGTTTTACTCGCGTGATGGAATCAATAAGCAAATTTTGTGCCATCACGGTTGGGATTGTATCCCAATAATTTTCTGTTATGAAATGGATGCACCTGGAAAATAAGGTGCCAAACCTCTCCTATTTTGATAGACGGAACTCTCTCACCACAATTATGAGAATCAGTGACATGTGATCACGGAAGTATTCTCTACGCGTAGCAAGGCCTGAATTAAGACAACTTCTTTTCTCGAATATTTCCTAAGGTCATGCTGGTCGCGTAGTTTATCGGCCCGAGGATGGGACCCATGTGAACCCGCACCGACTTCTACTGACACGATTTTTACATGATCAAAGGACGCATAACCGATCATATTGGAGGTACCCTTTGGTAGCTGTCGATCATTTTGATGCTTGGCTTAGGAAGTACGTAAGAGAGATAGGGGGTGGTGGGGTGCGGATAACTAGCTGTTTTAAATAAGAAAAATTACCAGAAATAAAGTGGATTAATCGTCCGTGCTCTTGGAACATATTTTGCAGAACTGTATGTATAGACCATTTCAAATTCATAATCATAATGGGGAATCGCTACCAGCATCAAAGCAGTATTTTTATCCGTGCCCTGGGACTCGACAATGATCGTGTCACGATCTTAAAAAAAATAAGAGAAGCGCTATTGATCCGCAGGGTAGATTTGTCCAAGATGACCGATCTTGTAGCTACAGCCATTTCACGAATCAAAACGGAAATTTTTGTCGTGCACTGAGCAGAAGCAAGATCAAAACACTCCTCGATCTGCCACCAAGAAAAGGAAAATCAGCATGAAAAGAAACCTTCTCTTTGTCGATGATGAGATCGGACTGCTTAACAGCTTTAAGCGTGAACGGGGTCATTTTAATCTGAACTGGAACATACTTTACGCATCTAGCGGATCAGAAGCGCTTAAAATCATGGAGGCTGTCTATATTGATGCCGTAATATCGGAATCCAGAATGCCTTTTATGGACGGGTATGAATTCCCTCCCCAAGTTCAAGCTCACCGCCCATCGACCGTTCACATGCCTGAAGAGCGGTGGCAAAGACCTGGATTAACGAATTTGTTCCAACATAGGATGCGTACTGCTCGATATGCAGAAATCCTGGCAGCACAAAGTACCAGCCTGGCAGCGCAAAGTATCAACCTGTCAACACAAAGTACCAACCTGTACGCACAGCAATACTCACTTTTTGGTGGGCTGGCAGCGGAGTCTGTCTGTGCCTGTCGGCGCGTTGAGGTCGGGTGCGGCCTAAACGGTTATCGGCGCTCAATGGTTGCCCGAAAGAAACAAGGAACGCTGATTAACCTGGAGGTCTGATCGGGGTTAATTTCAGCAATCTCTCAAATTGATAGAGGTGCTGGTTGCTGAAAAATAATAATATTTCAACTGTTTGATATTGTGACGATTTTTATTTATTCAGAATCTTCTCTCATGTCCTGTGCTTTGCAATAGTGCTTATTGAAATAGTGTCTATTTTATGTATGGTCGCACGGTTTGCGAGTTATGGTTGTTGCTGGAAGCAGCGTTCGTAAGGGCAGGGTGAGCGTGAGATGAGTATGGAGTTCTTCAGTCGTTCTGGTATCCACGGTCGTTTGCCTGACCAGCTTAATGAGGGGATCGCCTGCCGGATTGGTGGATGAAGCTGGTTTGATGCTGGTTGTCAAAGGCGCCGGGCGATCACCGCAGATTCTGGTCTCAATGAGGTGCGGCAGTTGGTCGATCCGACCCTAGCGATTGCCATCAATTCCGTGCATGGTTATGCCGGCCCGGTTATTGGCCTGATCGCACCATACCTGGACTGTGGGTATGTCAGGTTGCGGCACGAACCGAGTGCCTGTCTTCCCAGTTATCCATAATCCTATGGGGCTTTAGACTCGCATCAGCATGCGGCATACATGCGCTCCCATGGGCGAATCTGTGCATTCTCCTGATTACCGATTTCGACGGTCATCATTATTTCAGAGTTTTTTTCGGTTGCACCAGCGGTATTCTGGCCTGCTTGATGATCGTCAGTCTGTTGGGACGCAAAGATCAGTTCACCCCCCCCCTTTTTTTTTCATCCTTACTGCATAAAATTGAATGCTCTCATAATGATTGGTCGGTCACGGAAGTTGCTATCAAAATGATCTGGATTCGGTTGTGGTTGAGACGACATTTTTCTGCAACTATCCGATTGTTAAAGGTTTAATGAAGTTGGCACACCTTGTGTAGTATCAGTCGATTAAGTCGATTAGTTTGGTTCGTGTCCCTGATTGCTTGCGGAGTGATCGGTGCTCATGGAAATTGCGGAAATAGTTTAGTGCTGAACAGAAAGAATGAACTTTCATTTATCGCACATGGCGGGTTGGTTCTGTGAAACGGACTGCAGTTAATGTGAATTGAGGTTTTATGGTCAAATTGCTGGGAAAAATATCATTGCTGGTTCTTCTTGTTTTGCCCGTATGCCCCTTTTCGGCAGCGGCGGAAACCGCCTTTGATGATGTCGAGTCCTATGTCGGCCTGGAATCACCATTCCGGGTCATCTGCACCAGCGTTAACTTTGGTGTCTGGTTTCTGCCACTGGGAGAACGCGGCGGAGATACGGTGCTGGACTTGCATCTGGCTAGCGGTTCGACAGACACCGAGGTGACGGTTTCGGGTGCCATGTCAGATCGTGCTGCGGTGATTCCAGATGCCAATTACACCTCCCCTCTGGCCGGTGTCTGCAACGTCAGCGGCTCTTTGGCAAGCAACAGCACGGTGATTGGAGTTACGTTCGAAACGGGTACGAATGTAAGCATGGCCATGACCCCCGCAGCGCATATTTTCGCTCAAGGGCTGGATGCTGCTGCGGCGGAACCGGGCCTGATCGTTAACCTGAGTGCCCCTGAAGCCGGCCGGACCAGCGTGCTGACGACCGATGGCGAGGCGGTGTTCCGGGTGGTCGGTACGCTGACTATTCCCAATAATCTTGTGCGTGACAATTACGGTGCCTATCGGGTGAGCAACTCGGCAACGGTGATTGTCGATGACGCGCCCTAATTTTTTTCGATAGCCAGATGGTCTGGCGTTGAAAACCCCACCGCTGATGTTTTTTGGCGGAATAACAATGAAACAAGGAGAAAAAACATGAAGATGAGAAAATTGCTTGTAGGTCTGGTCGTTGTGGCACTGTCCCTGGGACTGTTTGTCGGTCAAGCAGCCGCTGAAACCGCAGAAGATACGGTTGATGTCTACGCTGGTCTGGCACCGGTT
>CAZHXF010000077.1:0-6528 GCA_964536375.1 uncultured Desulfuromonas sp. | reverse complement strand
AGGATGACGAATACGGGGAACAGAACCAGAGCGGAAGATTAGTTCTACTCAGGAACTTACTTGACGAGAACTGTCCATAATATACCCGCACCGATAGCGGAACCGATAACACCGGCAACATTAGGGGCCATGGCGTGCATGAGGAGAAAGTTAGTCGGATCTTCTTTTTGCGCGACAGTGTGCACTACGCGCGCCGAATCTGGTACTGCGGAAACACCCGCAGCGCCGACCAGAGGATTGATCTTGTCGGTAAGAAATAGGTTCATAAATTTAGCGAATAAGATTCCACCGGCAGTGGCAATGCAAAAGGAGATCGCGCCCAGGGCAAAGATCAAAATTGATTGTGGTGTTAAAAAGTGATCGGCACTGGTGCTGGCTCCAACCGACAGCCCCAAAAGAATTGTAACAATGTCGATCATGGCGTTACGCGCGGTATTAGCCAACCGGTCGGTAACTAAACTCTCTTTGAGTAGATTGCCAAAGAACAGCATGCCGATGAGAACCATTGAACCCGGTGCGATCATGCCACAGATCAAAAAAGCGCCAACAGGAAATATTATCCGCTCGCGTCTACTGACCATCCGCGGCGGTTTCATATGGATGAGGCGCTCTTTTTTTGTAGTTAATAGTTTCATGATTGGTGGTTGTATTACCGGCACTAGTGCCATGTATGAATAGGCGGCGATGGCGATGGAACCGAGAAGGTGCGGTGCGAGTTTAGAGGCAAGGAAAATAGCTGTTGGACCATCTGCACCACCGATAATGCCGATTGCCCCTGCTTCCTGTGAACTGAATCCTAAAGCTAATGCGCCGATAAAGGTGAGGAAAATACCCACCTGAGATGCGGCTCCCAATAAAATCAACTTGGGATTTGAAAGCATGGCGGAAAAATCGGTCATGGCTCCAATGCCGAGAAAAATTAGCGGTGGGAATATCCCCTGGCTTACGCCAAAGTATATATATTGCAGAACACTCCCTTCATCATAAACGCCTATGGACATACCCGCGACAGGTGGAATATTTCCCACCAGTATGCCAAAACCAATCGGTACTAATAGCAATGGTTCATAATCTTTGGCGATGGCTAACGTTATAAAGATGATGCCTATGACGATCATCAGAGCGTTGCCCCAGTGCATGGCAACAAAACCTGTTCCGGCGAAGAATTGACTAAATGTATCCATCGGTGTTCCCTTCGCGGTTATTGATCGGCTTGGCGGCGCTTGTTCGCGCTAGGAGTTACATGGATTAACTCCTGACCCTGCGCAATGCTGTCACCGATGTTTACTAGTATTGAGGCTACGGTGCCAGTGACACGGCTATTGATCTCATTTTCCATCTTCATTGCTTCCATCTTAAACAGCGGTTGCCCTTCCTTGACTTGATCGCCGACCTTTACGTAGAGCGCAAGGATAGAACCAGGTATTGGTGCGCTCACAGTGCCATCACTTTTGCCGATAGCCGTGTGCTTTGATAAACTTTTGTGTGATGTTGGAGCACTGTCAGCTAAGCTGCGCGATGGTGTGATTTCGGTGTCTCCGTGGTCTTGGCTGATGTTATCGATGGTGATGAGGTAGTTGGTGCCGTTAACATCCACCTCAGCTGCTTCGGCCGTAAGCTCAAGCAGGTTGACTGTGATCTGTTTCTTGTTGATCGTGAGTTGGTATTTACGCATAAGGGCTCCTGTTGGAGAGACTTCTCATTTTGCCCGCTGTCGTCCAAAAAGATCCTGCTGATGGGTGTTTTTTCATAGTGATCTGTTGAAGATCGCCGCCGCAGCGTTCGAGTTCGATGTGGATAACCAGTGATATTGCGGCCCTGATCTCTCCCTCAGTTGGTGGTCCAAGGGATTCTGGATCAGAGGTGCTCTGCGGCTTATTGGTTGTGTTTGCTGTGCAACGATCAAGACCATTGAGCACACGGGGGAGCAGAAGGATAAACAGACTGATCAGTAGCAGGCCACTAAAGACGATAGTCATACCAGTTAGCGTTATGCTAATTCCGTTTCCCGCAATAATATTATCGAATTGCAACATGATTAAATCCTTACTACAGGGGAATATTGCCGTGCTTGCGGGGTGGATTGCTGTCTTGTTTGTCGGCAAGCATGGTTAATGCTTTACAGATACGTAAGCGCGTGCGCTCCGGTAAGATAATGTCATCAATGTAGCCGCGTTGTGCCGCTGCGTATGGGGTGGCAAAGGTCTCGTTGTAGTGATCCTCTTTTTGTTGCATCAATTCAGGGTTGTCGGCGACCTGCTTACCGTAGAGCAGTTCAACTGCACCCTTTGCTCCCATGACCGCAATTTCAGCCGATGGCCAGGCGTAGTTGATGTCACCGCGCAGGTGTTTTGAGCTCATTACGCAATATGCGCCACCGTAGGCTTTTCTGGTGGTTACCGTGACCTTGGGTACCGTAGCTTCTGCATAAGCATAGAGGATTTTAGCCCCATTACGGATGATGCCACCATATTCTTGAACCGTTCCCGGCATAAATCCAGGAACATCGACCAATGTTACAATCGGTATATTGAATGCATCACAACAGCGTACAAAACGGGCACCTTTTATGGATGAATTGTTATCCAGGACTCCCGCCATGTGGGCTGGCTGGTTGGCGACAATTCCTACCGCGATGCCGTTAAAACGGGCAAAGGCAATGATAAGGTTGGGTGCGTAGTCTGGTTGTATCTCCAAGAATGTAGCGTCATCGACAATTAATTCGAGAACCTGCTTCATGTCGTAAGGACGATTACTGTCTGTTGGGACCAAGCTATTAAGTTCAGGGATACTCCGTGTCGGAGAGTCATCTGTCTCCTTAAACGGGGTTGTAAGCATATTGTTTTGTGGCAGATAGGAGAGTAGCTGTTGCAGGGTAGCAATTGCTGTCTGTTCGTCCGAAACAGCAAGATGGGCGACACCGCTGAGGGTGGTGTGTATTTGAGCTCCGCCGAGAGTTTCTACATCAACATCTTCATGAGTAACGCTTTTTACCACCTTGGGACCGGTTAAAAACATATAGCTGTGTTCGCGTACCATCAGGGTGAAGTCTGTTAGTGCCGGGCTGTAAACCGCTCCACCTGCACATGGTCCCATAATAGCGGAGAGTTGTGGCACTACGCCGGAACACATAACATTGCGTTGGAATATTTCAGCATACCCGGCGAGGCTTTCAATCCCCTCCTGAATGCGTGCTCCACCGGAATCATTGAACCCGATGATAGGGGCACCGTTCTTTAACGCCATATCCATTACTTTACAAATTTTTTCAGCGTGTGTTTCTGATAAAGAACCGCCGATAACAGTAAAATCTTGTGAAAAGATATATACCAGTCGACCTTTTATAGTGCCGTAGCCGGTAATAACACCATCGCCGGGGAAGTTCTTTTTGCCCATGCCAAAGTGAGTGCAGCGATGGCTTTTGAAAAGATCAAATTCTTCGAAGCTGCCTTCGTCAACTAAGAGCTCGATTCGTTCTCTTGCGCTCAGTTTGCCACTTTGATGGCGTTTTTTCTGGCGCGCTATACCGCCACCTTGCAGAGCTTGTTGGCGCATGTTGAGTAATATATCAATTTTGTTCTGCATGCGAATTCTCTCTTTGACAGATAGTGGTGGTCACATGTTTATCAATGGATGGGCATTTATGATAAACATTGAATAAATTGAGATTATGTAATTGCAGGACAACGAGGTCTACCCTTTAGCCGTTATAATAAATCTGGTAAAGGGTTTCGGTGCCTAAAATTTTATCTACTTCTAATTGGAGGGTAAGGCGTTCCTCGTTGTTCAGCCAGTTGTTCCAGTTTTCGATGGATTTCCATGTGCTGATTACAATGCGTTCGTCTGGATTGTCAAAATTGATAAGTGTTTCGCCGGAAATGTAACCTGATTGGGCATGGGCTAAGGAGCGCATTTTGAGGAGAAGGGGGCGGATCTCTGGTTCTTTTTCCTGTGGAACCTGGCGGATAATGATTATCTTTACGGCCATGAGCGGACTCCATCAAGTGGTTACTGGGTATGTTTTTTAGATTCCTGTTTGTTTTAGGTTAAAATCTGCGCTAAAGGGTTTATGGCTTAACCAAAAAACCCGCATTATGCGGGTTTTTTGTGACTATATTTTAGTTGGAAGCGCCGAACAGCGCATTACGCTCTTCCATACACAGTTCGTAGTGATGGTGAGTTGAGCGGGCGTTGGCCAGATAGATGTCCTTTACGGCTACATCATCAATTTTAGCTGCCATTGCTCTGAGGTCTTCCTCTAGGGTTGCTTCCAGTTCAATCGCAAGTTCGATGGCTTTGCGCTCATCAAAATCACCCATCATGGAGCCGTGCAATGCCTTCCACCATGACGATGTTGTGTCTGGTGCTGCTGCCATAAATTCATCAAAACTTGGCACTTCATCACCGCGGTAGATGTTGAAAAACATATGTGCATGTTGTTTTTCCTCAGCAGCTAAGATTTCAAAAGATTTCTTCGCTTTGGGATCGGTCATTTTTTCTGCGCCATATTTATAGTAATCCCTGGCATCTTTTTCAGTTTGCATGGCTTGTTTGATGGCCGCTTGAAGATTAAATTTGTCAGTCATTTTATTTAGTTCCCTCCATAGTAATAAATTAATTTCAGTGAATTGTATACAATCTGGCTTTTTGATGCAACTGAAATTACAATAGATCTTTAAGCCAGCCAAAGGCGACGAAGGTACCGATTGCTGATCCGAGTGATGAAAAGAAAAAAACCAGTAATACCCGTGTGACACGATTATGCCACCAACCGCTTAAGCTGGCTATGTCGTCAGAGACTTGTTCCATGTCTTTAACTGTTGGTGGTGCGACCATGGCTTGGACAAAACCGGTCACAAAACCAGCACCAATAGTTGGATTGAGAGAGGTTAGCGGCGCGGCAATAAAAGCACTTGCAATAGTTAATGGGTGACCAAAAGCGATGGCGGCACCAATGGCCGATAGCGCACCGTTGGCAACAATCCACGCAGTTGCGGCTTCGAGAAAGCGACTGCGGTCACCAAAACAAAATCCGATAATAAACATTGCGATGACAATGCCCGGAATAAGCCAAGGTATTATTTTTGAAATGGTCGGTTTTTTTGGGATGCTGCCCAGCTCTTCAATGTCTTGTGCTGAGAGAGTCTGATCCAGACAACGTTTAATACCAGGAATATGTGCAGCACCAACAACGGCTACAATTTTGCTTCCTGGTGCCTGTTGAATATGATGCGCCATCCACTGATCACGCTCGTCGACGAGAATTCTTTTTGCTGCTGGCAGCAATTCTCCCATCTCCTCCAGCATGGCGGACAGGTTGTCGCTCTGACGCAGATTAGCCAGTTCCTCCTCGTCCAGTTTTGGTTTTTCAAACATACTTGCCACCAATGTAGCAATAAGGTTGAGTTTTTTCCACAAACTGGTTTTACGCCAGGCACGCAGCAGGGTGGTGCGGATGTTGCGATCTATTAATTCTACTGCAATGTTGTTGTCTTCAGCGGTTTGTGCCGCCGCTGCCAGTTCTTCACCTGGTTTGACGCCGGTCTGGAGACCCATCCGTTTTTGAAAAGAGGATAAAGCTAAATTGGTCATGAGAAAAGGTACTTGCTTATTTTTTACAATTTGCAGGATGTTTAATTTTTGCCAGCGATTAGGGTCGCGCAGTGCCTGATAACGTTGTTCATCCAATTCAACGCACACGCAATCCGGATGCTCTGATTGAATTGTACTGGTTACAGTATCGACAGATTCACGTGATATATGTGCGGTTCCGATAAGAATTATCTCTTTGTCCGCCTTAATAACGCGGTGTATGTCTGATGCTTCAAGCTGTTCTTGATGTTCTGGGGAGCATTCTAGCTGAGAGTTTGCCATGAAAGTAACCATTAAGGATTAGGTGTTTGATGAAGACCAGCTTGTATGGAGTGAAGCCCAACAAGTAAAAAGGCACCGGAAAAATCCTGATGCCTTTTCATTGAAGAGCTCTCCGCACCAACCGTGTGTCTTTGGCCTCACAACGAGAGCCATAAGGTGGGGTTTTTGGTAAGTCACATCAGGCGTCCCTCTGCGAGGAGGGCTGGCACACAGCGTCTTAGTTAAGAACCCCGGTTGAAAATTATTCCGCGTGGGCGTCAAGATTACACTTGCTGGGCAGAGAGCAATTTGCCTGTTTTCAGTATACGAAACTTACACTCAGGCTGGCAAGAAGAAACTTAAAAGTATAGTGGTCTCCCTTCAGGTAATAGTGCTACTTGTAAAATATTGTCAACTTTTATCGCACCGATAATAACAATCATCGGGTGCAGCAAGCCGGGGATGCGCCCGACAATTTCATTTGGCTGCGCCATACTTTTACCTGAGTAGAACTAATCTTCCGCTCTGGTTCTGTTCCCCGTATTCGTCATCCTCGCGAATGCGGGGATCCAGAGGTTTTGCATAGATTTCTAGACTCCCGCCTGCGCGAGAGTGACGACCTTTGTGGCAATAGCGGAAGATTAGTATTAATCAGGTACTTTTATGATCATCCAA
>CAZHXF010000076.1:0-6550 GCA_964536375.1 uncultured Desulfuromonas sp. | reverse complement strand
GGTTGTTGAAACCATGAGCTTTGGCAGTCTCTCGCGTTGGCTTGGTAATACCAACTATTAACACTATGGAGCAGGTTCTGCACACCCTTACACCGGTGCGCAACGACTGTGCCCACCACAGTCGTCTCTGGAACCGCCGCTATACCATGGCTCCACCCACAATCTTTAAAATCGAATCGCGACTGGTTTCAGACTCCCGGAAATATTATCTATTCAACTATCTTATGATCATTGAATTTCTGCTTTTCCAAATTAATCCCGGCAGCCAATGGAAGAACCGTCTTGTTGATTTACTCAGCACTCTCGCCCCTCAGCAATTAAGAGGAATGGGGTTTCCTGATGATTGGCAGAATCGTGAGCCATGGAAGGGGGTACAGATATGACGACAGGAAGGTATCAAGCGTATACTGCTTATGAAGATAGTGCCGGAAAGTGGTTTGGTCGCTTGCCTAGTCACTGGACTAGGCTGCTCCGATTAAATTCCAATGTACCTACAATGATGAAGTTTTATCTGAAACGCTGAACGATGATTATGAAATTGAGTATGTCGACATTGGCAGTGTGTCAGCAAGCGAAGGGATAAAGAAAGTTGAACAGATGCCGTTTGTTAAGGCACCATCACGAGCTAGGCGCGTTGTCCGAGATGGTGACGTTATCGTGTCTACAGTGCGGACATATCTTGAAGCGATAGCTCCAATTAATTGCCCGCCGGATAATCTCGTTGTTTCGACAGGGTTTGCAGTAATACGGCCAAAGAGCATTCTGCACAAAAAGTACGCTGCGTATGCATTGAGAGCTAAAGGATTTATCGAAGAGGTAGTTGCGCGTTCGGTTGGTATCAGTTATCCGGCAATCAACGCTTCTGACCTAGTTGCTATTTATTCCCCTGTTCCGGGTCTTGAAGAACAGGTTCAAATAGCCAACTTCCTCGACCACGAAACCGCCAAAATCGACACCTTGATCGACAAGCAACAACAACTGATCAAGCTGCTTAAAGAAAAGCGTCAGGCGGTGATCAGTCATGCCGTCACCAAAGGGCTGAACCCCGATGCACCGATGAAAGATTCTGGTGTTGAGTGGTTGGGGGAGGTGCCGGTGCATTGGAAGATTTGGAAATTTGGTCACTTTGCCCCAATTATCACTTGTGGTATTGCATCAACACCTGAATATGTTGACGAGTCTGAAGGAATGCCATTCCTTTCCGCACAAAACAATCGCGGGAATTGCCTTTCACTTCACAAGTACAATTACATATCAAAGGGGCTTCACGAGCAACTTACCCGCTACAGGAAGCCAGAGCTTGGAGATATCTTAGTTACAAGAGTAGGCGCTGGTATAGGTGCTGCGTGTGTAGTCGATACGAACATGGAATTTTCCATCTATGTCAGCCTAACGCACATTCGAGTGAACCCAGAAATAGCGGTCAACAAATTTATTATGTATTTCTTTGGGTCTGATTACTGCCACTTTCTGAATCATCAAGGAACGGTCACTGGTGGGGGGGGGTGGGAAACCTCAATGTGAATAATGTGGTTAGGTATAAGATTCCTCTTCCAAGTGTTGATGAACAGAATGACATAGTGAACTATCTGGATTCGATAAGCCTTCAATTTGAAAATGTGATTAAAAAGACTGAAAATCTAATTGCGCTAGGGAAAGAACGTCGCACCGCCCTCATCTCTGCCGCCGTCACCGGCAAAATAGACGTCCGCAACTGGCAACCCGCACAATATATAATCCCCATGGAGGTCAGCGCATGAGTGAAAATCGGGAACAAGGAGAGTTCATCCTTTACGGCTCCGAAGATGGCCGATCTGAGGTTCAGCTTAAAGCTATTGATGGCTCGGTCTGGTTGAGCCAGCTGGAAATGGCGGAGTTGTTTGCGACGACGAAGCAGAATATTAGCTTGCATGTCAGAAACATATACAAAGAAGGGGAGTTGAGTGATCAGGCAACTGTCAAGGATTCCTTGACAGTTCAAAGTGAAGGCGCGCGCGCGGTTAAGCGCAAGATTTCACTCTACAATTTGGAGATTATCCTAGCTGTGGGTTATCGCGTTCGCTCACCCCGTGGTACGCAGTTTCGCCAATGGGCTACGCGGCATCTAACCGAGTTCGTAGGATGTGGTGAGTTCAACGAACCGCATCGATATCCGATGCCAATAAACAACCGATGCGGTTCACTCCGTTCACTGGCATCCTACGATGGTGCGATGAGGCTTGCGGCTTAACCGATACAATTGAGCTAGTAGGGTGCGGTGAGTACAACGAACCGCATCGGTATCCGCAACCAATGAATGATTGATTGATGCGGTTCACTCCGTTCACCAGCATCCTACAATGGTGCGACGAGGCTTGCGGCTTAACCGATACAATTGAGGAAGGATGAGGGAATGACGAATTATCGACGTAGCCATGTTGCTGGTGCGAGTTATTTCTTTACCGTTAATTGTGCTTTGCGCCATGATAATCAACTACTGGTGGAACACGTTGATCTGCTGCGAGAGGTGTTTCGCAAGGTGAAAAGAGATCACCCTTTTCATGTTGATGCCATCGTTATTTTACCCGAGCACTTGCATTGTATTTGGACTCTGCCGCCTGGCGATGCCGATTATAAAACCCGCTGGGCTTTGATAAAGGCTGGTTTCTCACGGCAATTGCCTGCGGAAGAAAATCGTTCACTGAGTCGTATTAAACGAGGTGAGCGGGGGATTTGGCAACGACGTTATTGGGAACACCTTATCCGTGATGACGATGATTATCATCGTCATGTGAATTATATCCATTGGAATCCCGTTAAACATGATGTGGTGTCGCGGGTCATTGATTGGCCATATTCGAGTTTTCATAAGCATGTTGATCAGGGTATTTATCCAGCTGATTGGGTGGGAGAACCTGATGATGGTGAATTTGGCGATGTATGAATGATGCGGTTCACTCCGTTCACCGGCATCCTACGCGTGTCACAAAACTGTAGGATGTGGTGAGGCACAAACCGCATCGGTGCCCTGTTTCAATTGAATTTTGTATGTAATGCAATAGTGGAAAAGGGAGCGTCATGGCGAGTAAATCTCAAGAATCTGTTTTTCAAAACGACATCATAAACCAGATGATCGCCAACGGCTGGCTGCTGGGCTCACCTACGGGCTATAACCGCGAACTAGCGTTGTACGAAGAGGACGTTCTCGGCTTTGTTAAAGAGACGCAGGACGAGCAGTGGCAAAAGTTCTGCAAGTTGTATCCGCAGAACCCCGACAAACATTTCCTCGAACGGGTCGCCACCCAGCTCAACAAGGTCGACCTTAACGCTGCCGACCGTGACCTGCGCACCTTCGGCACATTGGGCGTGTTGCGTCATGAGCTGCGTGATCGCGGCACCCGCTTCAAGCTCTGTCAGTTCAAACCGGAACACGACCTCAACCCCGACACCTTGGCGCGTTACCAGAAGAACCGTCTGCGTATCGTGCCGGAGCTGGTCTATAGCTCCTATGCCACTGAAGAACACTCAGCCGAAACTGGCAAGAAAGCCAAAGCTTGGCGCATTGATCTTGTACTGTTCGTTAACGGTCTGCCGATCGCCACCCTGGAGCTTAAGTCGGAGTTCAAACAAGCGGTCGAAAACGCCATCAAGCAGTACAAGCGCACCCGCCTGCCGAAAGACCCAGTCACCAAAAAGCTGGAACCGCTTTTGACCTTCAAGCGCGGGGCTCTGGTTCACTTTGCTGTGAGTCAGTATGAGGTCTTTATGACCACTAAACTGGCGGGGAGCGATACGTTTTTCCTCCCCTTTAATAAAGGGACCCACGAGGGTGGCGCTGGTAATGACATCCCCGAGGATCAAAATGAGTACGCCAGTGGCTATCTGTGGAATGAGGTGCTGCTGCCCGACAATCTGCTCAATATCCTCGCCCGCTATGTCCATCTACAGATCGAAGAGGTCGAAAACTGGCAGGGGAAGAAATCGAAGAAAGAGACCCTGATCTTTCCCCGCTATCATCAGTGGGACGTAGTCAACCGTCTGTTGCGTGCCGCACGCAGCGAGGGGCCGGGGCATAAATACCTGATCCAACACAGCGCTGGGTCGGGTAAGTCGAACTCCATCGCTTGGACCGCGCATCAGCTTTCATCTCTTTACGATACGCAAGGGGAAAAGCAGTTCCATTCGGTGATCGTCGTCACCGACCGCACCGTGCTCGATGACCAGTTACAGGATACAATCAACCAGTTTGAACACGTCGATGGCGTGGTAGGCCGGATCAACCGCGACATTGGTGATGGTTCTAAATCAGAGAAGTTGGCGCAGGCGCTGGAGAGTTCGCAGCCGATCATTATCGTTACCATCCAAACCTTCCCTTTTGTGCTGAAGGCGATCGAAAATAGTGTCAGCCTTAAAGAACGTCGCTATGCGATCATCGCCGATGAGGCGCATTCGTCGCAATCCGGCTCGACCGCTCGGCAGTTGAAAGAGGTGCTGATGGTTGATGAGAGTTCTGAGGACGTAGAGCTTTCATCGGAGGACATCCTCGATGCCACTATCGCCGCCCGGCGTGACAGTGGCAATCTCAGCTACTTCGCCTTCACTGCGACTCCAAAGCCGAAGACTCTGGAGCTGTTTGGGCGTCTTCCTGACCCGACTTTGCCACCATCCAAGCAGAATAAGCCCGAAGCTTACCATGTCTACAGCATGCGTCAGGCGATCGAAGAGGGCTTCATCCTCGATGTATTGAAAAACTACACCAACTACAAGGTTGCCTACCAACTAGCGCAGAAGATCCAGGACAAGGACGAAGAGGTCGACAGTAAAAAGGCCAAGGTTAAGCTCAACCAGTGGGTGCGTCTGCACGATTACAACATCGCCCAGAAGGTGCAGGTGATCGTTGAGCACTTCAAGGACAACATCATGGGGCAGCTCGGCGGACAGGCCAAAGCGATGGTGGTGACCAGTTCGCGTAAAGAGGTGGTGCGCTACAAGAAGGAGTTTGATAAGTACGTAGCCCGCAAGAAGTACGCTTCGATCAGGGCGATGGTGGCATTTTCCGGTGAGGTGGAGTTTTGTGACAAGGACCCGAACGCGACCGAACTATTGGGGGAGAAGTTCACCGAGCGCAACATGAACCCCGACCTTAAGGGCCGCGACATGCGCAAAGCCTTCGACTCGGGCGATTATCAGGTAATGCTGGTGGCCAACAAGTTCCAAACCGGCTTCGACCAGCCCAAGCTCTGCGCCATGTATGTTGATAAGAAGCTTGGCGGTGTTGAGTGCGTGCAGACCCTGTCGCGTTTGAATCGTACCTATCCCGGCAAGGATGAGAGCGGGACATTTGTGCTCGACTTCTTCAACGAGCCGCAAGACATCCTCGATGCCTTTCAACCCTATTTCCAGACCGCCGAACTGACCGACGTCTCCGATCCCGATCTGGTTTTCGACCTGTTCGACAAGTTGCGTGCCGCAGATATTTTCACCTGGCAGGAGGTTGAGCAGTTTGCTGTGGCTTTCTTTGCTAAAAACAAGAGCAGTGCCGCGATCAGCAACATCTGTAAACCAGCCGTGGACCGTTGGCAGGGACGCTACAAACTGGCTATTGATGCTTATAAAACCGCTAAGCAGATGTTCGAGCGCACCAAGAACACTGGCGATCCGGTACTGACCGCTAATGCGGAAAAGTGCTTCAAAGAGTGCAAGCAGGAAAAAGACCGGCTGGAGATCTTCAAGAAAGACCTCGGCAGCTTCACCCGCTTCTACGAATTCATGTCGCAGATTGTCGACTACGATGACAAGGGGCTGGAGAAACTCAGTCTCTATGCTCGCCACCTGGGGCCGCTGCTGCGGGAAAAGTTAGATGAAGAGGACGATATTGATCTGAGCAACGTTGCGCTTAGTCATTATCGGCTGTCGGTTCTGCGCCAACAGGATCTGGTTATGGAGACTGAAGGCGACTATGGGTTGAAGCCAGGTAGTGATCTGGGCACAGCCAAGCCCAAGGATAAGATGGAAGAGTTTCTGTCGCAGATTATGACGCGGTTGAACGAACTGTTCCTTACCGATGGCCTCACCGACAAAGACCTGATCAACTACGCGCACACGATTCGCGACAAGGTGCTAGAAAACAAAAGTGTGATGGATCAGATTCAGAACAATACTCCGGATCAGGCGATGTTAGGTGATTTTCCGAAAGCCCTTGATGATGCGGTGATGGATAGCAGTGAAGCACATCAGAACCAGATGTTGCAGATCCTATCCAATCCCGAAGTCGCAAAAGGGTTTGCAACAGTGGTGTTTGATTTGATTCGCCACAGCCGTTAGTCTGTTTTTATGAGTGCACCTCTCTAACCAACATGCTCACCTTTTTCATTTCAAATGTTCGAGGTTGCGCGTTTGCATTGTGCTCAAGAGTGAGAGCAGAGATAGAGCCCTAACGGTGGGAAGTTCAATGTTTATTCATTCACCCATGTTTGATTAAGTGTTCTAATAAAAGTTTTGATAGTTACCTATACATAAATAAATACTGTTCAACGATCCCGAAATACGCTGTATTTCGGGATCGTTTTGT
>CAZHXF010000075.1:0-6916 GCA_964536375.1 uncultured Desulfuromonas sp. | reverse complement strand
GGTTGTTGTTATTTTCTGTTATATGGGTGGACACGTTAATCTGGGCGGACACAGGGGTCCGCCCCTACGTTATCCACCAAATTACTTCATCATACTGCCCAAATTCCACATGGGTAAGAATACCCCTAAGGCCAGCACCAGCACCATACCGCCGATAGCCACGATCAATATCGGCTCAATAGCACTGGTTAAATTTTTCAATTCATATTGCACTTCGCGTTCGTAAAATCCGGCAACCTCTAACAACATATCTTCTATGGAACCGGTCTCTTCGCCTACGGCGAGCATCTGTAACACCAGCGGCGTGAATATCTGCAACGAGGCAGCACTGCGGGTCAGGCTCTCGCCGCGCTCCAAATGATTACGCATCTCATCTAGTTTCCCGCCGATATAGCTATTTTCTATGGCGCGGGCAGTATAACCTAACGCCTGCACTAGCGGCACACCACTACCATAACCCATAGAGAAGGAGCGGGCAAAACGAGCCAGGGTCGAGCGCATCAAAATTGAGCCCACGACTGGCAAGCGCAGTTTGTAACGATCCCACTGCCATAGGCCACGCTCGGTGGCTACATAACGGCGCACTCCAAATGACGTAGCAAACATTAGCACTAATATATACGGCCAATAAGCGACGGCAAATTCGGAAAGCCCCATAATAATCCGCGTGGGCAAAGGCAATTCGGCACCAAACCCGGCAAACACCTTCTTAAAGGTGGGGATAACAAATAGGGTCAGAATCGCCATAGCAATGCTGATGGCTATAATAACAAAGGTCGGGTAGCGCATCGCCGCTTTGACCTGTTCGCGAGTCATTTTTTCAAATTCGAGATAGGTGGCAAGTTGCTCGAATGACTGTTCTAATTTACCACTGTTCTCACCAACCTGCACCATACGCGTCATCAGTGTGGGGAAAACATGCGGATAAGCCGCCATGGCGTTGGACAACTCGCGTCCGGACTCCAGACTGTCTACTACACCAGCCAACGCCTCTTTAAAGGTTGGATTTTGCGCCGACTCGATCAAGCCCTGCAGGGCACGCATCATCGGCACCCCGGCGCGGGTAAGAGCGTACATCTGGCGACAGAACAAAATCAGATCATCAGTACGTACCTTCCTTTTTCGCATGGCAAAATTCAGGTTCAATGTTATACCCGCGCTTTTAGCTTTGGTGGCAGCGCCCAATTTAATCTGTACGGGAATTAAACCGTTTTCTGCCAACTGAGCTGCAACGGCAGCAGTGGAACTAAGTTCCGCCTCGCCAGCAACCTGTTCGCCATTGGGACGGCGTGCCGTATATGTATAATTGGGCATGGTTTAACTCCTTAACCTAGCGTTAATCCTGTTCAATTTGCCCCGAAATACGCACCACCTCTTCTATACTGGTTACCCCCTGACGAGCAAACTCCATGGCACAATCAGCTAACGAGGTAAACCCTTTCTGCTCCCTGGCCAAGCGGGCAAAATCACCACTATCATTGCGACGTAGCGCATCGGCAAGGGCAATATCTATCTGCAACAGCTCAAACACCCCGATACGACCACGATAGCCAGTGTTATTGCACTGGGTACAGCCTAAGCCGCGCTTAAATACCGGCAGCGGCGCATCGGTTCCAAAGTAACCATGCAACCAGCTAATCATCTGGGCATTGAGGTTATCGGTGCTGCTGCAACTATCGCATACGCGCCGCACCAGGCGCTGCGCCAATACCGCTTGCAAGGAACTAGCAACAACATAACCTTCTGCGCCCATATCCAGCAGCCGTAAAGCGGTACTGATAGCATCGTTGGTATGCAAAGTGGACAACACTAGGTGACCGGTCATTGCCGCGCGCAAAGCAATTTCGGCAGTTTCCTGATCACGAATCTCCCCCACCATAACGATATCGGGATCCTGACGCAGAGCCGTGCGCAACACCCCGGCAAAAGTGAGATTGATTTTGCTATTTACCTGCACCTGATTAATGCGCGGCAAGCGATACTCCACCGGATCTTCAACAGTAATAATCTTTTTTTCCGCTTTATTTAATTCGTTAAGCGCACCGTATAGGGTGGTAGTTTTACCACTGCCCGTAGGTCCGGTTACCAACACGATACCGTGGGGCTGATGAATATAACGCCGAAACATCTGCATGATATGCTCGGGCATACCGATATGTTCCAGCCTTAGCAAGCCGCCGGATTGATCAAGAAGGCGCATAACGACTGCCTCGCCATATTGCAACGGCATGGTAGACAGGCGGATATCGATACTTTTATTTTTAACGCGGATGTTAAAGCGCCCATCCTGGGGCAGGCGTCGCTCGGAGATATCCAAACCGCTCATCAGCTTCAGGCGGGATACCAGCGCTGCCGCAATGCGTTTTTCCTTCATCACCTGCTCGTGCAATACCCCATCAATACGTTGCCGGATACGCAACACGTTCTCATCCGGTTCAATATGGATGTCAGAGGCGCCCACCTGTACCGCATCTTCAAACAAAGTCTGTAATAGACGCACTACCGGCGCATCTTCGAGCTGACTATCGGGTAGCAGGTCGGCTAGGTTAAAATCGGTCTGTGACAGTTCTTCGCCGAGCTCTTCGGCAATATTTTCGATCTCATCGGTACGACGGTAAACATTATCCAGAGCGCGTAACAGATCTGCCTCGCGCACTATAGCTGGAACAATATTTTCCGCGAGTATCGATTCCAATTTATCCTGGGCAAAAATATCGGTAGGATCAGCCATGCCGATCAACACCCCGGCAGACTCGCGTACTAGTGCCACCACCCGAAAGCGGCGCGCTAATGTTTCCGGTATCAATTTGACAATTTTCTCATCAAAATTAAAATGGCGTAGATCAACCTGCTGAATCTGTAACTGCTTGGATAGAAACTCCAGCAGGCTGTCTTCGGTGATACAACCAAATTCAATAAGGGTATGACCAAGTTTAGACCCAGTTGACTTTTGAGTTTTCAGCGCAAACATCAGCTGCTCTTCAGTGATAATACCTTCAGAAACCAGCAGATCGCCAATGCGGATTTTCTTACGCACAACCATGTCTACCCCTTAGCTAAGCGCTGCAATTGTTGCAGTGCATATTGTTTGAGCTGTGACTGCAACTGTGGACAGCGTAG
Organism: uncultured Desulfuromonas sp.; assembly: GCA_964536375.1. Classification (GTDB taxonomy): domain Bacteria; phylum Desulfobacterota; class Desulfuromonadia; order Desulfuromonadales; family Desulfuromonadaceae; genus Desulfuromonas. Next base: position 3,796 of record CAZHXF010000075.1, on the reverse strand, counting down.
CGCCTGATGAAAATTGACCGTAGCAGCGTTTATTTGACCTAATTGATCGGCGCAGATAGCGCGACCAATCCACCATTCACCCCGTTGGGGGAATGTTCCGGTAAGTAATGCATAGTTTTTTTGCGCAGCTAAATAATCACCACTTTGCTGCTGCACTGTTGCCAGCAGAGCATAGTATGCGCTGGCAGTCGCAACAACCGGAGCTGGCTCAATCAGTTGCAGCGCGGCTAAGGCCTGATGTTTATTGCCAGTTTCGAGCAATAAGCGTGCCTGAAGCACCCGCAATGAAACATCGTTGGGGTACTGTTGACATCCGCTATCGACGACGCGACAAGCTGCTGCCAATTGCCGCGCCTGCAAATAACCCACGGCAAGCTGGTGCCACTGCACCGGGGTTGCTCCCGCCATAGTGATCGCCCGTTGTAACAGTTTTACTGCCGCAGGATACTGGTGCTGATCTAACATGCGCTGGGCCTGCACCCGTATCTGCTGAGCCTGCGCTGGAACCGACACTGCCTGAGAAACTTGTACCGCGGCAGCTGGCTTAGTACTGATCGGCTCGGCTAACTTGGATACTAGCGCTGGCGCGATCACTGGTGCAACAAGTTGGGACGCGACCGTTTGTGCTCCGCGTTCGGGCGCAAGAATCGCAGCAAGCACTGGCGCTACGGCCACGGCTTCTGGTTTAAGCTCGGGCTGTGCCTCCACCGTTGAAGGTTGTGACACCTCCACCACCGCAGCACTTGGCTCTGTACGCGCAGACACTGGTTCTTGTGTGGCAGCAACAACAGGTTGCCCTGTTACTGCTGCAGTTGCACAATTTGCTGATGATGCAACTTGCGCCACTGTGCTTAGCAGCACTTGATCTTGGCGGTTCAAATACCACCATCCAGCCAATCCAACGCTGGCAATTAGCGTCACTATGCCCACGACCAGCAACACACCATTACGCTGCGGCTTTTGGTAACAGGGGGCAACCGCAAACGTCTGAGCATTTGGATTGTCCTGCTGTTGGCGACGAGCCTCAAGATCTTTCAACATTTGGTTTATCAGGCTCATGGGTTTTTATCCAAAAAATGGTGCGCGGTTTCAATCCCACCATAATAGGCGAGAATTACAACAAGACCAACAACGGCAATTCGCAACCAATAATTAGGGGTATCAACACCATCAGTGTCTGCTATGGCATCCTTTACCTGGCGACGCGAAACCTGATGCAGCCCACGTCCGTAGGCAGCCATCAGAGATTTATGTGCCAGAATATTTATCAGGCGCGGCACCCCATGAGCAGCTCGATACAATAAACGCTCAGCCCCTTTAGTAAATAGTGGCGCACCGCGATAGCCAGCCATACGTAGGCGGTGATGTAAATAACCCTGACAGTTATTAAAATCAAGAATATTCAGGGCGTAAGCAAAACCAATCCGTTGACGCAGTTGGCGTAAGTCGTCCTGAGCTAGGCGCTGATCCAGTTCTGGTTGACCAAACAACACAATTTGCAACAACTTACGTTTTTCAGTTTCTACATTGCTCAGCAAGCGCAACGCTTCCAGGGTTTGCGTCGGCATGGATTGCGCTTCGTCCACACACACCACCACCCGCCGCCCTGATGCACTGAGATTTATCAAACGCGTGTTCAACTGATTCAGCAGGTCGGCAACAGAAACATCTGCAGCCGATTCAAGCCCCAGCTCCTGCGCCACCGCGCGATACAATTGCTGCGCTTCCATTAACGGATTGGGCAGATAAACAGTAACCATGTCATCGGGAAGATCGTTGAGCAACTTGCGGCACATCATGGTTTTTCCGGTGCCAACTTCGCCAGTTATCTTAACGATACCCTCGCCGTTTTCCAAGGCGACCACAACCACATTCATCGCCTCTTGGCAACTGTAGTGATTGTAATAATAGCCGGTATCCGGTGTCAGAGAGAAGGGGCGCTCAGCAAAGCGAAAATGATCTATATACATTTAATAGCGCCTACAACAATCGGCTCATACGCTGGCGTGTTTGTTCAACATCTTGGGCCCAATCCTGATCCTGAATTACCACCTGCGGCTTGAGCAAAATAATCAGCTCACTTTTGCGAGCAACATCCTTCTGGTGACGGAACAGCCACCCAATACCGGGGATATCACCGAGCAGTGGCACCGAGGCAGTCTCAGTCGTAGTAGAATTTTTCATCAACCCGCCGATAACCACCACCTGACCACTGCGAGCGCGCACGATGGTGTCAGACTCACGCACACTGCTGAAAGCCAGCGGTAACGACTGTTCTTGCCCGCTGACGGTAATAACCTTGGTCTGATCCACCACCTCACTTACTGTAGGATGTATATGCAGAGTTACCGCGCCACCAGCGCTGATCTGTGGGGTGACATCAAGAGCGATACCGGAGAAGAATGGCGTCAGAGTTATATCGGGAGTGGTGGTAGTGGTAGTCCCGGTGACGGTGTCACTGGAAATATCGGTAACAAAAAACTCGTCGGTACCTACTTTGATTACCGCTTTCTGGTTATTCAGGGTGGAAACCCGCGGGCTCGACAGCACCTGAACATCACCTTGGGTTTTCACCGCTTCAATAAAAGCTTGAAAATCATCCAGTTCCACCGCTGCTGAGAATACCCCGCCAAAAGCCGAGGACACCAGGCCACTGATAGCTGACGGATTTTCCGGGTCTAAATTGGTATAACCGCCGGAAATCTCGCTAAGACCGCCACTGATACTGGTACCGCCCCCAACCTGACCGACGCGCGCCAGATTAGTACCATTATGCACTAGGGAACCCCAGTTGATACCAGTTTGGAAACCATCGCTGAGCTCAACTTCAATAATTTTTGCTTCGAGAATCACCTGACGCTGCAACGTACCCTCAGTTTGCTGGAGATAATTGGTGACGATATCCAGCTCACGGGGCAGAGCGCGCACCACCACCAAACCGGCTTGTGGTTGCACAATAACTTTGCGCCCGTCCTCGGTGCCGATTAACTGCTCCAGGGTTTGTTGAAAATTGGGCCAAAAATCCACATCAGACTTGGTCGTAATCTGACTGCCATAAGTGCCATCGTAAGAAGAACTACTGCTGCTGTCAGTACTAGAGCTATCAGATGAGTCGCTGGTACCGTCGGAAACCTGACCGGAACTAACCCGCGTCATTGAGGTACCGCTACGCTTCAGGGTTAAATAATCAACTTCGAAAATACGGGTTTGCATATCGTTAGGCAAAATTTGATAGCCCCCAACTGTGGGCCGATAGTGATAGCCATAGACCTGCTGCACCACATCCAGTACCTCGGGCAGGCTAACACTTTTCAGGCGCAGGCTGATGGTGCCCGTAACCCCGGGATGAATAACCATGTTGGTGGAACTGCCAGCGACCAGACCGGCAAAAAAAGCACTCGCCTCTACGCCATCAGCTACCACGTCAAAACGTGTTTCAGGAATAGCAAACGCATCTGGAACCAGCGGTGGCAGCAATGCCTGTTGTATTTCACTGGGTACGGGCATAGCCGGAGCTGCAGAATCGGCAATATTGTTGTGCTGCAAGTGCACCAACAATTTAGCGTCATCCAGTCTGCTACCTGCTGCATCTACCTGAGACCGACTGGCGCTACAGCTGGTTAACAGCGTCAACGCCAGCAAGCATGGCAGCAGCGGCATACACCGCTTTGTTATGGTCCAGATTTTCGCCATCTTATTTCTCTCCATTTGCTTAAAACTGCTTATTTTTAACGATTATTGTTCCTGATTAATACTAATCTTCCGCTATCGCCACAAAGGTCGTCACTCTCGCGCA
>CAZHXF010000074.1:0-7219 GCA_964536375.1 uncultured Desulfuromonas sp. | reverse complement strand
AAACGGTTCAGATTGTGGTTCGCTTCGCTCTCACAATCTAACCTTATTCGTTATACGGCATTTGGAATCGCCAGCTCAAACAAGGCAGGCTATTATCCACTGTTTAGTAGCACTAGAATTAAACGCTTTTTGCCCATAGCATTCGGTTAATAAATCTTCAGGAAGATACTCATCATATTTTTCAATAAGCTTTTGCTGTAATGAAAGTGTTCCAGCTAGCTCGGTTTCATCCGGCAGATCATCTTTTGTTATAGCTATTAAGCAATTTTTTATGTCATCGACATTCGAATTCTGAACTTCAATAACACCAGCAAAGTTACTGCATACAAATCCACTTCTAATTAGCAAGACAGTAAGGGTGTTAACTACTTTATCGCCCATCCATGAAAAAATATAACTATGCTTACCGCTTTGATAGACGGGTTGTTTCTCAAGGTTGGCTTCTTCAAAAAGATACGCTCCTTCTTGAAATAGTTGTCTTCCGAGATTATCCACAAAATCTATTTTCTGATTGCCAACTTCAATGCGATAGTCACCTGTGCGATAGATACTTAACATCTCTTGCCGAACCTTGTCATGGATCGACATACCGCTACCGTTAAATTTTGGAGGTTTACCGCCCTTTGTAGAAGTCACATAGATAACTTTCTTTTCATCATCAATATTCGTGACCTTCCATCTACGGCCACCAAATATAATGTGTTGATCTTTAAGAATGAGCGAATCAACGGGTAGCGTTCCGAGTGTTTTGCTTCCGGCAACAATACGGAATTCTTCTGGTGTTTTAAAGACAGCATAGAAGGTATAGGAATTGGTAAGACGTTCGCCTTCAATTCCCAAAACCAACTCACCGCTATTGAGCTGCTGTATTAGTTGGACTTTCCCCATATGGGATAATAGTTGCTTGAAGTGCTGAATTGATATTTCTTTGAAAGATCCTTGCTCACATAATAAAGAATAAAGTTGGTCTGCTCTGGCGCTTCCCCATTGCGCAATTACAGAAAGAATCTGGTGTAAAAATGTAGAAAGGTGCATTTGCTCTGTATCTGCCGGTTCAAACCAGTTATTTACGATCAGCAAACGTATCATTGCTAGTGATTGAACCAGCTCTAATCTAAGACCATCTACTATATTAGATTTATCACTCAGTTCATTTTCAGCAATGAGCATACGTAATATGGAAGGTAAGTTTCTTCTACCTGATCGACCTAACCGCTGACGTAAACTTGATACTGAGTGTGGAGCAGTAACCTGAATAACAGAACTCACTTTGCCGATGTCGATACCTAGCTCTAAGGTCATTGTACAAATGGCTGTGGTCGGTAGGGTTTCCTTCTGCAATCTGGCTTCTAAATCTTCTCGAAGTTCTTTGGCTAAAGAACCGTGATGAGGGAAAAACTCATTCGGTACAACTTGTTGTTCGCATAAATCACTTAACTGTGCAGCAATACTTTCTGTCCGACTTCGACTATTTGCAAATACCAGATGTGAGTCGCCTCTACAGAGGCTAAATATTTCCTGACAAATCTGCTGTTCGGCGGAGGTACGTTTTTCATCTCCCGTGATATCTATCGGTTCTAAATACCCTTTAACCTGAACCTTAATAGTGCTTTGGTGCTGACTGCCGGTAATGGTTTCACAAGGCAGACTTTTATTCGGTCTAAGTGAAAGTGGTACTTTTTCAAGTTCTCCGAGAGTCGCACTTAGTGCAACCCGTGGAATAGGATTAGAGATTCGACCAGTTATGTGTTCAAGACGGGTAAGTAGAGAAAGTAATTGCTGACCTCGTTCTGTTCCTATAAACGCATGAAACTCATCAATGACGATATATTTGAGTGAGGTAAAGGATTGTTTCACCCATCCCGGCTCTCTGACTAAAAGTGATTCCAAGGATTCAGGGGTGATAAGCAGAATACCTGAAGGATTGTTTCTGGCTTTCTTCTTTTTGGATTGAAGGCTATCACCGTGCCACGGCGTAACCTGCATATCTAACATTTCACTTAACGATTCGAGCCTGCGGTACTGATCGTTAATCAGTGCTTTTAAAGGACTGACATACAGAATACCAAAGCCGTTTTCCTCTTCGGCAATTGCACTACATGCTGGTAGAAAAAAAGCTTCTGTTTTACCTGCCGCCGTTGATGCACTAATCAGCACATCTCTATCACCAGACAGAATTGGTGCAATTGCCCGTTTTTGTATTTCTCTTAAATCAGGCCATCCCTGATTAAATAACCATTTTTGTACACGCTTATCAAGGCGCTGATATTCCTCTATCATAATTTAAAATCAGCTAGTCTATCAGAATTCAAAATTTCGCCTGTCTCTTCGTCCACCATAATCTCATCTGTATCACTTGGACGATCATCCTCAATCGCAATAGATTGAACTAACTGCGACCATTGCATAGAAGGATTTTGTTCCAAGACTGCCAGCATATCTAAAAATGCTTTGATGGTATTTCTTGGTGTACGGAAATAGGCATCCCCGATAGTCTGGCTGCAATGGTGTAGAAAAGATTTGAGAGCATCATCAGGTACTAGATATTTAGAAGTATCACCTTCGGCAGATACATGACGAAGGTTTTTCAGGAGAATATAAAGCTCCTCCGGCGTTAAGCTCGCTAGGTGTAGTGCTGGAGAGGAATAATCAATAACGCCTGCTCGCTGTGCAAAGCTGTTTTCAGCTAAACGGGATTGCAGTGCTTCATAGCTATATAACCCTCTGCGGGGATCTAATAAAAACTCCGGCGTTCCACCCAATAGAAACCCAAGATATTCAGCTGACCCCTGAAGGCAATCATTGAGTATCCGTAGAATCTGCTCATAGTTAGATGTACGTGCTTGTGTGCTGCTTAATTTATAAAGATGGACCATCTCATCCAGATTAACGAGTAAGCCTTCATAACCCGCCTGACGTACAAATAGGCTCATAAGCTTTAACGCATCATAAAACGAGTTATCCGAAATAATCGTTCTGACATCAAGATCCCTTCTTGCATCTGTCTTAGTAGTGTATTCAGCACGTAACCAGCGAATAGCATTTGATTTTAACTCTTCGTTATCCTGCTCATGACCGTTCCAGTAAGCATCAATGACTTTTGCAAAATCATATCCGCCAACCAGTTCTGATAAGGACGCTAATTTTTGATGTATGACTGTTGAAACATCGCCGTTCTTTTCATCTGCTTCTTTACGAGCCTGAGTTACAAACCGCTCGACGACACTGGATAATGCATTTCCATTCGGCTTATTACGGGTTGACATATTCCTCATAAGCTCGGAATAAAGTTTCCGTGCCTGCCCTGAAGACGCGTGTATACGCCGATCCGGTGAAAGATCCGCATTGACCGTAACCAGTTTCTTTTCAAGAGCAATGGAACGTACCACGCTCAGAAAAAATGTTTTCCCTGAGCCATAATCACCAATGATAAGCCTGAAGGCTGCGCCACCTTGAGAGATTCTTTCAATGTCGTTATACAACGCTTTGACTTCATTGCTTCGTCCAACCTGAATATGCTGAATCCCAATTTTGGGAGTCACACCAGATTTCAGTGATTGAATGATTGCGTCACGTTCTTTTAACCGGATACGTTTTTCCATAAGTTTAACCTTCTATCTCTTCTACGATTTCCTGATCGACATAAATAGCGTCACCATCCTCTTCAAGTACAGCTGCACCCACTTTATCAAACGACCAGTCATTAATAGCTTCCAATGCTCCGCTAACCATCAGACATGAATCACGGCACAGTTCTTCAACTTCTTCACTAGTCCATTTATCTTTTCGTATCAGGCTTTCAAACAAAGCATAATGCTTTTTATCAATTCCGGTTTCTTCCTCTACAACAGTGCTATCCGTAGCTGAGTCATCGGATTCACCTGCAGGTTCGTCCTCCACGAATATAGCGCCTAACATGCTTTGTACATCTTTGGTTTCCGATTCATGTATTGCAAGAATACTTTCATCGAGCTGGAATGAAGTGGAAGCAGGCGAAATAGTTTCTGATTGAGGGCTGACGGGTCGCACTCCAGCTTTACTTGATGACATTTCATGAATGTCTCCAGTAACGAGAGCTTTATCCAGGCCTAGCAAGGTATAGAGCTTTTCAAGCTGTTTAATTTCTTCCGGATCAATTTGTCCATCAGCCATAGCAACACTGACCAGTATACGGCTAACTGCTGCTTTTTCAGTTTTACCCAGTAATTCCACTCTGGCTTTTAAGCCCGTTACATTTGAAGGTGTATTAAGTCTCCACACCAGATAGGCATGTAATGATTGTTTCTCGGTAGGTGATAGATTAGTATCGTGGTCAATGAGTTGAGTTAATGAATGTAATTCCGCCTGATCGACATGTGAATCAATCGTGGCGACCATAGCTCCTAGACGCAATGCCATACCCATTTCACTAAATGCTTTGGATGGTTCAAAGTATTTCCCGTGTCCTTCAGGAAATAGAACCAGCTTTCCATCTGCGCTTGTCTTAGCATGGTGGTAACGTGTATCAGGTGCTATGCCATAACCAGCTTTTTGTGCAAGATTTTGAATTAACTCAGCTTCTTTTTTATTGATCTTGGCAGGTAAAGAAGATTTGGTGTATGTCCAGAATTCCCCGACACTCACCAGACCATTCTTTGTTGAAATGGCATCATCCGCCCATTTCTTAAACTTCCCTAAACCTAGCGTAGCGCCCAAATCACTAAGATCGTCCGGCAGTAGCAATACGGCTTCAATATCCGTGCGGGACGTATCTGGCTTAGCAAGATAGCGACTATAAGCATCTAATTCAGACGTACATTCATCTGCAATGGCAATAAGTTTGTTTACAGGGCCTTTCAAGTTACTTGGATCAGGAAGATCCTGTTGAGGAAATGATATTCCACGCAGGGAAGAGCTAGCAGGATGATACTCAATCTTTAATCGTGTTTTATTGGGTTTGACGACAATGCCGTCCCCATATTTTTTGCTATAGAGGCGTGTAAACATCTGGCTGAATTCATAGCCACAACGCCGTGCCGGTTTCTTCAGATTATAATCCGGATAAAACCGAATCCATGCCAATGCCAGTTCAGCGGGAACCGGCTTTTCTTCGCTTACCGTAGTGGCAAGGCGATGCTTAAATAACAGAGAATCCCTTTGAGGTGTTTTTTCAAGTTCTGGATGTGACACTACGTGAGGTCGTAATAGACACATGATTTCTAAAAGACGTGTGGAATAATTTGAAAAAGAACGACTACTGCCGTAAATGCCTTTTAATCGTAGTATTTCGTCAAACAAAGATTTAAATTCTGTGTCTTCCACTGCCTGTTTAATTGAATCAACCGTAATGCGTCTTTCAAGGCCATAGAAATAAATAAAAACATAACCCAACGGTGTCTCTGGATCACCCCTTCTACCAGAAAGCCAACTAAGGAAAGCTCCACGCCCTTTAGGTGTGAGCGAGATAAATTTAGGCCAATAGCCTAAACTTTCATCTTCAAAACTAGACGGTTTGTTTTCAACTTTTAGCGAATCGTCAACCAGTGACGCTTCCGTTCCATATCCGTCTAATGAACTGAGCTTTCCACCAAAATAAAAATTACCACCAGTAAATGTTTGTCCCTTTATGGTGATGGATTCACCGGATTTTATCCATTTCCCCGGCGTTTTGTTTTTGCTTTTTTCCTCTTCATAGCCATAAGAAATACTGAAGGTAGCCAGATCATCGTCATCATCACGATTACTGTTAGATACCACCCGATTACTCGTAGTCATGGTTACTCGAATTTCATTTTCTGAACTTGGTCTATTATTTTTCTGAACTTGCTGTTTTGAGGACGTTGCCATTGCTTTGATGACGCTGTACAAAATTACTGCACCTCCTATTAATAACCAGAATTCCATATTCGCCTCAATCGTTAGTTTTTGGTGATTTCACAGCCGTTTCATCTGCAGTATAACGTAGAGTTCAGTTGCCGCAGCCTTTTGCGGTCAACTGAAACGTTTTGTTATCGTTTTGAGCTATTAAAGTCATGCTTAATTTTCCAGTTTAGACCATAGATTCTGGACTTCTCTTGTTATCAGTTTCTTTGAGGTAAATATTCTTTGAGCATCAACAGCTTCCTGTTTACCAAAATGGTAGAATATGATTTCTGAAATTTTATTGTTTTTAAGTATTTCAGCAAAAAGATGCCCGTCATTATTTGGAGATAAGCCGACAATTTCTAAAGAACCCGATATGTTCTCAAGCATATGATGAGGGTACTGTTCAGCGTGTTCCAGTTCTGGATGCTCAGCCTTTAGTTTAATTGCTTCTTTAAGCCTTCTAGTCAAGTCATTGCTATCGGGTAATGCTTCGATCTGTTGTCTGATTTTTGGATCATTTTTATATCCAGAAACGAATTTTTCCATTCCATTATTTGCGAGTGACGACTCCTTCATTGAATACTCTTTAAGTTCACCTACATATGATATTAAGCAATTAGAGTAAAGATGAGGAAATTTAGGATCCATTTTCTCGCCATCAAGAAGATCATCCTTCAATTGGTTTCTAAAACTATTCGGATCATAGTTTTCACTGAGTGTTTGAAATGACCCATGTAAATGGTGAATTTTGAAGCCAGTTGCTATGTCCAAATTGCTGTCGTAATTTGTAGTGAAGATATGATCATGTCCCTTCAACCATGTAATTAGATCATAAGGAAATTTTTTATAAATGGTTTCGATTTTACCTATATTAAATACAGCATCCAAAAACATCCGCCTAAGAACACCGCGTGAATTAAACCTCTCCGGATTCTCAATCCGCTGTTTGTTATGTACAAGTTCAAAAAGTAGGAAATAATCTTCAAATCCAATTTCATTAACTGAATATGAATCTGTTTTTACATACCTATTTTTAAAATCTCTTAAAGAAGATCGGTCGTAGGAAGTAAAAACGTATTTATCGTAGTTTCCTTTCAAGGCAGATGAATGTTCCTTTTGAAGCGCGACTACAAAATCTGCACATTCCTTGGGATAAAGATGAGCCGGGAACCGTCCACTACGAATATTGTCTATAGCACGTTCTACGATATCGGAATTTAGATAATCTGTACCGCCATATTGTATGATAATACCATTTCCCACTAATAGATTACTCATGCGATATTCAAAAACTCGATTCATGGTTTAAAGTTTGGTTACGATAACCATTGATTATCAGGCAAACTTGCCCTGATATGATGATATTGACGGTATT
>CAZHXF010000073.1:0-7338 GCA_964536375.1 uncultured Desulfuromonas sp. | reverse complement strand
GCTCCGCAGGTGCCTGTCCCTTTTTTACACCATCAGCGCAAGCGGCGACACAACGTTCCACGGAAAAAGTTAATCAGCACACGCAGCCAAAATACTCAATACTATGGCAACGAATCACCACCAACTTGGAGACCTAAAGGGCTCCAAACCGCAATGATATGTAAGAGGGAAAACGAAACATTGTAGGTAGATCGCGACCCCCGGAGGGCACGGGTATAAAAGCCATTTTTGCGTACTTTTTGGGGCTTAGCAAAAAGTACGTCGTCTGCGGGACGAAACCCGCGAACTTGAATGTGTTTAGGATTTGCGGATATAGAATTTGATCATGTTTCATAAATACTGATAATAACAATCATTTATAGAAGTAATCCGGGTTACGCGCCCGACGATGTTTAATTGGCTGCGCCATACTTTTAGGATCATCCAAAAGTATGCAAAACATGACCCACTGTTGTCTTGCCCTAGCGGGTTCCCTCTCTGCAATCGCTTACACCGAGAAGCCAGCTAAAACTCGCTGGCGCTTCGAACAGTTAGCAGGCAAACCTTCTCATTGACACTCATTGCGTTCGGCGACGACAAATGGGGAGAAATTAAGGGACTGGCTCCGCAGGTGCCTGTCCCTTTTTTACACCATCAGCGCAAGCAACCAAAATACTCAATATCTACACAACTAACAATCTCCGCCCAACTAACCCAAACCACCGAGCTATCAGTACCTTATTATTTGACACAAACAACAACCACAACTATCATCAACAATTAAACGGATTTACTTCAGACAGCACGCTCAGATAACATAAAAAACGGACACTAAGGATACAAAATGGATCTCAACCTGTTATTTGATACAGACAAGCTAATCCCGCGCATTCTCGACCTGCTGTTCCTTTATGGTCCCAAACTGATCGCTGCTATAGTAATTCTAATCGCTGGTAGATTTCTGGCCAAAATTGTACGCAGCGCAGTGCAAAGAGTGCTGAAGAAAAGCAAGGTTGATGAGTTGCTTATCTCTTTCGTCGGCAGCTTGAGTTATATGGCGCTACTTGCCTTCGTTATAATTGCCGCGCTCAATCAGGTTGGAATACAGACCACTTCCTTTGTTGCCATAATCGGTGCCGCCGGTTTAGCTATCGGTCTGGCTTTGCAGGGAGCTTTATCCAACTTTGCCGCCGGGGTATTGATGCTGATCTTCCGCCCTTTCAAGAATAGTGATTACATCGAGGGTGGTGGAGTATCCGGCACCGTTGAACAAATTCAGATATTCACCACCGAGCTACTGACACCGGACAACAAGCTAGTGATCATCCCCAATTCAAATATGATGGGTGGCAATATCACCAATTACTCTGCCAATAAAACACGTCGCATCGATCTGGTAATCGGAGTCAGCTACTCTGATGATCTGCTAAAAGTAAAACAAGTACTGAATAACATTCTCGCTAACGAGCCATTGCTACTCAAAGAACCAGCCGCGACTGTTGCGGTAGCTGAATTAGGGGACAGCAGCGTTAACCTAGTAGTGAGACCGTGGGTAAAAACGCAGGATTATTGGAAGGTACGCTTTCAACTGGTGGAGGACATTAAGCTGGGTTTCGACCTTGAAGGGATTTCTATTCCATTTCCACAACATGATGTACACATGATAACCAAGCAGGATTGAACATCGCTGGAATATTACAGCTGGAGATTTGGCTAAAAGAGTGGCGGGAATTAATCCTGCCACTTAAAACGATTTTGACCACCTATCCGGATATTAAGCAGCACAACCGGCTCAGCTTGGTCAGCTGGCACCCAGTAAAGCACTAAAAAATCACGCGCTCCCGCATTAAGAACATAGTCTCGTGTGATTATACTCTTCCCCTGCACATGCCTTCTGCGAGCAGGGGAAATATATTGAAAAGTGGTGATATTTCCCAACATTTCCATGTAGCTCTGTCGAAGTCGTTCCACAAAACGGACAGCTCCAAGTTCCGCATATTCATCAAGGAATTCTTGCAAATGGCGCGCAAACAATGGGGTAGCAATAACCTTGCGCGACAACATTAACGTGACCTCTGGGCAACTACTTGAGCGCGACTGAGGGCATCGCTGAACATTGAATCGATCGCGGCAGTTGGAACGCAGACCCCTGTCAGCTCATATTCTTCCCATGCCTGCAATGCTTGTTCTTCAAACTTAATATCGTCTTCAGCGGCATCAATAGCCGACCCAGCCACAGTCTCCAATACCGACGCCATGGAACGCCCCATTTTTTTAGCTAAACGCTCTAATTGATCAGCAAATTCATCCTGGACTCGCAAATTCAACTGCCTACTCATAATACCTCCTATTTACTCCATCTCAACGCAATACTAGCAGGTGCTATCACCTTAATCAATGGTGAACAATACGATAATTAGCCCGGCACTGAAATGGTCATGCCCGTAATTATAGAGGAAAGTTGGGTAATATTTATTTTAAAACTCGCTACGGCAGCCGCTTCAGCAATGGAAGCAGATGTTGATAATCCGCATAGGTCAACGAGCTTTCCCAACAACCAGCCAGCATCCCCAGCCCTACGCCAGCTGAATAAATAACCACTACCACTACGGGGAACACCCAGCGCGGCATTGGCTTGGTATCCAGCGCTGTCCCCATAGTCAAACTGTCGTGGGGGCAAACTGAAACACAGGTCAGGCAGCCGGTACATTCGGGGCTATAAATCATATTACAGCTATGCACTGGCAAATGTGACGGGCAGGCTTGGGTGCAGATGCCACAATCTATGCACGTTTTTTTATTGCGGCGTATTTTGAATAAACTGCCCATACTTACCAAGCCGAGCAAGGCTCCATAGGGACACAGATAGCGACACCAAAAGTTTTTATATACCAGCGACAACAGCGCCGTAACACCGATGACAATAATGGTTATGCTCGACAGGTTGGTGAAAAAATGCAGCATTTTCACATCCGCCAAACTCCAGTATGGCGAACGCAGAAAATCAGCAATGGCAAAGACCGACATATCAATCAGCAGAATTTTGACAAAGAAGCCCAGCAGCAGATATTTCACCGCGCGTAAAACAATATCCAGCCAATGCCACACAATAAAGTTACGCCCCAACAGGCGCGCTCCCACCTTCCATAACGCTTCAGAAATAGTCCCCACCGGGCACAGCCACGAGCAGAAAGATTTTTTTGCCAATACACTCATCAGCAAAAAAGTGATCAATAACACCAGTGCTGCCGGATGTTTATCATCAAACACGCCGGTAAAAAGCCACAACTTCAGACTGGCCAGACCACCGATAGGGAGAAAGCCATCTACCCCCGCCGGACGAGCGACCAATGGGGTCAGGGCGTTACTTTCAAAGTGACGGACAAACATACCAAAGCGCAGCCCGATATATAAAATCCACGCCAGAAACAGCCATTGTATCCATTGGCGCCACAAGGTTACTTTATTCATAGTTGTCATAAATTTACTCAAGTTGTTTTCCAAATCCGCCACCGCCGGGGGTAGCAATACGCACGCGCTCACCTACTTTTACCGTAAGCATGTTTTTACCACCAAGAGAGATATGCTCGCCAGCAAGAGTTATCAACACATTACTACCACGCTGTCCACCTGCACCGCCTTGAACTCCATAAGGGGCAAACACCCGGCGCTCAGACAATATAGCCACCTGCAATGGTTGCAAAAACTCAAATTCACGTATCAAGCCATCACCACCACAAAACACGCCAGCGCCACCGGAACCATGGCGCAAGGCAAACTGGCGCACCAGCACCGGGTAGCGATTTTCGACAACTTCGACATCAGTGATCCGCGTATTAGTCATGTGAGTATGCACCCCGCAGCAGCCATTAAAATCCGGTCCAGCTCCAGCCCCACCACCAATGGTTTCATAATATCCAAAGTGTGCATTACCGAAGGTAAAATTATTCATGCAGCCCTGCGAGGCAGCAACAATACCAAAGGCTTTGAAGATCACATCCACCACCCGCTGCGAAGTTAGCACGTTACCTCCGACCACAGCAGCTGTAGCATGCGGAGCCAGTATGGAACCTTCAGGCAATATAACTTTTACAGAACGCAAACACCCCTGATTGAGGGGTATATCTTCCGCCACCAGACAGCGCAGACAATACATAACCGCCGACATAGTTACCGCGCGCGGCGCATTGAGGTTGCCCCACTGCTGCATCCCGCTGCCGCTGAAATCGAAACACGCCGCACCGTCACCACTGAGTGTTAGATTAAGTTTTATTACCGTACCGTCATCAAGAAAATCCTCGGCACCAACTAGCACTGGATGCTGCAAGTCCGCAACATCCGCAACTCCGGACAACTGACACGCCAACTGCTGCACGCCGTGGCGTACCGCGCGCTCGGCATGATCCTGCAAATAGCCCATATAAGCATGCACCGTTGTCAAGCCACTGCCAGCGATTAACTCCAGCAGTAAATTAACCCCACACTGATTGGCGGCCACCTGTGCCTGCAGATCAGAAATGTTATCCGTCAAACGGCGGCTGGCGGGAATCAACTCACCCTGGGCATTAAGCCCTGGGCAACTGAAGACTTCCTCCATGAGCTGCTGTTGAAACTGACCACTACGCACCAGTTTCATCCCCTCAATTGCACAACCTTCTTCGCTCAGAGTACGCGAAAATGGCGGCATAGAGCCGGGCGTTGTGCCGCCAATATCCGCATGATGCCCACGGTTGGCGACATACATGACGATGCGACCGTTATGCCACAGTGGGGTAATTACGGTAATATCTGGCAGATGACTACCACCAAACTGCGGGTGATTAGCCACCAACACATCCCCCGTTTCCAGATCGTCCGCAAACCTTTTGATCTGCTGGCACACTGCCGCACTCATGGCACCAAGATGCACCGGAGTATGGGGTGCATTTGCCACGAGATCACCGGCTGCGCTAAACAGGGCGCAAGAGAAATCACAGCGCTCTTTGATGTTAGTGGAGATAGCCGTGCGTTGCAAGGTATGCCCCATCTGTTCGGCAATCGACATAAAGCGTTGACTGAATAAGGCTAATTGAATCGGATCATAAGCCACACCAGAGTGTTCTGGCGCAACAGCCACATCAATCAACACATCACCGTGCTGGTTGATACGTGCGTTGCATTGTGGTTCCACCACAATGGTGGCAGTCTGCTGAATGATTAGCGCTGGCCCGTCAATGTGCTGACCACACTGCAAATCGGTCAAAATAAATATCGGCACAGTGTGCCATGCTCCAGCGAGGTAGCAGCTACCCGTGGCGCAAGATCCTGAAGACACAGGCTTACCCTGTGCCGCACCAAAGTTGGGTGCTATTTTATGTGCTGTGGACGGATTATAGCTTACCCGCACCCGCACATCATCCACTTCAATCACGCTTGCTAGCTCAAAACCAAACTCGCGCCGATAACTGGCAGAAAAAGCCCGCAGATAATCGCCATCATCAGGGCAGCGCACCATAAATCCACTATCGGTACCAGCGTAACGTAAGTTCAAATAGCGTTCGATATCGACCTCAACACAGTCGGGGTCACAGCCTAACTCGGCACAACCCTGAGCTGCCAACTTGTCCAGCCGCTGATTAAAATAGTCGGCGCGCTCACTGGTGAACTCGCCACTGGCGGCTTCCTGCTGTTCGCTGGCACGGCAGGCCAGCCCCATACCGTAGGCAGACAACACCCCGGCGTGACGCTGAATAAATATCCTGTTCATCCCCAGTTTTTGTGCCATGGCACAGGCATGCTGACCACCAGCGCCACCAAAACACGCCAGAGCATGTTCGCTCAACGCGTAGCCACGCTGCACGGATATTGCCCGTATGGGGCGCGCCATCACTTCGTTGGACACATCGAGAAATCCGGCGGCAACTTGTTCAACTGTTAGCGTAGGGCGGCTGTTCTCGACCAGCCAGCGATTGATTTCGCCGGTCAATTCATCAAAAGCGCTCTGTGCCGCGTGCAAATCCACAGGTTGATCTTCACCAGGTCCAAAAATATGCGGAAAAAATTCTGGCTGCAAGCGCCCCAAAACCAAGTTAGCATCGGTAACAGTCAGATAGCCGTTTTTGCGATAACACACCGGGCCCGGTTGCGAACCAGCGGATTCAGGTCCCACTTCAAACATACCGTGCCGAAAGAACAGCCGTGACCCGCCCCCGGCGGCTACTGTTTTGATATCCAGTTGCGGCGTTTGCATACACATCCCTGCCACCTGTGCATCCTGAGTCTGTTCGTAGCTCCCGGCATAGCGCGACACATCGGTAGAGGTGCCGCCCATATCAAAACCGATTGCTGCCACACCTGGCAGTGCTTGGGCGCAGGTCTGCGCATAACCGACCACCCCGCCAGCAGGACCGGAGAGCAGTGCACGACTACCGTTGAAGCCACTCGCTTCGATCAGCCCGCCGTCGGAGGTCATAAACAATAATTCAGTGCTGCGCAATCTGTCGATAAACCCGCTACAGAAACTATCTACATAACGCTGAATATGGGGAGTTAAATAGGCATTAACCACGCAGGTTGCACCGCGCGGCACCATACGCACCGTGGGCATTATCTGATGCGACAGCGAGCAATGGTCGAAACCTAGTTGCTCAACCAACTCGCCGATTTGCAATTCATGCTGTGGGTAGGCGTAAGAGTGCGCCAAAACTACCGCTACACTGGTGCAGCCAGAGCCAAGCGCCTGCTGCAATAGCGGTCGCAATACCTCCACATCGGGAGCTTGCATCACCACATATTGCCGTCCATTGACCCCGCCCACCGTTTCGGCTTCATCGGCTTGTGCGGGGCGGATACGCTCATCCACCTCTATCACCTTTTGATACAGTGGCTGTGGACGCTGAATATCCAACGCAAAAATATCCGGACGCGTCTGATTACCGATCTCAAGCAGATCGGCAAAACCCTTGGTGATCAGCAGTAAGGTGGGCGCCCCTTTACGTTCCAATAGCGTATTGGTGGCAACGGTGGTGCCCATGCGAATGGAGGAGATTGTTTCAGCACTGAGTTGCTGCGCAGAAAGTGGTGTCCCCTGCTCGCGTTCTAGAATACGGCGTATCCCCTCGCGTGGTGCATCGGGGTAGTTAGTTGGATCATCGGATAGGAGTTTAAGAACCGCTGTGCGCCCATCGCTAAATTCAGCGTACACGTCAGTGAACGTGCCGCCACGGTCGATTGAGAATTTAACGTTTTGTATTGCCATTGATTGACCTATTTTATTTGATAAAAGCCGTCGGGCAGTGCCCGACCTACCTGTTATGCAATCACCTTTACTGGCTTGACCTGCTTTTGTAGGGCGGGCATTGTCCGCCATCGTAAAAGTGG
>CAZHXF010000072.1:0-7437 GCA_964536375.1 uncultured Desulfuromonas sp. | reverse complement strand
ATCGGACCTTATCAGATTTTATCCTGAGGCGAAAAACCGCTCTTGACCTGTAAATCAAAACCGAAACCATTTGCCACTACAATCTGATGAAATCTGATAAATTCAATGGCTTCAAGCCCTGTTCTTTGGTTTTAACATCAGAACCTATCAAACCTTATCAGCAGCTAATAAGCATTTGACTACACAAAATCACAACCTAAATCTAAGTTGAAAACTCTAATTTAAAAATTATCTCGCCGAATACCGAAGCGGGAACAATAAACAAAAATATTTTCAGTAATGGTGTATAAATACGGAACAAAACGCATCACATCGACAAATAAGGTCTCCAGTTCCTCTTTTGAATATTCGTGGGCAATCTTGTTACGCAAATCACGAATGGCGCGTATTTCATCCACAGATTCAAACAAGCCTCGCTTGTCCGCTCGATTAACAACATCAATTAGTGTTCCGCTATCCTCTAACTCAACTTTATCGATGCTACGAAAAATCTTTTGGATGAGAATGTCACTTGTTCGTGCATATCTACTGGTCAAGGTTTCGACGGCATCATACTCTTCGGGTAAAAAATTCATTGTTCTGGTGAATCCACTGCAAATATTGTGTGAGCGTTTCAACCAAAAAAGTGACTTTTCCATAAGAACAAGATCTTGTTGTAAATTCTGCACATAATCATCTTGAGTCATAAGGCAACTCCTTCTTTTAAGGCAATTCGCACAAAGGGATCAGCGGTATCTTTAGCAATTAGTATATCAATTTTCTGCTCACCCAATTGCTCCCAGATGCGCCAACGTATTTTCCCCGCTGCGTCTCGTGTAAGAGTCGTTGACATAATGAGTAAATCAATATCTCCACCGCGCAGGGTATCATCAGCTCTAGAACCAAACAGATACACCTGAGCTTGGCAATCCAAGGTATGGATGGCTTCCAATATTATTGTAATCTCTTTTTCAGTTAAGCGCATTGGTCTCCAGAAAGCTTGGACTATTGAGTTTACCTAAATCCTGACCTGAATACAAAAACAGAACCTTTTAAGCCAAACCAGCCCTCTTCATTCTCACTCTCGCTCTTGCCAAACTCTTTGTCAGTCAAAGGCGTATCCACATACATCGTCCATTTTTGCGGCAAGGAGACGCTCCACAATTCACATCTAATCATTTTAGTTTCATGACTGAATGATGGTGCGCAAGCGATGTAAGTTGCGAAATAGCCACTCCATTGAGAGCCGCAAGCCTCTCTGATTGCGGTAGGCTTTGACGAATCAACACTGAATTCAGACTCTCAAGATTGGATAATACGACCAACTGCTCTGCAGTAGCATAATCCCTGATATTTCCTGTCAAACTCTTGTTGTTTTCACGCCATTGCTTTGCTGTGGTGCCAAACAATGCAACATTCAGGACATCAGCCTCTGACGCATAGACCAATCCTGCTTGTGATGCCGTGACGTTTTGAGGAATGATACTTTCCTTGATTGCATCTGTGTGTATTTTGTAATTGATTCGAGCCAGACTCCGTTTAAGATCCCAACCAAGCTCGAGCCGTGAAGACTCATCTTCCTTAAGTCTCTGAAATTCTTTAATTAGATAAAGTTTAAATTCTGCCGATACCCAGGAGGCAAATTCAAATGCGATATCTTTATGCGCATACGTACCGCCGCTTCGACCGGCAGTGCTTTTTATCCCTATTGCACCGGTTACATTGATCCATTTTGTTGGGGAAAGGGTAAAGCTGTTTGAGCCAGCTTGATTTCTAAAGGCGTCGAATTCGACCCCTTTAAAGTTAGGGTTATTGATTTGTTCCCATAAGCCAATATATTCAATTGTTGAACGGTTGCGTAACCAGTTTTTTACAACATCTTTCGGTTCATCAGCATTGCGCACACGGGCTATATCCGTAAGGGAGATATAATCCTGCTCGTTTATTGAAGTAAAAGAAACAACGATGTTTTGTACGGATTTTTCTTCATTTACGTACCTAAATTGTAAACCAAGGGGAACAGGCACCCATTAATGAGTCAAATAAGAACCTAAACACTGTTAACCGCGGATACATGACCCTACACGCAGAACTAAACCTTTTTTAACAGGGATATACAGGATGTGCAGGATGAAACCTGGCAAACCGGATCTTGGGGTTAAAGTCAACACCAAGTCACTGATTTTGCACTTGCTGTTATCCTGTCTATCCCTGTAAATTCTGCTTTTGACCTTACAAACAACAACCTTTTCTTTAGCCTCTGGATTGCTCTGGATAAGGTCTTAGGGGGACAGTCACCTTTTAATGAGCAATACACTCGGAATTCAAGTCTTTCCCATGCGCTTTCTTAACCAAGCCGGGTTTTTCCTGCAATCCAAAATTGCATATACGAGCACATCGTTGCCATCGATACGATAATAGACAGCAAAGGGAAATCGTTTTGAAAGCAACCGGTAATATAACTGAGAATATAGGGGATGTATCCCGGCATGAATAAGCAGAGAATCTATATCTGAAAAAAGGGAATTTAAAAAATACTCTCCGAGACCGTGTTCCTGTTGTTCATAGAAATGATAACCATCCATCAAATCCTGGGATGCTAGATCCAAAAGGCGAATATTCTTCATATCGATTCACGAATCTTCTTTTTAGCATCTTCCCAATCAACAAAGCGGGCTTCACCAACAGTAACAGCGTCATTACGCTGTGCGAGGAGATCACCATGCCATGGAGGTGAAAGTGTACCGCTGGCATTACGACACAAATCATCCCACAAGCGTTCCATGACGCCTATCTTTTCCGCCGTTGTTAGATCCTCAAACTTTGTTGCAACACCCATAATCAGCCCCTTTTCTTGTCCCATTTACGCTATACTTGGAGACAAAAGATATCAACAGATTTAACTTCTTGAAAACTGGACGACCAACACGCTGCAAACTGATCTGAAACCGAAACTTCTAAAAACCCCTGAAGGGGACAAATACCTTTTAATGAGCTAAACCAAAAACCTAAAACATCAGCCGCGGATACAGTCTGATAACATCTGATAAATTCACCTGATTAATACTAATCTTCCGCTATCGCCACAAAGGTCGTCACTCTCGCGCAGGCGGGAGTCTAGAAATCTATGCAAAACCTCTGGATACCCGCATTCGCGAGTATGACGAATACGGGGAACAGAACCAGAGCGGAAGATTAGTGCTACTCAGGTAAATTCAAGGGAGTTAGACCCTAATCTTTGGTTTCAGCATCAGACCTTAAAACGCTTATGTGCTTCGAATACCGTCAACATCTCTACCCCTGCCCCATTGATACGATAGACCATGCGATAGTTACCCTCGAGCAACTCACGCAGTTCTCTTCCTGGAACTTCGGGAACCACACGTCCAGCCTGCGGTTGGTCTATCAGGATATCAGTACGGCGAATGAGTCTTTCAACGAAAACGACAGCCGTGACGGGATCATCCGTGGCGATATAATCTTCAATCACCATCAGGCATTGAAGAACGTGTTCAGTCCAGACTACCTTCATGGTCACTTGCGCAGTTGCCGCGCTGCGACCAACTGTTCCTGAAGAGACGCTTCATCCATGACCAGCCCAGCTTGCGCATCAGCCATACCGGCGGCGATCGATTCCAGAAAACTCTGCTGTTCCCGAATTCGATCATACTCACCAGGAGTTAAAAGCACCCCCGCCGGTCTGCCATTCTGGGTGATAACGACCGGTCCATCCAGATTTTTCAGGTATCGCGCTGCATGTGTCTTGAATTCCCCAAGAGGGATAACCCCATCTGCCACACGAAGATTCTTCATAAAGCCTCCAGATTTATATTTACTTTAATATGGACCAAATATGGTCTATATTCAATGCAAATACAGGGGCATACCCACATTCTTTTCAGCCGCGGATACATGGCTTTTGACCTTCAGGCGACAACCTTTTTCTTAGCGTCTTTTACAAACCAACCGATATCAGAACTTTTTTTGCCACGGTGAAGGTCTGTGGGGATCTGTTTAAATCGTATAAGTTCAATAACTTTAGAACTTGTTGTTTGGTTCAACGCTGCCAATAACAAAGCTGCGCTAAGCCCATATAGATCTGAGCAAAGCAACAATCATTGCAGGTTCCCATCTTGACGCCCGTAGATATCATCAAAACGGACAATATCATCTTCCTCCAGATACTCGCCACTCTGCACCTCAATGAGAACAAGATGAACCTTGCCGGGATTTTCTAGACGGTGTTTATGGCCACTGGGAATAAACGTTGATTCGTTGGTGTTTAGCAGGATTTCTTTATCACCGTTGACTATGCGGGCAGTGCCGCTGACGACGACCCAGTGCTCACAACGATGATAGTGCATCTGTAATGACAAAGATGAGCCGGGTTTTACTACAATGCGTTTGATCTTGAAACGCTCACCTTGTTCCAATTCGGTGTAGGTACCCCACGGACGGTGCACGGTACTATGAGTTTTGTAGCACGGGTGACCACTCGCTTTAAGGCGCTGGACAACCTGTTTCACGTCCTGGACGTTATGTTTATCGACAACAAGTAACGCGTCAGGCGTATCGACAATAATAAGATTTTTAATGCCAACAGCGGCAATTACCCGATCAGCAGCACGAATATAGCTATCATGACTATCAACTAGGATGGCTTCCCCGTCCACCCGGTTACCGTCTGCATCAGCAACAAGCATATCACTCATGGCAGCCCAGGAACCAACATCGCTCCAGCCCATATCGCAACCAACAACAGCAACATTGACGGCTTTTTCCATGACTGCATAGTCTATGGATATATTCGGAACCGTGGAGAAACTTTCAGCGTCAATGCGGCGAGCAGCGCATTGCATAGTAGAAGACTGCCAACACTTTTCGCTACCCGCATAAACATCGGGTGCATGCTGCTGTAATGCAGCTAAAAAGGTGGCAGCGCTGAAACAAAAAATACCGGCATTCCATAAATAATTTCCCGCGGCAACATACTGCTTAGCCGTATCTAAAGATGGCTTTTCGGCAAAACTTTGCACCACATTGGTCGTAAGATTATCCAGTGTTGTCATTACCGGGATAGTTGCCCCAACCTCTATATAACCAAAGCCAGTATCGGGTTGCTGTGGTTTCAGACCGAGGGTTACCAGATAACCCTGCGCCGCCAGCTCCTTAGCCTGTAATACAGCCGCCTCAAACACATCTTGCTTGTCAATGACATGATCGGCTGGCAGCACCAGCAGCGTTGCATCGGGACCAAAAATTTCTGCAACATAAAACGCTGCCAGCGCAATAGCTGGAGCGGTATTGCGCCCAAAAGGCTCTAATAAAAACTCCAAGCGCAGCGACTGATCCAACCCTAGAGCGGAAAACTCATCCAAAGTTTGAAAATAATGTTCCTGATTTGTAACTATGACTATTTCGCTAACTCCCTTAAACCCCGCCACGCGCTGAAAGGTTTTTTGTATCAAACTCTGTCCATCAGCAAGGGGCATAAACGGCTTCGGGTGTGTTTCCCGCGAAACAGGCCACAGCCTAGATCCAACTCCACCGGAGAGTATTACAGGTACTAACATCGAGACTCCTATAAAAAAACGGCTCGAGTAAGATCACCCAGCAGTCATACCAATATCATTTTGCCGCGGATACATTCTGATTAAATCGGATAGATCAAATACATGGACAAGGCTGTTGGCTTTTGGGTTAACATCAGACCTTATCAGATTTTATCAGCGTTTAACGCACATCTATCTCATCTATTTTTGCTTTACTGTATTTTAGCTCGGCAAAAAAACTTCCCATAATTTCATCAAACATCTCTTTTGTTTGTTCCGGCATATAATCGTGTACGATCCGATTTCTCACATCACGCATGTTCATCCATAATGGAGTTTCAGTGATCAAGCCCAATTTTTCCATTACATTTAAACCATCTCGTAGCGTCAATGATTTATCAGAAAAACTTCTATACTCGTAGGCTTTAAAAAACTTGATATACACCTCAACGCATCTAATAAATCTATCAGCCAACGCATCGTATGGCTCTAACTCTTTGGGAGAATAATCCCTCGTTAGGTCATATTTCTCCAAACCATCGCAGGATGCCTCAATCAGAGTAAAAGTCTTATCGACTTTTACCTTTAACACCTCCATCAGCGTATTAAAATCTTTCGTAACCATTATTTTAACCTCACCAAATCTAAGGTATCGACAAATGCCTGTTGTTCTTTACTAATATTGTCCTTATCAAAAACTACCACATCAAGCTTACTGTCAAGCTCCATAAAAAACCGCATTGAAACTGTCTGTGATAATTTAAGGGAATTTTCTTTTGAATAGATCAATATATCTATATCGCCACCCTTTTTTGTATCATCAACTCTGCTACCAAAGAGATACACCTCTCCATCTACATCGTGGATAGCGTTCTCTAGGGCTCTTTTTTCATCGTCGTACAGTCTCATTTTCATTGGTCCGATCAATTGTTTTTCAGGTAACAACAAAACTTTTGCCGCGGATACATTCTGATTAAATCGGATAGATCAAATACATGGACAAGGCTGTTGGCTTTTGGGTTTAAACATCAGATCTCATCAGCGGCTAGAGAATTTGCTGCAAATAGGCTTTAAATTCTGCCCCGATAAATTCATGCCTGAGAGCATACTCAACATTGGCCTGCATATAGCCAAGTTTGGTGCCACAATCGTGCGACTTGCCTGACATATGAAAAGCTTCGACACTTTGTTGCTCCATGAGCATAGCGATGGCGTCAGTCAACTGAATTTCGCCACCTGTGCCCGGAGAAGTTTGCGCCAGCAAATCCCAAATCGCCGCCGGGAGGACATAGCGCCCAACCACCGCCAGATTAGACGGAGCATCTGCAATTGATGGTTTTTCCACTACTGCGGTCATTGACCGCGATTGCCCCGCCTGCAAAGCCACCCCTCCACAATCAGCAATTCCGTAACTCGACACCAGATGCTGAGCAACCGGCTCAACCATAATTTGACCTATCGCACTGGCTTCAAATCTAGTCAACATGGCTGCCAAGTTTTCGGTGGTTAAATCAGCAGCATGATCATCTATCAACACATCGGGCAGAACTACGACAAAGGGTACCTCACCAACTAATGAGCGCGCACAGAGTACGGCGTGCCCTAACCCTTTCGCTACCCCTTGACGAACATGCATGATAGTTACATCGGCAGGACAAATAGACTGCACCTCGTCTAGAAGTTGGCGCTGCACCCGTTTTTCTAGCGTTGCCTCCAGTTCAAAAGAGGTATCAAAATGATTTTCGATAGCATTTTTTGAGGCATGGGTAACCAGCACGATCTCTTTGATCCCGGCCGCTACGCATTCATTTACCACATACTGAATAATCGGCTTATCGACAATGGGCAGCATCTCTTTGGGGATGGCCTTGGTGGCTGGCAACATACGGGTGCCGAGACCGGCGAC
>CAZHXF010000071.1:0-7554 GCA_964536375.1 uncultured Desulfuromonas sp. | reverse complement strand
GGTGGTAAATAAAAAAATATTCCTTGTTGGCTTTATGGGGGTAGGTAAAACTACTGTAGCTCGTCTGCTGGCGCAACAGCTAACTATCCCATGTGTCGATTTGGACGCTGAAATCGAGCGTATTTCTCAGTGTTTTATCTCAGATATATTTGCTCAACATGGAGAAGAGTTTTTCCGCAACTTGGAAACCCAGGTACTTTCTAAATTGCTTGATTCAGCAGCAGTTATTGCAACAGGTGGTGGTATTGTCGGTAGGGAACAAAACTGGCTGATGATGCGTGAGACGGGTAAGATTGTTTATCTGCAAGCTAGCTGGGCAACAATTTCCGCGCGCTTAGTGGATACTTCGCAGCGACCATTGGCTAGTAATGGTGTTGGCGCTAATCTCCACAGCCTATGGGATGGTCGTTTGCCTCTTTATACTAAAGCCGATGTAATTATTAATACTGATAACCGTACTGTCCAGCAAGTTGTGGACGACATCGTGAATAAATTGGACTTGGATTAATAAAATGCAAAGTAAGCTTGGTGCAAAAACACTCACTGTTGGTTTAGGTGAACGCAGCTATAACATAGATGTTGATTATGCTTGTCTGCACCATTTGGGGAGAAGATTGAGCAGTTTGAATTTTCCGCACCGTCTGGTGGTGGTAACTAATGTAACTGTTGCACCGCTCTATTTGGATCAGGTGGTTACTAGCCTTAGTGATGCAGGTTTTAATACTGATACGATTGTGGTTGCGGATGGAGAAAGTTTCAAAACCACAAGCACTCTTAACGAAATCTATACTCAGTTGCTAGAATTAGGCTGTGATCGCAGCAGTGCGATTGTTGCCCTTGGTGGTGGTGTCATTGGTGATATGGCAGGTTTCGCCGCTGCTACTTTCATGCGTGGTATTCCATTTGTGCAGGTTCCGACTACATTGTTGTCCCAAGTTGATAGTTCTGTTGGCGGTAAAACTGCAGTAAATCACCCTTTAGGCAAAAACATGATTGGGGCGTTTTACCAGCCACGCTATGTCATGATAGATGTAAAAACTCTAGAGACTTTGCTGGATCGAGAGCTTGTTGCTGGATTAGCCGAAGTTATCAAGTACGGCATGATCTACGATGGTGGTTTTTTTGTCTGGTTGGAAAATAATGTTGGTTCATTGCTGGATCGTGATCATGCTGCTTTGGCTTATGCTATTACGACATCCTGCCAAATAAAGGCTCGCGTTGTTGAGCAGGATGAAACTGAAAGTTCTGTACGGGCAATTTTGAATTTCGGTCACACCTTTGGTCATGCAGTGGAACAATTATCTGGTTACGGTAACGTTTTGCATGGCGAAGCGGTTGCGATTGGCATGGTGGTAGCTGCTAAACTGTCTAACCAGCTGGGTCTATGCTCGCTAGATGATATTAAGCGCTTAGTTGCATTATTGTCAACTTGTGGGCTGCCAATTGCGGCACCGAAGTTTTCTGTTGAGCAATATGTAGCTGCTATGTGCCGTGATAAAAAAGTGCAAGATGGTGTTTTACGTGTAGTGCTTAATCGTGGCATCGGTGGATATGAAATGCACTCATTAACTAATCCGCAACAGATGCTGGGGTTTTAGACGTTGTTGTCTAAAGACTATTTTGGGGAAATTTGGAAATGGATAGTCCTCTGAACGATTCACAGTTATTATCTTTAATAAAAGACTATACTGAACGACTTAAACATGAGCCAGACGCTGATGTTTTTTGTCAGTTAGCGCATAGTTATGTCAGGTTGGGTCTTATTGATCCTGCAGTAACTGCTGTGCAACAGGGACTTACGCATAATCCACAGCACTTAAATGGGCAACTGTTGCTGGCTGAATTATTGGGGGAAAATGAACAATATGATGAGGCTATGGCATATTATGACCGGGTATTAAAACAATATCCCGATTGTGTTGATGCCTTGATCGGTGCTGCACGTCTGGATATAAATCAGTCCAATTTGGATCGTGCTAAGTTTAATTTGGATAAAGCTCGATTGTTGCAGCCAGATCATCCTGCTCTGCGCGATCTTGCCCTGCAGATTAATGATTCTGTGGGTGTTGTTGAACTGGATGCAAATCTTCCGTTAGTAACGGCAACCGTTGCTGAGTTATATTTTAAACAGGGATTAACTGAAAAGGCTGTAGAAGTTTATAAAACATTAGTTCGTCAGCAACCGCATAATGAGGTGTTGCAAGCAAGGTTGAATGTGTTGCTTGATCAGGTAGGATTAAAATCGTGTACAGAGTGTGGGAAATTAGTGGAAAAATTAGAGAGTTGGCTTGCCGCCATTCAACGCAGGAGGAAGAATGTTTAGGTCGATATTGCAAACTATCGTAGAGCAAACCCCTGGAGCTCAATCCGCTTTTTTAATGGGTTGTGATGGTATTGCTGTTGATTCGTTTACTGTTTCTGGTGCAAATGCCGATGGTGGTCAAACGGTGGTAGTGGAGTTTGCTACTGTTGTGCGCGAAGTGGCGCATACTGCAGATTTGTTGAGTGTTGGTGGCCTTGAAGAGATTGCGATTAAGTGTGAAAATATGACAATTATTCTGACTATGTTGACGGCAGAATATTTTGTAGCTTTATTGATTGACTCAAGTGGTGTTGCTGCGAAGGGGCGTTATGTTGTGCGCCGCGATGCGCATCTGTTACTTGCGGCGTTGGAATAATTAGGAGTTTTTGTGAAATTACTTGTTATACATGGTCCAAATTTAAATATGTTGGGTATGCGTGAGCCAGGCATCTATGGAGCTGATACGCTGACAGAGGTAAATGCTAAAATTGCTGCCTATGCACTCAGCAAAAATCAATCACTTGAAATGGAGTTTTATCAATCTAATCACGAGGGTGCCTTGATTGATAAGATTCATGCTTGTTTTCAGGATGGAATTGCAGGAATAATAATCAACCCAGGTGGATATACACATACCAGCATAGCGCTGCGGGATGCAATCAGTGCTGTATCTATACCTACAGTTGAAGTACATCTGTCCAATGTTCATGCTCGAGAACAATTTCGCCAGCATTCATATATTGCCCCGGTGGCAATCGGGCAAATTGCTGGATTTGGTCCTGCTGGTTATCTCATGGCGCTGGATGGTTTATTGAGCCATGTAAATTGCTAACTGATATTTTTAATATCGCTGAAAAAAAGGTGTTATGTTAAGGTTGAGAATTACGCATCTGCAGGAAAAGATAGTACGCAACGGTTACGAAGCAATGCTGGTGTTGGGTATGGTAAATATCCGTTATCTATGTGGTTTTACCGGTACTGATGGTGCGCTTATTGTTACTGGCAAGCGCGTGGTGTTCTTGACTGATTCGCGTTATATCTGCCAAGCACAACAGCAAGTCAGTGCAGATGAAGTTATCGAGTATGCAGATAAGATCAAAGCAATTGCTACCCAGCTAAAGACTTGTGTCAGCGCAGCCTCTTTAGGGCGAATTGGCTTTGAAGGCAAATTGGTTAGTGTTGATAAATACCAGCGTTTGCAGCAAGAGTGTATTGGTTTGGATTTTGTGCCAGCAGATGAAGAGTTAGCATCATTGCGGCAAATAAAAGATGATGGTGAAATTGGCTGTCTACAGCAAGCAGCGCAGTTAAACTGGCAAGCCATGAGTGCGTTGTTGCCAAGTATTAATGCTGGAATTAGTGAAATTGATCTTGCTGTTGAGCTTGAGTTCATGTTGCGCAAGCTTGGTGGTGAAGATAAAGCGTTTGATTTTATAGTTGCTTCCGGTGTGCGTGGCGCGATGCCACATGGTGTTGCTTCTGAAAAAAAATTGCACAACGGTGAACTGGTAACCATAGATTTTGGCACCATCTATCAGGGTTATTATTCTGATGAAACTGTTACCTTTGCTCTTGGTGAGGTGCCATCGCAGTTGCAAAAGATTTATGATGTAGTGTTACGGGCTCATGACTTGGCTCTGGCTGGTCTTGCTGTATCCATGCCAGCGCGCGCGGTTGATAAAATAGCCCGTAAGTTTATTACTGATCAGGGGTATGGAGAGTATTTTGGTCACGGTTTGGGGCACGGGGTTGGTCTTGAAGTACATGAATCACCAACAATTTCTCCGCGCTCCGAGACCCTGTTGGAGGCTGGTATGGTTTTCACTATAGAACCTGGTATTTATATCCCTGGGGTGGGTGGAGTAAGAATAGAAGATACAGTGGTGTTGACAGCAGATGGTTACCGCTGTTTGACAAAAATGCCAAAACAATATCATGTTGTTGCATGATAATGGAATTTGTAGATAAAATTTAAGTTGTATTTATTGTCAGCGCGTGTTGACTCTTTTATCAACCATAAACGTATTTATGTTGCTAATGCACTATGCAATGAAGTGGAGAAAAAACTAATGGATATTAAAGACATTAAGACCTTAATTAAAGTTGTAACTGATACCGATATTACCGAATTTGAGATTGAAACTGAGGAAGAGCGTATTGTTATTAAGCGTGGTTCTACTCCTGAATATGTGCAAATGTCCGCACCAGTTTATACTCAATCAGCGCCAGTACCTGCGGCTAACGCCGCCCCGGTTGCTGAAGCAGCAGGTGTGGCTCCAGTAAATGATAAATATGAAACTATCACTTCACCTATTGTTGGTACTTTCTATGCTGCTCCTTCCCCGGAATCTGATGCTTATGTGAAAATTGGTGACGTGGTTGAGGCAGGTCAGACGTTGTGTATCGTCGAAGCGATGAAACTGATGAATGAAATTGAAGGCGAGTTTAAATGCAAAATCATTGAATTTGTCAAGAATAATGCACAGCCTGTTGAATTCGGCGATGCTTTGTTCATCGTTGAAAAACTGTAAATTTAATCCTGTGATTTTAGCCGGGTGTTGATTTTGGGCTGAATTAAATTCTGGAGAGATTATGATACACAAGGTTGTCATCGCGAACCGCGGCGAAATTGCTCTGCGAATTTTACGCGCTTGTAAGGAATTGGGCATTAAAACTGTAGCAGTGCATTCTGATGTTGATAGTGAGGCGTTGCACGTTAAACTGGCAGACCAAAGTGTTTGCATTGGTTCCGCTGCCAGCGCTAGTAGTTATCTAAACATGAAGGCCATTATCAGCGCTGCGGAGATAACCGATGCAGATGCCATCCATCCTGGCTATGGTTTTTTGTCGGAGAATGCCGAATTTGCTGAAATATGTGAAAACTGTGGACTGACCTTTATCGGGCCCACTGCTGAAAACATGCGTTTGATGGGAGATAAAATTAGCGCTCGTCGAACAGTAACTGCTGCTGGTGTGCCTATTCTGCCCGGAACTAAGGATGGTGTGCCTACTGCCGAAGAAGCAGTGCGCATTGCTGCAGAAATTGGTTATCCGGTGATCATAAAAGCTACCGCTGGTGGCGGCGGTCGGGGGATGAAGATTGTTCACTCTCCAGCATCTCTACCAAATGCTTTTGCGGCTGCCCGTTCTGAAGCAAAGTCTGGTTTTGGTAACCCTGAAGTATACATGGAGCGTTACTGCGAGCGTCCACGCCACGTTGAAATTCAAATTATGGCTGATAAACATGGTAATGTTATTCATTTAGGTGAGCGTGATTGTTCGATACAGCGGCGTCATCAAAAGTTGATCGAGGAAGCTCCTTGCAGTATCCTGCCTGCTGATGTGCGCCAGAAAATGTGCGATTGTGCTGTCGCTGCGGCTAAGGCGGTTAATTATTCTAGTGTTGGCACTATTGAGTTCCTGCTCGACGCTAACAACGATTTCTTCTTTATGGAAATGAATACCCGCGTACAGGTAGAGCATCCGGTTACTGAAATGATTACC
This sequence comes from uncultured Desulfuromonas sp., assembly GCA_964536375.1. Taxonomy (GTDB): domain Bacteria; phylum Desulfobacterota; class Desulfuromonadia; order Desulfuromonadales; family Desulfuromonadaceae; genus Desulfuromonas. The sequence continues at coordinate 1,748 of CAZHXF010000071.1, read as the reverse complement.
GGCGTAGATATCATAAAAGAGCAAATTATGTCGGCGGCTGGTCAACCGTTACGCTTTAAGCAAGAGGATATTCAGATTCGCGGTCATGCTATTGAGTGTCGTATTAACGCTGAAGATCCTGTGAAATTTACCCCTTGTCCCGGGCTGATTGTTGGTTATCACCCCCCTGGTGGATTAGGTGTTCGTGTCGATAGTGCAGTCTATGATCATTATAAAGTATTACCCCACTATGATTCGATGATTGCCAAGTTAATCGTGCATGCTGATACACGGGAAGAGGCTATTAAGCGCATGGATCGAGCCTTGGAGGAATATATTATTGAGGGTATTAAAACTACCATCCCTTTCCATCAGAAAGTCATGAACAATAAGGAATTTATCGAGGGTGATATTGATACCGGATTCCTTGAGCGCGTTAAATTATAGATCCAATAAATAATAAACAGCAAAAAGCGGTGGTTATGCCTCCGTTTTTTGTTGTTAAGAAGAAATGCTATGCAATTAAAACTTGGACATATTGATTATCTTAATTGTGTCCCCCTGTTTCACCATTTGTCCAGCTGCGGTTTTGACGGCAAAATCGTCAAAGGCGTTCCCTCACAGCTGAACCAGATGTTGGCTCAAGGGGAGATAGATGTTAGCCCATCATCATCCTTTGCTTATGGGCAGGATTATCATGATTATTATCTGTTGCCTGGTCACTCAATAAGTGCTTTTTCCCAGGTGCAAAGTGTATTGTTTTTCAGTCCTGTCCCGTTGGATAAGTTGCAGGGTCAGCGTATATATCTTACCGGGGAATCGGCGACATCGGTCAATTTGTTGCGAGTGATATTGCGTGAATATTATGGCTGGCAACAGGTGCTGTGCGAAGTGCCAGAACAGCCAATTGAACAGCTGCTAGAGCAGGGTAAACCGGTATTGCTTATCGGTGATCGCGCTTTACAGGCATCATTAGCGCATAAGAATGCTGGTTGCATCACGTACGATCTTGCTGAGCTCTGGCATCAGTGCACCAAACTACCTTTTGTTTTTGCTCTGTGGATTGTCCGCCGCGCTATTTTCGAGACGTTAAAGGTTGAATTGTTGCAGTTGCAGCACCAGTTACAGCAGTCGCGTGAGGTGGCGTTCAATGATCTTGAAGCATTGGCACAAGTTACGTGCCCTGATTGGTTTAGCACTGAGCAGTTGGTGAATTACTGGCAATCAATGTCATACAAATTGGACGACCAACAGATAGCCGGTTTGAATTACTTTTTTAAGTTATGTGTTAAATATGATTATCTACCGCAGCTGCCAACGCTCAACTTTGCCCCTTTTGCGAAGCAATAGCGCAATTGAACCTGTTCAGATGTTGTATGCAACGTCTCTACCGTTTTCGCGGAGCAATAGAGCAATTGAACCAGTACGGATGTTGCAAGCAATGTTTCCAACTCTTTTGCGGCACAATAACGCAATTTTATTTGACACAGCGGCGTGAATGCATTAAAACTAGCTTCACATTTGCCCGGGTGGCGGAACTGGTAGACGCAAGGGACTTAAAATCCCTCGGCCTTTTGGCTGTACGAGTTCGATTCTCGTCCCGGGTACCATAAATTAAAGAGCCAAATCAGAGACTTAGCTGGTTTGGCTTTTTTGTTTTCTCCTTCTGAAAACCCTCAAAAAAGCATTTGGGACAGTTGAGTGTCCATTGTAGCGGTAGATGTCAAGTAAACTGTCGTATTTTTATCTATCCATTTGCTCGGAGTAAC
>CAZHXF010000070.1:3108-7593 GCA_964536375.1 uncultured Desulfuromonas sp. | reverse complement strand
GGGGCTAACTACATCGGTCAAGCGCAGCCCAAGTTTTTGATTTACCAAAACCACTTCACCGCGAGCTATCAGACGTGAATTAACATAAACATCGAGCGGTTCCGTTGCCCCTTTACCCAGCTCAATTACATAGCCTTCGTCCATCTGCAATAAATCCTTAATCAAAATCTTAGAGCGTCCGACCTCTACAGACACATCCAGCGGTATATCCAGCAACAACTCCAGGTTTTTCAACCCCTCCTGCAGTTCAGCTGTAGCATCTGACTTATGATCTATGAATTCAGCTCCACCAGCTTCTTCCATGAATATTATCTCCTTAGGTTCAAGCGCCCTACGATCCGTAAAGCTTTTTTCCCATCACACAAGCCGACCAATCCAGCAAACTTCGGATGACCCTCGACCAGCAATTTAATTGTACTGTCAGGCTTGCAATCGAGCGACAAAACATCGCCAACGCGCAGATCCAATATATCACGGACAGTTAATTTAATCCGCGCTAACTGTGAGGTAGTGACAACTTCCATTTGCTCAACCTCGTCGGCAAAACAACCAGCCCACTGCCCGGCCAGAGCAGATGTACCCAGCTCACTTTTTAATTTGTCGCGAATCGGGTCAAGTGATGCGTAAGGGATTGCTAAACGCAATAAACCGCTGGTATCGCCAATTTTAACCTTAAACGCTGCGACCATCATTTCAGTATCACTAGGAACAATTGTAACTAGGCGTGGATTGACCTCAACGCGGACCAACTCAGAAGACAGCGGTTCGACATTGAGAAAAGCCTTATTGAGCTCTTGGCAGCTTTCGCCAATTACATGTTTGAGAATATTGATCTCAATTGATGACATTTTGCGATTGGGCGTGACTAACTCATGCTCAGCCGCAGTCCCACCACCAAGCATAATTTCAACCTGGGCAAAGGCAATATTTGGATCCAGAATTAGCAGACCATTCTTTTTCAGCGGGTCAAGGGTTATGATCCCATACAGCTGATTATGGCTACACTCATCAATAAGCGTCTCATAATCCATCGAACTAATACTCTCGCGCACCACGGCAACGGCACGCTGCAATCTACTCGACAGCGAAAACGACAGGTTGCGCCCAAACGCATCGAGCAACAGGTCAAAGTTGACCAGACGAGCTCCGGACTGCGACTTGCTCTGCACCAGGCTATACCCGGAAACAGCGCGCGGTTTCTCACTATAGTCCTCGTTCGGTTCAAGATCGGAGGCTAAAGAACCATCCCTTACCGCCGACAACAGTTCAGCGATTTCATCCTTGGAGAGTATACGCTCCAACTGGCCTCCTACTGAACAACAAATTCAGTGAAATAAATACCTTTGATTTTACCTTTTTTCAACAACTTATTAAGCTGCACAATTACCTCTGCTCGTAGCTGCAGTTTCCCCTGCAAATCGTTAAGTTCTGAGAAAGTCTTGCTACCAATTAACAACAAAATGGAATCACGTATTTGTGGCATCCGCTCATTAACTTCAACAACAGTTTCTTCATTTTCCAGCTCTAAAGTAATGGATGCCTTTAGATACCTGGTCTCATTTTTATCAAGAATATTCATAATGAAATCCTTGACATCCACCATGGGACCAATACCATCCACCTTCGTTGTTTCTTCTACTTCAACCTCTGCACCCGCATTTTGTGCCGAGCGTGCTCCAAGCAGATAAGCAGTGACACCAACAGCAATCAACAAAACCACAACCCCGATAGCGAGAAACAGCATCGTCTTGCTTTTACCACCGCTCTGAGGTTCTTTCTCTTTATCTTCCGCCATCCGCCCCTAACTCCTCAATATTGAAAATATGAATTTAGTATTAAAATGGCAATTGTTCGTTCGCATCTATAAGATAGGGCAGATCCTCACGGTAACTACCCAAGCTCTCAAGAACAAACTCAACGCGTCTGTTCTTTGCTCTGTTTTCTTCAGTATCATTAGCAACTAAAGGGTGTTCGGCTCCATACCCTACAGCTGACATACGCTCTAGCGGAAAAAGATCAGCCTGTTGAAAGTATTTCAGCACTGCCACCGAGCGTGCCACTGACAGATCCCAATTACTCATGTCTTTACGCGCAAAGGGTATGTCATCTGTATGCCCTTCAACACGTAATTGCAACGGCAGTGGGTTTACCAATCCAGCCACCTTGGCCAATATTGGTAATGCTGCCGGTTTCAGCTGTGCCATTCCCGGGGCAAACAGCACAGATTCATTAATACGTAAAATGACAGCGCCGCGATCTTTAACCAATTTTATCGACGGATCAAGGCGCAACCGATTCATCTGGGTCATTATCCGTGAATACAAACGCTGCACCAAATCGTCGTGCATAGGCGCTAATTCAACAATTGATGGCGGGGAAATCTCCTTCTCATCCTGACCACCAAAAACACCAAAAGCACCACGTAGTGAGCCAGCGGCAGCACTAAACTTAACTTGATCCATATTGGCCATAGACAACAACAGAACGAAGAAAGTCAACAATAGGGTAACTAGATCACTGTAAGTAACCATCCACGCAGGGGCACCAGCTGGAGCTGATTTTTTTTTGGATTTCTTTGCCACGGCATCTCCATTACCAACCCCTATCAGGAGCAGCTAATGCTATTTATTGAAATTGCTTTCCCGCAGCGCTGGAGCGACAAAGGCATGTAAGCGCTGCTCCATTACCCGCGGATTTTCACCAGCTAAAATGGAATTCATCCCTTCGGCGATGAGAGTCTTACCCAGAACCTCATTAGCAGAGCGATGCTTCAATTTACCTGCCATGGGAGTGAAAAGAATATTCGCCGCCACAGCACCATAAAAAGTGGTAAGCAAAGCGACTGCCATTGCTGGACCAATTGATGCAGGGTCATCCATGGTTTGCAACATCTGCACCAACCCAATAAGAGTACCGATCATCCCCATAGCGGGAGAATATGCCGCCATGGTGGTAAATATATTAGCACCGCTGTCATGGCGTTCAACAATGTATTCAATCTCCCGCTCCATCATCTCGCGCAAGGCTTCCGGCTCTTGTCCATCAACCGCCATTTGCAACCCTTTAAGAAAAAACGGGTCTTCCACCTTCGACATCACCGACTGCAAGGACAATATTCCCTCTTTTCGCGCCTTACCTGAAAACTCAATCAGCTGAGCAATAACTACTCCCGGCGCCTGTTCTTTAACGAACAGAGTTTTTTTTGCCACCGTCAACGCGCGCACAACCTCAGTAAATGGATAATTGATCAACGTTGAGCCAACTGTCCCACCACCGACAATCATCATTGAAGCGGGATCGATAAACAGCAATATTGACCCGCCATTCATCATAGCGGCCAACACCAAGCCAAAAGCAACCACGGCCCCAAGTATTGTTGAGATATCCATATAAAACCTTCAGGGGATAAAAGATACGACAGTTTTACGCATTTAATAGTTGCAACAAAAACTACGCCCCGCACAACTGTTTGTTAAACTATTATTTTACACATTTATGTCCCCTGTGGGAACCGCTAAAAATTGTTTTAAAAAACCGGCAAAGTGGATTAACCAACAAAACGCAAATGCCGAAAGAATCATCAGACTCTTTCGGCATTTTTGTTGAGCAAACGAGACAGCTACAAATATTATATTAGCAATACCAACAACCTAACATCAAGACTAGCGTTTCAGATTTATCAACTCACCGAGCAATTCATCGGTGGTGGTTATGATTTTTGAGTTGGCCTGAAAACCGCGCTGCGTAGTAATCATTTTAACGAACTCGGCAGCAAGGTCGACATTGGACATTTCCAGCGAATTGGTAAAAATCCTACCAACACCAGAGCCAACCGTACCGACAATAGCGGTGCCGGAATCGTCAGAAGCTTCGTACATATTGTTACCAACCTTATTCAACCCTAAAGGGTTAGAGAACTTTGCTAAGGCGATTTTAGCCAACTTTCTGGGTTCACCATTGGAATAGTTACCCAGGACATTTCCGTCGTTGTCTATTGTAAGGCTTACCAAAGTACCAGTAGAGTAGCCATCTTGGCTTTGAGAGATAACGTCAGACTCACTTGAATACTGAGTAGCACCAAAAGTCATATTAATTTGCTGTGTTGGCTCTGATTCGTTTATCCAACTTAAAGCCCCTTCCTTGGTGCCAACAGTTGGCTGAGGATCTTTCTCCTCTAAATCAGTAGTCAGCGGATACGCCTCTGCTTCGGTACTTGTAGTTATATACAAATTACCAGCTGAATAATATTCACGATCTGTAGCCGCGGTAGGACTAGTGCCAATGTTGTTACTGAGATCTTTCACATTCACTAAACGACCACCGGTGTCAAATGACAACATACTGCGTCCGGCTTCAACCCAGTCGGAAGCCGCTATCTCTGCCGCAGCCAACGCACTGAGTGCAGAAGGATAGCTAACATCATAAGTGGCCTGAGCCGCTACTTGGTCAACAACAAATGAGTCATACGTCACTTGGTCAGCATCA
>CAZHXF010000070.1:0-3008 GCA_964536375.1 uncultured Desulfuromonas sp. | reverse complement strand
GTTGCAGATGCACCATCCACAGCAGCTTGAGAAATTTCCAGGTCAGAGGCAGCATCATCCACATCATTATTGGCAGTAGCCAAGTCAGCCACCAGATTTGCTACTGCCAATTCCGCATCCGCCAAAGCATTATCGTCAGCCAGAATTGTTGCCGAGCTCTCTACCTCTGACTCAGATACAACAGTATGCGATTCCCACTGCATAACCCCGTCTGGATTATCCGCTGGATCTAATTTATTGAAATAGGTGGTAGCTAAATGCTCACGCCCGAGCGAGTCAAAAATACGTACCGACGAAGCATAGTTACTTGTTGTTGCTGGATCGTTAACATCAAAAGGGGAAATCCCATCACCAGAGTTACCTAAATAAGTTTCATTGGCATTAAGATTGGTAGACAAGGTGATTGTTGTAGTGGGATTAGCCGGAGAGAATGAACGAGTCTGGATAGTTACGTCGGTAACATCACCAAAAGTATCTCCCTCATCATTCAAGTAATATCCCTGTACCGCATAGCCTTCAGGGCTTACCAGAGTACCACCCTCATCAAAGCGAAACGCACCGGCACGAGTATAGTTTATAGTTGATTCTTCGGGGGCACTAACCATAAAGAAGCCTGGACCTTCAATAGCCAGGTCGGTATTAGATTCAGTCGACTCAAAGGTACCCTGGCTGAAGATGTTATCTACCGTTGACATTCCGGTACCACGACCAACTTGTGAAGTTCCTCCCGAACCAGCAATTTCTGCCGACAACAAGTCAGAAAAAACAGTCCGACTCGCTTTGAAACCAATAGTATTACTATTGGCAATATTGTTCCCCAATACTGTCAGGGCGTTGCCGTTTGCATTAAGACCACTAACACCACTGTAAAGTGAACTTTGAATTCCCATTCGTTTAATCCTCCCATGGGCAGCTACTGACGTTTCGCTACCCGCGGACCCCCTACTTGAGGACCGGTCCGGTTATGCAATAATTGCGCTATCAATATTGGTAAAAACGTTTCCCTTGAGTTGTTCTTTATCGGCTACTGTTACCACGGTATTATCTTTGACACTAACCACCAGTGCCGTACTGTCAAGCAATACCAATGAATCACGGCTTCCCTTCTCATCGGCCATCTTTACCGCCTGGTTTAGGCGACTTAAATCTACAGCGTTCATTTTAATGCCGCGATTCTGCATGCGCATAGTCGCGTGCTTAGAAAAGCGCACACTTTCACTTCTACCATGTTGCAGTTGTGCCCCAAGAACCTCACCAAAAGATGGTCCGCTAAACTTAGACTCAGCAGTGGTGGTTTTCTTAGTTATCTGAGAATTGTGTAGCGGTTGCGGGATAATCAACAGATCTTCAGCCATAGCTAAATACTCCTGACACTTTCAATATTTGCCAAACTAAATTCGCCCGCATGAGTAACCAGAACATCCCCGCCATCAACCAGATCGACTCCGACAACCTCACTGGATATCAAAGAAGTTACCGCTACGTTTTCATCCCCGTTAAATGCCGACACCCCCAAACTATACTGACCGTCAGGGACCTGATTACCATTGTCATCTTTGCCGTCCCACTCAAAAAAGTGTTGTCCCAGAGAACCCTCTGTGAGTGTCCTAGTAGCAACAGTGGATCCAGAAGCATCACGAATATACATACTTCCACTATCTGCACTTGCATCTAAATTATAACCCAGCTTTATTGCTGACCCTGAAAAGTTAAAATCCGTGCCTTGGGTAACGACTTCTTTGCCAATCATCGACAAAGCCGACATTCGCTGCACTTCACCACTGGTACTGCCCATACTGTCTAGATTGTCATTAATATTAAACAATTGCTCTAGAGAGCTGTATTGTGCCAACTGAGCGGTAAATTCTGTTGCATCTGCTGGATCCATCGGATCCTGATTTTTAAGTTGTTCAATCATGAGCAACAAAAAGTCATCTTTGCCCAGATCAGTTTCGCTCCCGGATAAAGCCGATGTCAATTGCGCCGATGATTGCGACGCCACACTAGATATATCTGCCATACTTACCCCCTAAACCCTGACACTCAAACTATCGCCAGGTGCCACCGCAGTAGCGGCTATAACTGAACCAAGAGTATCGATCTCATCTTCTGCGAATCCAGAAAGCTGCCCTGGTCCATTTGAATGTAAAAATTCATTTTGTGCAGAACTTTGCTGATTACCGCGCTCTCCTGCGTCGCTACTGACCTGGAAGTCACTCACGTTCACTCCTGCCTCTTGAAGCGCATCGCGCAGACGCGGGAAATTACGCTCCAACACTTCTTGAACCTGCTGGCTCTGTGTCTGCAGGTGAACCCGCAGTTTGTCGCCTTCCATCACCAGACGTAATTGAAGTTCACCCAGTTCCTCGGGATGAAGCTTAATGGTAACGGTGCTGCTATCCCCACGCGCATGAATTGACAGATGATCAATAGTCTGCTGCACAACTCTGCTTTCCGGCAACATACTGCCATCTTTCAATAACATAACCGGCTCAGGAACAGAATTTACTGTATGTGGCGTTGGTGTTCCGCCATGGACGTTGAATATTTCAGCGCCCTTGTGTGGTGTATCTGCTGAGGTGAATTTCATCTGCGCTAATCCTTCACCAGCGGCAAGGGTAGCACCAAATTCTCCCTGAGTTACCAGCGTGGGATCAGTCGCGACTGACAATTTAACGCTATCGCTGACACTTAGCCCTCCGAATAGCGCCTCAGCACTATTATTATCCGCTCCACCGTTTGTTAAATTAGTGCCTGCTTCAACCTGTTGCTGCCGCAAGGTCACTGGCAACTCCGGTTTGTTCAGCAAGGTGGCAAAGCGAGGATCGGTGATCACCTTTGCTTTGCCGTTAATGTTTTTATCTGAGGCGATTAAACCATTTCCAACCTGCTGTACCACAACTGCGCTATCTTGCAGTATTTCTGGTTTAACTGCTGCGGCAACAACATTCAGTTGCTGCTTCGCGGCAGCTTCAGCCAATATCGGGCGCGCTTCAGATCCTGCCCCA
>CAZHXF010000069.1:0-7827 GCA_964536375.1 uncultured Desulfuromonas sp. | reverse complement strand
AGTTGCTGACACAGATCGGCAGTGCGGCGATCCTGCCAGACAATAGCGCGTCCCAGCGGTTTGCCGGTGCTGCGCTGCCACAGCAGTGAGGTCTCGCGTTGGTTGGTGATGCCGATACAGCGTAGTTGCGCTGTTTCAATGTCAGCGTCAGCTAACGCCTGCGTTATTACCTGAAGAGTTACCTGCCACAGCTCTGCGGCATCGTGTTCTACCCACCCGGGCTGGGGATAATACTGGGTAAACTCACTATAGCCGCGACCACATACTGCTCCGTCATGGTTAAACACCAACACCGTAGTGCCCGTAGTACCTTGATCAATCGCTAGTACGTAACCTTCCATCGTGGTCTCCCTGCTATGTTAGCAATGTGGTAGCAATTCAGCTAAACTTTTTAGGGTGTTTTTGTGCCGCAACTGCTGTCGCAAAAAGGCTGGTTGCTACTATTGCCACAACTGCAGATATAAACTTTTTTGCGCTCAGTTAACTCAAATTGTATGGGTAGGCTCTCGCCAGCTGGATGCCCACCATCACAAAAAGGTAGATTTTGTGACTTGCCGCAGGTGCAGCGGTAGTAAGTGCCAGCATCCAGGGTGATGGCGATAGGCATTGCAGCGTCGTTGTTCATCTTGTCCATGATGCACTCTCTCCTTAAAATTAGGCATAGGCGGTATGAAAAGCCAGTGCCACTATACTAAATTTTTCGTAATTATTCAGCACCCATTCAGGTTGGTACGCATTCCCCATAGCAAGGGTTTATGTGTCCCTTGTTGTGGGGATTGCGTACCTATCGTGCTGAATAGTTACAATTTTTCCGCACTGGCGGAAGGGTAAATGGTGGCTATTGATTAAAATACTGATTAATCATGGGGACATTCAGAGGAAAGATCTGGTCGCTGTCGATTAACTCAGCTATTTGCTGCTGATTAAGCCAACAGTGATCCGCCGCTTCGCTGCTATCTTCAGGGGTGCCAGCGGTGGTGACGATTACCGCCAGACCGATACATTGACAACTTAGATCAAAGACGCAGTTCAGTGGTTGAAAGACCTCAATGTTTTCATTGTTTTCTGTTGTTGTGCAGCTGTGTTGTGGCGCTAAGGCTAATGCCTGTAATCCGGTCTCTTCGTGGAGCTCGCGCCTTGCCGCGCTAAAGATCGATTCGCCGCTGCGAATTTTCCCTTGCGGCAGCTCCCATAAACCGTAAAAACGATTCTGCGGTGTTTTCTTGATACGTCGTTGCAGCAGGATTTTATGCTGATGTTCGCTATGGGTGGCAATTATTGATACCACTGGTAGGGCAAAAACTTCTGACATAGTAACCTCTGGGGTAAATATCACCGATTTTTTAAGATCTTGTAAGCCTCAAGTGCGCGGGTACGTGAGGCTTTGAGATCAACGATAGGCACAGGGTAATTCTCGCCCAATTTAACTTTGCTGTCTATTAATACCTAGGGCAGCGCTTGCCATGGGTTGAAAAGATGTTTTGGTGTCAGCACTTTTAGTTGTACCATAGCCAGCAACCCACTGCCTTCCATGGTGCCAGTGTAGAAGCAGATTGTGTTGAATCGGTAATCTATGCCGCGCCCAGTCCAGCCGTGATCAAAACGGATGTACAGTGATTGTCGCTCATCATCTCTCTGGCGTAAAACGTTGTCCGGGTTGTCATTGATCTTTTGTTTAAAAAAAGCATAGAAGCCATCTAAAATCTCATCTTGTTTCTTCTGTAGATATTCCATGGTAAACTCCGTACGGTTATCAATGTTAGTTAAATAATTACCTGAGTAGCACTAATCTTCCGCTCTGGTTGTGCGCCCGGTATCCGTCATCCTCGCGCATGCGGGGATCCAGAGGTTTTGCATAGATTCCTAGACTCCCGCCTGCGCGAGAGTGACGACCTTTTAGGCGATAGCGGAAGATTGGTATTAATCAGGAATAATTATGGTATTGAATATTTTATGCGTACCAGCCTAGACAATATTGTAGCAACGTTAGCCGCAACTGCATACGCGGACTATATGATCAGGTCAAGAACCGGGCTGCCTATGTTATTTAATTTGAAGGAGAAGATATGACCACACCACCACTGACTGTGCTGCTAACTGGCGCAACTGGATATATCGGACGGCGGCTCAAAGATCATCTGTTACAGCGTAATGATGTTAAGTTGCGTCTGCTGGTACGCAATCCGGCTAAACTGAGCTTGTCTCTGGGTAAACAGGCGGAGATAATTGCTGGCGATACGTTTGATTTGTCAGTCCTTGAACAGGCGTTGCGCGGGGTTGATGTTGCCTATTATCTGATTCACTCCATGGGAGCCGGCGCAGATTATGCTGCCCAAGATCGGCTGAGTGCCGAGAATTTTCGTAATGCCTGCATTGCTGCCGGGGTAGGCAGAATTGTCTATTTAGGTGGTTTGGGGGCGCGCCACAGTTCCAGTGAACATCTGCTCAGTCGCCTGGAAACTGGGGATATCCTTAGTGCTAATGATGGCAAAGTCCAAACCCTGTGGTTTCGTGCTGGGGTGATCATTGGTGCTGGTAGCGCTAGCTTTGAGATTATTCACGATCTCACCCAGAATCTGCCGGTAATGGTTGCCCCCAAGTGGCTTAAAACCAAAACGCAGCCCATAGCCGTAGATGATGTGTTGGCTTACCTTGAAGCGGCGGTTGATGTTGCCGTGAAAGGCAATCTTATGGTTGATATCGGCAGCGATATTACCGATTTTCGCGGGTTGCTCACCCATGCCGCGGCGAGCATGAAGTTGAAGCGGCTAGTTATAACCGTCCCATTTTTCAGCCCGAAACTGGCCTCGTATTGGCTGGTGTTTGTCACTCGGGTGCCATTCAGTATCTCCTCAGCACTTATCCAGGGGTTGAAATCGGAGACTGTGGTGGAAAACGATAATGCGCAGCGTTATTTCCCCCAGATACAGCCAATCTCCCTGCCGCAGGCATTTGACGCAGCGCGGCAAGAGGTGGAACATGCGCAAGTTCTTAGCCGCTGGTGTGATAGTAGCGATGGATCCAGTTGCGATATCCGGCGTCAGGATGAGTTGTCGCCCGCCATGTTGAAGGATCGGCGCGAATTCTCCTTGTCTGGTCTCGATCATACGGCGGTATTTGAACAACTGTGTCGCTTGGGTGGCGAGGGTGGTTGGGATGCTTACGATTCGCTGTGGGATCTACGTGGCTTAATTGATAAAGCATTGGGCGGCGTGGGGCTCAATCGTGGGCGCCGAGATCCCGACAATTTGCGTGTTGGTGACGCGGTTGATTTTTGGAAGGTGGTAGATTTACAACCAAACAAACGGCTGCTGTTGAGTGCGCAAATGAAGCTGCCCGGCAAGGGGTGGTTGGAGTTTCTTATCGATGACGATATGCTGATTCAAACCGCTTATTTTTATCCAGAAGGGTTGTGGGGAAAAATATACTGGTGGTCGGTAAGCCCGTTGCACAGACTGGTGTTCCCCCGCATGGGGCGCAAATTGCTAGATAAGGTTAGGCTGGGATAGCCTGCGTGCTTGAATAAACAGGTTATCCCAGCTTGAGTAAATCACAGCTTTGCAACCCGCTGTAAAAAATCTATCAAGTGGTTATTGAAAGCTTGTGGATTCTCCAGATTGCTCATGTGCCCAGCATTGGGAATCAGCTGTAATTCGGCACCGGCAATGTTGGCGTGCATAAAACTTGCCGCTGGTGGTGGGGTGACGGCATCCAGTTCACCCACCATAATAAGTGTCGGCACCGTGATCTTGCTAAGAGAGGCGCTGGTGTCGCTGCGTGCTGCCATGGCAATTAGATTGCCAGCGATTGCCACAGGATCAGTTGTGCTGATTATCTCTCTGATTTTAGCAACTGCGCTCGTGTTGTTGTGCACCGAGGTCGGGGTAAAAACTGCGGGGATAAAGGCGTCGGCAAATTTCGCTGCCCCAGTCTTTTTCACCGTGGTCGCTGCGTTGGCGCGCTTTATTTTACCGGCATTGTCGTCGGTCTCACAGCGGGTGTCGCACAGGGCAACGGCGAGAAAACGCTCAGGATTACGTTCCATGGCTCTGAGGGTTATATAGCCACCCATCGAGAAACCCACGATGATGGCTTTATCAATACTCAGGTGATCCAGCAATGCCAGCAGATCATCGACGTGCCCCTCAACGGTATACTGCCCGTCCCCCAAAGTACTTTTACCCAAACCGCGCAGGTCGTAAGCGATGGTGCGGTAATCGCTGCCGATAACGTCTAGCTGATCTGCCCACATGGCACTGCTAAAGGGAAAACCATGGACAAGCACGATTGGCGTTCCTGTCGACTTACCGCTGTCTGCATAATAGATATTTGCGCCGTTAATAATTGCGTTCATCTTGTCTCTCCATTCTTTTAGGTGTGAAGCCTCTATGCTGGCGTAGCGCTGGTGCCTGTAATGTGCAGTAGCACTAGTTGGTTTTAGACTCGTCTTGGGTTGCCTGCTCGATTTCGCGGGCAAAAATCTGGCGTAATTTTTCCATCCGCTTACGATTGACACCAAAATCAGAATGGCCAACCCTTGAGGCCGAGCGTAGGTGAATAATACTCTGCTCGCTATCCAGTCTACACTCTACGTCATCAACAAAACGCATTATCGTGCTGCGAAAAGTTGCCCATAGATAGTTGTCTTCGGCTTGTTCAATGGTGCCACCCATGCTTTGAATTGACAGTTTGAGAGCTTGCCAAGCTTGCTCGGGGGGCAGGCTAAAGGCTAGCGGTTTGATATATGCGCTACTATCTTCCTGCTCACTCAATACACAATTGGGGCTATCTGGGCAAGGGGACAGGGTGCCAGCGGCAAGACCCGCCGGGTGTTTAGCTGTAGAAGAACACGATAGCGAGAGAAAGCTCAGGGCTGCAGCTATTGCCATGAGAATCGGAGATCGTTTATTCATCGTAGTCCTCCAAGGATATAGCCTGTTGGTGTAGCGCGCCTGGTTGGGTGACACACTAACTGTTCAGTTGTACATTGTACCCAGCGATCATTCTAGTGCCGCACACTACTTGAGTCTAGCACGTTATTTTTCTGTGGCTATTCAGTCATCAGCTAAGCCAAATGTATAAAGTGGCGTAAATGTGCTGACTTGTCGACTGGGTGAGTGGTTGTTTGCCGTGAATGTCCTTTTGGTAGTTGGGCGAAAGCGTGCTTATAAATGGCATTATCTAGCAGTAATTATTTGCGGTGCGTCGTTACTAGAGTTTAACGTCAACTTTTATTTCTGCCCCTTCGACAGAGTTTTGCCAGTCCTCGGCGGTCTTGTCTATCAGGAAGCCTGTGCCTATTTTTATGGGTTTTGCCGCTGGAGTTTGTATTGCCTTTGTTTCTGTGGGCGGCGCGGCGAGTAAAGGGTTTTCTTTGCTGCTGGCAATTGATTTTAGATATTGTACACTGGGTTTAAGGTCTTCTTCACTGATGATCTGAGGTTTAGTTGCCCCGGTCGTATGCTCCTGTAGCCGAGGTTTTATGTTAGCTGGCTGTTGTTGCTTTGGTTCGGTAGTGTCTGTTTGTGATTTTGTACAACCAGCGAGATAAAGAAGTAAAAATATGAGTATGATCGTTTTGAAAAACATGTTTCCTCTTGTCGCTTTAATCAGTGCGCTAGGTAAGGTTGTTTCTGTACCTTCTGGATATATCACTTTTCTCTGCTAAATTGTAGCATGGTAAATAAGCACGCAGGATATATGTAGGGATTCCGGTTTATATTTAGCTAGCCCCGCCAGGTCATTACAACAACAGCTGCTGATGTTTCATGGGAGATGATCAATGGACACTCCGGTATATAATGCACAACTGCTCTCGCAGGCCCTTAAAGGGGCAAAATGTGGAACTTGGGATTGGCGTATTGCTGAAGGAATTGCCTCTTTCGGTCCAAACTATTATCGAATCGCGGGATACGAGCCCGATGAGTTTCCCCCTAAATTTGAAGAATTCGAAAAACGGATTCATCCTGATGACCTTGCTCTAGTACGAAAAACCTTTCAGCAATACCTTGCCGGGGAATCAGATTTTTATACTGTTGAATTCAGGTTCAAGACCAAGCCCGGCGAATGGATGTGGATTCTTGGGCAGGGTGAGATTACTGAGCGCGATGAAAATGGTCAGCCGACTCGCTTTACCGGACTCCATGTTGATATCTCGCAAAGTAAACAGGCCCAGCTGAATTTTGAGCAAGAGAGAGCCTTTTCCACCAGTCTGATTGATACAGCACAGATGATTGTTTTGATCCTTGATGTCGAAGGTCGCATTCGTCGAATTAATCCCTATATGGCTGAAATAACAGGATATGAAGAGGATGCAGTGAAGGGTAAGGACTGGTTCGATACCTTTTTACCCCCAGCTGACTATGCAGAAATCCGTGAAGTATTTAAAAAAGCTGTCGATGATATTGAGGTCAGAGGGTTGATCAATCCCATTGTGGCTAAGGATGGGCGCGTGCTCTTGATCGAATGGTACAATAAAACACTTAAAGATGTTCATGGCGCAGTTTTTGGGGTTCTGTCTCTAGGCGTAGATATTACTGCGCGCAAACAAGCCGAAGCAGCTCAGTGTAATCTTGAAGAACAACTGCAGCAGAAACACAAGATGGAGGCCGTAGGCTATATGGCTGGAGGGATGGCGCATAATTTCAACAATAATCTCTCGATAATTCTGGGTAATATTGAACTGGCGCAGATGAAAGAACACAACAGTGAGGTCATCCCCTTGCTGAAAAATGCCAAAATAGGGGCGCTGCGTTCACGAGATCTCGTGAAAAAAATTATGTCTTATAGCCGGAAAGCAGCACTTAAAAAAGAGCCTATTGAGTGTACTGAAGTGATCAGTGAAACTATTGCCTTGCTGAAATCAACGTTGCCAACAACGGTTAATTTAAACTTTGAGGTGAAACCTGGGAGGATACGTACGGTTGTAAATGCCGACTCTTCACAGATTCAGGAAGTGCTCATCAATCTTTGCAATAACGCTGTTCATGCTATGGATGAAAAAGGGGAGTTGAAGATAATGCTGGATAATGTTGAATTGAGCGCGACAGACGTTCCCGCCCAATTTGAAGCTTCTCCCGGTTTTTATGCCAAGCTCAGTGTTCAGGATAGTGGCTGTGGGATAGCAGCTGAAGTGCTGGATAAAATTTTTGATCCTTTTTTTACTACCAAAGAAGAATACGAAGGCGCCGGGATGGGGTTGGCAACAGTGCAGGGGATTGTTGCGCAGCATGGGGGAGTTATTAAGGTTAACAGCATCCTTGGTCAAGGAACGGTATTTGATCTTTACCTGCCGCTTGTCGATAAAACAGCCACAGCAGCAAAAACAACCAATAATCTTTTACTCAAAGGGACAGAAAAGATCCTGTTTGTTGATGATGACCCAATTATTGCCGATCTGGGTGAGCAATTACTGACAGCGATGGGTTATCAGGTCACCACTATGACCAACAGCGTCGAAGCCTTAAAGCTCTTTAGCGCCAATGTTGAGCATTATGATCTTGTGATTACAGATCAGACTATGCCCAATATTACCGGTGAAGAGTTGATTCGGGAAATCAAAAATATCCGCCCCAATATTCCTACCATTCTAAGTACTGGCTACAGTAGTAAGATTGATGAGAATAAAGCCAAGAGACTTGGCATCAGTGCTTTTTGTCTGAAACCATTTGATTTGCCAGAATTGTTGCAAACCGTGCGCAGGGTGCTAGGAGAAGATAAGAACTGAATGTTGGAAATCCGGTAATGATAAATACAAAAAAGCGGCGACCCAGGCGGATCGCCGCATAAAAACCATAAAACTACCATAACGCTAAATTAGCATAAAAA
>CAZHXF010000068.1:5415-7913 GCA_964536375.1 uncultured Desulfuromonas sp. | reverse complement strand
TACCGTCAGCGTTTATGCGATTTATCGTGGATGATGCGCGTTCTCAACGAGAGTATTGCTCGTATGGCGAATGCTGAAGATAATTGCACTGGTCGTTTTTGGGAGGGACGCTTCAAGAGTCAGGCGTTGTTGGATGAACAGGCGCTGTTAACAGCTATGGCTTATGTAGATTTGAATCCCATCCGTGCTGGTATTGCCGAAACACCTGAAGATAGCGTCCATACCTCAGTTAAGCAACGTATTGATGATTTATCCAATATCTCAGGAAAAAAGACGATTGATTCTGGCAAGAAAGTTCCAGGGCTAACTGGTTTAAAAAAACATTCAGCATCGACAAAAGAGCGCAGTCTGGTGCTGAACTTACGCATTGAATCTGTCTTACAGAAACTCACTGAAGCACCATTGCTGCCGTTTGAACCTACCTGTAGCTTGTCTGCTGGGATACCCTTTTCCTTTGATGATTATCTTGAATTGGTCGATTGTGTTGGAAGAGTTATTCATCCTAATAAACGCGGGTGTATTCTTGAAAAAACACCTGAAATTTTAACTCGTTTGGGCATAGATGCTGATGCTTTTATTGATTATGCAGATCATCTCCTAAAAGAGTTCGGTTGCGCGGTTGGTACTCCAGAAAAACTTGTGGAGTTGGCTGCAGTACGGCAGAATCGTTATTTGCGTGGAATATCTACAGCACGAGCCGTGTTTAAAGGTGGGAATGTCGCTGTAGGATAGAAACATCAGTAATCAGCAGAAGATGGGTACGGGCAGTGATAAGGCTAAGCCTACTAGTAATATTTAGGTAGTAAACCTTTGCGAATTACTTAGCTTCAAGATAATATGTATAGATTAGGATAGGTGTAAAGTACCACCAGTGAAGGATATGGAGATCATGTATGGCAAAGTTAGCAAAACTTCCCGTTGGGATTCAGACATTTTCTAAAGTTATTGAAGGTGACTACCTCTACATAGATAAAACCGAGCTGGTTTTAAAAATGGTAGAAGAGGGTAGCTATTACTTTCTCTCCCGTCCTCGTCGCTTCGGCAAGAGTATGCTTATCTCAACCCTGCAATCGTTGTTTGAAGGTCGTAAGGAGCTATTTGAGGGCTTATATATCTATGATAAGTGGGATTGGGATACCAAGTACCCAGTTATTAAAATTAGCTTTGGTGGTGTAGCTCGTGACTTAGCTTCGATGCAGATGATGGTGGGCGGTATCATGAACTCCAACCAGAAGCGGTTACAGATAGAATGTCAACATCCTGAAGCTGGTGGGGTGTGCCTTAAAGAACTAATCGAAAAGGCTTATCATAAATACGGGCAAAAAGTTGTTATTCTGGTAGATGAGTACGATAAGCTTATTGTTGATAATATTGACCAAGTAGAAGTTGCTAAGCTGGGTCGTGAAGTCCTCAGAGATCTGTACACTACCATTAAAGACAGCGATGAGTTCGTGAAGTTTTCCTTGCTTACTGGTGTCAGTAAGTTTAGTAAGGTCTCGGTGTTCAGTGGACTAAATAACCTAAATGATATTAGCTTAGATGAGCGTTATGCTACTATTTGTGGCTACACCCAACACGACTTAGAAACCACCTTTTCTGATCATCTACAGGGTGTAGACATGGAGAAGGTTAGAGATTGGTATAACGGCTATAGCTTCCTCGGTGAACCTGTATACAATCCGTTTGACATATTGCTGTTTATAGATAAAGGCAAGGTGTTTGAGAACTACTGGTTCGCTACAGGTACTCCAACTTTGTTGATCAAGCTGATCCAGCAAAACAATTATTATGTTCCCCGTCTGGACAACCTACGTGTTAGCAAAAGCATTATAGATAGCTATGACATAGAGAATATAGAGCTGGAACCTATCTTGTTTCAGTCAGGCTACTTGAGCATAAAAGGGGTAGAAGACACTGGACTGGGAGTAGAGTACTTACTCGACTTTCCCAACCGCGAAGTAACCATGTCTTTTAATGATGTTGTAGCCAGCTCACTTACGGGTGTCAGTAATACCTTGCCAGATAAAAAGTTATTATATGCCAGTTTACAGCAGGGTGATATGGAGCAGTTCCATAATGCTCTTATAGGCGTCTTTGCTTCGATATCTCACGCTAACTATACCAATAATAAAATAAGTGCTTATGAGGGCTATTATGCCAGCATTGTCTATACTTACTTAGCTAGTTTAGGGTTAGATCTTACTGCAGAAGATACCACAAGTCTGGGTCGTATCGACTTGACTATTAAGGTGGGTAACAACATCTACATCATTGAGTTTAAAGTTGATGGCGAAGGTAAGGCCCTACAGCAGATTAAAGACATGAACTATCACCAGAAGTATCAGAGTGCTGGTAACGATATTTATCTGATCGGTATAAACTTCGACTCTACCAAACGAAACATCAGCGAATTTGGGTGGGAGATGAGGTAGGGCGCAAGGTCTCGGCTAGCGGTAAACCTCGTCATGGCTTCTTATGTCGACGAGTACTAAAGGACA
>CAZHXF010000068.1:0-5315 GCA_964536375.1 uncultured Desulfuromonas sp. | reverse complement strand
GAGAACTATGGGACAGGCATATACTTCTTGACATCAAGGTTTCCCTTCGTTAATATCTGTGTCAATGCTACCAGAGGATTTTCACTCTATGGTCATGCTGCGTTACTCTGAGCTTTCACTTAAGATACCATCTGGTGCCACTGCGTTTCACGTTGTGTTTGGCAGGCGTATTTGAGCGGTAGCGATTGTGCTGCAGGGTAGGTTACGAGTGTCGGTTGGTTGTTCGGAAATGTCCCTTTCCGCTATGTTGTTGTCATGATAGCTGAATGGTGTTGTGTTTATGGAGGATGGTTTATGACAGTAAGTTATGAAATGCTTGATGAGATGAAGGCGAAGTTGGATTCATTTCGACCGTTGCTTCTTGCGGTTGTTAACAATCTTCATGAAGATCTTGTGTTGCGCTGGACCTATAATTCGAATGCGATTGAAGGCAATACTTTGACGCTTAAAGAAACAAAGGTGGCTTTAGAGGGGATTACTGTTGGTGGCAAGACATTGCGCGAACATTTCGAGGTAATAAATCACCGGGAAGCTATCGGCTATGTTGAAGCTTTAGTCTCTGCCGGTGGGTATCTTTCGCAGTGGCATATTAAGTCGATTCACCAGTTGATATTGAAAAATATTGACGATGAAAATGCCGGATCGTATCGAAAGGTTAATGTTGTTATATCTGGTGCTCAGCATGTACCGCCAGATTCGTTTAGCGTTGCTGATGAGATGGGTCGGTTTGTTGATTGGTGCGCAACGGGGGCGCAACAGCTTCATCCTGTAGAGCGTGCAGCAATGGTGCATGCCGATTTTGTGAAAATTCATCCTTTTGTTGACGGTAATGGTCGAACAGCGCGTTTGTTGATGAATCTTGAGCTGATGAAAAGTGGTTTTCCAGCAGTTGTGCTGCCGATTGAGAAAAGGTTGGAGTATTACGAAGCCCTGGACCGTGCTCATGTGTCTGATGATTATTGCCCTTTTTTGCAGCTAATGATTGATACCGTTGCTCAGGGGTTTGAACCTTATTGGCGAGCCCTAGGGTTAGATTAGGATCAGAGTTTTAGATCGTCCCTTTGCTGTTCTTTTGAAAGGATTTTCCTGCTTATGACGATGCCCCGTTACTCCCAGCTTTCTCTTGATGATACCCTTTGGTATCACTGCGTCTCGCGTTGCGTTCGTCAGGCATATCTGTGTGGTAACGATTATACGACTGGGCAAAGTTACGAGCATCGTCGTGATTGGGTGATGCAGCGCATTAAACAGCTTGCCGCTGTTTTTACTATTGATGTAGCGGCCTATGCGGTGATGAGCAATCACTATCACATTGTGGTGCGGGTGGATAATGAGCGTCCTGATGAATTATCCACTGAAGAGGTGGTTCAGCGCTGGACTCAGCTTTATAAAGGTCCGATATTGATTAGCCGTTATTTGTCAGATCAACGGTGCGATATGAGTGAAGGTGAGCTGTTTCGTGTCGAACAGCTGGCCGCGGTGTATCGAGAGCGGTTGGGTAATCTTTCGTGGTTTATGAAGAATTTAAATGAACATATTGCGCGTAAAGCCAATAAGGAAGATAAGGTTAAGGGCCATTTTTGGGAGAGCCGCTATAAGTGTCAGGCGTTGTTGGATGATAAGGCTCTGCTGACAGCAATGGCTTATGTTGATCTGAATCCTGTGCGGGCCGTGATGGCTGAAACTCCTGAAGAGTCAGAGTTTACCTCGGTTTGTGAACGGATAAGAGAGCTTAAGTCGTGTCAGGTTTCTGTTGATACCGGCGATGACGTTGTGACGACTGAACAGGGTGAGGTCGAGTCATTATCAGTTCCGTCGGCACCATCGGCACCTTTAATGCCCTTTGATGGTTCCGGCACCGCTGTTAATGCCATTCCATTTGCTTTGCATGACTATCTTGAGTTGGTCGATTGGGGTGGTCGCGTGTTGTATCCTGATAAGCGTGGCGCTATTGATGCGGATGCGCCGCACATTTTGCGCCGTGTTGGTCTTGATCCGGCGTTGTTTATACAATGTGCCAATGATTTTATGTATATTTTTGGTCTCACTGTTGGTTCACCGCAGGCTATGGCGGCGTGTTGTGCGCGACGACAGGTGAAGTTTTTGCGTGGCATGAAGGCGGCTCGTGAGATGCTGGGGGCTGCTTGAGCCAACTTTAGTATGAAATCAACGACTTAGGAGCTCTCAATTAATTTGGCTAAGCACTGTTTTAATTCGGGAATATCTTGTTTAACTGTATCCCACACGGCAGACAGGTCGACTCCAAAATATTGATGAATCAGTACGTCTCTCATCCCGGCCATGTCTCGCCAGGGCACTTCTGGGGAGTTGCCAGTCGTTGCAACAGATAAGTTTTTGGTCGCTTCACCAATAATCTCTAATTGCCGAATTACTCCGTCTTGAACCAAACGAGATTGCATGAAGGTTTCATGGTTAAGGCCTTGAACATAGTGTTCAATCTGCTTTACGGCATCAAGGATATGGAGAAGGTAGACACGATCATCTCTTTTCATTGGTAGATGATCCGCAGCTCTGACTTGATTCTGTCAATAAGGTGGGGGCTGATTGCTGCTTCAGTTAAAAGGTCAACTTCTATGCCGAGAGCTTCAGATAGCTCTCTCTTGATGCGTACCAAGGTCAGCAAGCTTTTGCGATCAGTAAAATCAACCAGCAAGTCCAAATCACTATTTGGCCCAGCTTCATTTCTAGCATAGGAGCCGAAGATCCCAATTCGAGAAGCGCCATAGCTTTGCAAAATCGGCAGAAGTTTCTTTTCGAGATTTTTAGTGTCCATAGTCAAGCCTCCAATGTCAAAATACTACAAGATTATAGTCAAAATTGAAACATATTTACAGAACAACCCTATCATGATCACTCGATTTCAATATCGGCCAGTGTTGATCTGGAACGGATAACTATGGAGATAACTATGGGACAGGTATTTACTTACGCCGTGTTGGTCTTGATCCGGCGTTGTTTATTCAGTGTGCAACTGATTTTATGTATATTTTTGGTCTCACTGTTGGTTCACCGCAGGCTATGGCCGCGTGTTGTGCACGACGACAGGTGAAGTTTTTGCGTGGTATGAAGGCGGCTCGGGAGATGTTGGGTGCCGCCTGAGTTTACTCTTTATAGGTCAGCCTCCTAGTTGACGTCACATCTTTTTTTTAACGGTTTCTTTTTAGCGCAAAAGTGTTGCAATGTCGTCCTCTTTCGATTACAGTTGAGGTGATGTATACTATCAAGATTATGCCAGAGTTTGACCGTTGGATAAAAGGTCTTCGAGACTAGCCAACGCGAATTCGTTTACTCAGACGGCTCGAAAAAGCTCAGCGGGGGTTGTTTGGTGATGTATCTTCCGTTGGCGGTGGTGTTTATGAGCTGCGTGAATTCTTTGGACCGGGTTGGAGATTGTATTACTGCCAGAGAGGTGAGACGTTGATTGTTATGCTCGGTGGTGGCGATAAAGCCAGTCAGTCTAAAGACATTGAAATGGCTAAATCTTTAGCTGTAACATTAGAAGAGTGAGGATTTATGCGTAAAAAAACACATATTGATGAATTGCCTGAATTCGACATGGCTCAACATCTTCCAAATGATGATGTTGTCGAGTATTTACGCCAGGTGCTAGAGGAGGGGGATGCTGGTGAACTCGCTGCAGCACTTGGTCACATTGCGAAGGCGCGTGGAATGACAGAAATAGCCAAAGCTAGTGGCATTAAGCGTGAGGCTCTTTACAAGGCATTACGTCCCAATAGCCATCCTCGTTTTGAAACAATTCAACGAGTCTGCAAGGCTCTGGGTGTCAAGATCACTGCAACGAGTGTTACTGATTAGTCTGGGATTACGAAAACTGTGGGTCGGGCAACACCTTCTTGGATAGGTTCTTATTTATATCTTGTCAATGTCGAGAACTATGGGACAGAGAACTATGGGACAGGCATATACTTCTGACATTGGTAGTCATGATGAGGTGTACCGTTAATCGGAAACTATGGGAGCGGGCAACGTCTTTTGATTTGTTTAGCCACGGACGCACACGGAAAAGGGCGGACTTGAAACCTTGAAAATCAATGGGGCTCTTACTTGACTGATATCACTTGTTGGCATATTATGCCATTATGCATAAAAGGAGGAACTCCAGTGCCTACACGAAATGTTGTTTTAACTAGCCATCAAAATGCCCTTGTAGAGCAGCTTGTAACTTCTGGTCGTTATCAGAACGCCAGCGAAGTGCTACGTGAAGGTTTACGACTCATTGAGCGCATTGAACTGGAAAATACAGCACGCCTAAGTGCACTGAAGGAGGCGGCTGGTGTTGGTACAATGGATTGTGAAGCTGGACGCTACTCTACCTTTGAAACAGCAGGGGACCTCAAGGGTTACCTTGACACATTGTCAGATCAATTGATCAGTGCGCCGTGAAACCCGTTTGGCAGATTCGACTTACACAGTCCGCTGAGGATGATTTTCAGCGTATCTTGCGGTGGACTCGCACTCAATTTGGTCTACGGCAAAGCAAGACCTACGCCCGAACCCTCTCGCTGGCTTTAACTGATTTGGTTAATGGCCCCCATATCTTGGGAGCTAGGCAGCGTGAAGAAATTGGCTCCGGAATTTATACCCTCCATGTTGCGCGCAAGGGTCGTCGAGGTCGGCACTTTGTGGTTTTTAGAGTGAGTTCTTCTTCTGCTGCACCTTGTATTGAAGTACTGAGAGTTTTACATGAGACAATGGATTTACCGCGACATTTGCCCGCTGCAGGAAACTGATCTATGTGGTTTAGTTATGGATTCACACGGAAAAGGGCGGACGGTGAACCTTGCTGGTGAAATCAAAGGCTGTATTTACAGGGATATTCAGGATAGGCAGGATAAAATCAACGGCTTTGATTCAGGGTTAGAATCCTGAACATCTTGTGCATCCCTGTTAAATTGGATTGTGAACATGACTGCAGGGTTGTCTTTGTGATATTATCTAGGATAATGTTAACATGTAGAGCGTTAACGTAGCCTTGGAGGTGAAATAATGAATACTGCTGCTTTGATAGAAGAAGCTGTCTCTCTTCCTGTTGAAGAGCGGACTTTGGTTGTTGAGTCTTTACTGCAAAGCTTGAATCGTCCGGAGTCAGAAATTGATCAGGGTGTTGCTCAAAAAAGACTGGCTGCTATGCAAAATGGTGAAGTGCAGGCAGTTGATGGAGACCAGGTGTTTAATAACATCTGGGACAGTTTTGGAAAATGAGTTTTTATTTTCATTCCGACGCTGAAGCTGAGTTACGAGACGCTATAAATTATTACCTGAGTAGAACTAAT
>CAZHXF010000067.1:0-7946 GCA_964536375.1 uncultured Desulfuromonas sp. | reverse complement strand
CTTTGTGGCAATAGCGGAAGATTAGTATTAATCAGGTACTTTTATGATCATCCAACAGTAATAAAAATATTGCTGCGAGCAACATCTTTGACGATGACGCTACGAATGCTAAGGGAGTTTCAGTAATCGTTCGCTACGCCAAATTCGCGCGATAGCTATTTGCTTGGATGTGAGGCGATAGACAATTCTAAAAGGAGGGTGTATCAATTCTCTTAGGTGGGGTTGATTAAATTCGGGAACAATTCTTCCTTGGCTTGGATGAGTGGGTAACTCTTCAACTTTGGCGATAATTTCCTGTAAAAAGCGCTCGCCAATATCTGGCACCAGTTGTTCGCGATAATAGTCGCGAATCTGTTCTAAATCTAGAATAGCTGATTCAGTAAATATGATTGGTAAAGCTTTTAACATTGGTTGTTTACATTCCTAACCGTTTTTTTACATCCGCTAAGTTTGATTGCCGTTTGTGGTCAAGATCACTTAGCCCTTCAACAACGGCACGCATAAACGCTTTCTCTTCTTCATCTTGTTCGTAATCCTCAAGCGACTGCATGACAGCAACCCCCCGACCCCGGCTGGTTAAAAGAACAGGTCGGTGTGTTTCGCTGGTGTGCCGGATAACTTTGCCCGGATTTATTTTGATATCAGTCAGTGGGATGATGTCTTCTGAAAATTTTATACTCATAGTTCCAACCTCCTATAGGTTGTTAAATAGCACCTGTTAAGTGGTCTGTCAACAGCACCTGTAGGGATGTTGTTGGTTTAGTGTGACCTCAAAGGACGTTGCTTACTTTTTGGGGCTAGTTGAAAATATACAAAAAGTACGTCGTATGCGGGACGAAACTCGCGAAGTTGATTTTGGTGTTTGGATTTATGATGGTGGAATGTGATCAATTTTCATTGGTCGGATAATAACAATCATCGGTTGAAGTAATCCGGGTTACGCGCCCGACAATTTCACTTGGCCGCGCCATGCTTTTAGGATTATCCAAAAGTATGCAAAACATGACCCGCAATTGTCTTGCCCTGTCGGGTTCCCTCACTGCAGTCGCTTACACCGAGACGGTCGCTAAAACTCGCTGCGCTCAAACAGTTAGCGACCAAGTATTTCTCGATGACGCTCCTTGCGTTCGGCGGCGACCAATGGGGGAGAAAGATGTGCCACAGAAAAAGTAGAGATGCACATACGGCTAAATTGCTCAAAGTAGTGCTATGAAATTTAATAGGGAGGTGGGGGCGGCGAACTGAGTTACGACCTGTGATAGATAAAAAAAGACCACCCTAAGCGGTGCCTAGGGTGGCCGGTCGTTGAAATTTTACTGAAGATTAATTACTTTTTTGATGAGCTTCTTCTTTTGGGCTGGCAACTGCTTTAACAATACCCAGCATAACCAGAATAGCAGGTAACACTTGTGCTACAATAATCAGAGCACAGAAGCCTAAGAATGCCCAAACTATGAAACCACTGTGGTCTACTCTGCCAGCTGTTGAAGCAAAAGCTGAAGATGCTGCTAAAAGAGTTGCCAGAGTAGTCAGGGTGATTTTAGTGAGTGTTTTCATGATTGGATCCTTTCGAGTGTTTTTAGTTATATGTTGTGTGGTTGCCTAGTTGCAAACTGTAAGTAAATGCTTAGTGGTTTTCAGCGTGACCGCTGATCACACCTTTAACCATGCCGATACCCATTACTATTGCCGGTACCAATTGTCCTACTACGATCAAGCCGCAGAAGCTGATGAACAACCAAGCTAACAGGCCACTAGATTGTTGCGCTTGCTGTGCTGCGAATACTGGAGCTGCACTAAGAGCTACCAAGGTTACCGCTGTAGTTAATTTAGTAAATGCTTTCATGTTGTCCTCCTGATTATGTGTTCAGTTATTTAATTTGTTTATATATCGTTCTTGGTTGTTCTTGCCTAACTAACGTTGCTTAGGTTGTGCCAAGAACGGAAAACAACAAAATTAAGTCCATAACTAACCAGAATAACAGGTAACAATTTTTAAATGACCAGTGAAATCCCACAACCAAAATCACTCGTAGCGTATATAACAAATATGCACTACGGGGCATATTGAGAGAGTTTCTATCTATGTAGAAATAGGTTGTATCAATAAATACAAGCGTTTATGTGGTAAATATTTTAAATATGCTCTGGGATATTTTTTGTATATCTCATCTTTTATTGGTAAATTTATCATGTTTGCCGGAGCATAATGTTGGTCTATCTTCAAATTATCTTTTTGATATCATGTTAGCTTGGTTGGAGTCAAATGGTCATTCATTTCGCAGTAACCGTGTTTCTTGCGCAAGGAAGTCTTTTAAGCTGATGGTGAATTTATGCAGATAGTCGCTATTCATAACACCCAGGGTGATGCTGCCCAACTGGCTAAGGTGCTTGGTGCTATTTTGGGCGTTACCCCGTACGAGGCACGTTCTCGGGTTAATGTTGCTGTTGGTGGTGCGGCAGTGGTTGCCAGTTTTGCTGCTGACGCTCTTGCCGCAGCCTGCATAGATGCCTTGCATGCTGCTGGCTTTGAGACTATATGCGTCGACTCCGCCCAGCTGGAAGTTGATCAAAATCGCTTCATTATTAAGCGGCTGAGTTTTGCTGCTGAGCAACTGCAGTTGTGGGATTTAGACGGTGGGCAGCTTATGGTGAATTATGCTGATGTAAAGCTGTTGCTGCGTGGTGCCGGAATTATCAGTTACGTTCACAGTGATACTTCCACCAAGAAAAAAATTGCTCTTGGTCGAGCGCTGGCGACCGGCGGCTTAGTTATGCGCAAGAAGGTTACCACTACCACTACGAGTGCTAATTCCGAGCGCCAACCGTTTTGCCATATCTACGCACCAGATTTGCCAGCCATAGTTCTGCGCCAGGATGTGCTTGATTATGCGGCTCTCGGTTCTGCGCGTCAATTGAGCCGTGAAGCTAATTTTAACTGGATTTGTAGTGAACTGCGGCGCTTATGCAGTGTGTCTAAGTGGGATGACCGGTTGCAGACCAGGCCAGGATTGGCGCAGTTATTGGGCCCAGTGTTTAATCCGGAAGTGGATTTGGATCTGGCTATATCAATCGTTGTCAAAAGCAGTTGATAGTTTATGTATGCTTGGTCATGGATAAGAAGTGGAGAATGATACCTCAGTGAATAAAATATTTGATTTGTTCTCTATGCTGTGCCCAAGGGTGCGCATGTTGCTCGCGGTGCTTATTGTCAGCTTGTGGTTGTTGCCTAGCTATGCCGATGAAATCCCTGCGGCACCGGGGCTGGTGCCTGCGCTTGACGCTGATTCTTGTCCTCAGGAAATCCTGCGATATTTTTCCGGCATGCCATATCGTCCAGATGGTGCCATCGACCACAGCGGTAATTTTACCCTGTTTGCCGATCAACAGGCACGGCTACCAGCGCCGGGGCTGAATTGCAGCGGTTTTGTCGTTGCCAGCTGCCGCTATTTTTTTAAACGCAATTATCATCTGGACGCGGTTATTCACGATCGCCTGGCAGATAGTGGGGCTGATGCCGCGCGGGGTGCAGATTGGGATTTTGGTTATGATCTGATTTTAAATCTGACCGAAGGGTTGCCGCGCAGAGTTGTCTTGCCTTACGCTCAGAGTGTGGATATATCCACCAGCAATGGGGCCGATTTACGCGGTTTTCAACTGCACGATTTCAGCGCATGGAACGCTGTCGTTTCTCAGATGACCGCAGCGCATATCTACTTGTTTTCCATGAGTAAACCTTTGGCAGACAACAAAACCAAGTTGGTGCACTATCATGTGGGGGTAATAGTGCCCGATGAAAATGGGCACCTGTGGTTAGGGCATGCCACAAGAATGATGGGTGTCACTATCGTTGATATTGCCACGGATGATGGGTTGAAGTCGGTTGTCGAGGCAAATCCTGATGGTGCTATAGGTAAGCGTATGATTCTCATTGTTGAAGTCACGCTGCCTCGCTAAGTTGAATGTGCCAAGTCGTCAAGTGATGCCAGGGATTATATTGAAAGTGGTTTCAAAAATAGCTCATCAAGATAAAGCTTATGCGTATAAATAAATGTTACGCTGGTGCCCACAGTGAAAAGAATATGCACCATACGCGGTGCATTCAGGATTTAAATAAAAGGATTTCAATACGGTATATTTATGGAAAAAAATATTATTCACACTATTGCAGCTGATTTAAAGCTGGAGGGTAAACACGTTTATGCGGTGCTTCAGTTACTGGAGGAAGGTGCTACGCTGCCCTTTATTGCTCGTTATCGCAAAGAAGTTAGCGGGAGCATGGATGAATTGGCCATTGCAGCCATTAGAGACACCAAAATCTGCATCGAGGAGTTGGCTAAGCGGCGCGCGTCGATAATTCAATCATTGAGCGAACGTGACCTATATGGTGGGGAACTCAAAAAGCAAGTCGATGCTGCCACCACCCTTAAAGATCTTGAAGATATCTATCTGCCCCATCGGGTAAAACGGCGCACCCGCGCTACTGTTGCCCGCGAACAGGGGCTTGAGCCATTGGCGCAGATCGTTTTAACGGGCACCGAGAAAGCGGAAAATGCGGCGGGCACATTTATAGATGTGCACAATGGTGTGCACAGTGTTGAGGACGCTCTCGCTGGAGCGCGGGATATCATTGCCGAACAGATAAATGAAGATCCGCCTACGCGGGCGAGAATGAGAAAGCTGTTTGCTGCCAAAGCCCAACTGACCAGCAGTGTTGTCAAGAAAAAGCAGGAAGAGGCAGAAAAATTCAGGGACTATTTTGATTGGGCGGAAAAGGCCAGCAGCGCACCATCTCATCGACTTCTGGCTATTCTGCGTGGCGAAGCCGAAGGCTTTTTAAGGGTAGCTATGCGTCCCGAGCAAGATGAGGCTGTGGCGCTGTTGCAACGTTACTTTGTTGCCGAACAGAAAAACAAGGACCAGATCTACGCCGCTATTGGGGATTGCTATAAACGGCTGCTGGCACCAGCCATGGAAACCGAACTGCGCACCCAGCTTAAACAGCAAGCCGATGCCGCTGCCATTAAGGTCTTTCGCGATAACGTGCGCGAACTGCTGATGGCAGCGCCGCTGGGGCAAAAAGCAATTCTGGCTATCGACCCCGGCTTCAGAACCGGTTGTAAGGTAGTGTGTTTGGATCAACAGGGCAAGCTGGTGCACCATACTGTTATTTATCCAACTATCCCCGGTGAAAAAGTAGCCCTGGCGGCGAAAATTGTCCAAGATCTGGTGCAACGCTTTGCCATTGAAGCAATTGCCATCGGCAATGGAACTGCCGGTCGCGAGACCGAGAGCTTTATCCGCAACTGCGCTTTAACCTCGGTACCGCTTGTTGTTCAGGTAAACGAGAGCGGTGCTTCAATCTACTCTGCTTCCGACATTGCACGCCAGGAGTTTCCCGACTACGATATCACCGTGCGTGGCGCGGTTTCCATCGGCAGGCGTCTGGCTGATCCTCTGGCTGAGTTGGTGAAGCTAGACCCGAAATCCATCGGTGTGGGGCAGTATCAGCACGATGTCGACCAAACAGCTTTGCAGCACAGTCTCGACGATACTATCGTCTCCTGTGTTAACAATGTGGGCGTCGAATTGAATACGGCAAGCGCTGCGCTGCTCTCCTATATCTCCGGTTTAGGGCCACAACTGGCGCATAACATCGTTGCCTATCGTGATGAGAATGGCACCTTCACCAGTAAAGCGCAGTTGAAAAAGGTCAAGCGTCTGGGACCGAAAGCCTTTGAACAAGCCGCGGGATTTTTGCGCATCAACAATGCCCCCAATCCCCTTGATCGCTCTGCAGTGCATCCTGAACGTTTTAATTTAGTTAAGAAAATCTGTGCTGACAACAACACCAGCATTGAAGAACTTATGCACAGTGAAGAAAAGCGGCTCTCCATTGATCTGAAAAACTACTGCAGCACTGCGATCGGCTTGCCGACTCTGACGGATATTATGACTGAGCTCGCCAAGCCCGGACGTGATCCGCGCCAGCAATTTATTGCCTTCGCTTTTGCCCCGGGCATTCAAAAAATTAGTGATGTGCAGGTGGGGATGCGCTTACCGGGTATTGTAACCAATGTCACCAACTTTGGCGCTTTTATCGATATAGGGGTCCATCAGGACGGTCTGGCTCATATAAGCCAACTGGCGGATGGCTTTGTGAAAGATCCATCCGCTGTGGTTAAAGTTGGGCAACAGGTAGAGGCGCGAATACTTGAGGTGGATGAAAAACGTAAACGGATCAGTCTTTCTTTAAAAAGAAGTTAAGCTCTGCGCAAAGAGCCTCTTGCAAAACTTTTGAAAATTCAGTAATCGTCATGCCCGCGCAGGCGGGAATCCAGAGGTCTTATGGGTTCATCAAGAAACTGGATCCCCGTTTTCACGAGGATGACGACTTTTGCAAGTTTATCCCCAGAAAGAACTTTACTTAAAACCTGCATATAGTGGATTTAATGCAACGGCTTACAGCTTAGCTTGACAACCGTGCCTTACCCTCTGTGCGCAGTTCCTCCATGAGATTTGGATCACGCACGACAATGTTGAGAAGTTCCTGTCCGCGTTTATCCCAGCCCAGGGCGAGATATGTCTGCGCTACACGTAACTGCCAGCGCGGGTTCTCCTTTTCCTGACGGCAGGCATCATTAAAGACGTCCAGAACCTTGCGCAGCTCCATTTTCTGGCGTAACAGGAACTCAGCTAGGTAAAGGTTGATGCCAGTGCCGCCGCAGCCACCACCGGCAGGGATGCGGCGATATAGGGCTTCGGCCTGATCCATCTCTTTGTTTGCTTCGAGCAGCATGGCTACTATCAATACAATGCGGATATCTGTTTGACCAGCGTCAATAGCCTTCCGTCCATAGTGAAGCGCCTGCTCCCCGTTGCCCATAACGTGGTAGACCGAGGTCAGCTGGGCGTGACAAAAGGCAACATCATATTTTTTATCCAGCAATTCTTTGACGAAATCGATGGCTGCCTGATGTTTTTTCATGGTTACCAACAATGTTACCAGTGTTTCCGCGGCAAGTAGGAAATCTGGGTTCTTCTGTAGGGCTGAATACAGCGCATCGCAGCCTTTTACCGGCTCACCCAGTCGCGCCATCAGCGATCCAACTTCAAAATCAAACAGATCATCCTGTTCGCTGGCAGCAAGTTTGCCGAACTGCTTCATGGCTTCGACTTCTTCGCCCTGATGGCCGGCCACAAATGCTTGTAAAAAAGCGGCGCTTTTCTGGCGGTAGCGTTGGGCTAGCTCCTGGGGATAACTACCCAGAATCAATTCTAGCATTGAATCTAAATCGAGGGGGTCCTCGTCACTGGTTTCAGTTGCGTTCATCTCTTGTGAAGAACAGCTACTGCAACTGCTGCACGAGTTGCTGGTCGTTGGAAGGGTAGGTTGGTCGCTGTCAACTTGTTCAACCTGTTTGAGTGCCTCTTCAACCTGTTGTTGCAACTCAGTGGATACTGCCTGTTGTTGGGCCAGTTGCAGATGGTCGCTGGCGCGCTGGAGCTGATCGTCACGCAGTAAAAACAGCCCTTCCTCCAGATTCAGCTGGGCTAAGGTATCCCCGGCCTTATGGGTGCTGTCTTTGATTTCGCCCAGTTCTTCAGAGCTTAATTCGCTGGTAGTAATTTCTTCAGCGATCAACAGGACATCTGCATAACGCCTCTGAGTCATGGCCTTACGTAATGCCGGTAAGTCGTTTGCTTTAGAAAACAGGCGGCGCAATAAACCCATATTTTTAGTTCCTTAATTGGTTGTAGGTTGATAAGAAAAGGATACTTTAGTGTGGTTGCCGTAAAAGTGCAAGAGGGCGCGCATAAAATAGATGTTTGCTTGTGAGGTGTTAAACTTGTAAAAGGTACCTAGGTATTGGAGTTGAATTTGTGCTGCACTGCGCATGGGCACAGTGTCGACATCTTCCGTCCTGAGTAGCACTAATCTTCCG
>CAZHXF010000066.1:0-8024 GCA_964536375.1 uncultured Desulfuromonas sp. | reverse complement strand
CCAACCATGACGGTTCTTTATTTCGATAAGATTATTCTATTTCTGCTATCGGCAAATCTAGTGCCTTAGCTACTCCACTACCATAAGCCGGATCGGCTTTGTAGCAGTTGCGTGCATGGCGCACCTTGATTTCGCGCGGGCAATCTCCCATAGCGCAGGCGGTATTGCTGAACAGCACCGCTTGTTGCGCGGCATTCATCAGGCGGAACAGGTTGCCCGGCTGGGTGTAGTGATCGTCGGTATCCTCGTAGTGGTTCCAGTTGGCGGCGTCCCCTTCTAGAGCCAGCGGCGGCTCGGAGAAATCTGGCTGCTCTTGCCACTCGCCATAACTGTTCGGCTCATAGCCGAGGGTGCTACCGTGATTGCCATCGACGCGCATAGCGCCATCACGATGATAACTATGAAATGGGCAACGTGGTTTATTGACTGGAATTAGGTGATGATTGACTCCGAGACGATAACGTTGGGCATCACCGTAGGAGAACAACCTCCCCTGCAACATTTTGTCCGGTGAAAAGCTAACCCCCGGCACAATATTGACCGGATTAAAGGCGGCCTGCTCAACATCAGCAAAGTAGTTCTCCGGGTTTCTATTCAGTTCAAACATGCCGACATCGTGCAGCGGGTAGTCACTATGCGGCCACACTTTGGTCAAATCAAAGGGATTAAACGGGAAGTTAGCAGCCTCGTCTTCGGGCATGATTTGAATCTGCATTTTCCAGCGTGGGAAATCACCTTTTTCGATAGTTTCATACAGATCGCGTTGATTACTTTCCCGATCTTTACTGACAATCTTTTCGGCTTCTTCATCGGTTAAACATTGAATACCCTGTTGCGTTTTGAAGTGAAATTTTACCCAGTAACGTTTTTGATCGGCACTGATAAGACTGTAGGTATGACTACCGTAACCATTCATATAGCGATAGGAACGGGGGATGCCGCGCTCGCTCATGGTGATGGTCACTTGATGCAAAGCTTCGGGCAGCAATGTCCAGAAATCCCAGTTATTTTTCGCACTGCGTAAATTACTGCGCGGGTCGCGCTTGACCACATGATTGAGGTCAGGAAATTTGAGCGGGTCTTTCAGGAAAAACACCGGGGTGTTGTTGCCAACCAGATCCCAGTTGCCCTCTTCGGTGTAAAACTTCATGGCAAAACCACGAATGTCACGCTCGGCATCTGCAGCGCCACGTTCACCGGCCACCGTTGAAAAACGGACAAACATCTCAGTTTTTTTACCCACTTCAGCAAAAATCTTAGCTTTTGTGTACTGAGTGATGTCGTGAGTGACAGTAAAGGTGCCAAAAGCGCCAGAACCTTTGGCGTGCATACGCCGCTCTGGAATAACCTCGCGATCAAAGCTGCCCAGCTTCTCCTGAAACCACACATCTTGCAGCAACATCGGACCGCGCGGACCAGCGGTCATTACATGGTTATTGTTGGCAACAGGTGCTCCAGCGTTGGTAGTCAATTTCTTTGTCATTGTACATAACCTTTCTTTTTTGAGAGACAAGGACGAACAAACAAGAATCATTCACCGTTCATCATTAGGTTGCACCGAACAACCATAGCAGATTTTACACAATAAACAATCCCACCTAGTAACTATTCTTACTAGGATGGTAAAAAAACAGGGCTAGCCGCCACACTTACGACATAGACCATAAATAACCAGATTTTTACGCTTTACTTTGCCCCACTGGGCAACTTCATCCGGCAGGGAAATCTCATCTATCTGCTGCCAGTGAAAATCGATAATCTCTTTGCAGTTCTGGCAAATAAGATGATGATGTGGCACCTCAATAACCTCGAAGCGCGCCTGACTTTCTACCGTTTCAACCTTATTTATCAAATCTAAACTAGCAAAAGTAGCCAGAGTCCTATACACGGTATCCAGCGACAAAGTGGGCAGTTTAGCTAACAAGCGCTGGTGTAATATCTCGGCTGTAGGGTGATCGCTAGAATTAGCCAGCTGGTTAAAAATATCAATACGCTGCGGGGTTAGGCGTAAATTGCTGCCCCGACAAGCTTCCTTGAAAGCTGCGAATCTTAGTTGCTGAGTTGGGTTCATACCCGCCATCCAATAAGAATAATTACTAACTGGGACATTACAGCTCCAACATATACTTGTCAAGTAGAGTTATTTAGCGCGGGCATGGCAGCGACAAGATGCACAGTCAGTGCGGAAGATGGCTAATCAGCTTAAATTAAACCGTAACTGCGTAATATAAAGATGCCGCACGTGGTTGACACCAGCGAGCCCAACGCTGTCGCGGCAATAATCGCTGCCGCTAAGTGCTGATTGCCACCCAGAGCCAGAGTCATTGGATAGCTGGCCGCGGCAGTTGGCGATGAGCTCATCAGGTACAGCACGCCCAACTCTGGACCGCGCAAACCAATAAGCACTCCGCCGCTGGTCAGCAGCAATGGCACCACTACCAGTTTGGCAAGAGTGGACCAGTACAGCGGTGGCGATGCTTGAAATTCCTGCATGCGGATGGAAGCCCCGGCACACAGCAGCGCCAGCGGCAGAGTCATCTGCGCCAGATAATTGCCGGTATTGAGCACTAAAAATGGCATTTTGATGCCACTGAGCGAAACCACTACCCCGAGGGCAATGGATAAAATAAGGGGGTTTTTGCCAATATCCACCAGCAGGGTCAGCTTACGCTGTTCATCCAACTCAGCTTGGCGATGGCGCGACAGAGTCAGAACTGCCAGCACATTGTACAGGGTGGTCATCACCGCTAGGTAAATTGAGGCAGCAGCAATAACCGCATCGCCAAAGGCGCTCAGACAGTAAGCCAGACCGATGATCCCCATATTGCCGCGAAACGCCCCCTGCACAAACACGCCGCGCTGCTCTCTTTTGTCAATCAACGGGGTAGCAAACCTGTCGAGCACGAAAAAAACCACCAGCGTCCCCAGCACTGCATAACCGACCAGGGTCAACGGCAGATCATGGCGGAAATCGGTTTTTACCAATTTGACGAACAGCAAACACGGCAAGGTGACTTTAAACACCAGATCTGAGCCGGTTTTAGCAAAGAGATCGGTAATCAAACCACGACGTTTCAGCACGATCCCCAGCGCCAAAATGCAAAAAATAGGCGCGGTAATATAAAAAGCAAATTGTAAATCGTTAAGCATATTACCTCGCAATCAATTCTTCATCATTCAAACACTTTGCTACGCGTCCGCAAACCTCAGCACCATCCTACAACAAAAGAGTACGCATTTCTTTCGCATATTAATCTGACCCAAACCTGCGCGCTACCGCGTACCCAAAGGGTCACACCATATCTGAGACTATTCAGGGTAGCGCCAGTGACAGTGGTTGAATTTGAGTTATAGTGTAATTATATTAATAATCTTGAGTAGCAATAATCTTCCGCTCTGGTTGCGCCCGGTATCCGTCATGCTCGCGAAAGCGGGTATCCAGAGGTTTTACATGAATTCCTAGACTCCCGCCTACGCGAGAGTGACGACCTTTTTGGCGATAGCGGAAGATTGGTATTAATCAGGTTAATAATTAGAGTTCAAATGGTGGTTAGCAGGCTGCTGATAAATAAACTGGGTTTTCTAAGCGATGAGCAGTTTACCTTGTGTTGAAGGAGAAACAAATGAATAGGGATCAAATGACGCGCAATAGCCAACAGGCAATTCAACAGGCGCAACAACTGGCTATGGAACGCCAACATGCCGAGATTGATGTTGAACACCTGATGATGGCCTTGGTGGAACAAAGCGATGGCTTGGTGCCGCGCTTACTTGAAAAAATGGGGGTCGCCCTGCAACCATTGCGAAGCGAATTACGCAATTTACTGGATAAACGACCCAGCGTGAGTGGTAGCGCTCAAAAGGTGTATATGTCACAACACCTAGATCGGCTCATCACCAGGGCGCAACGCGAGGCCGAAGGGCTAAAAGATGAATATATCAGCGTTGAGCACCTGCTCTTGGCTATGGCTGGTGAAGATAAAAAAACCGCCATAGGCGCACTATTTGCGCGCAACCAACTCAGCGGTAAAACAATTCTGCAAGCGCTAGAATCGGTACGAGGTCAGCAACGGGTAACCAGTGAAGACCCGGAAGCAACCTACGAAGCACTAGAAAAATACGGCATTGATCTGGTTGCCGCGGTGCGAGCGGGAAAACTCGACCCAGTTATCGGCCGCGATGAGGAAATTCGTCGAGTAATCCGCATCCTGTCGCGCAAGACCAAGAACAATCCGGTGCTGATCGGTGAGCCAGGGGTGGGTAAAACCGCTATTGTCGAGGGGCTGGCGCAACGCATTGTACGCGGCGATGTCCCCGATGGCATGCGCAACAAAACCATTTTTGCTTTGGACATGGGCTCGCTGATCGCCGGAGCCAAATATCGCGGTGAGTTTGAAGAGCGCCTCAAAGCGGTACTTACCGAGTTGCGCAACAGTGAAGGGCGCATCCTGCTGTTTATCGACGAGTTGCACACCATTGTCGGTGCCGGTAAAACTGAGGGGGCCATGGACGCGGGCAACATGCTCAAGCCCATGCTGGCGCGCGGTGAGCTGCACTGTATCGGCGCAACAACACTGAATGAATACCGCAGCCACATCGAAAAAGATGCCGCTTTGGAGCGGCGCTTTCAACCGGTGCTGGTGCATCAACCTACAGTAGAGGACAGCATCAGTATTCTGCGCGGCTTAAAAGAGCGCTTCGAAGTCCATCATGGGGTAAATATTCAGGATCAGGCGCTAGTTGCCGCGGCAACTTTGAGTCAACGCTATATCTCCGACCGCTTTCTCCCCGACAAGGCCATAGACCTGGTAGACGAAGCGTGCGCCATGATCCGTACCGAGATTGACTCGATGCCAGCCGACATGGATACGGCAGCACGCCGGGTCATGCAGTTAGAAATTGAGGAAGCGGCGCTGGTTAAGGAGAAAGACCCCGCCAGCAAGGAACGCCTGAAAAATTTACAGGCTGAGCTAGCGGAGCAAAAGCACATAGTTAATACCTTTAAAGCGCAGTGGGATGTAGAAAAAGCGGCGCTACATCAGGTACAACAGGTGCGCGAACAGATCGAACAAGCCGGACATCAACTTGAAGCTGCCGAGCGCAATTACGACCTCAATACTGCTGCCGAGATCCGCCACGGGCGCTTACCACAACTGGAAAACCAACTGGCAGAACTGGAACAGACCGCAGCACAGCGCCCTGAAGGACAGAAGTTGCTCCACGAAAGTGTCAGCGCCGATGAGATCGCCAGCATTGTCGCCAAGTGGACCGGCATTCCGGTGGAGCGGATGCTCGAAGGGGAGCGTGACAAATTACTTAAGCTCGAGGAACAGCTGCATAAACGGGTTATCGGTCAGGATGAAGCGGTGCAACTGGTCAGTGATGCGGTAATCCGCGCCCGCGCTGGCATCAAGGATCCGCGCCGCCCCATGGGTTCCTTCTTGTTTCTCGGCCCCACCGGTG
This sequence comes from uncultured Desulfuromonas sp., assembly GCA_964536375.1. GTDB lineage: Bacteria > Desulfobacterota > Desulfuromonadia > Desulfuromonadales > Desulfuromonadaceae > Desulfuromonas. The sequence goes on along the minus strand of CAZHXF010000066.1, from coordinate 2,561 downwards.
TCGGTAAAACCGAGCTGGCCAAAGCGCTGGCCGAAGCGTTATTCGACAGCGAAGATCACATGATTCGTATCGACATGTCGGAATATATGGAAAAGCACAGCGTCAGCCGTATGGTGGGTGCCCCTCCCGGCTATGTTGGCTACGATGAGGGGGGACAACTTACCGAAGCGGTGCGCCGCCGCCCTTACGCCGTAGTGCTGTTTGACGAGGTGGAAAAAGCCCATCCAGATGTTTTCAACATACTGTTGCAAATCATGGATGATGGGCGCATCACCGACTCTCAGGGGCGCACGGTAGATTTCAAAAATACCGTCATCATCATGACCTCGAATATCGGTTCCGATGTGCTGCTGCAAGGGGTAACCGAGGATGGTGAAATTCCTGACGCGGTGCGCAATGAAGTTTTAGGGCGTTTACGCCAACATTTCCGCCCAGAATTTCTTAATCGAGTCGATGATACGGTGCTGTTTCATCCACTACGCCCAGCACAGCTCAGACAAATAATTGATTTACAGGTTGCCGAGTTACAACAGCGCCTAGTCGAACGACGCATCAGCATCAACATGAGTGATGAGGCAAAACAACTGGTGTGCGATCGCTCTTACGATGCCCACTATGGTGCCCGCCCACTGCGGCGCTATTTACAACATCAACTGGAAACCCGTATCGGTCGTGCCATTATTGCCGGAGATGTTGGCGATGACAGCCAAATAGAAATTGGCGTCGCCGAAGGTGAACTGAGCTTGGGTATAAAACACGACTGACAAACATAAACCAACAACATAATCTACGCTATTACAGCCACTTGCCTTGGACGCAGGTGGCTGTTTTTATTTACGCGCTCGGCATGTTCGCTGCACTGATGGTTTTGCCATATATGCACTGACATAGTCAGGCTAAAAGATCATTTCACCTGTAGCAGCTACGCGGCTGGCAGTTCAGCAGAATTTCTTCAAACCATTAAACTACTATTAAACAACTAGCTGCTTGATTTTTCCTCATTTGTTGCACTTTTACTCCATGATTTTTTCACATTCACCTGCTAAATTAGGTTAATCTTCGAGATTGACCGGACAACTTGCTCAATTTAACAAGGAATTTTACTCTTGATCTTAGCTAAAGCTACATCTGCTGCCCGGCTTTATGCCGTGAGTTTGTTATTGTTTACCCTCTGTGCCTGTAGCCCTTTTGCGCCCCAGCCCCGCCCCGGTGCCGAGCTTACGCTACCGCCACAATTTTCTCTGTATAGCAGCAACCTAGAGCAAGCGAGTAACTGGTGGGCAGATTTCGCCTGGGAAGATCTGGACGGTCTGATCAACAAAGCTCTGGCGCAAAATCTGTCGCTGCAAGAAGCTTGGGCACGCTTGCAACAGGCGCAAGCTAAAATCACTGTCAGCTCAGCAGCCAACTGGCCCGATCTAAACTATGAAGGTAAAGCTAGCCACAGCCGCAGCGGGAAAAAACTTGCCGGTGATACCCAGATCAGTACCAGCGAAAGCTTCTCCCTCTCCCTGGCCAGCAGCTATGAAGTTGACTTGTGGGGTCGGGTAGCCGCCAATATACAGGCAGATACTTTAAGCGCGCAGGCTAGTGAAGATGACTGGCGTACTGCCCGCCTGACCATTGCCGCCCAAGTAGCACAGACCTGGATCAAACTGGTTGCCCAAGACGGCTTGGTCCCCTTGGCTCAGCAACGCTGGCAACGTGCCCAGCAGCAATTGCAACTGCTGCAACTGCGTTATCGTCAGGGGATGGCTACCGGCATAGATGTCGCCGAACAGCAGCGGCGCGTAGCTGAATACCGCGCAACCCTACTTCCTCTGGAAGAACAGCAACAGCAATTAACCTTTGAGCTGGCTTTACTGGTCGGCGAACTACCCAGTTGGCGCTGGACGGCAAGCCAAACAACTCTGCCTCAATTCAATGCGCTGGCCAATATCGGCATACCGGCAGACTTACTAGCACAACGCCCCGACGTGCGCGCGGCCGGGCTGCGCCTGCAAGCCGCTGACTGGTATGTCAGTGCGGCACAGGCTGAACGCCTGCCCGCTCTACGTCTCAGTGCCAGCGCCGCAGCCACCGACAGCAACCACATAAATGAACTATTTGATAATTGGTTAGCCAACCTAGCGGCAAGCGTAACCGGTCCGCTTTTTGACGCCGGGCAACGCCGCGCGGCAATCACCAGCGCCCAAGCCGTGGTAGACGAACGGCTGGCTAATTACCAACAAACGGTGCTCACGGCAATGAATGAGGTCGAAACAGCGCTGATGCAGGAAAACAAACGTGAACAGGAGTTGCAAGCTATCAACACCCAGCTAAAGCACCAGAACAGCGTATGTGAGCAACAGCAGCGCCGCTATGTAAATGGCAACAGTAGCTACCTAGCGGTACTCGAAAACCACCAGACTCTTACTCTGTTACAGCTACAGCAACTGCAAATGCAACGCGACCTGCTGCTGGCGCGCAGTGCCCTCCATCGAGCCATTGGTGGACGCAGCACACTATAAATTTTGCTTAGCTATTCTGAAGCATGAAATGACACTGAATACATAAAATAA
>CAZHXF010000065.1:0-8556 GCA_964536375.1 uncultured Desulfuromonas sp. | reverse complement strand
GCCGACACGAGGATTTTCAGTCCTCTGCTCTACCGACTGAGCTATCTGGGCAATGCGGAGGAAGTTATAGCGTGCTGACAAGATTGTGTCAAGGAGGAAATGTGGCTTTTTATTGAGTGTGGTATATTTTTCTTGCCAGCTGCGTAACTGTGCTTTACATTGCCTACAGTTGATTTTTTTAGAGGATTGATTTTTAACTATGCAACTTTATATTTCCAGCTTTTTTAACTTCTCCTTTTGGTGCGATTTTTTTAAGTCGTCTGCCCGGGGTGGAGGTTTGCTGGTTTAAAGCGAATTTTCAAAAAACAGACCGCGGGTGGACGTTAGTGTTCCCGTGGTCTTGGTGTTTTAGCTCTTTAATGGGTGTTGACACAAATAGTTAAGAGGCCGTCGGGAATATCGACGGCCTTTTTATTTGCTTGGTGCTTTAAAAAGCTAATTTATTTTGCATCCGCGGCATATCTTAATTCATGGAGCAATTTACAAGGAGCAGAAGATGATTATTGTTATGCAGCAGAATGGGGAAAAGGTCTTGGTCGAAGCAGTTGAAGCACGGATTCGTGAGCTGGGTTACGAGCCCCATGTTATTCATGGCGAAAAGCGTGCAGTTATCGGTGCCGTAGGTGATGAGCGCGGTAAGATGGTTTTACAATCTATCGAATCAATGTCTGGAGTAGAGAAGGTGGTGCCAATACTCAAACCATATAAACTGGCTAGTCTTGAAGTTAACCCCGAGCCGAGCAAGGTGGAAATTGTCCCCGGTCTGTATGTCGGCGGTGAAGAGATGATTGTCATGGCTGGTCCATGCGCGGTTGAGAGTGAAGAGCAGATTATTGAGACCGCTTTGGCGGTGAAAGCGGCCGGGGCTAAAGTTTTACGTGGCGGCGCTTATAAACCTCGCACCAGTCCGTATTCATTTCAAGGGATGGAAGAAGATGGTTTGAAACTGCTGGCTCTGGCGCGTGAGGTGACCGGGCTGCCAATTGTAACTGAGGTGGTTAACCCGCGCGATGTTGAGTTGGTGGCGCGCTATGCTGATGTGCTACAGGTTGGGGCGCGCAATATGCAGAACTTTGCTCTGCTGAAGATGTTGGGTCGGTTGGATAAGCCAATACTGCTGAAGCGCGGCATGTCGGCGACTATTCAGGAGTTTTTGATGAGTGCCGAGTATATCTTGGCCGAGGGTAATCGCCGAGTGATGTTGTGTGAACGTGGTATTCGAACTTTCGAAACTGCAACGCGCAACACCTTAGATATTTCCGCAATTCCGGTGCTGAAGGAGCAGACCCATCTGCCAGTAATTATTGATCCATCGCATGCTACTGGTCATGTCAGTCTGGTGCCATCCATGTGTTATGCATCAGTGGCTGCCGGTTGCGATGGACTTATTGTCGAGGTTCATCCACATCCGGAAAAAGCTGCCAGTGATGGTCCACAATCGTTGCGTCCGCCAGTATTTGCCGCTATGATGAAAAAATTAAAACAATATGCAGCTGTGGCGGAGCGGACTATGCCCACAGCTTAGAATATGGTGTAACTGCTGGAGGTAAATATGTATTTTGTGCCATTATCGCAATTTGAAAGTGTTGAGCTTATCGTCCATGCTCTGCGTGCAGCAGCTGGCGAAGCCGATTGCAGGCAGTGTCCAGCGCGCAAAGTGTGTATGAAACAATGCTTGTTGATAGCTGATTCGATTCAGTCGATGATTGCCAATGGCACATTGCCAGCCTTGGATAGTGAGCCGGAACCGTCGCAGCAGGCGCCGTTCCATCAAGAACCGCCCCCGCAGATGCCGCCGGAGACTATAAACAAAGCGAAAAATAAAAAAGGGCATCTGCATGTGGTGAAATAAATCAGTTGATAGTATCAAACTGTGAATAAAACCGTCCTGTTAGCAGGACGGTTTTATTGTTTGCTGTGGGTGTCTGTTACCAGTGTTTTATTGACATGAACGCGTGAAACAACTTAGAGTGTCCTCTTTGCCACATTTATTAGTGGTCGAGTACGTCGTTTCTATTGCATTCCAGTCTGACGATTGGGAAGGAGTGATCATGAAGGTTATCATTACCGATGAGATTTCCGAGGCAGGGTTACAGGAACTGCACGCGGATGAACGTATTGAAGTCGATATCAAATTAGGTTTGAGCATAACAGGGCTGCATGAGGTTATTGGTGGCTACGATGCCATCATTACTCGCAGCGGTACAACGGTTGACGCAGCGTTGATAGATCATGCCACCAACCTCAAAATGGTGGCGCGCGCCGGTGTTGGTATTGACAATGTCGATGTCGATTATGCCAGCAGCAAGGGGATCATCGTTGTCAACGCACCTCTGGGAAATACCAACTCAGCAGCTGAGCATACTATGGCGTTGCTGCTATCCTTGTGCCGTAATGTTCCTGCGGCAAGCGCCAGTTTAAAAAATGGTGAATGGACGCGGGCGAAATTTACCGGCAAAGAGCTGAAACATAAAACACTTGGGGTCATTGGTTTAGGCAAAGTTGGTGGGCGTGTGGCGCTACGTGCCAAGGCGTTTGAAATGGAAGTTATCGCCTGTGACCCATATATTTCTGCCAAGCGCGGTACTGATTTAGGAGTTAAGCTGGTTGGGCTTGAGGAGCTGATCCGTTACGCGGATATTGTCACTGTCCACACTCCCCTCAATGATGAAACGCGGGGGATGATAACCGCTGACCATTTTGCCCAGATGAAGGATGAGGTTATCATCATCAACTGTGCTCGCGGTGGTATTTTCGAGGAAGCTGCTACTTTGGCAGCGCTGGAGAGCGGCAAGGTTGCTGGAGCAGCCTTTGATGTGTGGAGTGTGGAGCCCCCTAGTAGTGATACTGTCTTGGCAAAACTTATTGCTCATCCTAACATGGTGGTTACCCCTCATCTTGGTGCCAACACGTTTGAGGCGCAACTTAATGTTGCTGTTGATGTCGGGCGCGAGATCATCAATTATATTGATGGTAAACCGCTGGAAAATGCCGTAAATATTCCGAAATTTGATCCAGACCTGATGGAACACATGAAACCATTTGTCGAGTTAGTGGCTAAATTGGGTGAATTTATTACTCAGCTGGCACCGGCAAATCCTGAGAAGATCATCTTTAGTTACGCCGGTAAATTGGCCCGTTTCGATTGTGCCCCGCTGACGGTATGTGGTTTGGCGGCAATGCTCAATAAGCAGACCGACACCGAGGTTAATATGGTGAACGCGCGTTTGACGGCGCGCAATATGGGCATTGAGGTCGAAGAGGTGAGCAATACTGAGTCAGATGTGTTCTCGAACTTGGTGACCATTGTCCTGAAGTCCAGTGCTGGGGATAGAACTATTGCCGGAACAATGTTTGAAGGCACCCCGAAAATTGTTAAAATGCGTGACTTTATGACCGACTTTGCTCCAGAGCCACATATGCTGGTTATCAGCTATGATGATCGTCCGGGTATGCTGGGTAAAATTGGGACTATGCTCGGCGAAGCCAATATTAACATTGGCAATATGAGTCTTGGACGGCGTGCAAAAGCCGGCGAGGCGATGGTGGTGTTCTCGGTAGATACCCCCGTTGACGAGGATACTATGGCCAGAATTGCTACTGCCTGTGATGCTCACTTCATTAAAGCGGTGCGTATGTAGCCAGCAAAAAGATATTAATCGCAATAAAAGGGCACACGGAAATTCCGTGTGCCCTTTTATTTACAGGTATTGCTAAAGTTTTAGCAGCAGTACTTTAGTTGTTGGCTACTGGGGCAACTCTCCACTGAAGGTGCTGAGAATTTCCTCTTTAAATGCCTCAAAACCCATTTTTTCGATGAACTTGCCCAGCCGCCCTTTTTGGTCATTGGTAACAAACCACTGCACCACATGCGCCAGCAGTGCCTTAGCTTGCTCATCGTTTAGTTTCTCAGCTAGTAATTGTGACATCCGAGCGCCAGCACCGCCGTTGCCGCCAACCATGATTTTCCACCCTTTGGTGGTGCCGATAAGACCGACATCTTTGATGCACACTTCTGCACAATCATTAGTGCAGCCGGAAACGCCCATCTTGAATTTCCATGGTAGTTGCATGCCATGATATTTCTTATCAACTTCCAGTCCAACGGTAACCGCATCCTGTTGCCCGCGCTTACAGAATGTAGTGCCGGGGCATATCTTGACAGAGCGCACACACATGCCAATTGCGGCACCGACCGGCTCATCCAGATCAGCCCAGATCGCATCGAGTTGGTCCTCTTTCAGACCAACAATGGCAATGCGCTGTGCGCTGGTTATTTTTAACGCTTGAGCCTGATATTTTTCTGCTACGGCGGCGATCTTGCGCAGTTGATCCGGTGTCGTGAGACCGCCAGGGATATGGGGAGCAACGGCGTAAGTCTCTTTGTCTTGTTGTATAATGGCGCCTTTTTCTAAAATATCTTTTTTCATGATTTCCTCGTTGTGCGCAATAAATACGAATATTTATACAGATAGATTATCTGTGGTTTTCCCATACCTGATTGGTGCTGTCAAGTTTACGGCATAACTATGGATTGGCAAAAAGCGGTAAATTACATGCTGGAATTAACTGTAACCGCTCAGCGCGCTGGAGTAATTCATTAACGGCGCCAATGCCTTCGTCGCCCAAATCTAGGGAAAATTCGTTTACATATAATTTAATGTGTTCGTTGGTAACTTGCGCCGACAGTTCCTGGGCGTGCTCACTAATGTAAGTACTGGCTGCTTGCGGATGTTGTTGGGCATAGAGGACACTGGCTCTAAGTGCCTGATCGATGCGCTGTATCAGAGTTGGATCAAGATCGCGGCGAGCTAAGATTCCCCCCAACGGAATGGGCAGACCCGTCAGTTGTTCCCACCACTGACCCAGATCGAGAATCTGGTGCAGACCGTGGTGCTCATAGGTAAAGCGTGATTCGTGAATAATTACCCCGGCTGCGGCTTCGCCCCGCTCCAGCGCTGGCATGATCTGATCAAATGGGATGCTTCTGGTGTTGTACACGCCGTTACAGTGCAGTTGCAGTAACAGATGTGCGGTGGTTAATTCTCCGGGGATTAGTATGGTTTTACCGCGTAGATCGACCATAGAGCAAGGTTGTGTTGCTACCACCAAGGGGCCACATCCACGTCCCAATGCGCCACCGGATCGTAAGAGCACATAGCGCTCGCGCAGATGACCGAACGCATGATAGGAAATTTTAGTCAGATCCAACGCACCCTGCAGCGCTAAACGGTTCAGGGTCTCTACATCTTCTAGACGCTCGACAAATTCAACTCCTGGGCATGGTACCAGCTGGTGAATTAGGGCGTTGAAAATGAAAGTATCGTTAGGGCAGGGGGAATAGCCCAGAGTTAAGGTATGCATCAGTTAGTTACTCTCTTGCTTCAATAGATAGATCAGGCATTGTTGGGCGCGTTGCATAGCACCGCTCAGGTTCCAGTTGGCGGTGTTTCTATCCTCCACCATGTTGGAAATAGCGCGCAGCTCAGCAAAAGGTATGTGGTATTGGGTACATACCTGAGCGGCGGCGGCACCTTCCATATTTTCGGCAATGGCACCAGTGCGTTGATGAATTTGGGCACCATATGTAGCGCTGCCGCTACAGCTTGACAGGGTAGCAAATGGACCGGATAGGTATTGGATATTGTGTTGCCGAGCATATTCCTGTAACGCCATCTTGTTGCTGCTCAGCCAGTCGGCAGCACAGGGGAAACTGTTATAGTATTTGTCTTGCGCATGTTCAACCAAGGCAAAACCTAACTGTTTAAGATCAATAAAGCCCTCAGAGGTTACCACCCCCTCATCGGCTAAAATTTCCTGAGTAGCGGTGGCAATGTCTCCTATCTGGAGACCGCTTTGGGGGTAAGCGCCAGCACAGCCCAGCATAATGACCTGGCTGATCGCCACGCAGTTGAAAATTGTTGCCAGTGCTGCACCGGCTGAGGTCTTGCCCAGTCCACAGTGCCCGATAGCATAGCGTTGTCTGTTTATGTAGCCGATTGTTAATGGCACATGACCGCAGCGCACCACGCAGCTGTTGGTCAAGGAGTTCTGGAGCAGCTGACCTTCGGCTGCTACAGCGCTCAGAAGCAGGGTGGTTGGCTCAGCGCTGGTCGGTTGGGTGGTAGGCATCATAGGCAAAACTCAGTTGTTGGAGAACCAGCCACTGCGAATCAGGTCGCGGCGTAGTTCCGCGCTCTGTTGACGAATAACTCCCCAGCGCCAGAAATTTTTCTGTTGATGAAGCTGGTTTTTGCACAGTGCACCACTAGGGATGTGCCGCCCAGTGGTGATTAACTGGCGGCGAAATATGGCATCAGCACCATCAATAAAATCTGCTAGTTTTCTGCTGATGGCTGAATCGGCACTCTCAAGCACGGTGGAAATAATGTCACGCAGTTGTAAGCCGCCCAGATAATCTTCTAGATCGCCGTCAAAACCCTGGCTGCACTCTTTGACAAATTCCTTCCAGTCTATCATCAGGTGAACAAACTCGTCTTCGCTCGACCATTCAAGGTCTGGTTGTTGTTCCAGTATGGCGGAGATGTGATCCTGTTCTTTACCCGAGAGAAAAAAGTCCTCACCATCGGCAGTAGATTGCATGTCAAACAGTTCAATCAATTCACTGCAGTAGTTAATGTAATCAAGGTCTTGTTCCTCCAGTTTGCGTAACGCTGGGGGTAGTTTGTCCGTGTCGATGCTGACCAGCGATAGGTGGTCGTGGGCAAAATCAGCGGGGAAGATAAGCTCTTTTGTATAACTCAGACCGTGTTGAGTAAAAATATCCATGGTGCGAATATGGTTGGCAGTAAAACAGGTAAAGGCTTTCTCTTCCGAGTAAAATAATTCTACTCCCTGCCGGCTATTAGCCAGCCCAAAGCCAACAAAACCATCGTGGATCAAGCGTTCCATATAAGGGGCGATAGTCTCGAGAATCTCTTCCGTGGGGATATACGGGGAATAAAAAACCGTCGGTTCCGGTAGCTCATCGTCTTCGGAAACCTGAAGTTTTTCCGGGTAATATTCCAGAACAAAAAAAGATTCCTCAGCCAACAGTGACGCACAAGCTTGAAACAAGCTGGGAAACTGGTTGGTATCTATCAGAGCGGCAAAGCGGAAAGCGTCTTGACAGCCCTCCAGTCGGGAATAACAAAAGCCAGGGTGGAGATTAAATTCCGCCCGCTGGATTTCTTCATCCCAAACACGTAAACCGCATGGTTGTGCAAAAGTTAAAGGTGGCACGTATGTCCTTTGTGAAAAGCAAGTAGATGCGGCAATAAGATAAGCGATTCTGCTGATGAAAGTCAATACGGGCTTTGCTGCTGTGTGTATCTGCACAGTCACCATCCGTGGTTTGCAAGGCAATTTTAGACGTGGCTGGCGCTGTTATATATTTAACCGCATTGCTAGAGTAACAACCATCAAGTTTTGTTGTGGCAGACAAAACTTGAAATTCCTTTCTTCCTAGTTTAATAAACAACAGCCGATTCGGATGCCTCCCCGAATCGGCTGTGTTGCGTTTGAGCCTGTGCGAATGCAAAATGAGACTATTCTTGCAACGCCCCCTGTTTTTTGAGAACGCTGTAAACCTGTTCAGCCAGTGCCCGGTAACCCTTGGTGTTAAAGTGGATGGCATCGGACTTGTAGGCGAGCGTGCGTAGCAGGTCAGCTATTAGATCATCAATTAACACCAGGTGGTACTGGTCTGCTAATTCTCGATAAAACATTGTCTGGCTGGAAAAGAGGTTCTTCTGCGGTACTGCAATAAGCACTACTTGTATGCCCATATCTTGGGCATATTCGATCATGGTGGCCAAGTTGCGCTTGGTTTGCGCTGGATCATGATTGCGTAAAATGTCATTGCCACCTTCGAGCAGAAGCAGCAACTCGGGCTCGGTTTCTGCCAAGAGCTGGGGTAGTCGTTTCAAACCTTGGGCGGTTGTTTCACCAGAGATTCCCCCATTGACGACAGTCCGGTCACACAGTTGCGCCAGAATGCTCGGATAGCTATTTGCCGCAGTTGTGCCAACACCTACAGTCAGGCTATCGCCAAAAGCAAGAATTGTCCCCTGTGCGGAAATTGGTTCCAGTTGCGCCTGTTCACAACCGCCAAGAACTACCAGTGGCAGAATAATTAGAATGGTCAGAATGTTTTTGATCTGCCAACGCAAGGTCAAAACTCCCTTACCTGCTCTTTTCTGCCTTTTTGATGTTTTTCGCTTCCTTCTTCTCTTTCATGCTCTTAGCCGGTGCTTTTTTGTCTGTTTTCTTGCTGTCCATGCCTTTGCCCATTGTCATCTCCTGTGGTTACACGGTTAAGGTGCGGATAAAATTCATGAGACATAATAATACCACGCATGGCAACGGGGAAGGGTTTATTTGCCGTTGGGGGTAAATATTTAATCGTTACTTTGGTTGATCAGGTTGATGATATCTTTTCCTTCAGGTCGATTATCGGCGATAAGCAGCGTTAACGCGACCAGCGCGTTATCAGCCAGGCGCTTGGAGCCATCGCAGCGGTAGAGAATGCCATTAGCGGCAAGAAAATAGATAAAC
>CAZHXF010000064.1:7869-8928 GCA_964536375.1 uncultured Desulfuromonas sp. | reverse complement strand
TCTGCAGCCAATGGGTATCACGCAACGTGATCTGGCAACTGCGATTCATGTGCCGTATCAGCGCATAAATGAATTGATAAATAAAAAACGGGGCGTTTCTCCAAGCACAGCACTGCGCCTTGCCAAGTTTTTTGCAATGTCTGCAGATTTTTGGATGACCCTACAGATGCGCTGGGATGTTTATCAGGCAACTGAAAAGGAAAAAAATTCCTTAGATTGCATTGAGGATTATCATCATTTATTAAAAGAGAACCAAGGGGGGGGCGTTGTTGATTTACGCAACTTAACGACCTAGCTTGAGATGATTTTTACTTTAAATCAGGGGTATTTTCACCCAGAGCACCCTTTTTCGCTACGCACCATTCTTCATGTTTCACAAACAAAGAGGATTACAATCTAGGGTGCCTGCTGGCAAAGAAGATTTGCAGAAACATCGTTATTGACGGTTTGCGATGATAATTTCATAAATATCCCTGCGGTGACCAATAGCTAAAATGATAACCTCATGGCTCTCGCAGTTGACCTGATAAATGGCGCGATAGCGTTTTATTTTTAAAGATCTTAAGCAATATAATTCATCTTGCAATCTTTTACCTAAATATGGATTTTTATACAAGTTTTTAATCTCTGTCTTAATCTGTGTTTTTATTGTTGGATGCAGAGTATTATACATTTTATGAGCAGTTGGCGTCAATTTCACTCGATACATTAAATAATGTCCTCAAAATCAACTAATTCTTGCTTATCATTTATTTCGTTTGTTGATGATCGAATCTGTTTCATGGTTGCTTCATCTGCTAGAATTGACATCGTTTCACGTATGGATTCGTACTGTTCCATAGATATAACAATTGCCCTTGGGACACCATTTTTGGTGATAGCTATTGTTGTGTCATCTTCGATATCGCGTATCATATCAAGAAATTTAGTTTTCGCCTGAGTGACCGGTATATAATTATCAACTTGCATGTGTATCTCCTTTGTTAAGACAAATAATTATGACCACAATACTGACCACCTTAGGCAGTTGTCAAGATTATTTAGGTGGAAAGACAGTCG
>CAZHXF010000064.1:0-7769 GCA_964536375.1 uncultured Desulfuromonas sp. | reverse complement strand
ACAATACTGACCACCTTAGGCAGTTGTCAAGATTATTTAGGTGGAAAGACAGTCGAGGGATCGTCGGGGACGTTGTTTACTTATTTACTTTTCTTGGTCATCGTAAGCCGCATACAACGTCCGTCCGGCTGTCATGGACATATATTTATAGACATACACGACGAATTTATCTTGTTTTGCATTATACTAAATTGCATAATACAAAACAGGGTAAAGGAGAAAATTTATGAACAATCCGTTTCGCTATGGGTCTGTTGTTACAGATAAGCAATTTTGCGGGCGCAAGTCTGACATCATACAACTTAAAGATTTTATTGCTACAGGTCAAAATGTTGTCTTGCAAGGGGAAAGGCGCATTGGCAAAACTTCGCTAGTTTTAGAAACCATGCGCCAGTCTGCATCCCATCGGCTATTAATGGTTAACTTGATGGAGGTAAAAGATTTAGATGACCTATGCTTGAGACTCTTGAGGGCATTTGTTAATGTTGAAAAACAGGGCGGATTTTTTGATTCCGTTGTTAAATCTCTCAGCCACCTGCGACCCACCTTATCTGTAAATTCAATGACCGGTGATCTATCGATCGGCTTTGATGCTGCAAAGGGACTAGATCCGCAATCGATTACGGATATCTTGCAACTCATCCATAAACACCATGGTGATAAGCCACTCGTGGTCTTTTTAGATGAATTTCAGGACATACTTAAAATCGAGGATTCTGCGCGCATTCTATCTCTGATGCGCGGTGAGGTCCAGCTGCAGGGGGATTTGCCATACCTGTTTGCCGGCAGCGTACGCAATAGAATGGATTCTATATTTAACAGCCCAGATTCGCCTTTTTTTAAATCAGCAATTGCGTTAAACATCGGCCCATTAGACCAGGGGGATTTCAACCGTTTTTTGCTAGTGAAATTTGCTGAAGGTGGACGTTCAGTCGATCCAGCCATATTCGCAGCAATAACCACGCTTGCCGAGGGGGTCACTGGCGATGTGCAGCAGTTATGTGAGGCACTGTGGTCGGTATCCGATATTGGCGCAAAAGTGGATACAAAACTACTCCCTAGAGCTCTGAAGCTGATTTATTCGCGGGAGCAAAATGGGTATGAAATCATACTAGCTGGGCTAACGGCTAACTATGTCAACATTCTAAAAGCTCTGTCTAAGCTCGGCGGTTCTCAGGTAGCTACAGCTGAGTTTGTACGCGAGGCTAAAGTAGCTAACGCCTCTTCAGTGAGCAAGGCATTATCCAACATGGCAGAGCGTAAAATTATGTTCAAGGCCGCTGCTGGTTGGCGCTTTACTAATCCTTTTTTTGCAGTCTGGTTGCGAGAAATTTAATTGGTAGTCAGAACAAATAGGTCTACATAACATATAAGCACGCAAGACAACTGAAGCTACTACATTTCTTCGACATTTTCTCATATTAATATCAATGCCCAATTGGATCCTTGAGTCACATGGCAAAATTCATCTTAAAATCACCATATCAACCAGCTGGCGACCAACCCGAGGCCATTGCTGAACTTGTTTCTGGCGTCAACGCTGGCGTAGAGCATCAGGTGTTGCTCGGCGTTACCGGCAGCGGCAAAACTTTTACCATGGCCAATGTTGTAGCGCAGGTGCAGCGCCCGACATTGGTACTGGCCCACAACAAAACCTTAGCAGCGCAGCTGTATGGCGAGTTTCGCGAGTTGTTTCCCGACAATGCGGTAGAATATTTCGTCTCCTATTACGACTACTATCAACCCGAGGCTTATGTAGCCAGCACGGATACTTTTATCGACAAAGATTCCTCTATCAATGAGGAGATAGACAAGCTGCGCCACAGCGCCACCCGTAGCCTGCTAACCCGCCGCGATGTAATAATTGTCGCTTCAGTTTCGTGCATCTACGGTTTGGGTTCACCAGAATCATATTTTGGCATGCTGTTGGGGCTAAATGTAGGGCTGGAGTTGGAGCGTAACCAACTACTGAAAAACCTGGTGGAGATTCAATATCAGCGTAACGACAGCGATTTTCATCGCGGCACATTTCGGGTACGCGGCGATAGCGTGGAGATTTTTCCCGCTTACGAGGAGGATCTGGCGCTGCGCATTGAGTTTTTTGGTGACGAGATCGATGCCATCAGCGAAATTGATCCGTTGCGCGGAATCGTACTCAACAAATTGGAAAAAACCAGCATCTTCCCCGCCAGCCACTATGTAGCCACCCGCCCTACGCTGGATCGGGCAATCAAATGTATTCAGGACGAGCTGCAACAGCGCATCAGCTATTTTCGCGAGCGCAATCAGCTGGTTGAAGCGCAACGCATTGAGCAACGCACCATGTTCGACATCGAAGTTATGCAGGAGATGGGCTATTGCCAGGGGATCGAAAACTATTCGCGCTACATGGATGGGCGCGATGCTGGTCAGGCTCCAGCGACGCTATTCGACTATTTTCCTGACGATGCTCTGCTGTTTATCGACGAAAGCCATGTCAGCGTTTCGCAGGTTGGCGCTATGTATCGTGGCGACCGCTCACGTAAGGAAAACCTAGTTGGTTATGGTTTCCGCCTGCCATCTGCACTGGATAACCGTCCGTTGAAGTTTGAAGAGTTTGAAGGTAAAAAACTGCAGACGGTATATGTCTCTGCTACTCCGGCTGATTACGAACTGGCGCAGGCGCAAGGCGTGGTGGTGGAGCAAATTGTGCGCCCCACCGGCTTGCTCGATCCCCCCATAGAGGTACGCCCGGCGCAGCAACAGGTTGACGATCTGGTGCATGAGATCAATGCTACCGTTGCCATGCAGGCGCGGATTCTAGTAACCACCATGACCAAGCGCATGGCGGAAGAATTGACCACCTACCTGCAAGAGTTGGGCATCCGGGTGCGCTATCTGCATTCCGATATTGACACCGTGGAGCGCGTGGAGATAATTCGCGGTTTGCGCCAGGGGGATTTTGACGTACTGATCGGCATCAACCTGCTGCGCGAAGGTCTGGATATTCCTGAAGTGGCACTGGTTGCTATACTTGATGCCGATAAAGAGGGATTTTTACGCAGCGCCCGCGCCCTGATCCAGAGCTGCGGTCGCGCCGCACGGAATGTTAATGGTCGGGTCATTATGTACGCCGATCGGGTGACCAAATCTATGCGGACGTGTATTGATGAAACACAGCGACGCCGTGAACAGCAGCACGCTTATAATGTAGAGCATGGCATAGAACCGCGCTCGATTTCCAAATCAATGCGTACTATCCTTGACGATCTTAAAGGGGTCAGCTCCGATGCGCTCCAAGTTGCGGAAGAGCTAGCGGCATGGAAGAATCCGGCCCAGTTGCGCAAAGAGATCAAAGAAGTACGCAACAAAATGTTAGCCGCTGCAGCACAGCTTGATTTTGAACAAGCGGCAGAATTGCGTGACAAATTGCTGCGGCTGGAAAAACAGGAACTGGGCTTGACGGGAAATTAACTACAGAATACAAGGAGAAATCATAATGGCAAAATATGGATTTATCGGCACTGGCCTGATGGGTAACGCGATGGCACTCAACTTACTGCAAGCTGGCCATGAGTTAACCGTATATAACCGTACCGCGGATAAGTGCAACAATTTAGTTGCGGCTGGCGCGCAGCAGGTCGGTTCGCCACTGGAGGTTGTTGCCGCTGCGGATATCAGCTTTTGCATGGTTGCCGACCCGCAGGCAGCTATGGCGGTGTGCTTCTCTCCCTATGGGGTTATCCAAGGCATCACCCCCGGCAAGGGATATGTCGACATGTCCACCGTAGACCCAGAAACAGCGCAAAAGATTGGTATCTCAGTTCAAGCACGCGGCGGAGAGTATCTGGAGGCTCCGGTATCCGGCTCGCTACAACCAGCTAAAGATGGCCAGCTAGTCATTATGGCCGCTGGAGATAAATCCTTGTGGGATCAGGTTCAAGCGGCCTTTGATGCCATGGGCAAGAAAAGCCTTTTCCTCGGTGAAATTGGCGCAGCGTCCAGCATGAAACTGGCAGTAAACATGATGATGGGTAGCATGATGGCAGTGTTCGGTGAAGCACTTACTCTAGCACAGGCATGTAACCTGTCCAGTGAGCAATTGCTGGAAGTTATCAGCGCTGGTGCCGTTGCCTGCCCGATGTTTCAAGGGAAAGGGCAAGCCATCATGCAAGAAAATTTCGCCCCTAGTTTTCCCTTGGAACACCTACAAAAAGATTTGCGCCTAGCCGTACAGCTGGGAGATGAGAAACAGGTACCGTTGGCGGCAGTTGCCACGGCAAATGAGATGTTTAAACGCGCCTGTCAGCAGCAACTGGGCGAGCAGGACATGTGCGCACTGATCAAATCCTTACGATCTGAACCACTGGCATAACAATAAAAATACTGGTTAAAACAACAAGGTCGCCCATACTGATACAGTACGTGGGCGACCTCATTTTCCAACTATCTACCTGAGCAGAACTAATCTTCCGCGCTGGTTCTATTCCCCGTATTCATCATCCTCGCGAATGCGGGGATCCAGAGGTTTTGCATAGACTTCTAGACTCCCGCCTGCGCGAGAGTGACGACCTTTGTGACGATAGCGATTTAGTATTAACAGGACTAGCTATGCACAACAAGGACTAGAGCGTTACAGCATGTCTGGAGTGTTACACTTGATCGTGCGCCCATCCATGCCAAAACAAACGTCTTTATGTACCATGCGACTGGTCCAATAACGCCAGATATTGGCGCTGAAGTTAGGTGTTTTATGCTGCGGTGGCACACCATAAGACATCTGCACCGCTTTTTTACTCATCCCGGTTACTAAAACTCCACGGGAAATAGCGCTTATTTCGCGCTCAGACATCGCCTCAGTTTGCTGGTTAAAGGGCTGATTGCTGAACATCATTTGACGGTAATCCTTAACAGTTTTGCCAGGATGAAATTTGCGCCGGAAAAATACTTTGAAAGTTTGATTATCGGAAACACGCTTAAAGGTAATATATTGGTGGGGGTTATACTCTTCCTTGAATATATCTATAGCTTTAACCAACGTTCCAGCAGGCAGAATATTGCCACGCTTATAATTAACCGCCCATATACGATTGGGAGCCTCATACCACATATTATAAGTGGTGTACATTGGACCACCAGCCTGCGCCACTGATGGCAACACCAACAAACTACCCAGCATAACAGTGATTAACAACAATGATAAACGTTGCATATTCTGCTCCTATTAGTAATTTATAAAACGAAAGCTAAAAGCTACTTATTAACGACTGTACGTGAAAATTATCCATTAGTCAAAATGTCAGACAATAATAACCATACCGGCGCGTCACGCTTATAATTAAGCACCGCTGTGCAGAAGCAGTTCAATCGCCCGACTCTAGAGTGTACCTGATTAATACCAATCTGCCACTAGCGATAAAAACTCTGGATAACCGCTTTTCGGGTATGACGGACACAGGAAGCACAACCAAAGAGAAAGATTAGTGCTACTCAGAAAAATATTTACGCTTAAAATTTAGGAATAAGCACAGGTAAGAAGCCGGGTAAAGCACGGCGCAGAAAATGGTGCACTGCCGCACAACCTGCTGAATAAATTGGCAAAAGGGTGAGCGAATCAATGGGGAAAAGAGCTTAAATCTTTATCAGTAAACTTCGCAAGCTATCACAGCATGCTGTGGTAATCCAGCACAAAATCAACCCTTTGTTGACACCTCACCGCCATTGTAATATCCTAGTAAATTGTCACACAGTAAAGGTATATGTATATCTAATTACTGATCCGGTGATTATGTCGAAGGCAGAGGGGTAAGTCATGTTGTTTAGTGTTGGCGATAAAGCAGTTTATCCGGCTCAGGGTGTTGGCGTTATTGAGGCAATAGAGAGCAAAGAGTTCTCCGGCGAAAGACACGATTTTTACGTACTGCGTATTTGTGATAGCGATATGACCATAATGATCCCGACGGCAAATGTCCGCCAGGTAGGGATGCGCTGTTTGGTGAACAAGGAACAGATTGGCGAAGTTTATGACGTTTTGAATGATCACGATGCGCCCATAGGCAACATCTCATCATGGAGCCGCCGTCAGCGTGATTATACCGAAAAGATAAGATCAGGTGACCTGCTCTCTGTAGCAGCCGTCCTGCGCGAATTGTACATGATCAGCGTGGGCAAAGAGCTTTCCTACGGAGAGAAAAAAGTGCTCGATCTGGCCCGCCGTCTGGTAATAAAAGAGATGGCTTTCGCCGAAAACGTTGATGAGGATCAAATTGGTCAACGAGTCGACAAGGTCTTCCATCACTAATAGTTCTAGGAGACTATCAGACTTAGCAAAAACCTACTGCGATTTGCCAAGCCCGACAGACTCCTAGTGTTGCACGAATTCTGATGGCCGGGTTTACTTAAACCTGGCCATCTTAGTTTTGTAGCCAAGTTTAGGCCACAATTTAACCATATGCGGTTTATACACATATCATGAGCGTAATAGTTTTGATACCCGCTGCTGGGCTGGGGCGTCGCATGGGCGGTTCAGTCAGCAAGCAATACCTCAGCTTTAATGGGCGGCCCATTTTATCCCACACCATTGCCCTGTTTGATGCCCACCCGCGTATTGATCACATCTATATTATTGCCCCTGCTGAGCAAATTGAGTTTTGTCGCCAGCAATGCATAACTCCTTACTCTTTTACCAAGGTACGCGACATCATCAGTGGCGGTAATGAACGCCAGGATTCGGTGCGCAACGGAATTGTTGCCTGTAGCGCACAGGCCAAAGACATCCTGCTTATTCACGACGGCGTACGCCCATTATTTCCTGCCGAGCAAATTGACGCTGTACTGGCTGAAGTTGAACGCTCAGGCTCCTGCGTGATCGGCGTACCGGTTAAAGACACCATCAAGCAGATTAGCGGGAGCACAATAGTGAACACCCCCGAACGATCAACATTGTGGGCAGCGCACACCCCGCAGGCATTTCGGTTTGAGTTAATTGCCGCGGCACACCACAAAGCTGCGCAATGCAACTATTACGGCACCGATGATGCGTCGTTACTTGAGTGGCAAGGCTTTGCAGTCACCATGCTCGAAGGCAGTTACCGCAATATCAAAATTACCACCCCAGAAGACCTGCTGATTGCCCAAGCACTGACCAGCAATCAAAAACTATAACAACTCAGACAATTGAGGCTAAAATATGGTTCCCTTCCGCATTGGACATGGTTATGATGTGCACCGACTAGTACCGGAGCGTAAACTTATTCTCGGCGGGGTAGAGATCCCTTATGAGATGGGGCTACTCGGTCACTCCGATGCTGATGTATTGCTGCATGCAATCTGCGACGCAATTCTCGGAGCAATCGCAGCAGGTGACATTGGTCGCCATTTTCCCGACAGCGCGGCTGAATACAAAGATATTTCCAGCTTGAAACTATTAACGGCAGTAATTGATAAAGCCCTTAGAGCTGGCTGGAAAGTGGGCAACATAGACACGACAGTGGTGGCGCAACAGCCTAAGTTGGCAACCTATCTGGAACAGATGGTAACCAACATAGCCAGTCATTGTCAGGCAGATCACACCCAAATAAATGTTAAAGCTACCACCACTGAACAATTAGGCTTTGCCGGTCGGCGCGAAGGCATCGCAGCGCATGCAGTGGTAATTATGGTAGCTGATGATACATATCAACGAAAGGTAGTTGCACAACTATGAGTAACGCGGAACAAACTGAGCAATCAGCCCAGCAATCAACCAATGGGCACCCCAAAGACTTTATTCGCAATATAATTGCCGATGA
>CAZHXF010000063.1:0-9375 GCA_964536375.1 uncultured Desulfuromonas sp. | reverse complement strand
AAAGCACATTGTCAACATCCGCTAATCTAATTAGCCCTGATTCCGCTAGCAACAAATAGGTTCGTCACTCTCGCGCAGGCTGGGAGTCTAGGAATCTAAGCAAAACCTCTGGATACCCGCATTCGCGAGCATGACGGGCTCAAAGAACAGAACACTTGCGGAAGATTGATCCTAATTAATTTGTGATTGAAGTGGTTTAGCCACGGACACACACGAAAAATGGCGGACGGAAACCCTAGGATCAAATCAAAGGCTATATTAACAGGGATATTCAGGATAAAGGCTTAATCTCTTGGTTTGAGTTATATTTGGTTCTGTTATTCCATCCTGTTTATCCTGTCCATCCCTGTTAAAAAAAAGATTGGAGGAGCAACACCTCTTTGATTCCTGATTAACTCTGATCTTCTGCTATCAACAAATAAGTTCGTTACTCTCACTAAAGATTGAATTGACGTATAAGGCTGAACGCAAAACTCCACCGCAATGATTATCACGGTGGAGTTTTTATACTGTTCTTATTTATCTTTAGATCAACAACCTAGTGATTCAGCTGATCAACCATGGGCATCAATCTTTGATAATCCCCATAGGTCATCGAACTCTCCCAATGCCCGCTGACCATGCCGATAATAATACCTGCCGCGTAGATGGACAGCAGTACCAGCGGAAACACCCAGCGCGGTAGCGGTTGGCGCGGCAAGAAGGTGGACATGGCTAGGCTGCTTTGTGGGCACACCTCAACACAGGTTAAGCATCCGGTACATTCGGGGTTGCAGATATTGTTGCTGAGATGAACTTTGAGCTGTGACGGACAGGTGTTGCTGCATTTTTGACAATCGATACAGGTGGTGATGTCACGGCGGATCTTGAATGGGCTGAGCATGCTGACGAGGCCGAGTAGCGCGCCGTAGGGGCACAGGTAACGACACCAAAAGTTTTTATACAACAGTGATAGAACCGCTGTCGTTGCTACAACCACGATGGTGGTGGTGGAAATTTGGGTAAAAAAGCGCAACATTTTCACATCGCTCAGCGACCAATAGGGTGACTGGACAAATGAGGCAATGGCTCTGGCTGGCATGTCGATAAGGAGAATTTTAACGAAAAACGCTAGCAATAGATATTTTAGCCCACGCAAGGGGATATCCAGCCAACGCCACATGGTGTAGTTGCGCCCCAAGATTTTCTTGCCCACTTTCCATGCCGCTTCGGAAAGGGTGCCGACTGGACACAACCACGAGCAGAACGATTTTTTTGCCAACAAACTCATGAGCAAAAAGGTGACTAACAAAACTAGTGCGGCGGGGTGTTTGGTATCAAACTCACCATTGAGCAACCACAACTTTAGGCTCGCCAAGCCACCGATGGGGAGGAACCCATCTACACCTGAGGGGCGCGCAATGAATGGGGCAACGCCGTTACTTTCAAAATGGCGGACAAACATGCCAAAACGGATGCCGAGATATAAAACCCAAGCTAAAAATCCCCATTGTACTAATTCGCGCCAGAAGGTGGTTTTTTTCAGAAATGTTTTCATGCTATCCCTTTTTCAGTGTCGTAAAGTTATCCGCTATTTTAAAAAATTATCTACTTAACCATGATCTTCCTCTGTTACCAAAATGCTCGTCACTCGCGCGCAGGCGGGTGTAACGAAATCTAGGTAAAATCTCTGCTGCACGCCTGCCCGACGAACTAAAAAACAAAACGCCATGCGGAAGATTGATATTAATCAGAACAACATCAGATCAGCTATTGACAAAACTATAACCCAGAGTGATGATAGTAATCAATTACTATCTTTTGGAGCGCTTATGGATAAAAAAACGAAATATCTTCCGGCAGAGGAACGTCGGCAAGTGATAGTTGAGACCGTGGTTGAATTAGCTGCAGAGCGCAATTCAAATAATATTACTACGGCAGCTATAGCCAAGCGCATGGGTTTGACTCAGGGGGCGCTTTTTAGACATTTTCCCAACAAGTCTGCAATGCTTCAGGCCGTAATGGAGTGGGTAGCCGAACAGTTGTTGTCGCGGGTGGATAATGCGATGCAGGAAGCTCGGTCTCCATTGGCTGGGCTAGAGGCAATGTTTATGGCACATGTGGAGTTCGTTGCCGACCACCCCGGTGTTCCACGTATGCTGTTTGGTGAATTGCAACACTCAGAAGAAACGTTGCCAAAACTCGCTGTGCGGACACTCATACGGCTTTATAGTGAAAGGTTGCACCATCAGCTTGAAGAAGGAAAACACCAAGGCGAGCTGGATAAGCAGTTGGACACTGGGGCTGCGATCAGCCTTTTTATTGGTTCGATCCAGGGGTTGGTGATGCAGTCACTCTTGGCAGGTAATGTCAGTAACATTCGTGAGGATGCTGTGCGGACCTTTGCTATCTATCGCCGCGGTATCAGGAGCACTCTATGAAATATTTTTTTGTGCAAAAACGTACTCTGGCGCTGATTGTAGTGCTGGTACCTATGCTAGCACTTTTTATTTACGTCTCCCTGCGTTCTGGACCTCTGGCTCCGGTGCCTGTGACTGTAGCTCAAGTGGAAAGCCGCTCCATTGCGCCAGCGCTATTTGGTATCGGCACTGTTGAAGCCCGCTATAGCTACAAGATTGGACCGGTTTTCGCTGGACGGATTAAGTTTCTGAATGTCCATGTGGGGGATCAGGTCACAGCGGGGCAGATTCTTGGTGGCATGGATCCGGTTGATCTGGATGAGCGAATTCGTGCTCAAGACTTAGCGCTACAACGCTCAGGGTCACAGTTGAATGAGGCTCTGGCACGGCGCGCTTATGCGCAAACACAGGCGCGACGCTATGCAGAATTGCTGGTGGCCAAATCAACTAGTGAGGAGATTGTTGCCACTAAAAAGTTTGAGCTAAAGATAGCGGGGACAAGCCTGACTGCAGCGCAGAACGAATTTGCCCGAATGGGCGCTGAACGTGATGCGTTGCTGGCGCAGCGCGTAAACCTGGCTCTGGTATCGTCTGTTGATGGATTGATTACGGCGAGAAATGCTGATCCGGGAACGACCATGGTCGCTGGTCAGTCAGTCGTGGAGATGGTGGACCAAAAAAGTTTCTGGATAAATGTGCGCTTTGCTCAAACGCATGCGCGTGGGTTGAGTTCTGATCTGTCGGCGCAAATAGTTTTACGTTCTCAGGAGAGTGTGCTGACAGGTCGCGTCCTTAGGGTAGAACCAGTGGCTGACGCGGTGACGGAGGAGATGCTTGCTAAGGTAGTGTTTGATGAAATGCCCTCACCTTTGCCAGCAATTGGCGAATTAACCGAGGTCACCGTTATGTTACCTGTGCTTCCGACCGGACCGGTCATCCCTAATGCTGCTATTCAGCATATTGACGGCAAACTGGGAGTTTGGCAGATCAAAGATGATGATCTTCTTTTTACCCCGGTTACCCTAGGTTCTGCCGATCTAGATGGTCATGTACAAGTGCTGGCAGGTATTCAAACTGGTGACAGAATCGTCGTATATAGCTCAAAGGCACTGAAAGCAACTAGTCGTATTCAAATAGTTGATCGTTTGCTGAAGGCGAAGTCATGATCAGCCTTGCCGGTCGTGACATCATGCACGCCTGGGGTAAGTTTGTTTTTACCGGCTTGGGGCTCGGATTGTTGATAGGTGTAACGCTGTCTATGGCTGGCATCTATCGCGGTATGGTGGATGATGGTAAAGCATTGCTGGATAATAGTGGAGCAGACCTGTGGGTGGTGCAGCAGAATACCTTAGGTCCTTACGCCGAAGCCTCAAGTATTTATGATGATACCTGGCGTGGAATACGCAATATGCCCGGAGTCGAACGCGTGGCCAATGTTACCTATTTGACGATGCAGGTTCGTCAAGGCGAGCGCGACGTCCGTGCCATGGTGACTGGTGTTACGGCAGGCAGTCCTGGCACCCCAGGCTGGCCGCCTTATCTCGTGGGTGGGCGGCAGATCACCCGTGACCATTACGAGGCAGTTGCGGATATAGCCACCGGGTTCAAGCTTGGCGATAGTATTCAGATCCGGCGTAACAACTACACCGTGGTCGGCTTGACCAGGCGTATGGTCTCTTCCGGTGGCGATCCTATGGTCTTTATCCCCCTCAAGGATGCCCAAGAGGCTCAGTTTCTTAAGGATAACGACGCTATCTTGCAGCAGCGCCGCCGCACTACTGTAAACCCAGTATTCAATCGCCCGCAGGTCCCAGGGCTGCTTGAGGCTGTTATTGCTTCGCAAAGCACGAATACCTACGTGAATGCGGTACTGGTGCAGATAGGTGCAAGTTATAACGCCGACGACGTGGCGGAATCGATCCGGCGCTGGAAGCGTTATACCGTCTATACCCGCAGCCAGATGGAGGAGATCCTCGTGGGTAAATTGATCGCCACTTCGGCCAAGCAGATTGGCATGTTCCTGGTGATCCTCTCAATTGTTAGCGCGGCTATTGTTGCTTTTATTATCTACACCCTGACTCTCGGAAAGATTCGTGAAATTGCTGTGCTCAAGCTGATTGGCACCCGAAACCGCACTATTGCTGGGCTCATCATGCAGCAAGCCATTGCTCTGGGGGTGATCGGCTTTATGGTGGGCAAAATCTCAGCAACGCTGTTGATGGCACCGATATTTCCTAAACATGTGCTGCTGGAACCGCTTGACTCTGTTTTCGGTTTCATTGCCGTGGTGGTGATTTGTATTTTTTCAAGCATTATTGCAATTCGTGCCGCACTTAAAGTTGATCCGGCCGAAGCTGTTGGAGGTTGATATGGCTGGTAAAGGGATTCGTATCGAAGGTCTTAAAAAAAGCTACGGTCGCGGCGACACGGTCGTAGAGGCATTAAAAGGAGTGGATATGCAGGTAGCTCCGGGTGAGGTTGTCGGTCTGGTCGGGCCATCAGGATCCGGCAAGAGTACTCTGCTTAAATGTCTGGGTGCGGTGATCGAGCCGACAGCAGGAAGGATGATTCTTGGTGACCAAGTGATTTATGAAGATGGTTGGAAGGTCAAGGACTTGCGTGCCCTGCGCCGGGATCGGATTGGCTTTATCTTTCAGGCTCCCTATCTTATCCCGTTTCTGGATGTTACCGATAACGTGGCACTGCTGCCCATGCTTGCCGGAAAGCCAAACGCCCAGGCGCGCGAACAAGCAATAGATCTGTTTAAAGAGCTGGATATAGAGCATCGCGCTAAGGCAATGCCCGCGCAACTTTCCGGGGGCGAACAACAGCGGGTTGCCATAGCCCGCGGACTGGTCAACCGTCCGCCGGTGATCCTCGCCGATGAGCCGACCGCGCCCCTAGACAGCGAACGCGCCCTAGCGGTGATTCGGATTTTGAACGAGATGGCGCGTAAATTCGAAACTGCGATCATTGTTGTCACTCACGACGAAAAGATCATTCCGACTTTTAAACGGATTTACCATATCCGCGACGGGGTGACCTACGAAGAAGCTGGCGAAGGACGCAGCTTTGTATGAAGTTCAAACTCATAAGACGAGAGATGTCGATGCAAAATCACCTACATAAAATTATGACTCCGGCAATTATGCTCATCATGTTGGCTGGCTGCGCCGTAGGCCCGGATTACAAACGCCCAGACGTTCCCGATGTAGTTCGCTATACAACTACGCCATTGGCTGAAGAGACCACCTCTGTTGCTACCGCGTTGGGAGAATCTCAGCAGTTGCTCATGGGCGAGTCGGTCAACTCACAATGGTGGCAAGAGTTTGGCTCAGCTCGGCTGGATACTCTGATTGACGCTGCCCTGCAGGCCAGCCCAACGTTGACTGGGGCACAAGCTACACTGCGTCAGGCACGCGAGGGATATGCCGCACGTGCCGGTTCAACCCTATACCCTCAGGCCGCAGTCAACCTCAACAGCCAGCGTCAGCGCTTCAATTCAAGCACCTCTGGCTTAACAAGCGATTCTAGGAATTTCGATCTTTTCAATGCCAGTGTTGGCGTGAACTACAATCTAGATTTGACCGGCAGTAATCGTCGTGCTCTTGAAGCTCTTGCCGCTCAAATCGATTTCCAGCGCTACCAATTGGCGGGGGCGCAATTAACCTTGGTGAGCAATATCGTCAACACTGCAATCACTCAGGCCAGAATTGCGGCACAAATGCAAGCTACGCAAGCGATTCTCCAATCACAGGAAGAGCAACTGGAACTGGTCGGAGAGCGGATTCGCCTTGGTCAGGCCGCGCCCAACGAAGTGCTCGCGTTGCAAACACAGGTAGAACAAACTCGTGCCGGTATTCCGTTGCTGCGTAATCAATTTCAGCAAAGTGAACACCTGCTGGCCGTGCTTGCTGGGCAGGCACCGGGCGCGGGCGGAATGCCGACCTTCACTCTGCAGGATTTTAATCTTCCAGCCACGCTGCCGCTGATTGTCCCTTCTGAACTGGTGCATACTCGCCCCGATATTCAAGCGGCTGAAGCGCTGCTAAAGGTTGCCAATGCGGAATATGGCGTGGCAATAGCCAATTTGTATCCACAACTGAATCTCGGTGCGACCCTCGGATCTCAAGCTTTTACTGTCGGTGAAGTGTTTGGCGGCGGTTCTGCAGTTTGGACTTTAGTTGGGCAACTGACCCAACCTCTATTCAACCCCGGATTACCGGCACAAAAACGTGCGGCTCTCGCCGCCTTCGATGCGGCAGCGGCAAATTATCAGAATGTAGTCCTTGAAGCGTTGCGCCATGTGGCTGACGTGTTGCGTTCTCTGGAGAATAATGCTCAAAGGCTGACCGCCTTGTCTGCGGCTCATGCGGCGGCGACGGGATTTCGGGATTCTGTCCAACGCCAATATGCACTGGGAACAGCCAGCTATGTGCAACTACTCATAGCGCAACAGCAGTCGCAACTGACGCGAATCAGCTTGATCGCAGCTCAGTCTCAGCGCTTGACCGATAGTGCTGCATTGTACCAATCGTTGGGTGGCAGTGACAATGTTGCCGCTTTAAAACTGACTTATGCGCTGAAGTAAGATTGCAGTGGGATACTATTAATAGTCGATAGCGGTAGATTGCTATTAATTAGGTGCTTTTTGTTTTTCGAGGGTTCATAGGGTTGATTTAGTATGCACAATAAGAAGAAAGGCCGCCCCAAAGCGGAGCGGCCTGATGTGCTTAGTGTTTATTTCTGAAAATCAGCGCGCATGGATTTGGCAAGATGTTTGATCTCACCTAAGTCCTGAGTCATCATGTTCCAGCCATACCAGTAAGCATAGTCTGGGTTGACATGGAAGAACCCCTGGTAAGCACGCATCCGATGTTTAAAATACATCTGGAGTAAAACTTGATCGATGTATGATAGCTCATCCAGTTTCTCATCCCAGTTGGCGCCATTGGTATGCATCAGCGCCAGAATAAATGGATAATTAAACGGATAACCCTCTGGTTTCTGGATAATACCTTCTTTGTATAGTGCCGCTACAGTTTCGATTGCTTCAGCCATCAGGCGGTCTGCCTTGGTCAGCATGGCATCACCCATGTCAAGCTGTGTTTTGGCATATCTATATGAGTGGCACTGGGTGCAGGTGTTGAGCATTTTGTTACGTTCTTTTTCCCACGAAGCCTGATCCATTCGCGCGAGATCGACAGCCTTGACAGCCTCTAGGATTGGTGTGCCTTCACCTGTCTCTGGATCAAGAACCCCCAGAGCTTTAAGGATAGTCACACGGTCAGCTGCCGCCTGTGGATCTTCTGGTAATGGTAGACGAACACCGAGGAAACCCCAGGCCGTATGGTTTTCGTGGGTGCCATCTGGTAGGTGGCAGGTTTGGCAGGTAGGGGCTGCAGCACCTTGAGGTAAATCGCCAGCTTTTTTAGCGAAGTAACGGGTGCCATGTTTGGAACTGGACCACATCTCCCACTGAGGATGGTCGTAACCCATGTGGCATTGCTGGCAGGCTTTGGGATTGTTGGCTTCTTTTTTTGAAAAAGCGTGGCGAGTGTGGCACTCATCGCAGGAATTGTTTTGGTAACGATGACCTTTGGCCAGCTGATCAGCTTTTTGTTCATCAGACCTGATTCCCATGTTGTGGCAACCACCACAGCCGCGACCACCCTCAATCAGCTCATCTGGAGCATAGTGGGTCGCCGGGATTGCATTCAGCACAGTCCAACCAAAATTGTGTTTTCCGTGAGAAAATGATGTGTATTGCTCCTCATGACACTCGGCGCAGACTTTTTCATCCGGCAACACCGCCTTTTTATAATCAGCAGCATTTTTGTGTGCCTCACCATGGCAAACATCGCAGGTTACCTCAACACCGGAATGTTTACTCGCTTTCCAATCATTGACCTGCCCTGGTGAAATTTTGCTGTGACAGTCGATGCAGATATCACCGGCAATGGTTGTCCCAGCCAGCAGCAATATGCAGCACACGCTGACCAGAATAGTAATAATACCTCTTCTCATCCTTGACCTCCCTTTGTTAAAAGATGTTTGACAGCCTGAGTACAATTATTCAGGAGCCTCTCCCTTATTTAGCTGTGATGTTGAAAAACGTTTAGTGAATGTAAAATCATTGAACAGTAAAAAGTCTGCAAATAAGCGACACAACTTCTTGAGCATATTTGTTGCTCTAGGCTAGCCTTTATATAACTATGATCGACTGACTAAAAACCTGCCAAGCGCGCTGACTTTGGGTTTCAATGTCAAAATGTCCATTACTTAAGTGACTGAGAAAGATTGCTGGTTGTAATAAACCCAGAAACATATAAGCGAGAATGTCGGCATCTAGATCGTTGCGAATCCGACCACAATGTTGACCTTTTTTAATGATTTCTGCAACTTTTTCGAGGTAGAGTTGGACTGCCTGATATAAACGTTGGTTCCTGTCAGGAGAATCCGTAGCATCTGCGGTTGAAAATATATAGCGCGGGATGCCGTTATTTGTCTTGATCAGGTCGACATGAAGAGTTAACAGTTTGTGGAGTTGCTCTAGGGGGTCCGATTCTTCAATGCATACGTGCCGGACAATGCCCAGCAGTTGGTCACGTATCAGATTATTGACAGCAGCAAGGATCTCAGCTTTCCCGGCAAAATGTCGATAAATAGCCGAAGGAACAAGACCTATCTCTTTGGCTATTCGAGCAATGCTTAGACTCTCCATGCCCGAGCGACCAATTAAGTTTAAGGCTACAGTTGCGATCTGTTCGCGTCTGATCTTTGTCTCCAGCCGTTTTGCCGGCTGATCAATTTTAGGTGAATCATGATTCACATTCATACGGGAAGCTTAAACACTTTCCCGTTTTTATCAAGCACAATGTTTAAGTTTCTGTAATAAATATTTTTAAATATTATAGCGGTCGTAAGGGATACAGGAGGTATTTAATCGGGGTAGGGCGAAAATGTGAATTTTCTT
>CAZHXF010000062.1:0-9971 GCA_964536375.1 uncultured Desulfuromonas sp. | reverse complement strand
ACAAATTATGACATGCCCAGTATGTAAACAGACCAACACCAAAGTTCAGAACCTCAGAGGAGAGGGCTTTACCGAAACAATCGTAGAGTGTACGACCTGCGGCTCAACCTGGTCGGTAAATCATGGCATGACCGGGGTCATCAAAGACACGCAGGATTCTTCATTTTTACAGTGCGGCATTGAAAATGTTGAGGCTTATGATTATGACTACGTTGCGTAGTCAAGGCTAAATAAATCTTAAGTAAAACAAGAAAACCCCGCCTTGAAGACGGGGTTTTCTTGTTTATAACAACTTAGTCAGTTATTTTCTTAGAAAATAATTGCGCCAAGAAATTCTAACGTTGTTGCCTGCTTGTCGCGCTCAATTTCAACTGGATCAACTTCAACAAATTTCTCATCGGGTGTAACCTTAAACAATGCCTGACCTTTAGAGACAATGGTTCCGTCGCCACCCTCGATAAGAATTTCATCTATAGTTCCAGCAAATGGTGCAGGAACCTTGTTAAACATCTTCATAACTTCCAGGATAAACAGCGGCTGCCCTTTTTCGAAATGCATCCCTTTGGTAATGAACGGTGCCATACCGGGAGCTTCCTGAGCATAGT
Organism: uncultured Desulfuromonas sp.; assembly: GCA_964536375.1. Classification (GTDB taxonomy): domain Bacteria; phylum Desulfobacterota; class Desulfuromonadia; order Desulfuromonadales; family Desulfuromonadaceae; genus Desulfuromonas. The sequence continues at coordinate 9,366 of CAZHXF010000062.1, read as the reverse complement.
ACATACCACCACCAGGAGTAACAATCTCGTCTGCCTTGGTTGAAGGTGGTGGCACCAGAACTTTTTTCATCACTGCCTGCAATGCGGGATCATGCAGATACTCAGGAATTGTTACTTCCAGATCGTCTTCTACACGCAGGTCATAGAAACCAGTTTTTTCAGCGATCATAAACAGCAGCCCCAGCAGCTCATTACCCAGCTCGAAACCAAAGTGCGCGGACTGAATTTCTGCCCATTTTTCGGCATCATAACCCAGCTGTGGCTCTTCGCTGCGTACAATCTTGTCCAGTTCGACAAATTGTCCCTTGTGTAGCCCCATCTTAAGCCGCAGTTCCTTATAGAACTTAAGTGCCCCTTCAAGTAACTCATGGTCATGCGACCAGATAACTTCGGCAGCTGGTGCCTTAGGATCCCAATCCATATTCAGATAGATATAGGTTTCAAGCAGCACCCCCAGAGGATTGCGCACCCACACCACTTTGCCGTTTTCTATTTTATGATTCTTTTTATTCCAGCTTAACCAACCGGACAGCAAGTGTGGATCACTGAGCAGACGCTCCATAGGACGAGTCAGCAGTGTCCCCTTGCGATCCATTGCCTCTGATACCGCCTGGGCTACTTCAGCATTATCACCATATTTCTCTTTAAAATGTTTCTTCAGCTTCAAGAAAGCGTAGACAACATCAACCTTATTCGCCTGCTCTTTCAACTTACCCACTAAAGTCAGGTAAGGGACAACAAAGCGTGTCGTTGGTTTGGCCATAACATTGTGAGCTTTAAACCAGTTGACCAGACCGTAATGAAACTCAAGGTTAGTGGCAAGATCGACGCCACGCAGATTAGTACAGCGTAGAACTGTAGCTAGGCGTTTGTAGCTCTGCTCGCGGTCAATACCATTAGTCAACAGCAGGGCAATGTTTGAGTCGTAAGCACCAGCAACACTATACAGCATGAAATGAGCAGTGTCTGGGTTAACCACGCAAATGCCCTGGTCATCACGGATTTCGCCATCAATCGGTGCCGACCAGTTCTGGATGATGCCGCCAGCTGATGGAGACAGTGATGAATCTGTCGCATTTAGACGCGCTTCTGCCGCCGCGCCGAAACGTGCCATACGCACAGGGCGCGGCAGTTTCTCTTTATGCTCAGCTAACAGAGCCATCGCCTCAACCAGAGACTCTACGACAAAGAAATCTTCAGCGTCATCTGGATTGGTAAATTTAAGATTGTATACCAGCTCGGTAACACGATGCTCAACCTGAATCCGGGTATTTACTTCCATGAAATAGTGACGATCGCCATCGACAATGCACTCGAAGGTCGATGCCGAATCCAAACCTACTGCCACACCAAAACGCTCCGATTCTTCTTCCATGCGCTTGAGTACTTGCAGATCAGATTCCAAGGCCTTTACTTGCGCTGGCTTGTTAGCCTTCTTGGCTTTTTCGATTTCGTAGACCAGAGCTTCCTGAGTTACCGAAATTTCCAGCAGTTTTTGCTCGTGCATTTGCAGCGAGCAATCACGACCACCAAGAGCGATACTCCAGCTACCATTACCCAGCAGCTGAATCTCATTGTGGCGAGTTTGCTCTATGTTGAGCTCAATCAAAACGTTCTTGTTATCGCCAACACCATTAGTCTTAACTTCGTTGAGAATCTCCAAAACCAGACCTGGAGCCTCAGCAGCAGCTTCAGCAATTTGCGCTGCTGTTGGATTTTTGGTTACCAGCAATGATGCCCCGAGGATACGCTGACCCTTACCACCGCCGCCACCGATAGCCTTGAGACGGATACGCGCACTGGGGTAGCCGGTGAACATGTCAGCGCACTCAGACTGCACCTGAGCACACAGCTCCTTAACACTGATAAGATCGATACCCTTGGCATACGAAGCAAATAAAACCTGATCCGCTAACGTCTCAATAGACAGAGATTCATCAGCCAAAACATCAGCCGGGCATGAAAGAGATTCCGCTTTAACCACGGCAAGCAATGCTTCACGGCTGGGGTGTTTCTTAACCAGAGTACGCGCAGTTACATTGTCAATGCCCGGGGTAACCGAAACATTAACCTGCACCGCGGTACGCTTAGCTTCGTCTTTTTTACCCGCAGCGCGCTGCGTCCGCGCACATGGACCAATAAACTTAAGATCAGCAGCTTCAATCGCCGCCACAAATTCATCATCCTCGGCCATGAAACCATAACCGGCAAAGATTGAATCATAACCATTGTCTTTGGCAATACCAATGATCTGACCAATACGCTCCACCCGCTCCTCTTTCGAAGCACCAGAATAGTCTGGCACCCGATGGACACGGCGATTATCGGTCAATATCCGCAGTTCTGGTGACAGCGCGTTAGGATAGACAATAGAGTCTTTCTCGGAAAGCAGGATACCGTAATGACTGATACCCATCTCCCGATAAACATCCATAGCCTCTTTGCGAATCGGGCCACGACAAACAATCAACGGCTTCAGATTTTCACATGAAAAAGTGCGCACCCACGCCGAGCTCGACTGGCTCAGGCGCCTATCGCGGTGAATCAGTGGGTTGTTACTGTAGTTATCTATAGTCTGTGCCATGGGCTTTATCTCCACTTCCATGGGGTTAATTTCATATCGCACACATCAAACAGCCAGGTGTAATTGGCTATTAATGGAACTCGCGCTGCACCGCCTGCATAGGACCTGGTGTATAGTGGCGCAGGAAGAAGTTCATGTTGGTTCCCAGCACCTTACGCAGATCAGTAGGCATAACAATTGATGATATAGAACCAAGAGACAGACCCTCTTTCGGATTCATCAACTCTTTTTCGTAGCGAGCATTAAGGGCAGCTTCTTGTGCCATTAGCCATGCGGTAGTAGCTTTTTCTGCATCCTTCAGTGCCGCAGCACCATCCATACCTGCAGCAATGCGCTCTAATTCACCCTGCTTGATCATCCCTTTAATAGCACCACGCAAAGCACGCAACTCTTTCTTGTAGACGAACTCTTTGCCTGCTGGACCCATAACCGCGAGACGGGTAGTTGGCAAAGCCAGGACCAGATCGGCACCAGTAGGATAGTTATTGTATGAGGCGTAAGCGCCACCATAAGCATTGCGCAGGATTAACAAAATCCGTGGAGTGCGCACGTCGACGATAGAATCGAGCATTGAGCGCCCGGCCTGAACAATACCGCGTGACTCTTGCTCACGTCCGGGCAAGAAGCCGGTGGTATCTTCAATGAAAATAAGAGGAATATTGTAGATATTGCAGAACCGAACAAAGCGAGCAATTTTATTAGCGGAATCGCAGTCTATCTGGCCAGAGGAAACCGCACTGTTGTTGGCACAAAAACCAACCACGTTGCCGTGTAGCCGCCCAAAAGCAGTTACCACTTCGCGAGCGCGCTTAGGCTGCAGCTCAAAATAATCACCGTGGTCACAAATCTGCTGAATAACTATAGAGACATCAACGGGGGTATTGAAACCGGTAGGTGAATTGAACGCCTTTTTGAATAGAGTATTGATCTCCCAAGTCTTACGCTCGAGAGGATCACTGGTTTCCAAAAACGACGGAGCCACGCTGTTGTTGTCTGGAAGATAACTCAGCAGCCTTAATGAAGTACGCAGGGCTGAAGTCTCGTCGCCAACGGTCAAGTCAGCTACGCCCGTAGCACCATGAACACTTGGACCACCTAGCTCATCCGGGGTAACATCCTCGCCCAGAACCGACTTAACAACACCGGGACCAGTAAGCCCAAAGAAGGTATCCTTTGGCTGAATAACAAAACTACCCTGACGAGGCAGATAACTACCGCCACCAGCGTTAAAACCGAACATACACATGATACTAGGCACCACACCGCTAATATTGCGCAAGGCGGTAAACGCCTCAGCATAGCCATCCAGACCACCGACACCAGCGGGAACAAAAGCACCAGCAGAGTCATTCATGCCGATAACTGGAATCCCTTTCTCACCTGCCATGTTAAACAGTTTAGCTAATTTGCTACCGTTAGTGGCATCTATAGAACCGGCGCGCACAGTAAAATCATGCCCGTAAATAGCAACATCGCGGCCCTTGATGTTCAGAATACCGGTTACCAGCGAGGCTCCATCAAGATTTTTACCCCAGTTTTGAAACAGGATGTTAGGCTCTTCCTGAGTAAGGACTTTAATTCGCTCCCAAACAGTCATGCGCTTTTTGAAGTGCTGCTTTTCAATCTGAGCAACCGCAACTGACTTGATCGGTCGTTCGATCAGGTCATGCCCTTCCTTCATTACCTCTTCATAGCCACCTGTTTTCCCGGCGATTTCACCAGGAATGGTAAATTCTACGTTCTTTTTCGGTGCCAGAGGGTTGCTCAATGAAGGTTTACATACGTTGTTTGACATCTTCGTCATCCCCTTATTGATTAAAATGAATTCCGGCAAGCAGCGCATGTTCACCACTAACCGGCCAAACTGAATTCAACTAAGTTTAAAAGAATAAATTATTCTTTATCTGCAATTTATCTATCTGGTCACAATGGCCAATACCTGCACCTCACTGCCATCGCGAGACAGTAAACGGTGACGCATTGAAGAATCAAAGTAGATGGCATCGCCAGCGTCAAGATCGATTCTTTCATCATTGAGTAACATTTCTGCTTTTCCGGACAAAATCAGCAGAAACTCCTCCCCTTCGTGGTTATACATGGTCTCATTATCACTGCGTTCAGAGACGGTCACCACAAACGGTTCCATTTTTTTATTCAGATTGTGCACCGACAATGCTTCGTAGGTATAGCCGTGTCCCTTACCATCTTTGGAAATCACCCTACTGACCACACGGCGATCGGCAACCCGCACCACTTCATAACGCCGAGCATCTTCCTGCTCTTCAAAAAAATGACTTATTTTTACATCAAAAAAACGCGCCAACTTGGAGAGGGTAGCAATGGGGGGAGAAACATTGTTGTTTTCAATTTGCGAAATGAGTGCTGGTGAAAAACCTGTCTCTGTTGCAACTGCCTGCAAAGTCAACTTTCTTGCCTTGCGTAATTCCTTTATTTTTGCCCCAATATTGTATTCCACCAAAGCCAACTCCTAAAAATAGAAAACGGTTCTATTACAATGCCTGATATAATTCAATTGATTAAAATTGTCAACGCAATTGTTTTAATGCTGATAAAAAGCTTTACCCAGAATAAATCTTTACCGCCAGCAACCAAACCTCGCAGACCTAATGTTTTCAGTATATTACCCAGATAGGTCCTGAAACAAAAGCGCATAAAATACCATATAGCACACAAAAAGGCACCATAGCATTACAATAAATACAAGTCACTACCCAGTATAGGTCAATCTAGGCAATATTTAGCCATATTGAGCATAATTAAACTTTAAGCGGGCAAAAAAGCGGCAAATACCAGCGCGTTATCCGCCTTGACAACAAGTTATCCGCACTGATATATTTCATCGCACTAAAACTTTTTAGCAAATCTAAAAAAGCATTCTATTTATTTACAACCACGGTTTATCTTTGACTTACTTAACCAAACAATGGTTTGAAGATATTCAATATTACCCTTCATATTCAATTTGCACTCAGGCACAGGCAAACTACGATGGCAGCTCTACAACAAGGATTAGTTCAGATCTACACTGGTAACGGTAAGGGCAAAACGACTGCAGCGCTGGGTCTAGCCTTTCGCGCAGCTGGACGTGGCTTGCGTGTACATATCATGCACTTCATGAAAAATGATCCTGATTATGGAGAAATGCACAGTGCCGAGCTTATGGGCGCCAGCTGGAGTGTTGAGCAGGTCGGTCGCCGTAGCTTCGTTTCGCTTAAAAACCCCAATCCAATAGATATAGATCTGGCCAAATCTGCTCTAACCAGGGCACAGGCGTTAGCACACAGCGGTGATTACGACCTGCTTATTCTCGACGAACTGGTTAACGCTCTGCACTTTAATCTGGTAGACATTGCCACAATACTCCAACTGATAAATGACAAAGCACTTCATACCGAGTTAGTTATGACAGGGCGCAACGCTCCACAACAACTTATTGACGTTGCCGATCTGGTTACCGAGATGGTTGACATAAAACATTACTACAATGCAGGTCAACCGGCTCGCATTGGTATCGAATCTTAAAAAGATTGTTTGCGCACACTACTTCTATGTAATTTATTGAAAGGATCACCCATGTCGAAAAAGGGAACCATGGCCGAATGGGAAGCTAAGGCCAAAAAGGAGAAAAAAGTCGACGACCTGTCCGGCTTTAAATGGGATACCCCCGAAGGGATCTGCGTTAAACCGTTGTACACTGCCGCCGATCTCGAAGGGCTTGAACATCTCGATACCTTCCCCGGGCTGCCACCTTTTCTGCGCGGACCTGTTGCCACTATGTATGCTGGTCGTCCCTGGACCGTGCGCCAATATGCGGGTTTTTCCACCGCCGAAGAATCAAACGCTTTCTACAAGCGCAACCTTGCCGCGGGACAACAAGGCTTATCGGTAGCCTTTGACCTCGCCACCCATCGCGGCTACGACTCTGACCATCCCCGCGTCGTCGGCGATGTCGGCAAAGCCGGTGTTGCCATCGACTCTATCGAAGACATGAAGATTCTCTTTGACGATATTCCGCTCGACTCAGTATCCGTCTCCATGACTATGAATGGCGCGGTGCTGCCGATTCTAGCCATGTATATTGCTGCAGCCGAAGAATCCGGGGTTACTCAGGAAAAATTAGCCGGTACTATTCAGAACGATATTCTCAAAGAGTTCATGGTGCGCAACACCTACATCTATCCACCAGCACCATCAATGCGCATCATCTCCGACATTATCGAATATACCAGCAAGTTTATGCCGAAGTTTAACTCTATTTCGATCTCCGGCTACCATATTCAGGAAGCTGGGGCAAACAATGCTCTGGAACTAGCCTTCACCCTGGCCGACGGCTTGGAATATGTAAAAGCGGCTATCGCCAAAGGGCTGGATATCGATGCCTTCGCCCCACGACTGTCGTTCTTCTTCGCCATCGGCATGAACTTCTTCATGGAAGCTTCGAAGCTGCGCGCCGCGCGCTACCTGTGGTCGGAGATGATGGATCAGTTCAATCCGCAAAATGTTAAATCTAAAACGCTGCGCACTCACTGCCAGACTTCAGGCTGGAGTTTGACCGAGCAAGACCCATACAACAACGTCATCCGCACTACCATCGAAGCTCTGGCAGCGGTACTCGGTGGCACCCAGTCGCTGCACACCAATGCACTGGACGAGGCGATTGCCCTGCCTTCTGAGCACTCGGCTCGTGTCGCTCGCAACACTCAACTGGTAATTCAAGAAGAGACCGGCATCACCAACGTAATCGACCCCCTCGCTGGTTCTTACTATGTTGAATCGATGACCGCTGAGCTGATTAAAGAAGCGCGGATCATTCTGCAAGAGATTGATGAGCTAGGCGGCATGACCAAAGCCATTGAGTCCGGCATGCCCAAACTGCGCATTGAAGAATCAGCAGCGAAAAAGCAGGCAGCAATCGACAGTGGTCGCGACGTTATCGTCGGCGTAAACAAATACAAACTAGCCAAAGAAGACCCCATCGACGTTCTCGACATTGATAACTCTGCGGTGCGGGAATCACAGATCAAGCGTCTGAAAAAAATGCGCGCCGAGCGCGATGAAGCGGCGTGTCAGGCAGCACTTGACGCCATCACCAAAGCCAGCCAAAATAACAATGGTAACTTGCTGGGTCTGTGTATCACAGCAGCAAGCTTACGCGCTTCCGTTGGAGAAATATCAGACGCCATGGAAAAGGTCTTTGGTCGCCACAAAGCCGAGATCAAACTCGTGTCAGGAGCATATGCATCGGTGTGTGAAAATGATCAAGAATTTGCCGCAGTCAAAAAACTTATTGCCGACTTCGCCGAAGGTGAGGGTCGCCGCCCCCGTATTCTGATTGCCAAGATGGGTCAGGACGGGCACGACCGTGGTGCCAAAGTGGTGGCCAGTGCTTACGCCGATGTCGGTTTTGATGTCGATGTCGGTCCACTGTTCCAGACCCCGGAAGAGGCTGCCAAAATGGCAGTGGAGAACGATGTCCACGTCGTAGGTGTCTCCAGCCTCGCCGCTGGACACAAGACCCTGGTTCCACAGCTGGTTGCCGAACTAAAAAAACTCGGCGCCGATGATATCACCGTGGTATGCGGTGGCGTTATTCCCCGTCAAGACTACGAGGAACTCTACGCCTCAGGCGCAGCATGCATCTTTGGCCCAGGTACGCCAATAACCAAATCCGCCCGCGAAACACTTGCGGCTATTATCGAAAAGAAGTAACTTCTTACATTGTTGGGCGGAGTTTTCTCCGCCCAACTACCTGCTAACACCTCTTCTCATCTTAACAAGGTTCCTGCATGAATCTCGAACAATTGGCAACCGCTATCCACAACGGGCAGCTACGCGCCCTGGCCAAAGGGATAACCCTTATTGAGAGCCGCAAACCCGAGCACATTCAACAGGCCGCTACATTGCTCGATGCATTACTGCCTTACAGTGGTAACAGCTTGCGCATCGGCATTTCTGGAGTACCGGGGGCGGGCAAGAGCACCTTCATCGAAGCCTTTGGCATCCATTTAACCCGGCAAGGACATAAAGTTGCCGTGCTGGCCGTCGATCCATCTTCGCAAATTTCCGGCGGCAGTATTCTCGGCGATAAAACTCGCATGGAAGATCTGTCCCGCGATTACAACGCTTTTATCCGTCCTTCTCCGGCTGGCAGTTCTCTGGGCGGCGTTGCGCGGAAAACGCGCGAGACCATGTTGCTATGCGAAGCTGCCGGTTATGACATAATCATCATAGAAACTGTCGGCGTCGGTCAATCGGAAATCACCGTTGCCTCCATGGTCGATTTCTTCCTGCTTCTACAATTAGCTGGAGCTGGAGATGAACTTCAGGGGATCAAAAAAGGGGTGATGGAGATCGCCGACGCCATCGTTATCAACAAGGCCGATGGCGACAACATTACCCGCGCCAAGCTGGCCAAACAACAGTACGCTAACGCCCTGCACATCCTGCGCCCACGCAGCGCCAACTGGATAGTGCCAGTGCATACCTGCAGCGCCCTGCACAATGAGGGGATCGAAAACATCTGGGACATGCTGCAAGAGTACCGCGACACCATGAACCAGCATCACGAGTTTGCTGAAAAAAGACGCCAGCAAGCTAAAGAGTGGATGTGGGCATTGCTGCGTCAGGATCTACAAGATATGTTTATCAACGACAAGAATATCCAACCACTGCTGCCTCAAATAGAACAAGCCGTACTCGATGGCACCACCACCCCCAGCGCCGCCTCCCACCGCCTGCTGGAACGTTTTCGACGCCATTAA
>CAZHXF010000061.1:6403-10030 GCA_964536375.1 uncultured Desulfuromonas sp. | reverse complement strand
GACTGAAAATCCTCGTGTCGGCGGTTCGATTCCGTCTCTGGGCACCATAAATTCAAGGGGTTACAGCTTTTGCTGTGACCCCTTTTTGCGTTCATTGGACACTGATGGGACAGTTCCCAACCACGAAAAATTTTTCACGAATTTTCCTTAAGCTACTATCCATTCTAGTTTTCTTAGTATAGCAATGATCACAATGCGTAACCTGATTAGCACTAATCTTCCGCTCTGGTTCTGTTTCTCGTATTCGTCATGCTCGCGAAAGCGGATATCCAGAGGTTTTGCATAAATTTATAGACTCCCGCCTGCGCGAGAGTGACGACCTTTTGGCAATAGCGGAAAATTAGTATTAAACAGGAAGCATTAAGGTTGTTCAGCTTAAATAATGCATTAAATTGCATAACGCACAGACTAAGTGCAATTTAATACGTAATTGCATTACAATTGCATAAAATACTAAAATGCTGGCAATTGCAACCAAAGCATCTGGAAGCAGTGCGTGACAATACTTCGACATATAAAATTGGTGAGAAGGTGGCAGCAATGAAAGATGAAGCACTCAAATTTCTAAAAACAGCACTCAACAATCCAAGTGCCACATTTAGAGAGGGGCAATGGCAAAGTATTGCAGGGTTGCTGGACCGGCAGAGAATGCTTGTTGTTCAGCGCACCGGCTGGGGCAAGAGTATGGTCTATTTTCTGACCACTCGGCTCATGAGAAATCGAGGCGGCGGACCTACGTTGCTGATCTCACCCCTACTATCCTTAATGCGCAATCAGCTTGAAGCTGCCGAAAGAATCGGTCTTATTGCCCGAACCATCAACAGCACCAATAATGATCAGTGGGCTCAGATCCAGGATGAACTCAATGCCGATAAAGTAGATCTGTTGTTAATTTCTCCAGAACGTCTAGCTAACGAGAATTTCAGGCAAGAGATCCTCGCTCAAATAGCCGATACAATCGGTTTATTTGTCGTAGACGAGGCTCACTGTATTTCAGACTGGGGGCATGACTTCAGACCTGATTACAGGCGCATAACACGGATTCTGCAGGCGCTGCCACCAAATGTTCCAGTCCTTGCTACGACGGCAACAGCCAATGATCGTGTTGTTGGCGATGTTATGCATCAGATGGGTAATGATATCCAACTTATCCGCGGTAGTTTGGTACGCGAAAGCCTTAAACTACAAAACATCAATATGCCAAGCCCTGCCGCAAGAATGTCCTGGTTGGCAAAAATAGTACCCACACTGCCTGGCAGTGGCATAATTTATACCATGACCCAACGTGATGCTGAACGGTTAGCGGAATGGTTACAAATCAATAAAATCAATGCGATAGCGTATCATGCAGGTATTAACAGACAAGAGGATCAAGGGGACATTAAAGAGGAGCTTGAGCAAAAACTCTTAAAAAACGAGATCAAGGTCTTGGTTGCTACCGTCGCTTTAGGTATGGGCTTCGATAAACCAGATTTAGGTTTTGTTATCCATTTTCAAAGACCAGCTTCGGTTGTCCACTATTATCAGCAAGTTGGTCGTGCCGGTCGGGCCGTTGATGAAGCATACGGAGTCCTCCTGTGTGGTGATGAAGATGACCATATTGCCGATTACTTTATCAGTAATGCTTTTCCACCCCAAGAACACGTTTCGGCAATTCTCGAAGAACTTGACCGCACTGAAGGGGGCTTATCTATCCCTGCAATGGAAAGACTGTTAAATCTTCGGCGTACCCAGATTGACAAAACACTTAAATTTTTAACGGTGGCATCTCCTGCACCGGTAACAAAAGTTGGCTCTAAATGGCATGTCACGGCTACCGCTGCCGAATACCGCGTTGATCAAAAATACGTAGAGGCAATCACAACTATCCGGCGAGCTGAACAGAAACAAATGCAGGAGTACATGCTTCACCAGGGCTGCTTAATGTCCTTCCTTGCCCAGACGCTTGATGATCCAACTACGCAGGACTGTGGCAAATGCAAAAACTGCAATCCCAGTCTTCTCTTGACCGAACAGTACGATGATAACCTTGCCAATCAAGCAGCAATATTTTTATGTAGAAGCTATCAACCTCTACAAGCGCGTAAACAGTGGCCGCTAAAAGAGATGTTCGCCCACTATCCCTTTGAACAAAAAAATATTCCTCTAGAATTACAAGCAGCAGAGGGTCGTGCTCTCAGTCTGTGGCGAGATGCTGGGTGGGGACAGATGGTAGCGACAGGCAAAGACGAGACAGAACATTTTGCTGACGAGCTAGTCAATGCCTGCGTTGCAATGCTTACAGAGTGGAATCCTAATCCTGCACCAAAATGGGTGACCTGTATTCCATCGCTTAACCACCCAACCCTTGTCCTCGACTTTGCACAACGTCTTGCAACTGCACTCAATATAAGGTTTGTGCCGTGCATCGAAAAAATAAAAGAAAATCAGCAGCAGAAGTTTATGGAAAACAGTTTCCAGCAGGCCAAAAATTTGGATGGTGTTTTTAGCGTCACACTGGAACCTAAAATTAAACCAGCCGCATACGCACCCTGTTTACTTATTGATGATATGGTTATTTCTCGTTGGACTTTTACCGTTGCCGCCGCGCTACTACGTCAAGCAGGGTGTCGTGCAGTGTATCCTTTGGCTTTGGCGCTAAATTCCCCAAAAATGGATTAATAAATGGACAGTTTGTTAACCGATGACACCAAAGCAATTATTCTTCTATGTGGAATTTTTGGCAAAGAACATACTACGCATCCGCTTACCCAAGTTGAATACAATGCTCTGGCAAGTTTCTTGGTTCAAGAAAAAATGCGACCTGAGTCATTACTGAAGATTAGCGATCTTAACCACGTTGCAATGGCTTGCAAAATTGACCAGCACAGATTGGAAAAGCTGCTTGGGCGAGGTGTTCAGCTCGGGTTTGCTATCGAAGAATGGCAGAGTAGCGGTCTGTGGATTATTAGTAGAAGTGATGCTGACTACCCCGAACGCTACAAAAGCCATTTAAGAGAAAAAGCACCAGCGCTGCTTTTTGGTGCTGGCGACAAATCATTATTGCAAGGTGGAGGGCTTGCCATTGTTGGCTCGCGCGATGTTGACTTTACAGGTAGTGAATTCACCCGCACAACAGCCAAAGAATGCGCACAAAATAGCCTGACTGTTGTTTCTGGTGCGGCACCAGGAGTTGACCAAATCGCCATGAAATCTGCCCTTGCAGCTGGGGGTAAAGCCATTGGTATTATTGCTGACAATCTGCTTAAAGCAAGTCTTGAGCGCCAAGCACGCTACGCTATAGCCCAGGGACAACTCGTATTAATTTCTCCATACCATCCACAGGCACGCCTTACAGTTGCAACCGCCATGGGGCGCAACAAACTGATCTATGCTATGGCGGATTACGCTCTGGTTGTCAGCGCTGAGCATAACAAAGGGGGAACTTGGGCTGGTGCTGAAGAGGAACTGAAACGAAGCAAACCGCTAACCGTATTTGTACGCACAGGTGAAAACGTACCGAGCGGAAACATTAAGTTGCTGGAGCTTGGCGCCCAAAAATGGCCGGAAAAGATAAACAGTGACAACTTGCCGGCACAGCTTGCCAAGTTGGCTGGGCAGCGACCGGAACCAGCCAGACCGGAACCA
>CAZHXF010000061.1:0-6303 GCA_964536375.1 uncultured Desulfuromonas sp. | reverse complement strand
GACCGGAACCAGCCAGACCGGAACCAACAATACCTGAGTCTGAAATTCTTGGTCTTTTTGATTATCAACCATCAGCAGCACCTAATTCAGTCACACAACAGCCGGAAGAACTCTTTATAGCTGAACCGAGCGCACAAGAGGCAGCAATAATTGAACCTGTTATCGGCTCAACTTGCGCTCCTGAGCATAGCGTATATGCTGCAGTTTTACCTGTTTTACTAGAACATCTCCAGCAACCAATCTGTGCTAATGACTTGTCGGCAAGCATAGATGTCACCAATGGACAGCTCAATATCTGGTTGAAAAAAGCTGTTGCGGATGGTGTGGTTAAAAAGCATACGAACCCGGTGCGCTATTCCGCAAAGAGGAGAGACTAGATACTTAGAATCCGTAAGTAAGCGAACTAAATCTTGGAAAAGATCTGGTTGAGACTGAATAACTTTGATGAAATTTTCGACTTGCTCCTTTAACCTTTTTTGCTGAGTAGCACTAATCTTCCGCTCTGGTTTTGTTTCCCATATTCGTCATACTCGCGAAGGCTGGAGTCCATAAACCGGTGAAAAACCTCCGATACCCGCCTGCGCGGGCATGACTGGTACAAAGTACCGAGCCAGTGCGAAAGATTGATACTAACTAGGACAAATTATGCATAGATTAAGTAATACTGGCATGTCATTCAACGTGCTATCGACATTATATTTGTTATGATGTTAATTACACATAACGAGCAACATGCCATTTCGACAACGCCAGAAAGGTGCTGATCTGTGCAAATCTTTGCAAAATTAAGAGAATGCGGTATTAGGCAAAAAATATCCTTGCTGCTGCTCAGTACCTTTCCTCTCTTTGTGTTACTAGTACTGGTGGTCATGTTACCCTTCTTTAAGTGGAACATAACCAAGCACCTGACGACACAGCAAGAGGCTTTGTTGTCAACATTACAAGCTAATCTTGATCATAAACTTAGTACTGCGCAATCTCAGCTTGAAGCGGTTGCCAACGTTATGCCACTGGACATTATTCAGAGTCCGGAGCGCGCACAACTTTTTCTGGAAGATCATGTTGGCATAAGCTTCATATTTGATAACGGGTTATCGCTATTTTCCCCTTCCGGAAAAATTATCGCGGAAACACCACGCCAAATACAGCGTACAAATCTTGACTTTTCTGATTCACCGTCCTTTAAACAGGCACTTACCTCAAGGCAAACGACCATTTCCACACCATTTCGTTCCTCCAAGCTGGGACAACGTCCAGTGGTGCAATTTAACGTCCCCCTATTTAATTCGTCGGGGACACTGCTGGCTGTTTTTTCTGGCGAGATCTGTTTAGATGGGGAACAGATTGTCGGCGTTATCGCGCATCACAAAATTGGTGAGCATGGCTATGTGTTCCTGTATAGCCAGAATCGCGCCATGATAGTACACCACGATAAAACCAAAATTTTACACCAAGATGTACCTGTTGGCAGCAACCTCCTATTTGATCAGGCTATAACAGGTTGGAACGGTTCCGGTTTGACAGTAAATTCCCGCGGCCGGGAGAGTCTCTCCACCTTCAAACATTTAACCTCGCTACCATGGATTTTAGGTTTAAACAATCCCACAGCTGAAGCGTTTATTCCAGCTCGACGGGCAACTTTTGCATTGATAATGATAATCACGATCCTGAGCGCTGTGTGGCTAACCATTTTATGGTTTGCACTACGTGGCGTGACCAAACCGTTGGCAGCATTAACTGATCATCTGCGCCAATTGGACAGTTTACCCCAGACACAACGGCAATTTATTATACCGCAACACTCATCTGAGGAAATGAGCCTTTTATCCAGTAGCTTTAACAGTATGCTCGCTACTCACGATGAACAGCGTGATCGCATCTTGTCCAAGACACAGAAGCTGGAGCAACGAGCACTTACTCTGGCGCAAGAGGTTAGCATTCGCCAACAGACTGAGGATGATCTGCGCAAGGTGTTCGGCAAATATGTTGACAATGTAAACTTGTTGCGCAACATCAGCGATAACGTTCCTGATCTTATCTGGGCGAAAGATCTTGAGCATCGTTATCTGTTTACCAATAAGGCTCACAACGATACCTTGTTATTTACCATCACTCCAGATGAAGCTATCGGCAAAAATGACGCTTATTTTGCCCAGCGCATCAACGCTGCCCATCCAGATCAACCAAGCGCATATAACTTTGGTGAACTGTGTACTCAGTCAGACATAAAGATCCTTATATCCCGGAAAGCGATGCGTTTTCAGGAAAATGGTTATATTGCTGGGAAATACCTCTGTTTAGATGTGTTTAAGGCACCGCTATACGATATAGACGGGGACTTGATTGGGACGGTAGGTAGCGCAAGGATTGTTACCCGCGAAAAACAGCTAGAGAAAGACCAAGCCAAAACCTTGCAGCAGTTGGAACTGGCTGATATAGCGTTTTCTAACAGCACTGAAGGGATAGTGGTTACCGATGATCAGGAATGTATTCTCTCAGTTAACAACGCTTTCTGTAAAATTACCGGTTATAGCCCGGATGAGGTGGTGGGTCAGACCCCACGGCTTATCAAGTCCGAGCAGCATGGACTAGATTTCTATCAGGCTATGTGGCAATCCATCAGCGAAACGGGTAAATGGCAGGGAGAGATCTGGAATCGGCGTAAAAATGGTCAGATATACCCAGAGCACCTATCCATAAGTCGAGTTTTAAATAAACACGCAGAGATAAGCAACTATGTCGCGGTATTCAGCGATCAAAGTTCCAAGAAGGAGTCTGAACAACAGTTGGAATACCTGCAGTGGCACGACCCACTGACCAATCTACCCAATCGGCACATGTTTTGTGCGCAGTTAGAACAAGCACTGGCGCTGGCTAAGCGGGAAAAACAGGGGATTGCTCTGTTGTGTCTTGATCTAGATAATTTTAAGGATATCAATGACAGTTTCGGTGTTGTCGTTGGCGACGCGCTATTGGTGCAAATGGCACAGCGATTGAGCAGCAGAATACCGGGTAGCGGTTATGTAGCTCGGCTGGGGGGAGATGAATTCATTGTCTTGTTGGCCGGGATTGAGAACCAAGATGTGATCGTGCTTATGGCCGAGCAGTTACTGCAATTGATGGAACAACCTTTTACGCTCGACAATGGACAGAAAGTTCAGCTAAGCACCAGTATTGGTATTGCCACATTCCCAGAGCATGGGGATAACGCCATGGAGCTACTGCAAAAAGTTGATTCAGCTCTTTATCTAAGCAAACAACGTGGACGTAATCAGTTTGCTTACTACAGCGAAGAGATGACCGCTAATGCAGTAGCCAGAATTGAGTTGGGTAACTGCCTCAGACAAGCGCTGGCTCATAATGAGTTGCTGGTTTACTATCAACCCCAAGTTGACTTGCAAAGTGGTGCTATTGTTGGTGCTGAGGCGTTGATGCGCTGGAACAGCCAGAAACTGGGACCGGTTCCACCCAATCGTTTTATCCCTCTGGCCGAAGAACTGGGCTGTATTGTCCCCATGGGTGAGTGGATATTACGCAGCGTATGCCTCCAAGGTAAGGCCTGGCTGGATGCCGGGCAGGCACCGCTAAACTTAGCGGTCAATTTATCGGCAGTACAATTTTATCAAACAGACATCGTGCAAACCGTAGCCCAAGTACTTGCTGATACCGGCTATCCCGCGCAATATCTGGAGCTAGAGGTCACCGAGTCGCTATTGATGCATAATGAACAGGACACCATCACCCGATTACAGCAACTACATCAGCTCGGCATCAGTTTGGCAATGGACGATTTTGGTACCGGCTATTCATCTCTGGCCTATCTGAAATATTTCCCGTTGCATGTGTTGAAAATAGATAAATCATTTGTCGATGATCTACCTCACAGTGATGCGGACGGCAAGATGGTTAATGCTATCATCCAGCTCGGTCAGGGGCTTGGATTGAAATTGCTTGCCGAGGGGGTAGAAACTGTTGAGCAGTTGGAATATCTTAAAAACCATGGTTGCGACATGTACCAAGGATACTATTGTAGTAAACCTTTGCCGGCAGCTGAATTTAATGCATTAATTCAAGAAGCAAAACTTTAGATTTCATTTGTGTTAAAATACGGCGGCTGACTAGTCGAACTATCCGACTGAGCTGTAATAATCGCAAATATCTAACATATTTGACCACATAACCTAAGGATGTTACCCATGATTGACGAAAACTTGGATCAGGATGAAGAGTTGGACACCGAAGATTTTGCTGCAATGCTTGAAGCTAGTATGGGCGAGACAACGCGCCTGGAGATTGGGCAAAAAACCCTAGCTACGGTGTTACAAATGGGTAAAGACTGGGCGTTTTTGGATATCGGTCAGAAGGGTGAAGGGGTTATTGAGATCCGCGAATTACAGGATGAAGCTGGCGAGTTAACCGTTGCCATCGGCGACAAGATCTCCGCCTATTTCATGTCGCGCGCTAATGGTGAGATGCGTTTTACCCGCAGCCTTGGTGGCGGCATACATGGCTCCGCACAACTGGAAGAGGCGTGGCGCAATGGTATTCCAGTAGATGGTCGCGTAGAAAAAGAGATCAAGGGCGGGTATGAAATCATGCTGCCGGGCAATGTGCGCGCTTTTTGCCCCTTCTCACAAATAGCCCTGCGCCGCCAAAATAATCCTGAAGAGGTGATTGGTCAATCGTTCCCGGTAAAAATCAGTCAATACAGCGAGCAGGGACGTAATGTCGTGGTGTCGCGGCGCGAACTGCTAGAGTTGGAACGACAAGGTCTGCGAGATGAACTGAAGGAAACCTTAAAAGAGGGTGATCGCGTTACTGGCGAAGTTACCTCTGTCCGCGATTTTGGCGCTTTTGTTGATATCGGTGGCATTGAGGGTTTACTGCCTATCTCTGAGGTATCTTATAGCCGTGTCGAAGATCTTTCTGAGATATTGACCGTGGGGCAACAGTTAGAGTTGATAGTAAAACGGATTGATTGGGCAGAGAATAAATTTTCCTTCAGCTTACGCGACACCTTGGCTGACCCGTGGAGTACAGCGGTGCTAGACTTCCCTGTTGGTCGCCAACTAAGCGGCAAAGTTTCCCGTTTAGCCCAATTCGGTGCTTTTGTAACTCTGGCAGAGGGGATCGACGGGCTGATTCATATCTCCCGTTTAGGCGAAGGTAAGCGGATCAATCACCCGCGTGAGGTTGTTTCTGTAGGTCAAGAGATAGCTGTTACCGTTGAAAAAGTTGACAGCGAACAGCGGCGTATCTCATTGGTTCCAGCCGGTGCCGAAGACCTTCTGACCGAAAAATCGTGGTCTGATAAAATGTCCTCGCCAGGGCTTGGCTCTTTGGGTGACCTGTTAAAGGCGAGTCAAAACAAGAAAAAGAAAAAATAGTTTGCTTGAGGTAGCTCACATTGCTTTCACAGCGTCGGCTTCGCCTGTTCAGCAATTGAGCTACCAACAATTAAAACTATCCATAGCATTTTTCAACACTTCCGTTTAACAATCCTTCCACTGCGGAGCGCGTTTTTCAAAAAAAGCATCCATCCCCTCCTGCTTATCCTGGGTGGCAAAGCACATACCAAACAGCTCCGCTTCGTAGCGGATCGCCCGTTCCATATCCATTTCCATACCATTATTCACCGCTTCCTTAATCATGCGAATAGCAGTTTGCGGTTTGCTCGCTATGCTAACTGCAAGCTGGTGGGCATGATCGCGCAGTTGCGCTGCCGGAACAACCTTATCGACCAGACCTAACTCCTGCGCCTGCGCAGCTTTTACTCTTTCTCCAGTAAACATCAGCAGTTTCGCTTTGCTGATACCGATCAACCGTGGCAACCGCTGCGTGCCACCCCAGCCGGGGAAAATTCCCAAATTTATTTCCGGCTGCCCCAACTCAGCGTGGTCGGCAGCAATACGCAAATCGCAAGCCAGAGCCAGTTCGCAGCCCCCGCCGAGCGCATAACCATTGATAGCGGCGATAACCACGCGCGGCGAAGCTTCAATGATGCGAAACAGATCAGCCACTTTAAGAGCCACGGCACGCGCCTGTTCTGGGCCGAGAGTACGCATCAAAGCAACATCACCACCGGCGGCAAAGGCTTTGTCACCACAACCACTGAGAACAATTACTTTGGCTTCTGGATTATTCTCCAACTGGTGAATTGTATAGCCAAGCTCTTCTACCGTTTGGGGATCAAGAGAGTTGAGTGCACGCGGTCGATTGATACTAACGTGAGCAACTTGATCACTAATTTCGATAAGCAAATTATTACATTGCATGATTTTTCCTCCTGATAAAATTGCTCTA
>CAZHXF010000060.1:0-10053 GCA_964536375.1 uncultured Desulfuromonas sp. | reverse complement strand
CACATATCACCAACACCAGCTAAATCATTTCAAGCTATAACCTGATTAATACTAATCTTCCGCTATCGCCACAAAGGTCGTCACTCTCGCGCAGGCGGGAGTCTAGAAATCTATGCAAAACCTCTGGATCCCCGCATTCGCGAGGATGACGAATACGGGAAACAGAACCAGAGCGGAAGATTAGTTCTACTCAGGAGCTATAATATTGTAATTCAAGACCATAATTATTCTTCTTACTTGGAATTACAAGGGTTTTTGTGGAATTGAACACGTGAAACTATACAGTTGCTAAAGTGCTTTATAGTGTATGGACGAGATGAAGCGATAGAGATGGAAATAGTTATATTTTGTCCTGATTAGCACTAATCTTCCGCCAATCGCAACCAGCGCTCTGGACGTCTGCCAGTATTAGCCGAAGCAAAGATTAAGCGTGGCAAGATAGTCATTTTGACAAACTTGCTGGTTAAATCGGATAGATCTTTTTGAGATTTAACATTTTTTGCAAGTTCTTTGGCTAAGGATTTCAATTGGCTGTCGTCGGGGATTTCTTGTCTGCTCATCATTTACTCCTTTAAATCAGGATAGTTTGTGATGCGCAGTTACACAATCTATTTTACACCCTCGAGTATGACGAATACGGGGAACAGAACCAGAGCGGAAGGTTAGTGCTACTCAGGTATTTTTTTGACTTTACTAACACCATGTAAGCGTATGTTACGGCGTATCTTACCAGCAGAAAAGCGTCGTTTTTCTACATCAGTCTGCGGATCAAGAACTACAATTTCTTTGGGATTTCCATTCTTATCTATATGTACCATTGTGAAATAACAACTATTTGTGTTTACAACTGTTCCTTTTTGAATATCCTCCGCGATAACTTTTATACCTATTTCCAAAGAGGTTCTACCAGTATAATTTACACTTGCTAAAAAAGTTACTAGTGTCCCTACTTTAATAGGATGGCGAAATATTACTTGATCGACACTGATAGTAACAACATAACCACCACAATATCTTGCGGCACAAGCATATGCTGCTTGATCAAGATACTTTAATAAATCTCCACCATGTACATTGCCAGAAAAATTTGCCTTATCTGGTGTCATTAAAACTGACATTGTTAATTTGTTTTTTTCAAAAGGTAATATATCCATAAAATGCTCCAATCTTGTTTACATGTAACGCCAGTAATTGAATGCTGGGTTTATTGATTTACTCTACTTTAACGTCTAGAACAGTATGGTGAGAATAGCGGAAGATAAGCGCTCTCTCTTCTTCACCTTGTTCATAATCCTCAAGCGCCTGCAGGACTACCTCACTCCCACCCAACTGGTTAAAAGAACAGGTCAGTGTTGCGCTGGTATTGTGGACAACTTTACCGGGATTTATTTTATACCAGTCAGTGGGATGACGTCTTCCGAAAAATTGTGTTGCCCGCTGTCTTGACCGTTGTAAGGGAGCATAAAAGTGCTAAGCTTCTCCAGTACGCTGGGCTGGTGGGGAAATTGTCGATAACGAAGACACCGAACGAATCGAAATAGTAATCGAAAAAACCCGGTCCTTTTTTGTGAGCATGCAGGTGAATACCAGTTTGAGTGACTACGGGATTCAACAAGAGAGCAGCGGCAAGCTGTTGACCCAACTGGCACAACACGGCATGATCAAGTTGGGAGAGAAGCAAAAACATCACTCCGCAGGTCAGCCGCACAATACTAGAGCTTAGCTTGTGATAGCCGCGAAAGCTCAAGAGATAATCCCATTCACTTTTAAATGGAGATAACGATCATGCCTGCAGATAAGAACATCAATCGCAAGATCATCCTGAACTCGAGACCCATCGGGGTCCCGACTGACGATAACTTCCGCCTGGAAGAAACCCCAACCCCGGACACTGCTCACCAAACGGATCAAAATGCAGGGTTTCATCATCTTTGACGACTACGGTCATCGGTACGGAGAGTTTTGCAGTCAGGTGAGTCCCTGGGTCAAAGAGGGGAAGATCAAATTTCGCGAAGATCTTGTCGATGGGCTGGAAAATGCCCCGCAAGCCTTCATCGGTCTGCTCGAAGGTAAGAACTTCGGCAAACTGGTCATTCAAGTTGCGCACGACTAACGGAAACAACGGCTCAAGGAGTTTACATGAATATTCTGATGGTTCTAACCTCACACGATAAACTCGGCAACACCGGCGAAAAAACCGGTTTCTGGCTGGAAGAGTTTACCTCTCCCTACTACGTTTTCCAAGACGCAGGCGCGGAAATCACCTTAGCTTCACCGCTCGGTGGTCAACCGCCGCTCGATCCGAAGAGCGATGCTCCAAGTTTTCAGACCGCCGCGACTCACCGCTTCAAGGCAGATACTGCCGCACAGACCGTATTGGCCAGCACACTTAAACTGGCAGATATCTGCGCCGAAGACTTTGACGCGGTGTTTTACCCGGGCGGCCATGGCCCCCTGTGGGATCTAGCCGAAAATGCCTCATCCATCGCCCTGATCGAAGCGACGCTGGCAGCAGGGAAACCGCTCGCTGCCGTTTGTCACGCACCCGCTGTACTGCGCCATCCTAAGACTTCTGAAGGGATACCCGTGGTACAAGGCAAGACTGTGACTGGCTTCACCAATAGCGAGGAAGAGGCCGTCGGGTTGACCAAGATCGTACCTTTCTTGGTTGAAGATATGCTCAAGAAAAACGGGGGGAAATACTCGAAATTAGCAGACTGGCAACCTCATGTCGTTACTGATGGTCTGCTAATCACGGGGCAAAACCCAGCATCATCAGAACCAGCAGCCAAGGCTCTGCTGGCAAAGATATCCTCAACCAATGCACCTAAGGAAAAATAAATGGTGGCATTCTTTACATATTTACCCACCCACCTACCTGTAAAGTGGAGATAATGATGAAGTCATTACGTTTAATAAGGTACCTATCCTTTTTATTGGTTCCGCTTTTCTGTGGTAGCTACGCGGAGTCTGCTGACAAAATAATTTACGGAAATGAGGGTTCAAAGCTCTTCGCTGAGAGTTTTGGGACCTTCAATGAGCCTTGGGCTATGACATTTTTACCAAACGGAAATTTGTTGGTAACTGAAAAAAACGGCACTTTGCTCGTGGTCAACCTGATTAATGGTTCTAAGGTACCTGTCGAAGGCGTACCTCAAGTAGCTTACGCCGGTCAGGGTGGTTTGGGGGATATAGTCCTCCATCCTCAATACGAGGAGAACCACTGGATATACCTATCGTACGCTGAGCAGGATCAGGGAGGAAACAGGGGCGCAGTTGTCGTCCGGGCTCAACTTCGCAGCGCATCTGCTACGCCAAAGCTGGAAAACCTTGAAGTCATCTGGCGACAAACCCCAAAAGTTACTGGCAGCGGGCATTACTCTCACCGGCTAGCATTCAGCCCAGACGGGCATTTATTCATCACTTCTGGTGAACGGCAAAAACAGACACCAGCCCAAGACTGGACAAATAATTTGGGCAAGGTCATCAGAATAAACGCTGAGGGGTCTGTACCACCGGACAATCCATTTCAGGATAAGGGCGAAATTGCAAAAACCTTTTGGTCTATCGGGCATCGCAATCTTCTTGGTATTGCTTTCGACAGACAGGGGCAAATGTGGACACACGAAATGGGTCCCAGAGATGGTGATGAATTCAACCTAATCATTGGTGGAGATAATTATGGGTGGCCAATTGTATCCTGGGGCGATCAATACTCTGGGGTTCCTATTCCGAATCATGATACACGCCCGGAATTCAACGCGCCTGAGATATACTGGGTGCCAACCGTCGCACCTTCAGGTCTGATAATATACCACGGCGACATGTTTACAGAATGGCAGGGCAATGCATTTATCGGTGGGCTCAGATCAATGTCCCTGCTACGCATCAAGATTGAAGGGGAACAAGCCCGTGAGACCGAACGCTTTGCCATGGATAAACGTATACGCGAAGTGGAACAAGGTCCTAAAGGCGCCATCTGGGTTCTCGAGGATCAAGAAGGTGGTCGCCTAGTTCGGCTCACGGCACACAAGTAAGCAATAAAACGTGAATAAAGGCGGGCGTTCTTTACATATTTACTTACTAATCTTTAACTAAAATACAACATTATCAAAACATGCCACGGTTACCTCGGATAGATAGTCCCGACCTATTGCAGCATGTCATCATCCGAGGTGCCACACGCAGCAACATTTTTTCACTGACAAAAACCGTGAAGATTTAATGAGACGCTTTGCTGTATTGTCGCGCGATCCTCAAACATAATGCTTTGCCTGGGCGCTTTTCGACAATCATTTTCACCTACTGTTACGCAATTGCTGGTAAGGATGTTGCTGAAGCTTTAAGATACTTCACCTGCTGCAGTAAGTCGTGCGAACAAACGGGGAAAAATTTTATTCAATGAGGACAGGGGATTTGGCTGCTTGGACACGAATATAAATATGTAAAGTACGTCCTTATCTGACCTTAAAAATATAAATCGGAAGAACTGAGATATCTCCATGGAAATACTCAATCAACAATTATTTACCTTTATTTTAGCAACCTTGCTTCTGACCATAACGCCAGGCGTTGATACCTTCATTGTAATTCGCAACGTATTGCGAGGCGGGAGGCAAGATGGTGTTTTCACCTCTCTTGGAATATGTACAGGTCTATTCTTCCACGCAACCCTCTCTGCCTGCGGAATATCACTAATATTGGTTAATTCTGCCTTTTTATTTAGTGCTGTAAAAACTGTAGGTGCCGTATATTTGGTTTGGTTAGGGATAATCACTATTTACAATACAACAAAAAATAACAAAACATTTGAATGCACCCAGCGTCATTCCAACTTCGAGCCGGTAGTATTTGGCAAATCATTTAGAGAGGGTTTACTGTCAAATATTCTAAACCCCAAGCCAGCGATTTTCTACATGGCCTTCTTGCCACAGTTTATTGGCCCTTCTGATCCTGTGTTTATTAAATCAATGCTACTGGCCTCTATCCAATTTGGAATTGGTATCACTTGGTTGCTCATACTTTCAATCATGATTTTTAGAATCAAAAACTGTCTGACAGCAGGACCAATCAGAAAAGCACTAAATACTCTAAGTGGATCAGTTCTTATCGCTTTCGGTGTTAAATTAGGCATCCAAGGGGACTAAACAAGCAAAGATGTCCGCCTCGGCCCCCTCACCCACTAACCTAGCTACGCAACAACACCGTACGCTGGCGTTTTTGGGCATAGCCGACTTCATGGGTTAACTTCCACACCACATGTAATTTGCGCCATGATTTTCGCACAAAAACCAGTGCAACAATTCCTGCCGCTACTGACCATAGCACCCCTGCTTGCCCTTGATAGCTAAAGCGAAACTCACCCCACATCAGGTTGTCCCCCTCGGCTAATAAAAAGGTAAACAGTATCCCCAAAAACCCCGCCTTGAGCATTTGACTCAGGATAATATCGTTGGCAATTTGCCCCGGATTTGCTTTGTTTTTTAGCCATTTCCAACGGCTCAGCAATAAACCATGGAAAGAAACAACAATTACCAACAAACTCTCGACAGCACGCAGGATTATATACCCAGCAACAGCGCCCCAGAAAAAAACGGCAATATTTATATAAAAACTCACAAAAGTAGTCCTTTAGGTATGGGGAATTATAACCGTGATAAAAACAATCGGGATTGAAGCGGAGCTATTGTACCTGATTTTGTCCTAACTAGCGCTAATAATCTAGCGGGCTGCGCACATCAAGGTCGAAAAGATTTATCAGAAACTCAAGGTAAATAAACCGTAGCATTTATCATTTTTCTTGCATCAGTGGAACTTCGTCATGTTGTGCTGATTTGTTCGGATGATTACCTTATATGCTGTTGCTGTTCGTCGGCTCATTGCTTTGCGCTCCGGCTTCCCCTAGTCCCCTCTACACGGAAACACCCTTGCCTTCGGCTATTACTTGTTTTACCCTGTCATGCGTCGTGAGAAAGTGTCTGAATTCCCATACGCGGGGGCATCCCATAATCTGCGGAGTGTCAAGCAAACTCGCGTCGCCAGCGGGTATCATAAACCGTTATCAATATATGAATTAGCAAAACTCAAAAGGGAGAAAATGAAAAATGCCTTGGATAAATGAAAAAATATGCACAGGGTGCCAAATATGTGTCGATGAATGTTCTGTTGGTGCTATTTCAATGTGTGAAGTCATTGCAGTCATAGACGAAAGTAAATGCATACGCTGTGGAACTTGTCATGATGTTTGTTCAAGTGAAGCGGTTCGCCATGACGGAGAAAGGATTCCGGAAGAAGTAGAATCCAATGTCGCTTGGGCGGAAAAACTTTTAGAACACGAATATTATGCGAATGACCAGAAAAAACAAAAAGAACTTCTTGAACGTTTACAACGCTATTTTACCAAAAATATCAAGGTTATGAAAAAAACTATAGAGCGCCTTGAAAATTTGCAGAATACGAAATTTGCAGATTAAATCAAAGCTGAAAGAATGGTAACTATTCAGCATGATAGGTACGCAATCCCCACGACAAGGGACACATAAACCCATCCATGGCGCCGTCCATGGCGCCAAACACCCTTGCTATGGGGAATGCGTACCAACCTGAAGAGGTGCTGAATAATTACAAATAATGAAGTATCTTATCATAATCTGGTAACTGGGGGGATGTCTCCCCCCAGCCAGCCCCCACACCACCTGGAATGCTAGTCAGCACCGGGCTGTTCGATAGATTTAGCGGATAAGAACGTTAACTATCGCTACATAACCGCAGCATTTACCAGTTCGCCTGAATCCGTGGAACTTCGTCATGTTGTGCAACTCACTGCGTTTGTCTATGTTCAACCATATCAAGGGGAAGTTTATGAACAGGGTCAATAAGGTCGTGGTGTCGGGGCTACTGATCTCTCTTCTGTGCGGTTGCTTTGGCAATTCACCACTTAAAGCGCTCAACTATTCTTCGACAAATAACCTCAACCAGAAAAACCTTATTGTCTTCCTTAGGGGTCTCGGTGGCGATAATCGCGATTTTGTGCGTGAAGGATTTGTCGATAATATCAAACAGCGCAAGCTACCCTTTGATATGACAGCTCCTAATGCCCACTTTGGTTACTATTTTTCCCAGACTCTTACCAGCCGTTTGGCGACAGACGTTATTGCTCCAGCCAAAGTTAAGGGCTATGAAACAATTTGGTTGGTCGGAGTCTCCATGGGGGGTCTCGGCTCACTCATGTACGCCAAAGAACATCCGAACGAAATCGATGGGATCTACTTGATTGCCCCGTTTTTAGGCTACGAAGAGATTATCAATGAGATCACCACAGCTGGGGGGATAGACCAATGGGAACCAGGTGAATATAACCCGGATGACGACTGGCAACGGATGTTCTGGCATTGGTTGAAACAATGCGCAGCAGGCGAACTGCCTATGCCAAACATCTATCTCGGTTTTGGCACACAGGACGATTTCAATCCTGCGCATAAACTACTCAGCACATTGCTGCCCGCCGAGCATATCTTTTCCATTGATGGCGCTCATGACAACAAAACCATGAAAGAACTCTGGCAGGTTTTTCTTGATCAAGATATCCTATAAAAAAACTTAGGAGCTACCCTACTCCTCTTATGCAACAGCACATCGCTGGTTAAAGCACTCATTAATTATGTATACGGAGAAATTTATGCGATATATTTCAACGATAATAAGCTTTCTCCTTCTTAGTGGGTGCCTGGGCATGCCTGAATCAGTTAAACCAGTTAATGGTTTTGACCTCAATAGATATTTGGGTAAGTGGTATG
Source organism: uncultured Desulfuromonas sp. (assembly GCA_964536375.1). Taxonomy (GTDB): domain Bacteria; phylum Desulfobacterota; class Desulfuromonadia; order Desulfuromonadales; family Desulfuromonadaceae; genus Desulfuromonas. Next base: position 2,257 of record CAZHXF010000060.1, on the reverse strand, counting down.
AAATTGCCCGTCTGGACCACTCTTTTGAAAGGGGTCTGGGGCAAGTTACAGCAGAATATGCGTTAAAGGAAAACGGCGGGGTCTCTGTTTTAAATCGAGGTTATTCGCAATCCAAAGACAAGTGGCAAGAAGCACAAGGAAAAGCCTATTTTGTTAAATCATCGAGTGAGGGTTACCTTAAAGTTTCTTTTTTTGGACCCTTCTATGGCTCTTACGTCGTGTTCGAATTGGACAAAGACTACCAGCACGCATTCATATCAGGTCCAAGCACAGAATACTTATGGCTGTTATCAAGAAAACCAAGCGTGAAACCTGAAATTTTAGAGCAATTTATCTCAATGTCCAAGGCGCGAGGATTTGCTACAGAAGGCTTGATTTTAGCTGCTCAGCAAGAACAGCTTAGATAATCAGTAATGTTGAAAGCTATCATGGAGGAAAGGTCCGCAATATGAGCAGTCGCAGAACTACCATTACTTATGGAGGCAACTTCACTAGCCTACTAGCATTACTGTTTATAGGCTTAAAAGTAACTGGATTAATTAATTGGAGTTGGTGGTGGGTATTAGCCCCATTATGGATGCCCTTCGCCATTATCCCAGCGGTTGTAATTATAGCTTGGGTGGGGTTCTTCTTCTTAGGTAGATACTTTAAGCAGAAGCAGAGTGAGAAGGCTTTAGACGATATAGAAGAGCTAGAAGTGGTAGAAGAGGAAGAAGATTAGTATGTGAGCTATTAATACCGACTATGGGCACTGACTCGTAAGGCAAAGAGGAGTAATGATGAAATATATCTTTGTGTATAATGCAGATAGTGGAAAGTTAAATTCAATACTGGACATAGCCCACAAAATGCTGAGTCCGGGCACATACCAGTGCGCGCTGTGTTCATTGACTCACGATACTTTGTCTGAAAAGTCAGCATGGTTAGAATTCAAAAAGAATTTTACCATCAATCTCGAATTCCTGCATAAAGACGAATTCGAGCAACAATATCATGCTTCGTACGCTTATCCGGTGATTCTTGAGTACAGCACCAGTTTACGCGTTATATTATCTGCTGAGGATATCTCCAAAACATCATCCACTGAAGAGTTGATCACTAAAATCAAAGCAATAGCAGAATAGCTCCTGTTTATTATTTGAAATAGTTTCGACTTGGTACAGCTTCGCGTGAGCCTCTGGCAAACCGTTTATCCATTTCCAAACCATTACGCATAGCATATTCAGGCGCCTGAAGAGAACTTATGAAACGTTATTTCCATATTCACTTACTAATCGACAACTAAAATGCTATGTTAGCCAACATATCACGTTTACCTCGGCCAGCTAGTCCCGGTCTGTTGCAGCACGTCATCGTAAGATGGTAGCTCGCAGTAACATTATTACCACCGAAAACGACCGTGAAGATTCCATGAAATGCTTTGCTGCATTGTGCAAACACAATGCTTGGCATGAGTACTTCTCGACAATCATTTTCACCGACTGTTAAGGTCTACAGCCGAAACAATATCTCGTTTTAAGTTACGCCGTCTCATTCAATTGACGCCACCCACGGTGGCACCTGTTTTAAAATCGTTATAAATATATTGCTGGTGATGTTTATCTGTTGAAAGAATGTCCCCATAAGTATTATAACCACACCAATCTTAGAATTACATAGAAGGGAATAAGAATGGCTAAGCCTAATTACTCGTTTGAAAAGCGCCAAAAAGAAATCGCCAAAAAGAAAAAGAAGGAAGAGAAGCGCCTGCAAAAAGCAGCAGCAAACGAGAGCAAATCTCAGGACATTCAACCTACATCAGACAATGACGATACCGCTGCAACAACCAGCGACACAGAACAAGACGCTTAAGCGTGACACACCAAAAGCTATAGCCCTAGTGACCCCGTAGCAAGCTACGGGGTAGTTTAATCGTCGCCACAGCAGAGACGGACAATGGTTACTGTGAGATCCTTATTTCATGATGTACAAATAAAAACAGGCTAGCGGCACACAATAAGGTTAGCACTTTGCGATTTGACATCGAAAACCACCTTAATTTTCTTTTTCTTTAATTGATCCAGCACTTGGGTGACTTTGGTATCTAAATCACCGCTCCCCCCCTCCCAGTTGGAACCATCGCGAGTAACAAATTCTTCAATCATCCGCAGGAGGGTTTCGTCATTCAGTTGTTCATGTGGGATATCGACCCATTGCAGGGTTTCATCCGCTTGCTGGTCAGGGCACATAGCGATTTCCTCTATTCTATATTATTAAC
>CAZHXF010000059.1:0-12099 GCA_964536375.1 uncultured Desulfuromonas sp. | reverse complement strand
ATGAACTTTTTAATATTTGTCGACGTCTTCATAGTAAAATCCTACAGATACTTAATGCAAAAAAAAGAGGTCAAGTCGGCTATTGACTGACCTTTAGTTTTAAACAAATTGCCTTCAGCAACTTACGAACGTTTAGATCTTTATCCAATATTTTTCTCGCCCGTTCAAGGGTCGTGCTCACCGTGCTGTAGTTATTGACCAACAAAACATTGTCAATTTCTGAAAGAGTTTGTTGACCTGCTCATTACATCGCCATCCCCTCACGCGTTTTCTCAACCTGTTCGGCATAATGAGCCAAAAAATTGCGCCGTGAGAGCATGTAGAGTACTTTCCGTGGTTCTTTGGGATCGACAACTGGGATTTCTTCGAGATTACGGATAGTCAGGCTCTTCATGACCGCTGGCAAGCTCTCATGCGGGCTGGCAGTCAGCACCTTGGTGGTAGCTATATCTTGGGCAACGACTAACCCAAGGGGGATGTCTTCGTGCAGTATGTGGCGAATATCGTTGACCGAAAATATTCCTGTCATAAGTCCCTCTTTGTTGACAACAGGATAATAGGCACCCTTAGCGCTGGATATTTTTTTCAGGATGTCAGGCAGAGACATATCGGCAGGGATGCATACTGGCGGACTCCCCTTGTCGGCAAGGTCGGCAACGGTAATCCCAGCTAGGACATCGATGACGAAATCACCTAAATGAGCTGGGGAATCGAAGCGGCCGGCGACCTGTTTTTCGTATATAGTGTTTTTACGTGTGATCAGCATAGAAACTACGCAGGTCAGCATCAGCGGCGCGATCAGACCATAATTACCGGTCAGTTCGGCGATCATGATCAGGGTGGAAATCGGCGCGTTGGAGACCCCAGCAAAGAAGCCGGCCATCCCGATTAACACATAGGCACGCGGATCATGAGTCAACAGTGGGAAAATAATTTCAGCAGATGCCCCGAAAGCGCCACCGATCATCGCACCGATCACCAGTGAGGGTGCGAAAACCCCGCCGGAACCGCCTGATGAGATAGTTAGGCTGGTCGCAAGAATTTTGGCGAAGGCGATCACCAGCATCACCCACAGAGCCATGTTGCCATCCAGCGCCGACTGCACCCAGCCGTAACCCGAGCCCAAAACCTGGGGTACAAACATCGCCAGAATCCCGAGACACAGCCCACCAAGGGCAGGCTTTTGCCAGTTGGCCATCGGCAGGCGGTGAAAGATGTTGCGCATGCCGTAGAAAATTTTGACGTAGAATTTGCCCATCAGCGCGCAGACTAAGCCCAGCAATCCAAAAAGCACGAGTTCTGGAGGATTGTCGAAGTTAAAATGCGGCGTGGCAAGTAGCGGTTCCCAGCCCGTCACCGCACCGAACAAGCTGTAGGCCATGATGGAGGAGATGATACAAGGGATTAAGCCTTCATGCTCAAATTCTGGATCACGGTAAAGAACCTCGACGGCAAACAGCGCGCCTCCCAACGGGCTGCGGAAAGTGGCGCCGATCCCTCCGGCCACCCCAGTTAATAGCAGGATGCGCCGGTCACTGGTGGAAAGACCTAACTTGGTGGCGAGCATGGAACCGAAACCTGCACCGATTTGGGCAATCGGTCCTTCACGTCCAGCTGATCCGCCGGTGCCGATAGTGGCTATGGAGGCGATGGTTTTGATTAGTGGCACCCGCGCACGAATCACCCCACTTTTGCGGTGAAAAGCATCAATGGCGCCGTCGGTGCCATGCCCTTCGGCTTCTGGGGCAAAGGTGTAGACCAGCCAACCGGATATCAGCCCACCGATGACCGGAATCAGGAACAGAAACCAACGAAAATCGAGATGCAGGCTGTCAATAAATGGGGCATCAGCAGCGGTGACTACCCCCTCACGGGCAGGATGGTAGTTGCCGAGCGTGCCCAGCATTAAATGCTCAACGGCATTGGCGGCATAATAGAAAAAGAGTGCGCCCAACCCGGCAATGACGCCGACGATCATGGCCAGCAATAAGAGGCGGAAGCCAGATTCGGCAAAATATTTACGCACAGATTTTACGGTACATGGGAAAGCTATCAAATTGTGCTCCAAGACAGGGGGAGGGCAACTGACACGGCAAGCGACGGTAGCAACAAACTCAGGGGGTTGCACCTTAGCCTAATCCATTGTCTGCTTACCCGCTTGTTTAGTTTGTTCAGCTGAGGGCTAATCTGCACAACTAATGGCTAAATATGGGCAAGAGCGTCTACACAACCCACCAAAATCACATAGATCATGATCAACACTGGCGGATTCATTGACCAACGTAATTGCGTTTTGTGAACAAATCAGAATATATTCACCAGAAGCGGTACATTTTTTGTGCATCAACCACCGTTTTAATTGTTGTAATTTCCAGTAAAACTTCCTGAATGCGATCAGTAGTTGCAGCTCAGCAAGATTTTATTGCAGCATGGTCAATCTGCGTTGCCACGGGATTTCTTTACCCGAGATAAAATATAACAGACTTATACCTTAAAATCAGCAAGGGATAAACAATCTAAGATTGCCAGCAAACAAACATAAGCACACGCAATGCTGTCCATGGTCGCCAATCCGTATAATAAGTACAATTCCCTAAATTGAGGAACGTTAAGATAGCGTTGGCAGTGGAACCGACTTGTTTCATAAGAGAGGAATTGCGCTATGGTCCACTACTAGGATTTAAGGAAGGAAGAACGGATTCATATTAGGCAAGCCTTACACCAAGGAAGGCAACGGGAAGATTTTTAGTCAATAAGGATAGTAAATTTGGCGGATTGGCAGATAATGTAAATAGGTAAAGAAAATCCCTTTAAGTATTTATTATCACCAACGTCAACTAGGAAGTTCACTAACTTGTAATCAGGAGGCACAACGATGCGCAAGCGAATCATCACCCCAGTTCAGCAAGAAACCGCATCTCTTGACCAGGACTGGTTGAATATCGAGGAACTCGCAGAGGTGGAAATAACCTCTGAGGATGCCGCTTATCCGATTGAGTCCGCGTTGCTGCCCGGTCGGACCTCAGGGTGGCGTGCCGCAGGTCACGGAAAACAAACGATCCGGCTTCTCTTCGCCCATCCACAACAGCTGCGGCGGATCTGGCTGAACTTCGTGGAGCCCAGCATTGAACGCACGCAAGAGTACGTCTTGCGTTGGTCGCCGGATGGCGGAAAGTCGTACCGAGAAATCGTTCGGCAGCAGTGGAACTTCAGTCCCCAGGGGGCAAACAGCCAGACGGAAGACCTTCACGTCGAGCTTTCGGAGGTCACTGTGATCGAACTGAGTATCATTCCGGACATAAGTGGGGGAAATGCTATCGCTTCTTTGGCGCAGTTACGGCTTGCCTAATCGGGTAGCTGGGTAATGGATCTTCAACCACAGTTCTTTGACCGATCGTAAACCTTGATCCTGCAGATATTTGTTGGGCATGCCTGGATGGGCGGTCAGCCTGCGAGACCTGGGCATGGACCGCTCCGGTTCCGGCTATGTTATCAATCTTTTATAAATAGATTATTGCTGCGTCCAAAAATCTTTTGGCAAATCACGACAAAAACCATCGACTTTTGCTTTAAGTATCTTTTGTAGTTCTTCATTGGACACCTGCTGATCTTCGAGAAGCATCGTGTGTGAGGTGCGGGAAAGTCTCTTTTCGGCAACCTTGTAGGCCTGATTACGGATGGTTACTGCCAAACTGGCACGAGGAACGACCGCATAGACAAAGACGCAATCCATTGCTGCGGCAGTCTGGCGCATAGTTTTCATGGTCACAGCGCCAGAGACTTCATCTTTTTCCAGCTGCACAACGCGCGGCTGACTGACCCCCATACGTTCACCCAGCTGTTTACCGGACAGCCCCAAAGCTTCACGGATTGCACGCAGCCATCCTTTAACTGGAGGTTGCAGCACCTTGATTTTGGACAACTGAGCAAAGGTGCTATCCAACTGCTCTCTCATGACTCGACGATGTTTAGATTTCATTCTATAACCCTTATATTATATATTTATTGTTTTTTATAACATAAACACTATATATAACAAGAGAATAAATAACATACATACTATATTAAATCTAAGGAGACTAGTCATCAACTTGTAAAAGCACCATCTCGATCAAGGTTCCTAACTCCCTTGCTGCACCAGTTTATCTATCAGCAGATCGCGTTTTGCCAAAACATCATCCCCACAGTCAAAAAAATTCTGCCGAAAAAACATTGGAGAAAGCAATGGTTCCTTTTATTTCTTCCTCCATGATGTCGGATTCAGACCAAGAAACCGATTTTGGATTTCGTTGCTACCCCTTTTGCCTGCATCTCACTCGATAACATCTCTATTTATAGAGGGATTGAAGTTATCACCGGCTCCAAGCCTGAGGAAATTTCAATCAATTTCCCTGGAATGGGAACCTTATCTTTATAGCCTCAGGGAATTCAGACTATTCCAAAATGAGATTGCCATGGCAAAAGACAAGAAGGCATCTCAGAATCGACAACCTTGAATGTGACACTAAAATGCTCAATACCCGACAAACTGGTCAACACACCAGCATGACCTTCAAAAACATCAAGAAAAAACAGAAATCATGTAAAATGACACCGGGAGACAATTAGATTAAAGAATACAAACTGTCGTTTAAACACCATATAAAAGAGGAAAGCATGCCAAATAGCCAGTGCACATTTCATCTCAGCAGTTTCAAAGAATCACAACCTTTTATATGCTAAAGAAATTAACAACAGCATAAGTCTACTACTATTCTATTTCTATTTCAGTCAGTTACGTTTTCTTGTGAGCAATTTGTGAGAAAATCCCCTTTAAGGTTTTGCTGAGAGGGATGACTGTAACAGTTTAGGCATAATTTTTGCTAATCAAGGAAAAGCATTTCATCTTATATTTTTAACCTAAACATGAACGGGGTCTTATGAACGAGAACATGGAAGTATTACAACCAGAAACAGAAAAAGCTGCCGCTGGCAAACCTGCAGGAGAAAACAAGCTTGAAAGTTCCAAGCATTTACTAGTAATAAATATCATTGAAAAATTGCTTATTAAAGCTAAAGCTCGTTGGAATCAGGGGTTTTTTGATGAGAATGCTGCTTGGGTAGAAAAAGTGGGGCATTATTGTGTTTTACTCTCTGCAGTTCTCGGATTTCTTGCCGGGCTTATCTCGGCTATCAAATTTGATCAAATGACACCTTTGGGTATTGGCATTATCTGGATGTTTACTCTCCTTGTCCTTCAGTTTATTGCTCATAAATTTATTGTGGCAAGCGCAAAACTCATTAAATCCACCGAAAGTCAAATGTCATCGCCATCATTTCTTGACAGTCTCTCTGTGGTCAATATCCTCGTGGGCTTCGGTTGTTTGATAGGTGGTATCTTTTTAGCCATCAAGACGAGCGACTGGACATTTGTAATCTCGGGAATCATGATGTTTTGGGCTTTTGAATATTTTGCATCACTTTCGATGAATCCAAAAATGCTCAACATTAATGTCGTTGAGCAAGCGACAGCCGGCCAAGAAGCAATAGGTTTAATCTCTTTCTTTATGAAAGGAATGCTTAAACTTGTTCCTGTATATTTTGGTACATGGATGGTTATAGGCACTTTCCATTTAATTGACGCCCTCATAACTCTCATAGGTAAAAATTCATATATGTTTATGGAACCGGTAACAACTGCGTCCTACGCTATACTTGCAGCGTTATTGTCTCCTTTTGTGATCTACTTAGTATTTATGTTCCAATATCTTTTCTTGGATGTAATTAATTCAATATTGGACATCCCTGCTAAAATTGGATCTATTTCTAAAAATCAATAAATATCAGCATGGAGATCTTATGAAAACAATTACAAAAAGTTTATTGGTAGGCATCATGGTGTTATCTCTGCTCGGTTGTGGTGGACCAACCCTTGACACCTCTTCTGAATCAGCAAGAAAAGAATCTGCTCAGAAAATGGTGAGTGAGTTAACTTCTCCAGCAGAAAAAGCAGCCTTCAAAAAGGCTCTTTCTGGCATTTATGTTGTAGGTATGTTTGCTACTTTGGGTGGTAAGATTTCTGAAGAAGAGGCAGTGGCTAAAATAGATGCTAAGGTTAATGGCAAAACGGTTAAAGAGATTATGGCTTTAGCTGCAGAGTTAAAGCAGGCAATGAACAAGTAAATGTTCATTACCCTACGACAATTTTACCGGGGATCTACCTGCTGTAAATAGGTACTTAGTCTCTCGATAAATACGATTTGTGGGGCAAAACCTGTTTTTCACAACAAACCTTGTTGACGCGGCCTCTGTGGATTATCCTCAGGGGTCGTTTCTTATAAACCACGACTGTAACCATATAAAGTACGCCCTTATTCAACCTGACCACATTTGTGTTCAGTTCGCCAAACAAGGCTAAAAGAAACCCCAGCCATCCCCTGCTTTGCATTAATTATCAGACAATCCGATCAGTTCAGTGAAAATAACATTTTTTTTCTATTGGAATTGGCGGTAAAAAATCATTACACTACCCCTTTTCGAAACGAGGACGTAGTCTCCAGTGTCAGGCGGGCAGCTAACAACCTATGACCGCTTGACTTATCGTCTATTCTGACATGTTATTTTATGAAGGGTTTGATTGACATGACCGTGACAACACTAATTAACAAAGGGGTGAATGGTCATCCGTTAACACCTAAAGAGATTGAGTACTTACTCAGCTTTCCACCTCACAGTAATGAAAGTTTTCAGGTGATGTCCGCGGCAAGCGACCTCTCGCGCCGACTGCAGAACAACGAGGCTGAAGTCCATGGACAACTCGCACTCAACCTCGCACCCTGCCCTGAGGAATGTCAATTTTGCTCCTTTGCCAAGAGCAATAAAATTTTCACCAAAGCAACCGAAGTACCAATTGATGAAGCGGTAGCAATGGCCAAGCAATTTGAAAATGTTGGTTGCCAAGCCATTGTGTTGATGACCACGGCCAACTTTCCCTTCAAGAAGATCGCCCCCTACCTTACTGCAATTCGCCAGACAATAAAAAAAGAGACTCCTCTCATCGTTAATATCGGTGATGAAAGCGCCGATCATGCCAAGGAGCTTGTACAACTAGGTGTCAACGGTGTCTACCATGCCCTACGTTTACGTGAAGGTATCGACACCAACATCCCCCCACAACAGCGCCGTGACAGTATTGAAAAATTTCAAACAGTGGGACTACAACTCGGCATCTGCGTTGAACCCTTAGGACCTGAGCACAGCGATCAAGAGATAGCAGAAATGATCCATTACACCGCTAGCCTGAACCCCGTTTTTAGTGGCGCAGCACGACGGATTCCCATCCCAGGTACGCGGATGGGTGAGTTGGGCACAATCCCAGAGATCCGCCAAGCACAAGTTGTCGCGATCACCCGCCTGGCAATGCCACACACAACAATAGCCAATTGTACGCACGAACCAGGTGTTTTACCCGGCATGGGTGGCGCAACTTTCTTCTGGGCTGAAATGGGAGCTAACCCCCGCGACACGATTGCCCGTACCGAAGAGGGTCGTGCGCACAATGTCAGCGAGCTCGAAACCATGTTCTGGGAACTAGACTGGAAAATTCAACGTGGTCCTTCTCGTATCTGGAAAGTTTAACCTACAACAAGCATTAGCAAACTAACCCGGTTGATGACAAACCATGCACTCTTCCTTATGGGGATGCGCAGGAGGTAATGTTTTTATTGGATGACAAGCAAGACAACCTTTTTCAACAGCGACACGGCGGCCATCCTGCTCTAGTTGCTGATAAAAAGTTCTATGCACGCTATTGGCGGGCACATCAATTCCCAGCTTCTTACCTGCACTAATATACAAAAAAAGCATCAACGCTACAAAGGCACCGATAAAGAGCATATCTCGTTTGGATAATTTACTTACATCTTTCTGGCTCACCAGCTAATACTCCCCGCAATTAAAAAAAATAGTGCCACAACCAATCAATGCGACCACGCTTAGCATAATACTTACCACTAAATTTCATCACCTGACGAATTTTTTCCCGCATTTGCGCTTTATAGCAGTGAATCTCACATTTACGGCAAGCTGGTTTTGGATCCAAGGGGCAATTGGCATTGCGCTGTAAGCCGTAGTGCAATAACGCGTAACATTCCTGGCAATATGTTTTGCCCTGTTCTTGGACGTGTTCTCGTACCCCATGATCCAAATGATGTTTGCGACAATAGAGGGCGATAAAGGACCGCAACACCTTTTCATCCTTGGCGATGCGGTGTTCCTTATCCACGCCTAAACCCCGACACCCGCCGCAAGCACAGCTGCCGCATCGTGAGCATGGCAGGGAGTTACACCATATACCATGTCACAGTCAGGGCATTTACTCTCAAAGGTAGCCATTTGAAAACTGGTGTGACAATTCTCACATTTGATTGTTAACACCGATGGCATCAACTGGGCACCAAAGCCCATAGTCCGCAATTTGTTGATAATATCCATACCTGAAGTAAAATTTCCCGCGCAACCATCATGCATAATCTGTTCTCCTTGGGTATGTGTTGTTGTAAAATATTGAATTTTAAATCTATTCATCTATAAAAACATGGTGCTGTACTGCGCAAATCTTTTGCGGTGCTAAACGGCACAGTTTCATGGCCAGTAAACCTCTGAACCTACCCATCTTTTGTGGAGTCGTGCTACCCATTTCAAGGACATCTGTCGCCCGGATGGCGACAGTTGAGTATCCATGGATGGACTTGAACGATCCTTGCAATGGGAAGTGCGTCTCCATACTGAGCAACCAACTACAGCTGTTCCAACGTTTCACCGCTGCGAATACGCTGGCGTAACGCCATCAATTGGCGATCAAGAACTTCAAGCTGCACCAAGTTGGAACGCTCGACAGTGCTGGTGGTAATAATTTTCGCTATCCCGCCATTTTTTATCACCAGCCGCCGCTGCCCCATCAGAGCCAGAATCGGATCGTGGGTAGCCATCAGGACAATCTTTTCCTCCTGGACCAAGAGTGCCAACGCCTTTTTGCGATCAATACCGGCATTTTCAATCTCATCTATCAATACAATGGGCGATTTACTTAAGATTGCCGTATCCGCAATCATCAGCGCCCGGGATTGCCCGCCGCTGAGAGAGGTTATCGGCGTATCGACAGAGAATACTTCACCTGCCAGATCGTTGGCTTGGGCGATGATCTGACCTATCTTATCATCCACATCGGGGACAAAACGACTCTCGGCATGCATACGCACAAATTCGGCAACCGTTAAATCCATGACAAAGTTCATGTTTTGCGATAGCTGCGCCACCAGTTTATGTTCGATAGAGAAGCGCCATTTCGCATCCGGAACCTGACCATTGATCAGGATATGTCGCCCAGTAGGGGTGTCCCCCTGTGCTACCCATTCGATATCAGCCAACAAGCGACTTTTCCCCGAACCTGTAGCTCCAACAATGCAGGTTATCTGACCGGGGATGAGCTCAATTTCACAGTTTTCCGCAACGCCATCCTTATCAAAACCACCGATAACGCTCAGACGCTCAACTTTATCAAAACCCTGATTTAGCGCCCCCATACCAGCGACGTAATCAAGCAGAGATTGGCACAATTGCTCGTGAGTCAGACCAATATTGTCCAACTGATCCGCAGTAATGTCACTGAACAGTTCGGCAATTGTCACGTTACTATCGGCAACACTTAAAGCGAACGAGTCGAGAAAATCGGTAAGGTAAGGGTATTGCACCAATAAATGCACCAGCGCAGTGCTGAACAATTCGTCCGGTTTCATTCTGACACCTCCACGCCTTGCGCCGATTTTGAACAATGAGGCTGACACTGCCCCCGTTCGAGATCTATTTTGCGCACATTGCCCACCTGATGTTCCTCACCAATACGCGTTTCTCCTAGGCAATAGGAACACAGTGCCGCAGGCATGGAAAAGCGCAACGCAGCCCCTTTCAAGGTGGCAACCTGTGCGGCGTCGGTCAAGAGTGTAGACAACTCAAACGCACCTTGCCCAGTAATGCCATTGACATTGAGAATAACCGCCTGCGGATTGACCTGACGCACCCGTGAGGCGAACACTTCGCGCTCGGCCTGAGAGACAATATCACCTTTGGTGATCACCACAATATCGGCACCTTTGAGCATTGGTCCAATTTTTTTAGGCGTACCGATGCCGCTGAGGTTGTCGATAACACACACCGCTGCTACCTCTTTAATGTGCGGTGAGCAACGGTTGCATAAACCGGCACTCTCGCTGATCAACATATCCAGCTTTTGATGCAGCCCCCACTCCACACAAGCTTCTATATTGCTGACAAAGTAATGATCAGGGCACAGCGCTCCCGATAAGCCCTTACGCACCGGAATGCCGCGCTTAGCATAGAGTTTATCGTCATCACTGAGCAAGCAATCGAACTTAATCACCCCGATTTTAAGCTCCTGCTTCTGTAGTGCCGCTATCGCTTGCAGAATCACCGCGGTCTTGCCTGAAGATGGAGGCCCGGATACTGTAACTAGCTGCATAATTTACTCCTGAGCGACATTTTCGTTGAACACACTTTCCAGACGCTTTATTAAGCTGGCAATATCGTTAGCGTAGATATAATCCCAACCCAGCCATTTCCACGGTACGCCACCTGAAAAATAGTCAGGCAACACGTTTTTTACCTGAGCATTTAACGACGGAAACAAGCCCTTCTGAGCCAGAATCGTCCCCACTTCTTCCCCGGCCATAAATTCAGCAAGCGGTTGGATTTTTTCCATAGAACTCTTTTTCGCCAACATAAATATGGGGCTGATAATCGCGCCATCCTGCGGCCAGACAATTTCTACCGATTTTATGTTCTGCGCCATGCGAGTAAAGAAATAAGGTAAAATGGTGACCAGCGGTTTCGCCTGCTGCACTCGGCCCGCATTCTTGACCATCTGGGCTGGATGCATGGACTGCAACATTGACTTAGCTAAGCGTTCAACCCCAGCGTCACCAAAATCTTTATAGATATTTAGAAGAATCGCATTGAACAGGTCGAAGTCACCTACCGGCAGTGCCACCCGTTGTTCGTAGATCGGCTTTAACAGATCGGTCCAAGTGCGCGGCACAGGCAAATCACCGAGTTCCAGTTTATCCACCATAAATACGGCGGGAACAACAGACACGATTGAATATGAATGCTGTGGATCGATCAGATCAACTTCGGCAAAATCTCGATTGACTCCATTGAGTTCAACAGCCTCAAAGTTTCCTTGTTGTTGATACAGGCCGATCCCTTGCGGATCAAAAAAAGTATCAAATCCCGCCGAGATAAAAAGGTCGGGCAACTGGCTTGAACTCGTCAAACTATTAATATTCTCTTCCATCCAATCAGCCCCTACAGAGGCCGCTTCAAGGCAACTACGCGTTTTAAAACCGCTGCGCTGCTGATAGTCATCAGTAAAGGTATTAAATGCCTCCAAAAGAGGAACCCGAACAGGACACGGCAACAGACCGGCAACATCAATATCGTAGTCATGCTGTTTTTTCTCTACCAAAGTAATATCAACCTGGTCACGCTGTTCATTCACTTTCTCTTCGAGTAATTGAACAAAGGTATCGACCGCATAGCCTTTATTGGTCAGTGCTGATTCAAGTTTAAGGAACCGACCTACGCTTGCAAGAACTTTTGGCTCCTTCAAATTCTCAAACCCATTCGCAATAAACACATCCAACGTTTCAGACCATGTTTCAACAATCTCTTGTATAGTCATTGATAACTGTATCGGCATAATAATCTCCTTTTGTTGATTTAGATTATACCGTAGCTGTGCGCTTTTAAAATTGACGTACATCAAAAAAACATCATTTATCCTGATTAATACCAATTTTCCGCTATCGCCACAAAGGTCGTCACTCTCGCGCAGGCGGGAGTCTAGAAATCTATGCAAAACCTCTGGATCCCCGCATTCGCGAGGATGACGAATACGGGGAACAGAACCAGAGCGGAAGATTAGTGCTACTCAGGTCTTTTGTAGTTTTTACGCCAGTAGCCGACTCAATAATTAGCTATAATTCTCATATATTTTTGCACAACCATTAGTTTTCATTACCTGTTTGACTTCCTTAGATTCAC
>CAZHXF010000058.1:0-12744 GCA_964536375.1 uncultured Desulfuromonas sp. | reverse complement strand
ATGTTTTCACTAACCTGACCAGTTAATATAAATAGGTAGATAGGCTTTGTTTTTGCCATTTTTTCTCATTTCTTGACAAATATACTGTGGCTGATTATTTTAGTGCCTGAATAAAAGTTTAAAGGAGAATCGCTATGCCAATGTACGAATACCGTTGTAGTAAATGTGGTCTGGTTTTTGAGGTGCGCCAGAAATTTTCTGACCCGCCTGTCTCTACGTGTAATGCCTGTGGCGCTGCTGTGGAAAAATTGATTTCACTGAGCGGTTTTGCTCTAAAAGGTGGTGGCTGGTATGATCAGGGTTACTCATCTTCCAGCTCTGCCGCAAAAGCTGCTCCAAGCTGTGCAGCAAAATCTGTTCCAAGTTGTGCTGCGGCAGAACCTAGTTGTAGTGGTTGTGCCAAGAGTGCTAGTTAGTTTCTGATTTTTTACCGATTTGCTATTTATAGGGGGGAATGTATGGGGCAATTGATCGATGGTAAGGCCATTGCTGCTCAAATGCGCGAGCAAATGACTGCACAGGTCAAGCAATTAAATGAAGCTGGTGTTACTCCAGGGTTGGCGGTAGTGTTGGTTGGGGAAGATCCGGCTAGTCGTGTATATGTCCGCATGAAAGAGAAGGCTTGTGCTGCTACCGGCATTTTTTCTGCTGAACACAAGTTGCCTGTTCAGACCACTCAGCAAGAATTGTTGCAGTTAGTTGATCAGCTGAATAATGACCCGCGTATTGACGGTATTCTGGTGCAATTGCCGCTGCCGGAGCACATAGATGAAGACTGTATTCTCAGGGCCATCTCGCCGCAAAAAGATGTGGATGGTTTTCATCCTTATAATGTTGGCTGTCTGGCCACTGGCAACCCTACCTTCCGCTCATGTACTCCGTTTGGGGTGATGAAGATGCTGGAGTCCATCGATTATGACCTCAACGGTAAAGAGGTGGTAGTTGTCGGGCGTTCTAATATCGTCGGCAAACCGATTGCGCTGATGTGCCTGGCAGAAAACGCTACTGTTACCATTTGTCACTCCAGAACTAAGGATTTGCCTGGGCATGTAGGTCGTGCCGATGTGCTAATTGCTGCCGTTGGCAAGCCGGAAATGATAAAAGGGGCATGGCTCAAAGAGGGTGCCGTGGTTATTGATGTGGGGATCAATCGTGTTGCTGACAATAAATTGGTTGGCGATGTTGAATTCGCCAGTGCTTTTAAAAGAGCTAGCTATATTACCCCGGTTCCCGGCGGTGTCGGCCCCATGACTATTACCATGTTGCTGTTTAATACCATTCAGAGTGCAACCCAACGTGCCGAAAAGCAGTAAGCACTGCTAGGATTTTGTAGAACAATAAAAAGGGGAACCGTTATGGTTCTCCTTTTTGTTTGCTGCACCCGTCTGGGCGGAATGTTTAATTATCCTGACGATAAATATTTGGTCTGCTCTGACCGAGGATGTATTCAAAGTAGGCATTGATAGTTAGTTGCGCGTCGGGATAATCGGGGGGCAGGGCGCCATAAGGTTGTCCCTTGAATATGGCAGCAATGGCTTCCCGATCCAGGCGCTCAAAGCCTGACCCGCGAATAAGGTCAACATCTTCGATGCTGCCATCACGGTTAACGACAATTTTTAATAGCGCCAACCCCTGTTGCCGTTTGTCAATGGCTTCCTGAGGATAGTTCCAGACGTTATACACCCCTTTTTTAAAACGGGAGAAGAAAGAAAATAGCTTGTCCTTCCTCATGTTAAGTATTAGTTCGTCGCCATTTTCCACGTCCGGGTGTTGTTTGCTTTGTGCGCTGCGAGCTACGTCCGCCGCAGCGGTGGTTGACGAGTTCATTAACTGCTCAAGATTTGGCAACGGCGGCACCGGGCTAGCGATAGGTAGCGTAGCCAGCGTTGCTTCGCGCACTGGTGTCGTTTGCGGTATGGGTTTCTCGGCAACTTTTTTTTCTGGTTGTGGTTGTATTGCTTTAGGTTGCGCTACTACAGCTGAGCTGTCTTCATTGGCGAAACCTTGTGGTGCTTGTTCTTTGTTAACTGTTTGATCTATTGCCCCCTGGCGTTTAGCTCGAATGGGAGCTTGCTGTGGCTGCTGAGGTAATGCTGTCTCGCGTTGTGGTTGTTGCGGCAGTACTTCGACGTAGAATGGACGGGTATTTTTGCTAGGGCTAGGAATTGTGGTGCGCAGTGACAGGCTGAGCCAGTGGATCAGCAGCGACACTAATAGCGCAATCAACAATGGATAACGAGAGGAGTAGAAGTTCATGACACCTTATGCAGTTGAGCTAAACCATATTATGTTGCTCCGGTGTTGTTGGCTAAGGTTCAAGTGACGCCACCGACAATCTGATCGACAACATAGCACTATCTAGTGCATAACACTAATGTTCTTGCTATATATTCTTCCGTCACTGTGGGGAATTCAGTTGACGTTGGTTTTGATAATCAGGTATAAAATTATGGTCAATCAAACTATGTTTTAGAAAGAGGAGGAGTTATGGATCTGGTTGAACAGATTAAGGCGAAAGCAAGAACTAACAGACAGACAGTGGTGTTTCCTGAGGGTTACGATGATCGGATGATCGAAGCAGCGGGACAGATTGTGGCCGATGGTTTGGCTAATGTTGTCTTGCTCGGTGATCCTGCTACTCTCCAAGCCAAGGCAGCTGAACTGCAAGTCAGTTTGGCTGGAGTCACTCTGGTGGCGCCTGTAGCTGCGCCGCGTTTAGACGATTATGTTGCCGAATTGGTGCAGCTGCGCCAGAAAAAAAAGCTGACTGCGGAGAAAGCGCGTGAGATGTTGACCGCGCAGGACAACCTGTACTTTGCTTCAATGATGGTCCGTGTGGGTGATGCTGGCGGTGCTGTTGCCGGAGCCTTTAATACTACCGGCGATGTTTTGCGCGCAGCATTTCAGGTGATTGGTCCAGCGCCTGGGATGAATACAGTGTCCTCGGTATTTCTCATGGTGACCAAGAACCCTGAGTTTGGGGAAAACGGTATTTTACTCTTTGCCGATTGCGCGGTAAATCCTAAACCCAATGCTAAGGCTCTCGCCGAAATTGCCGTTGCTACGGCGCAGAGCTGTAAAAGCTTTCTCGGTGTTGATGCACGTGTGGCAATGTTGTCGTTTTCTACCAAGGGTAGCGCTAGTCACCCCGATGTCGACAAGGTGCTGGAGGCTCTAGCTATTGCTAAGCAGCTTGACCCGAATTTGCAAATTGATGGTGAGCTTCAGTTGGACGCCGCGCTGTTGCCAAAAGTTGGCGATAAAAAGGCTCCTGGTTCCGCAGTTGCTGGGCAGGCTAACACTCTGATTTTCCCTGACCTAGATGCCGGTAATATTGGCTATAAGCTGGTTGAGCGTGTTGCTGGTGCTGAGGCCGTCGGACCGATTATCCAGGGTTTGGCTAAGCCGGTAAATGACTTGTCGCGCGGTTGTTCTGTTGCGGATATTGTCAATGTTTGTGCAATTACGGCGGTACAAGCGCAAGGCTGATGCATTTAAGATAAACAAAGAGCCATCCCCCGCACGGAGGATGGCTCTTTGTTGTAGTGCGTATGTTAACGGCTAGTTAAGCTTTATAGTCTGGTGAGGTGAAGCTGTATTGAAATTTGGTGTGCTCAGTGTAGCTGCCGTTGAGAATTCCAACAACATCTTCAACAAATACCAGCTCTTCGTTGGTGGGAATAACAAAAACCTTAACCGGTGAGTCGGGTTTGGTTATTTCTGTCTCACCGCTTTTGCTGAAAGTCTTCAGGTTCTTTTCAAAATCCAGATTGATGCCCATGAACTCAAGACCCTCAAGCGCTTTCTGGCGAATTAAACCAGCATTTTCACCCACTCCGGCGGTAAATACCACAGCATCTACCCCGCCCAATGCGGCGGCATAAGCACCAATGTATTTGCGCAAACGGTAGGCTTCAACGTCCAACGCTAATTGACAGCGCTCATTACCAAGTGCGGCCTGAGTGATGACATCGCGGCGGTCAGTGTAAGCGCCGGTGATGCCGAGCAGCCCGGATTTTTTGTTCAGTATCGAATCTATCTCGCGCGGAGTGCAGCCTTCTTGGTCCATTATGAATGGCGGGATAGCCGGATCAATATCGCCGCAGCGGGTGCCCATCATTGCCCCTTCGAGCGGGGTGAGTCCCATGCTGGTATCAATAGATTTGCCCCCTTTTATTGCCGTGTGCGATACACCATTGCCTATGTGTAAAGTGATAATATTGCATTCAGCCAGAGGCTTGCCCAGCTTCAATGCCGCGCGCTTGGAAACGTACAGGTGACTGGTGCCATGGAAACCGTAGCGGCGCACCCCGTACTCTTCGTACCATTCGTATGGTAGTGGATAGATGTAGGCGTGGGGAGGCATAGATTGGTGAAATGCGGTATCAAAAATTGCTATGTGCGGTACGTTAGGTAGCACCGCCTGTGCGGCTTCAATGCCGGAGATATTGGGCGGATTGTGCAAAGGAGCTAAATGTTGTACCTCACGGATGGCGTCAAGTACCTCAGTATTGATTGGCACAGAGCAGGTGAATTTTTCACCGCCATGCACAACACGATGCCCAACTGCTGAAATCTCTTCCATCTTTTTCACGACACCGTGATCTGGATGAATGAGGGTCTTAATTATTAGGTCGATAGCTACTTTGTGGTCTGGGCATTCGTATTCTTCTTTGTAGGTGTCTCTCCCGGGAACCTCATGGCTGATAAACGAATCGCCAATAGTTACTCGCTCAACAACCCCTTTAGCTATAACTTCTTTTTTGTCCCAGTTGAACAGTTGGTACTTAACCGATGAACTGCCACAGTTTAAAGCCAGAATGTCCATGAGTAGTTCTCCTTCTCCTATGGTATAAATATTTATATAAAAGCGTTAAAATGCTGTTTTGTCTTTTGTTTTTACTTGTCATAACTAATTGGTAACTATTTGTTTTTAAGACAGAAAAATAAATGTAAAGCGTTATGAAGCATAGCTAAGTATTGTTTGTATTGCAAGGTGTTTTGTCCTTTTTAGTTGTGCTAAACAGGGCAGGTAACGGTGGTTGTTGCAGTTGGTTGGTGTGAAATTGTTTTCTAGAGATAAACGGTAAAGAATAAATTGTTTTTTTTATTTTATTTTTTGTATAACGCGCAATGTGATTGAATGAAGTTTGTTTTTTTAGCGCGCTATTTTTAATATAGATAAAAAAAGCCGCAGTACAATAATCGCGCTGCGGCTGGGGAATTTTCCTCGGAATTTAGGAGCTATTTAGCCGCTGCTTTTGAAGATTCTGCTTCAACACTGAATTCAGTCAAGCTTTCGGGGATTTTGCTGAAAACTATCATAAAGGGTAGTGACTGTCCTGGGGCAATGTTGACATTGGATAAAGCAGCCCCGAAGGGGTTGTTGATGGTGTCAAGTAACTCTTGCAATGGTGAATTTTCCAGCTCGCTTTTGCTGATAATATTGCCACAGTAGGCGCTTTGATTCAGGAGCGCAATGCCCTTTTCCTTGTATAGAGTTGCTATAACCTTGAGCTCGGAACGTGGCTCAGGGAAATTATTGACTGCGTGACCCTGAATGATAAATAACTGTCCGGCCGCTGAATTGTCAACGTAGTAGCTTTTGCTGGTATCAACGCGGATGGAATCCCGTGATTGCTGGGGAGCAGGGGCAAATTGTTGCTGCACTTTGTGAATCATCTGCATAACATCGGCAGTGCCATAAGTTACATAGCCGTAACCATAGGCGCCCGCCACTAGCATAATAATCAACAGAAAAAACCAGGCTGATTTTGAAGTGTTTGGCTTGTCTTTTGCCCGCGGCGCTGGTTTTCTCTCGGTTTTATTGGGTACATCCGTAGTTACTGCAACTGGCGTGCTATGCTCTGGTTCATTGTCATTGCTGGTGGACTGCTGTGCAGAGCCTATCTCCGGGGCAATGTTTTCAAAACTGAATTCCTGCGGCAGTGAATCGTTTGCCGAAGGTTTGCTGGCAAAAGAAAATTCTCCATCATTATCAACCTGTTCTGGAGTTTTACCTTGGTCTGTACTTTCCTCCTCAAAGCTGAACGAGTCCTCTGCGGCAAACGAGAAACTATCCTCAGTGCTGTCCCATTCTGGTAGTGCTGGTTCTTCCTGTTGTAAAGTAAGTGGACCCTGCTCTTCGGCAGGTGATGGCATCTCTGCCTGGAATATTGATATGGGCTCGATCTGTGGCGCAGTTGCCGAGACAGTGAAAACGTTCTTGCAGCGCACGCAGCGCACATCAATGCTGCCATTGGCTAAAAGTGCTTCATCAAGATTGTACGTTGTTTCACACTGCTTACATTGGATAACCATCGAGCGTCTCCTTGTTGAGGTAGCTACTTCTGTTGATCAAATTGTTGATTTGCCTCTGAGGGCTTATCTTGATGCAATAGCGCGCACAACCAGAACAATAGCTGAACAGCGCTGTTTTTTATCTATCAATATGATATTTTTGCATTTGGCTTTATAATTACCGGCTGTATTCTAACAAAAATAGAATTTAATTCTATAGCAAGTTGTGCTGAAGATGTCAATTTACCCTGGAGGATTTATGCGTTTTGTGTTGATTGTTTTTGCCGTGTTTATATTCATGGTGAGTAGTGGCTACGCTGCCCCCCATTTAGAGGTCGCCGTGGATATTATAGATTGGGGACAAATTTATTCCGGGGAGCAGAAGGATGGTGTGTTTACGCTGCATAATAGCGGAGATTCTGCCCTTATAATTGATAAGGTGCGCAGCTCCTGTGGTTGCACTGCTGCCATGATGAGTGAAAAAATAGTTCAGCCGGGTGCAAACGCACAACTGCGCGTGCATTTTAACTCCAAACATTTCAGCGGGCAGGTGGTTAAGCGGGTGGTGGTGATGAGCAACGATCCGTCCAACCAGCAGCACCAGTTTACCTTGCGCGCAACTATTGTAGCCGAATTGGCAGCCGAGCCGAATTATCTCCGTCTGGGAGTGATTCAGGTTGGTGAAAAGTTGGTGCGCAGCCTGACTTTAGAGAATAAGTCTGACGTGCCGGTGCAACTAAAAGCGGTGCGCTCAACTTCCAACTTCATCAGACTGGATGCGGTACCAACACAGCTGCAGCCTGGAGAAAAGGTCACCGTGCAATTGACCGTAACCGGACCTGCAAAAGCTGGCACTACTATAAACGGTTATCTGTTGATAGATGCACAAGGGCATACGCGTACGCAAATGCGCTTGCCGGTAGTGGCCAGGGTGGCTAAGCAGAACACGTAAAGCACTAGGTCAACTGGTAAATGTTAACTCTGAGTTGCTGAATCACGCTTGGCGCGGTGCCAGTGCAGCCATTTATATAGCTCGGTAAATACGAATATTGGTAGTGAAAAGGCTAGAATAAGTAGCCAGTCCTGCCAGCTCAATGGGGTGGTGTGCAGTGCCGTTTGTAAAAACGGCAGATAAACTGCTCCCATCTGCAGACCGATGGTTAACAGCCAGGCCAGTAGTACCCAGCGGTTGCTGAAAAACCCAATAACTGCCAGTGGGGTTTTCAGGGCGCGGAAATTGAACACGTTCATTTTTTCCAATACGATGATGGCGCTAAAGGCAACGGTTTGCGCAACCAGAACCTGATGTGGATCGCCGGACTGCATGTAGTGGTGGTACAGCCATAGTGTCGCCAAACCGATATAACTGCCGAGCACAATAATCATTATTATTCCGTGGCGATTGAGAATTGGCTCGGTTTTGGCGCGTGGTGGCTGGCGCATCGACTCCAGCTCTGCTGGTTCTAAGCCGAGTGCTACTGCTGTCATGCCGTCAGTTACCAAGTTCATCCACAAAATCTGCACTGGTAGGAAGATCAACGGACCAGCGAGGATGATATTGAGAAAGATAGCTACCAGCTCGCCCATGTTGGATGACAACAGATAGCGGACAAATTTTTGGATGTTGGCATATTGGCGCCTTCCCTCCTCAACTGCGTCAATTATTGAGGCGAAATTATCGTCCATCAGGATCATATCAGCGGCCCCTTTGGCGACATCGGTGCCGTGTACGCCCATGGCAATACCGATGTCGGCACGTTTAAGTGCCGGCGCGTCATTAACCCCATCCCCGGTCATGCCTACAACTTCGCCCATATCCTGCAATACCTGAACAATGCGCATTTTATCTTCAGGGGTGGTGCGGGCAAACAGCACCTTCTTTTTCAATGTCTGTTGCAGTGCAGCGTCGTCCATAAGCTGCAGTTGCGTACCCGTTATCGCCTGCTGAGCGTCGAGACCTATAGACTTGGCAATAGCCAGAGCGGTGGCTGCAGCATCACCGGTGATCATGATGGTGCGGATTCCGGCGGTGGCAGCGACGCGGATAGCATTAGGTACTGCAGCATGCGGTGGATCAATGATGCCAACAATGCCAAGCAGGGTAAGGTTGTTTTCGACACTGTCCTCATCTAGCAGGGTGTCATTGGTTAACTCGCGGCGCGCCAGTGCCAAGGTGCGTAGCCCCTGATTGGCAAGGTCTTGATACGCGCTGGTCGCTGCCGCAAAATCTGCTGCGGTTAATTCACGCATATCTTGTTGATCTTGAATGTGTGAGCAACGCGGCAAAATAACTTCTGGCGCACCCTTGATATGGGCAACGAGACCATCGGGTCGGTGGTCGATAACCGTCATCCGTTTTCTGTTAGAGTTAAAGGAAAACTCGGTGCTGGTATATGCCGGTTCCTGAGGGGTTAGCCAGCCCTTGTAGGCAGCAACCACCAAGGCGGCTTCGGTCGGCTCCCCTAAAACTTGCCATCCATCTGCGTTTTTGGTAACCCGGGCATGGTTGCAGCGCAGACCTGTTTCCAGAATTGCCAGTAGTTCTGGATAGTTGTTAAATTCAAGTTTGCTACCAGCTCTTTCAAAATGTCCGGCCGGGTCGTACCCGCTGCCGGTTACTTGAACCTCGCCTGATGGTAGCCATATATGTTGCACTGTCATCTGATTTTTGGTCAGGGTGCCGGTTTTGTCAGTGCAAATAACTGTAGCGGCGCCAAGAGTTTCCGCTGCTTGCAGACGGCGCAGTAGCGCTTTGCGCTGCACCATTGAGCGCACGCCCAGCGCTAGGGTGATGGTGACCACGGCGGGTAATCCCTCAGGTACTACGGCGACGGCGAGGGCAATTCCGGTGAGGAACATCTCCATAAACGGTTTGTTCATTAGCCACCCGCACAAGGCTACTGCGCCGGAAACGGTAACGGAAAGAATGCCTAATTGTTTACCCAGTTGCCCCAGTCTTAGCTGCAGGGGAGTGGACTCCTTGCCGACGCTTTGGGTAAGCTCAGCAATCCGCCCGAACTCGGTATCCATGCCGGTAGCAATAACGATGCCGCGTGCGCGCCCATTGGTGATAGCGGTACCCATCCATACCATAGAGCTGCGTTCGGCCAGAACTGCGGTGCAACTGACCGCCGCAGAATCTTTGGCTACCGAATCAGATTCACCCGTCAATGATGATTCATTTACTTTTAAATTTAGGGCGCTGGCTAGTCTGATGTCGGCAGGTACGTGATCGCCTATTTTAAGCAGGACAATATCTCCGAGGATCAATAACTTGCTGTCAATTACCTGCTCTTCGCCGTCACGAACCACTGTGCAGCGTGGTTCCAGCATTTGCTGTAGAGCTTCAATGGCGTTTTCCGCTTTCCATTCCTGAATGAAGCCGAGAAGTCCATTGAAGAGAACAATCACTAAAATGGTGATGGCGTCACCCATTTCACCAACCAACATCGATATCGCTGCTGCGGCCAATAGGATGAAGATGAGGATGTCGGCAAATTGGCGTGCAACAACTATGTACCATTTAACTTTATCTATCCTGTGCAGCTGGTTGAAACCGTAACGCTGCAACCGCTCAGTTGCAATATTTGCACTTAGCCCATGTTTGAGCTCCGTGCCAAGTTGCTGGGCAACTAATTCGTAATCTTCACCGTGCCAACACGGATCAGAGCTTTCTGGCACTGCGCTATTAGTTGGTTTCATGCGTCTCTCCGGTGGTGGTTGGTGCGGATTGTTGAGCGTTGAGGCTGGTCCCCCATTGGCGGACAAGGAGAGTGAACAGAAGCGGTACGCTCAACGCGGTAAATGAAGCAGCTGATACCAGGGCAGTAAATAGATATTGATCAATGAGCTTGGCATCAAAAAGCATTTTGGCGACAATTATTTCTGTGGTCATGCGCGCGTCCAACCCCACGCCAATAACCCATGCTTCGCGTACATTTATTTTACCCAGAGGAACCATCATGAAAACACCGACAAGTTTGCCAATTGTGCCAGCAAGATAAAGCAGGATGGCTAGTGTTGGTGCTTGCATAATCTGCTGTAGGTCGGCGTTGAGCCCGACCCAGAAGAAAAACATTAGTCCGAGGAAACCGTAACTGATTGATCTAATGGTTGATATTACCTGGGTGCCAATATCGCCCATCTCATTAAATGTTGGTCGCATCAGCACTCCAGCAGTAATAGCACCGACAATCATCCCTAGTTCAGTATATTGAGATAGACCGCCGAAACCAAATAATGCCACCATGGATAATAACATCAGGTTGCTGGCACGCCGTGGCAACCAGTGAGCCAGGTGTGCAATAAGCCAGCGGTAGCTGACCCACGCCAGCAATATAAAGGTGGCTGAGCCGATAAACAACGCAGCGCTGTTGTTGCCCTCCAGGTTGCTGTTGTCCCCGATCCAGATAGAGATAAAGGCGACCAAAAATACTTCTATGATATCGTCCAGCACTCCGGCGCCGATTATAAAGGTGCCGACACGGCTGCGGATAAGACCGAAATCATCTAAAATGGGGACAATAACAGCTTCGGCTGTGGGCATGCGGGTCATGCCGATAACAACAGCCAGCAGCCATCCATAACCCAGTCCTAACATCACCAATAAACCCAGCAAGAATGGCACCATGGTGTTTAACACTGTCAGCCAGATTATGTCTGTGCTGGATTTGAGCATCTCCTGAGTATCTATTTGCAGACCAATAAAAAACAGCAAAAACAACACCCCGAGTTGGGATAAAAAGCCCAAAGGGATGCTGAACTCAGGGGAGATGAGGCGTGCGCCGAAAGGGGTATAATGGAGAGCCATAGCTACCAGCAGCGCTGCAAGTATTCCCGGTACTCGGATTTTAGTTAACACCCCCGCCAGTAGATAGGTGAGGCCGAGTAATAATGCTATGTCGAGCAGCAATTCACCTAATTGTAATTCAGGCATTGATCCACCTCGATCGAGAAGAAAAATAAATAGTATATTACTATTGGTACTATCCTGATTGGGTTAACTAATAAATTTTATCACTAAATAATAAAACTAAAAGGGGTATTGTCTATCAGATGAAAGCGCTTTTTTGTCTGTTTGTCATGCTTAATTGCAATTAGCCCTGTTATGCCTTGATTTTACGCACGTTCTTCTTCAATCTGTTACATTTACAGGAATAAATAACACAGGTTGCGTAGAAGGTAACTGGCAATTTGGAGTATGGATGAACACACAAATTTTAGTTGTCGGTTCAGATCAGCAGCAGCTGCAATCTTTAATTGCAGATATTAATGCTAGCCATGATTGGTTTGTCGCCGACACACCCACTAGCGCCTCTGATAAGCTCCATCGCAATCCGTCTGTAGTTCTGTTGCAGTTGGATTCAGTGGTTGATGACAATAAGCTTTGGCGTGATTTTACTATCTCGTGCGAACTGAGCGGCATTCCAACGCTGTTATTCAGCTTGGTCGGTAGCGATGCTGGTGCTGCTCTTACCGCCATGCCCTGGTGTAATGGTGTTCTGGATGTTACTTTGCCCAAGCAGGCACAGCGGGCATATCTCCAGTTGCAGTTGCAATGTCAGCAGCTGGAGAATCAATTGGAATTAGCTGAGGGGCGCCTGTTTGAAAAAAATATGGAGTTCAAGGAAGGATTGCAATCGGCGGCACATATTCAGCAAACCTTGATGCCCAGCAGTTTTCCTAACTTGCCCCGGTTGCATTTTGCTTCACAGTTTATCCCCTGCCAGAGTGTAGGTGGGGACATATTCAACGTACAGCGCTTGGATGAAGATACCGTTATGGTATATATGTTGGATGTCAGCGGTCATGGCGTATCTGCAGCAATGGTTACCGTATCGGTGTTTCAGTCTTTGTCGCCCCACACTGGGAAGATAATCAAACGTGGACATGATAAACCACCATACTACCAAATAACAGAACCGGACCATGTGCTCGAACAGCTCGACAGTGAATATCCTTTTGAGCGTTTCGACAAATTTTTTACTATGGATTATTTTCTTATCAACCCCCATAGCGGTGTGGTGCGCTATGCTAACGCCGCTCATCCGCCAGCACTGGTGTTGCGCGCCGATGGTAGCCTGGAACAACTTGATGCCGAGGGGACAATTGTGGGGCTGGGCGGACTGGTTCCCTTCGAGCAGGAACAGTTGCAATTGAGTGCTGGCGACCGACTGTTTTTATATACCGATGGCATCATCGAACATGAGAACAGTGCTGAAGAATTATTTGGTCAGCAGCGTTTTGCCGAAGTGTTGCAGGGTCAGCAACAGCAGGGGCTGGATGCTCAATGTAAGGCAGTTATAGATGCGCTTAACACTTTCGGTGAAGGGATGCCGTTTCGTGATGATGTAACCCTGTTGGGGATTGGCTTCGGCGTATCAGGTAATAAAGGGTAACCTGATTAATACTAATCTTCCGCTATCGCCACAAAGGTCGTCACTC
>CAZHXF010000057.1:0-12901 GCA_964536375.1 uncultured Desulfuromonas sp. | reverse complement strand
ACCAGACAACGAGGTAAGTTTTTATCAAGTTAAGACCATTACGCATCGAATACCCGCTAGCATGGTATCACATGATGAACTGTGGTCGACGACGCAAAGACATCTTTGAGGAAACCGATACAAGAAATTTCAATTGATAATCCATCAAGACCTACCTTTACGGCAGAATTTTTTCACTTTGTCGCTCTTTGACGATAACACCCAACTGATAGTCTTCGATTGTCTCCAGCAACATCCCATAAGTACCAGCGGGGAGCAAATATACCGGCGGTTTATTGTGGTTCAATATTGCGCTAGGTTCCCCATCAGCTTACTCAATTAGTGCAGACAGGTTTTTCTGCTATAATCTAGGCAATTTTGTTGCAGTACTTTAACAGAAAAGGGGAGAGAACATGCGCAGATTAGTCTGGATCGGTTTACTAATTGGGGTGTGGTCACTGATTGCGTCAACATCGTTTGCGACCGAGAAGATGAAGCCAGGTCTGTGGGAGATCACGACCAGTATGGATATGACGGGTATGCCTATGAAGATTCCACCGCAAACTATTCGTCATTGCTATACGGCGCAGGATGTCGAGAAGGGGCTGGTGCCCGAGAGCGAAGGCTGCTCAATTACCGAACTGAAGACCTCAGGCAATAAGACCAGTTGGAAAACTGAATGCAAGGGAGAGATGGCTGGCACAGGGGAAGGTCAGATGATCTTATTGGGAGACTCGGCCTATGAAGGAAGCAGTAGCATTAAGACTCAGGGGATGACCATGAATATGAAGTATGCGGGGAAACGTATCGGCGATTGCAAATAGATGTCGTTATGTTTAATTGGTGTGCTCCGGTTTGTTTACACAAACCGGAGCACGATCTACCGTTTAGAAATTAACGTAAGCGGGCATGATACTCTTGTAAGCTGCGCACTTCCCCTTTGCTGCTGCGGCGCGCGGCAATCCCTTTGGCGGCAGCAATGGCTGCGGCCGTAGTAGTGATATAGGGAACGCGGCTTTTTATCGCTGCCTTGCGGATGTAGGAGTCATCGTGATTACTCAGCCTGCCTGATGGGGTGTTGACCACCAGTTGAATTTCGCCATTGGTGATGGCATCGGCAATGTTAGGTCGTCCTTCATGCATTTTGCTGATTGTCTCACTGGCGATGCCATGTTGTGCAAGGTAAGCTGCAGTACCGGAAGTGGCGCGCAGGGAAAAATCCAGGTCGGCAAAGCGGCGGGCGACTTCTAGGGCACCAGCGCGGTCATGCTCGGCGACAGTGATTAATACGGTTCCCTGTTGCGGCAGGCTGGCGTTAGCCGCTTCTTGAGCTTTAAAGAAGGCCAAACCATAGTTGTCAGCCAGCCCCAGCACCTCGCCAGTGGAACGCATTTCCGGGCCGAGAACCGGATCAACTTCCGGGAACATGTTGAACGGGAACACCGCTTCCTTGACACCAAAGTGAGGCAATGGGCGCCGCTGCAGGTTGAGGTCGGCAAGTTGTTGACCAAGCATCACCTGAACGGCAAGACGTGGCATAGGAATGTTGCACACCTTAGAGACCAACGGCACGGTACGGCTGGCGCGTGGGTTAGCTTCAAGAATGTAGACCAGATCCGCGGCAATCGCGTACTGAATGTTCATCAGTCCGACCACACCCATTTCGACAGCAATCTTGGCAGTGTACTCCTCAATGGTATCGATGTGACGCTGAGGGATGTTGACCGGCGGAATCACGCAGGCCGAATCGCCGGAGTGAACCCCTGCCATTTCAATATGCTCCATCACTGCCGGGACAAAGGCGTCCTTGCCGTCGCAAATGGCATCGGCTTCAGCTTCAATAGCGTTTTCCAAAAAGCGGTCGATGAGGATCGGGCGCTCGGGGGAAACATCCACGGCCTTTTGCAGGTATAACCGTAGGCTGTCTTCATCGTACACCACTTCCATAGCCCGACCACCGAGGACATAGGAGGGGCGTACCATCAGTGGATAGCCGATGCGCTCCGCTATTTTTAGAGCTTGAGCCAACGTGCTGGCCATTCCTGATTCTGGCTGCGGAATGTGCAGTCTCTGCATGACTTCGTTAAAGCGTTCTCGGTCTTCGGCCAGATCGATAGTCGCCGGGCCGGTGCCGATGATTTTAACTCCAGCCGCTTCTAGTTCGGCGGCGATATTCAGCGGCGTCTGACCACCAAACTGTACCACCACCCCTTCCGGCTGTTCCTTGGCATAGATCGATAGTACATCCTCAACGGTCAGCGGTTCAAAATAGAGTTTGTCCGAAGTATCGTAGTCAGTTGAAACCGTTTCTGGGTTGCAGTTGACCATGATGGTTTCATAACCGGCATCGCGTAGTGCCATGGCAGTATGTACGCAGCAATAGTCAAATTCAATCCCCTGACCGATGCGGTTAGGACCGCCACCGAGGACCATGATCTTCTTC
This sequence comes from uncultured Desulfuromonas sp., assembly GCA_964536375.1. Taxonomy (GTDB): domain Bacteria; phylum Desulfobacterota; class Desulfuromonadia; order Desulfuromonadales; family Desulfuromonadaceae; genus Desulfuromonas. The sequence continues at coordinate 10,479 of CAZHXF010000057.1, read as the reverse complement.
CTATCGCTGACGGCAACCGTATCGGCTGCGTTGTAGGTAGAGAAGTAATACGCGGCATTTTCGACGCCGCTGACCGGCACGGCCTCCCATGCTTCACCTAGACCAAGCGCCAACCGTTTTGCGCGGATTTTGGTCTCGGGGAGTTCGAGCAATTTGGCAAGATATTTATCGGCGAAACCATCTTTTTTCGCTTGTAGTAGCAGCGCATCCGGTGGCAATTGACCGCGACAACCGAGCAGCTGTTCTTCCAACTCGACCAGTTCCTTCATCTGTTGCAAAAACCACGGTTTGATATAGGTCTTAGCGTAGAGCACCTCGATATCCGCCCCTTTGCGCAGCGCCTCGTAGAGGATAAACTGACGTTCACTGGACGGTTCAACCAGCTGTTCCATCAGCCGTTCCAAGCTTTGGTTGTTGAAGTCGGCGGCAAAACCCAGACCGTAACGCCCGATCTCCAGAGAGCGAATCGCTTTCTGAAATGCCTCTTTGTAGTTTTTGCCGATGCTCATCACCTCGCCGACGGCGCGCATCTGGGTGCCCAGCTTATCTTCCACCCCTTTAAATTTTTCAAAGGCCCAGCGGGCAAATTTAACCACCACGTAATCGCCGCCCGGCGTGTATTTTTCTAGAGTGCCATCACGCCAATAGGGGATCTCATCCAGAGTGAGTCCGGCCGCCAGTTGGGCAGAAACCAGCGCAATGGGAAAGCCGGTAGCTTTACTAGCCAGCGCCGAAGAGCGTGAGGTGCGAGGATTGATTTCAATGACAATTACCCGATCGTCCTTGGGGTTGTAGGCGAATTGCACATTGGTACCGCCAATCACCTCAATAGCATCCACGATGTCGTAAGAATAGTCCTGCAAGCGCTTCTGTAAGGGTTTACTGATGGTCAACATCGGCGCGGTGCAGAATGAGTCGCCAGTATGCACGCCGACGGCATCAACATTTTCAATGAAACAGACGGTGATCTTCTGTCCCTTGGCGTCACGTACCACTTCCAGTTCCAACTCTTCCCAACCGAGTACAGATTCCTCTATCAACACTTGAGTAACCGGACTTAGCGATAACCCACGGCTGACGATAGCTTCAAGCTCTTCCATGTTGTAGGCAAAGCCACCGCCGGTGCCGCCCATAGTATAGGCGGGACGGATCACTACTGGCAGCGCGATATCTTTTATGATCTCTTTAGCGTCATCAAGGGTGTTGGCGATAGCACTGCGCGCCATCTCAATGCCGAGACCTTCCATGGTCTGCTTAAATATTTCACGGTCTTCACCACGCTCGATAGCTTTAAGATTGACACCAATAACTTTCACTCCGTACTTAGTGAGTACACCGCGTCGCTCTAATTCCATGGCCAGATTAAGCGCCGTTTGGCCCCCAAGGTTTGGCAACAAAGAATCTGGGCGTTCCTTCTCGATGATCTCGGTGATAGTTTCTGGGGTCAGAGCTTCAATGTAGGTGATATCAGCCATCTCAGGATCGGTCATGATGGTCGCAGGATTGGAGTTGACCAGCAGGATTTCGTAGCCTAGTTTGCGTAAGGCTTTGCAAGCTTGTGTACCGGAATAATCAAATTCACAAGCTTGACCAATAACGATCGGACCGGAGCCAATGATTAATACTTTTTTGACGTCGTCGCGTCTGGGCATGAATTTCTCCTTTGAAGGTAATAAATTACAGCAATGTACAGCCATAAGTAGAGTTTCAGGACACTATGCCAAAAAGAACAGCAGCAGACAAGCAAGTGTGTGATATGGGTGCATTTTTATTTACGTATAGCGGGATAATTGCGACTTTTCAACACAGACTTTTCCAGTTGTCGGTTACAGTGGCATGACGCAGGCGATACAGGGCACCAGCGGAGCAACGGACTTGGCAATAGCGGTGATGGGGAGCCAGCCAACGCTCGCCCACCTCAGCTACCTATAATATCTAGTTTTCTTTGCCATCTTTTCCCGCTGAAATTTTCGAGTCGTGGTAGGATTTACACCACAGAACCAATCAGCACAACTCTTACCCTAAGGAGCCAGTATGTCCTACGACAGTATAGAAGACGCTTTCAATTACATCAGCGAAGACCAACCAGGCGACCGCCGGGCAATGGTCCACCGGGTAACCGGCAAGGTCTTTCTTGCCTCGATTAAAGCCGGGTTCGACCAGACTCCACCCGAAGCCGATAACGACCCCGACTATCTCCTCATCCCCAGCAGGCAGGATCTAGATCCGGGGAAAGGACTGATACTCGAATTCTTCAATAACCATGCCCAATCGGAGGTGCCGCAGGTAAAGGCGATCTTTTCCCGCTCCGGGGCCTTTCGCAATGTCAAGGCTTTGATGCGTAGCCTGCACCTGCTCGACCTCTGGCATCTCTACGAAGAAAAGCGGATCGAAGAGCTGCTACGCAAGTGGTGTCAGGATAATGGTCTCTCCCTCTAAAGGCGCAAACAAGAAACGAGTCGAAACAATGAATGGACAGAACAGATCGGAGATCACCCCTGGGCTTGCCGTAGTGATCATTCTCAAGCAGGACCAGCGCTCAGGCAAGCTGACCAAAGGGACCGTCAAAGACCTATTGACCAAATCGCCGTTTCATTCCCGAGGGATCAAAGTTAGGTTAGAGGACGGTCAGGTCGGCAGAGTGCAAGGGCTTGCGGATTGACCGGGAAATAAGGGCAACTGCGCTGGACATTTAATACAGGGGAGGCGCTATTTTGATTTAACACCACGGACAACTCTTGAAAAATAGCTATAAATCTATTTTATACCCAGATGGATACTTACTTACTGAACCTGGTGCGCTATATTCATTTAAACCCACGGCGAGCAAGATTATTGACCGCCATGGAACAACTTAATAAACTGATGAACGCGGACGGGAAATACGTCTGCTTATGTATTCGAATAATTCGGTGGTTCACACAATCTCGCGTCACCGCCGGTCATCATAACGTTATACATCTAAAAGGAAATAACTCTGAAATGGCAAATATTCTTATCATCTATTCAACGACAGACGGTCAGACCAGAGATATTTGCTTGAAGTTGCAGGAAATCATTGAACAGCAACAGCATCAAGTCACAATTGTACCTATCCAAGATGAAAGCGATCTTGAATTGACAGGTTTCGATAAAATAGTAATCGGTGCGAGCGTTCGTTATGGCAAACACTCTCCTAAAATTGTCGATTTCATCGAAAAAAACCAGCTGTTTCTGGAGAGCACTCCCAACGCGTTTTTTTCGGTAAATTTGGTTGCCAGAAAACCTGAGAAAAGAAACCCCGAAAACAACCCCTACCTGCAGAAATTTCTCAAACAGCTATCTTGGACTCCAAATAAACTTGTCGTTTTTGCTGGGAAAGTTGATTATCCAAGCTACGGAATCTTGGACCGTTCTATGATTCGATTAATCATGTGGATGACCAAGGGTCCAACCGATCCTAAGGCCGTAATCGAATACACCGACTGGAACCAGGTTGAAGATTTTGGACGGATCATTGGTAAAATGTAAAAAAATAGCTGGCAGACACCAAAGTAAGAGACAGGATGTCAGCGGTGGCAGCTGGATACGCAGTTATAGTGGTTGAACGAAGTCGCTATCGCGACCGTTATGCCCTTAATATCACTTGGTAAAAACAACCATTTCTTATTTAATTCGGAAAGGAGATTGAAATGATTAAACTTATTGTTTGTCATAGCGGCAATCCTGCTTGAAGAAGTTGCCAAACAGCCATAGGTGTGGCTAAAAGTATGAAAAAGGATTTCGAAGACTCAATTGAATTAAACATTTATACCAATGACTCGCAAGAAGCTAAAGAATTTGAAATTAGAAGTTCTACAAATGTTTTCGTCAACGGGGAAGGTATTCCTCTTGATACGGCTTTATCAAAAGACAAAATGAAAGAATTTTTAAAAGAAAAGATCTAAGTTTGAAGCATTCCTGCACAAGTAACATGCCTAATCGTGGACCCGGGGGCTCCCCCCAGCCCCCACACCACCGCGCTGGCATGCGAAAAGCAGCAAAAGGGTAAGGAATTAAATCGTGAACTAGTCCGCCAGAATCGACTGGATAATTCGCATAAATACGGTTAAATCCCCTGACGATATTGAGCATCAGTGGTGTGTTGCACTACCAGCTCAATCTGCTGTTTTGCCCCAACATCACCTGCCAATAACATTGTAAAAAGCTCAATAAGTTCCGCTTGATTAACCGATACGCTGGTTTCATTTTCAACGGAACTCAAATCGATCAAAAACCCGGAAAACATATTGGGCAAATCTGTGACAATATCGTTATTTAAAAAATTGTGCGAATGGTAGAGGCGCGGATAATTGCCTTGGCTGTTAGCAACAACGAGGGTGTCATGCTTGGCGTTGGTGATTTTCGCCGACCGCGTACAATGCTGTAGGCAATCATCATCGATGCGGCTTTTTTCGCAGCCCTCAATCTGCTGCACTAAACATTGCCGACTGGTGAGCAACAGCAGCGGATAATACACACTGTAGTAAAGATCGAAATCGGCAGGTTTATCAATCATGGCGATTTGATCGCGGCTCAATTCATTGGAGATAAATGCCCCCGCACAGTTAAAGCGCTCTTTCAAACACAACAGCGTGTAGGTATTAATACTGTTCAGATACGGTCCCGCAATCCACGCAATACCCTGTTTATAAGCCTCATATGCGATGCCGCTATTATTGGTTACCAGCTGTTGCGGTTGCAACTGCTGCAATAACTCAACGGCAGCAACGTAATGGGCACCGATCAAAAGAGATGGGAACCATAGGATAAGTTGGCTGTTTTGCCGAAAAAGATCGATAAAATAACTCAAATCGTGCGGAAAACAATTCGGCAGTTGAAAATAGATGGTCGCTGTTGAATCACTGCACGCCGGAATCTGTTCCGCCGAGGAGATTAACACTGCCAGTTTTGGTTCAAGCGTACCATCGTGCTTTGCCGTCAGGCGTGGTACCTCAACTGGAGGGATGGTTTTTTGTTTGTCAACTAAGCGCGCAAGAATCTTTTTACTGATTACCGTCATCTCTTTAAACGGCAGAAACAACTGTGGCTCCAGCTCGGTTAAATCAAGTTTTTGCAGCTGAAAACAAACCTCGTCTAGAGTTTCAAAGCGTTGACGTAAGCTAGCGTGATCAAGACCATTGGGACGAGGTTTATGCTGTGGCAGTTCAATCGAAGCTGCTTCAATCGGACCAAGGCACCCTTTTGAGCTTAAACAGAACGTCTTCTGCCCGGCAACCACTTCAACCTTTAATGGCTCGGCATAGTGACCAGACAACTTAATTTCTAACGCAGTTTTATCGATGGCAAGGGTAGCAATCTTCGCGCGGACATCCTCCATGATGACGGTTCGCGCAGCGTAAAGATCACGTTTCGCTCCCTGCAGGTCCTGATCCGCAGCACCACAACCATTTTGCTGTGAAAAATACAGGGCCGAACTATCACGCGGATTATCAATAAACATCTGCTTGCTGATATCACCCGTGAGAAAACCATTGCTGAAGGTGCGATTAAACACCCGATAAATATCCCTATCATCACTACGCGATTGCCCCGTTGCATAAAAGTTATCCAGCAACCTGCGCCACGAATTCACCACCGTATAGACGTAATGAAACTTCTTCATCCGTCCTTCAATTTTCAACGAATCGACCCCCGCCTGCGCTAACAGAGTAAGGTCATTAAACGCCGAATTATCTTTGAGGTTCAGCGGGTAACTCTTCCCCTGAGCCGTTAGCTGATAGGCATCGCGGCAATGCTGACTGCAGCGACCACGATTACCCGATTTCCCTTCTAGCGCTGAACTTAGGTAACAAAGCCCAGAAAAAGCGATGCAATAGGAGCCGTGAACGAAGACCTCAGTCGAAATCCCGCGCTGATGACCCACGTCAGCCAACTCTTTGATCTCGTCATGATTCAGTTCGCGGCATAAATTTACCCGTTCAACATTCAACTCGTTTAAAAATTTGATTTGCCCCGCATTGTGGGTGGTGAGTTGGGTCGAAGCATGAACTTCAAGGCTTTTGAAATGGGTCGAAAAAAGATGAAATAAGCCTAAATCTTGGACAATGACACCATCGAGTGAGGTATTTACCAGTTTGTTCAATAAGTTGATAAGAGATTTGAATTCATTTTCGATAATGAGAATATTGATCGTGAGAAACACCTTGCACTGGTGTGCATGAGCAAGGTGTAAGATCTGATTTAGGTCACCAATTCCAATATTGGTGGCGCGATTGCGAGCGTTAAAATGGTTCAACCCACAATAAACAGCATCGGCACCAGCGACAATAGCGGCCTTTATTGATTCAATATCACCACCTGGGGCGAGTAGTTCAAATTTTTTGATCATAGAGAGCAATACTCAATACAGAATCTACAAAGATTCTGCTGATCATGTTATCAGATCCAATCTGCGTAGCTCTTGGAGTAGTTTTTCCCTATCGACGGGTTTGGCTAAATAACCGTCGCATAAGCTACCGTATGCCGCGAATACGCTTTTATGATCGTCAAGTGCCGTAATCATCACAATCTTTGATCCACTGGTTGACAGTATCCCCTTCGCCTCTTCATGCTTACGAATGAGCCGCAACGCCTCTTGTCCATCCATTTCAGGCATCATGATATCGAGACAGATTAAATCGTACGGTTCGTTCGCTTTGAGCGCGACCCGAACTGCCTCAGCAGCCTCCTTACCATTGACGGCAATTTGTGAATAGCCATAACCCTTCAGCATTTCCTGTAACAATAAGCGGCTGGTAAAATCGTCCTCAACTATCAGTGTTTTCATACCCTGTTCTCCCTTTAGTTGTTTTGGTCTAAATAAACATCAATCTCTTGCTTCAAACAATCAAAACGTCGTTCAAGCTCTGCCATCTCTGCCTTTGCAACTTTCAGATCTCCAATATTGCCCGCTTTTTCCACCGTAAAAGCAATATCCCGCAGCGCTTCCCCCCCGACATTAGCAGCCGCACCTTTTATCGTATGAGCTTGGCGCTCTACGCCTACAATGTCACCGCTATCCAATAGCTGACCAAGTGTCGCAATCTGATTGGGGATATCCCAAATAAAACCCGAGATAAGAGTCCTAGCCAAATCTTCGTCATCCATCAATCGCTTCAGCATAGCCTCTTTATCCCATACAGGCAATTCAACCACCTCAAGATCAGTTGGAGATACCTCTGCGAATTTATTGTGCACTGTTTGACTCTTGGCTATTTTTTTCGGCAGCCATTTTTCCAGCACCTCAGCCAACAAATTGGGGTCGACGGGTTTAGAGATAAAGTCTGCCATGCCCACCTGTAGACATTTTTGTCGATCTTCGTCCCTAGCATTAGCCGTCAAGGCTATCACTGGAATAGCGTGATTCTGCACTGCAGATTGTCTATTGCGAATGAGTGTTGTCGCTTGGTAGCCATCCATCTCAGGCATATGCAAGTCCATGAACACCAAGTCGTAATTCTCGCGTTCCAACGCCTTAACGGCTTCAGCCCCATTAACCACAACATCGGCTGTCAACCCAAGCTTGCCAAGAAGTCCCAATGTCACCTGTTGGTTAGTATAATTGTCTTCGGCCAGCAAAATCCGCACACTGTAACCTGCAAACAGGTTTACCATCTCGCTGGCTGTGGGGCGGGTAACGATAGGGATCGACTTCAACACGTCAGTTTGGTTATGCAAGCAGGCGGTAAACCAGAACTCCGACCCTGTGCCCGCGCAACTTGTCACGCCAATCTCGCCACCCATCATCTCTGCCAATTGTTTCGAGATCTCCAGCCCCAAACCAGTCCCACCAAACTTACGGCTGATGGAAGCGTCAACTTGACTGAATTTATTAAACAGCTTTTCAATTTTATCTAATGGAATACCAATTCCAGTATCGTGTACCGCAAAGCGCAGCATGATGTCCTCATCAATATCTGATTCTAGCGAAACGTGGATGGCCACTTCACCAGACGAGGTAAACTTGATGGCATTTCCCGTTAGATTAATCAGAATCTGGCGTAATCGACCTGGGTCGCCGCGCAGCAAGGTAGGAACATCACACGCCATAGCACAGACCAGTTTCAACCCTTTGACATCGGCCTGCGGTGCCATGGTTGCCGCAAGGTCATCAAGCAGACTCTGCAGATCAAAACCCAGAACCTCCAGCTCTAGTTTACCAGCTTCGATCTTGGAAAAGTCAAGGATGTTATTGATCAAGGCCAGCAGCGAATCGCCGCTGGAGCGAATGGTCTCTGCGTAGCGCTGCTGGGTTTTCGTCAATTGCGTGTCGAGCAGAAGATCGGTGATGCCGATGACACCATTCATCGGCGTTCGAATTTCGTGACTCATATTAGCCAGAAACTCACTTTTTGAGAGGTTGGCCTGTTCCGCCTTCGCTGCCAGCTGGTTTGCGCGGCAAGTGGTCTCTTTTATCTCAAAATGCTGCATGTCGATGCTCTGATCGGTGCGACGCAGCAAGATAAAGACCAATCCCAACAGTGCGGACAGTAAGATTCCACCAACCGTCACAGCAAAAAACACCAGCCGAGCAAATGCCGATTCTTCGACAGTGATATCGAGTATGATCAGCAGGTCACCGATCTCTTTGCCGGATACGTCCCACAAAGCTCTGTGGGAGAGATGCCAAGTTCGACCTTCTAGAGTGATATTCGTAACCTCTTTATGGCGATGACCGCTTTCAGGAGAGTGCTCCGCCAGCGGGGCAAAGCCGCTGGGCAGACGAAATTGGGAAGTATAGATAATAACGCTGTCGAGCAGGTAATTCCAATCGACCTCTCTTGCGCGGGATCTCATCCCCTCTTCCCATGTTTGCTGATTAAGATTCTCCTTAAAGATCGTAATCACCAACTGACATGAGGAGCGTGCTTGAAGTTTTTGCAGTATATCCTCAATCTCTTTGCCCAATTCAACGTAGCCGAGCAGCGTGTCGCCCTGATAAACCGGTTGTATGACACGCAGGGTTAACGTTCCCAGTGGGTCCAATTCAAGCCCTGAGGCCACCTTACAGTTACATTCTGCCGCTAACGTGGTAATTCGATTGACCTGATCACCCCTTCTCTCCAGGCTATCTAGGCGCAACAGACAGATTCTATTTGGATCGAAAAAATGGAAATGAGTGATGTGGTTATCTCTGCGCATAGCCTCAAACACCGGTCGCCAATCGGTCAAAAGACGCTCCGCATCTCGCGCACGCAGTGCGGTATGCACATTTTTATTGGCGACAATCAGTTGCAAGGCCGTCGCCAGACCGGAGGTCTCTTGCTTTAACGCAACACCAAAACTATCCGCTATCTCCGAAATTCTACGTGAGTTAATCTCATTATGTTGCACGCGAGACTGATGGAAGACAAAAGCACCAGTGCCGACAGTCAGCAGCAATACGATGGACATCAAGGGTACCAGCAGACGCCGCAGGACCTGGGCGGACGAAGACTCAACATGGCGACGGGAGGATAACATCACAACGCTCACACTGATGAGCAGAATGAGTAACATCCCAGCGGGGATAGCACCCCGCTTGGCCACATTCAAGTACCAAGTACGGGCATCAATGTCTATACCGAGCAGTGCAATCAGCTCACCGCTGACAGGGTTGGCCACGGGAACAAAACAAGTGACCCATGTGCCCCAACGGTCAGTATATAGTTCGATCAATGTGCTGCCAGTATCAAAGGCACTGAGTGCCTTCGGAGGAGCCTCAGTGTAAATCTGGCCTGCCGGCGACTCGTCATAGGATCCAACTGGATCGCCATCCACAAAAAAGAAAACCTGACCGTCTGGCTTACGCCCCAAGAGATAGATGAAGCTGTAGTCCTCGTTGGCATCTTTGGACGCAGCGAGCTGTTGCTTAAGCTGTAGATATGCTGGCGCACCCAAATCTGCAACCGTACCGGTGAGTGACTTCAGCTGATTAAGATCTATGGACCCTTTAACTATACGGGCTCGATGGAGCACGTTGTCTCTCAATACGCGATCAGCGCTGTAAGCGATCCAGCCGGTAAAAACAATCCCGGCGATGAGCACCATCGCACTTACCCAACTCAGCCACAGGCGAGGGTTTTTATTGCGTTGCATCGGGTTTATATTTTTCATCAATACCTAATCTTCCTTATCGGTACGACTGCTGAAAGTATCCGAGCCCTTTGTCATACAGTATCAAGAACCTATTGCCACCAGCGTTTTGCTGTGCTGTTACGCGACAAACAAACACAATGCTTTGCCTGGGCGCTTCTCGACAATAATTTTCACCTGCTATTAAGGTCTAGGAACGAAACAGTCGCGCGTTTTTTTGCGTAAATGGCTTACTGGTTACGCTGTCTCATTCAATTTACGCCATCAACGCAGTGGTCACTTGTTTCAAAATCGTTATAAATCTATTATTCGCCCTATTTAAACTCCTACACATATCACCAACACCAGCTAAATCATTTCAAGCTATAACCTGATTAATACTAA
>CAZHXF010000056.1:13326-14560 GCA_964536375.1 uncultured Desulfuromonas sp. | reverse complement strand
TGCTGATTCATTCGGAGAACTTTCAGGCTTTGAATCTGTTGCAGGAGCGGTATCGCGAGCAGGTAAAGTGTGTGTATATCGATCCGCCGTATAATACTGGGAAAGATGGCTTTTTGTACAAGGACACATATCAACATAGTACATGGAATAGCTTCATTTTCGACAGGTTAAATTCTATCCATAACATTTTGGATGAAAAGGGAGCCTTGTTCGCCAGTATAGATGATAATGAAGCAAATAACCTTGAGTGGGTATGTAATCAAATCTTTGGAGAAAACCATTTACTTGCTCCGTTTTTCATTCAGGTTCGATATGCCAATAAAACACTTTCTGAAGATAATGATTTTCAAAGAACGGTAGAGAGGGTGTTTTTTTATGCCAAAGAGAAAAAATTCAAGCCAATTAAGGATACAGTAGATTACCCTGTTGAAAAATTTGAGTGGAAGATAACAGAGTTATCGGAAGGCGCCAAGTTTTCAGCCGGGGGGAAGGCTTGTCAAGTATTCAAACCGGGTGAATTTATTATAGAGAAGGTCAAATCTTCATTCACTGGGCTTAAGGAAACATGGGCAACTGGGTCACTGTTAAGGCAAAAGGGCAGTTCTGGTGAATTTTTTGGATTGAATTTAGCCCCTAGAAAAGCAACTGATGGTCTTGGTTGCCTCTACAAAGTAGATGGCATTGGTGAAGATGGGCTTGGATATCGATATTTTACTGGTCCGCAAAGAGAATCAGCAACAAAAGGAAAGTTTTATTCGGGCATTCCACTTCAAACGCTGGAAAAAATTAAAAGTGGAGATGCTACTAAAGAGGTTCCTATTCACAATTTCTATGATTTTGCAGGTGATTTTGGAAATTGTAGGCATGAAGGAAGTGTTGATATTAGCGGGGGAAAGAAGCCGGAGGTTTTAATAAAGAGGCTAATTGATTTTGTTGTTAAAAACAATTCAAAGTCAGTCATCTTAGACCCATTTGCAGGGAGCGGAACGACACCGTCAGTTTCAAAAAAATTAGGTCAAGAATTCGTTGGAATCGAACAAAGCTCTTATTTCGATGACAAAGTGTTAGTCCGTATGAAATATACTTTGAACGGAGCATCCAAAGGTATTGAGTTTGCCGCCACAGGTGGTTTTTTTAAATACATCCGTCTTGAATCCTACGAAGACACCCTGAACAACCTTGTCTTTGATGAAAACCCTGTTCGTTGCAAGGCCGTCGAGAGCAATCCATCGCT
>CAZHXF010000056.1:9761-13226 GCA_964536375.1 uncultured Desulfuromonas sp. | reverse complement strand
GTGCTGATCGTGTGGCGTAAGCTCACCGGTAATCTGGAAGAAGACAACCTGATGCTGGATGAGTGGTTCGAAAAATACCGCATTTCAACCCGCGACTTTGAATACGACACCATCTATGTCAACGGCTCCAACAACCTGCCCAACCTGAAAAAAGATGATGAGAACTGGAAAGTTCGCCTCATCGAAGAGGAGTTCCACAAGAAAATGTGGGCGGTGGAATAATGGCAAAGAAACCACCAATGGACACGGATGAACACGGATTGGGTGTAACAGCAGAACGCAGGTTAACCATACTGGCCGAGTTGACGGAATTTTTGCTCTACACTGCGCCAGATGGGCAGGTGAAGGTGGAGTGCATTCTTCACGATGAAACGATTTGGCTGGCGCAGGAGCGCATTGCTGAGCTTTTTGGAGTGCAGCGCCCAGCCATCACTAAGCACCTGAAAAATATCTTTGAGTCCGGCGAACTGGAGGAAAAAGTGGTTAGTTCCATTTTGGAACATACCACTCCGCACGGTGCCATTGAGGGAAAAACGCAAACCCGACCGGTTAAGTTTTACAACCTCGACGCTATTATTTCCGTCGGTTATCGGGTGAACTCATCAAAAGCCACCCAGTTCCGCGTATGGGCCACGCAACTGCTTAAAGAATACATCACCAAAGGCTTTGCCATGGATGACGAGCGACTGAAAAACGGTCGGTTCTTTGGCAAGGATTATTTCCGTGAACTGCTGGAACGTGTTCGCTCTATCCGTGCTTCCGAGCGCCGTATTTATCAACAGATTACCGATGTTTTTGCCGAGTGCAGTATTAACTATGATCCCAACTCGGATACCACTCGGAATTTTTATGCTCATGTTCAGGATAAGTTCCACTTCGCCATCACTGGTCATACCGCAGCGGAAATAATTTATAATAATGCCGATGCCGAAAAACCTTTGATGGGTATGATGACCTATAAAAACGCACCGAATGGTCGTGTGCTCAAATCTGACTCAAAGATTGGAAAAAATTATCTAGCAGAAAATGAGATCAAGAAGCTGGAGCGTACGGTGACCGCCTTCTTCGACTACATTGAGCGAATCATTGAAAATCGTACTACTTTTACCATGGAAAGCTTTGCTGAAAGCGTTAACCGCTTCTTGGAGTTTAACGAATACAAAATCCTTGAAGGTTATGGCTCCGTTTCCCGCAAACAGGCCGAAGAAAAGGCTTTTACCGAATACGATAAGTTCAATAAAACCCAGCGCATCGAATCTGACTTTGATAAAGCGGTAAAACAGATAGAAGCCTCATCAATGAAAAAAGGGGGCAAATAATGGCTAAACGCAAGTCCAAAGGGCCAAAGCAGCATAAGTTTAGGGATAAGTTGCTCCTGAATCAGTGGTTGATGAGCTTGTTCGGCATAGATCCGCTTGCCGAGGATACAAAGAAGCGTCCTTTTCACAAACTGGCGGAGGCTATTCGTGATCCCAGGCTGGAAGGCTTGGATAAAGATAATCTCCATTATTTCTTTCACTATTTGACAGGTAGTCCGCTTTTCAGCCAGGCTGGTGTAGATACAGGAATACCGTCATTATCGCGTGAACAACTGTTAGCATACGAGGAGAACATTGTTCGCCATACACAAGCGATTAATGCCAAACGCCATCGTCCAGTTGTCTGGAAATACTATCAGTGGCTATCGCTGCTGTTTGTTGAAGTCTATCTCGACCGCTATTTTAGTGACCGGGAGTCTTTGCTCGCAGCGTTAAACGAGTATGTTGACCGCTTTAACAACCGCTGGCCTGAATATGCCGACATGGATTATTTCAATGAAGATGAGCTGAACAAACTCTCTTTACAGAATGCCACCGGTTCTGGCAAGACACTGCTGATGCATGTCAACTACATGCAGTACAAGCATTTCTCAAAAAAATACGGCAAGGAGAAGGATCTCTCCCGTGTTGTTCTGATTTCTCCGAATGAGCGCTTGAGCGAACAACATATTGCTGAGTTTTCTGAAAGTAATATTGGAGCATCTCTTTTTTCAAAGGAAGGGCACAGTCTGTTTACTCAGGCACAGGGGCTGTCCCGAGTGGATGTTCTGGAAATTACCAAGCTGGGTGAAAAAGAAGGACCGAACACGATTGCAACACGCAGCCTTGGCGATCAGAACCTGCTGCTGGTAGATGAAGGGCATCGCGGCCTTTCGGCGAAGAATGCAAAGGCCGATGAAAACGCATGGTTTAAAAACCGCACCATGCTGTGTGGAAAAGGATTTACCTTCGAATACTCAGCAACCTTTGATCAGGCCGTTTCCGGTACGGGGCACGAAGATGACTATGCAAAAACGGTGGTTTTCGACTATTCATACCGTTGGTTTTATGAGGATGGCTTTGGTAAAGATTACCAAATTTTCAACTTAAAAAACGTACAGTATGAAAAACTCGAATATTTAACAGGCTGCCTGCTGAAGTTCTATCAGCAACTTGATATCTACGAGGACAAAAGCCAGTCATTGTATCCCTTCAACATCGAGAAGCCGTTATGGGTTTTCGTTGGGAGCACCGTAACCGGAGGCAAGCTCGGGAAAGACGAACAGATTGTAGCAGCCGATGTGGCCCAGATAATCGCTTTTATCGCTAATTTTCTATCGAACAAAGAAGGCGCAACCAGGCGAATAAAAGAGCTTATTGAAGATGGATTAAGGACTTCTGACGGCGTAGATATTTTTGAGGCCTCATTTACATGGCTGGCTAAAACAATAAATGCAGGGCTCTCCTATGACGACCTTTATAAAAATATCCTGAAGCGTCTGTTCAATACGAACACCGGCGGGCATCTGGCCCTTGATCGCGTAAAAGGCGAATCCGGGGAAATTGCTCTGCGAGTCGGTACATCAGAAACGCCTTTTGGCCTGATTAACGTTGGCGATGCCAAAGCGCTTGCCGATCACATTGAAGGTGTGGCGAAGCAGGATGGTTTATCACTGTCTGTTGAGGATAGCGATTTTTCGGAAGCTACCTTTGACACAGTTAAGGATTCCTCGTCTCCGGTTAACCTGCTTATTGGATCAAAGAAATTTGTCGAAGGCTGGGACTGCTGGCGAGTCAGCACCCTTGGTTTGATGCATGTAGGTAAAAGCGAAGGCGCACAGATTATTCAGCTTTTTGGACGAGGTGTGCGATTGAAGGGATATGACTGGAGCCTCAAACGAAGCGGACACAGCTATGCACCTTCAATTCCTCAATATATTGAGGAGCTTGAGACACTGAATGTATTCGGCATTGAAGCCGATTTTATGGAAAAATTCCGTCAATTCCTTGCAGATGAAGGATTGCCCGGCAATGAGCGGCGGCGTGTGTTCACCATACCTCTGAATGTCACGTATGACTTCGGCAAGAAGTTACAGATTATTCGACCAAAGCGGAAGGCGAATGATGGCAAAGAGTATGATTTCAAAAAGGATGCCCCAGTCCCCAG
>CAZHXF010000056.1:0-9661 GCA_964536375.1 uncultured Desulfuromonas sp. | reverse complement strand
CCCCAGTCCCCAGCCTAGGTCAGCTCACTGAGTATCTCCAGTTGCACCCGATTGTATCTGACTGGTATCCGCGTATTCAATCCATCCACTCAAATAAGACTGCCGAGGCGGTCAAAAAAGATGATGTGAAATTGGCAGATAGGCATATCACGCTACTGAACATGGATGAGTTGTATTTCGAACTCGAGCAGTTCAAGCGTGAGAGGAGTTGGTACAACCTGAATATTGATAAAGCGGGTATCCAAAAGCTCCTAACGGACAAAACATGGTACACCCTCTTTCTTCCGACAGCCCGATTAGAACCGGCTGGATTTGATGACGTTTCATTGCTGCAGCAAGTGGCGGCAGAACTTCTCAAGCGGTTCTGTGATCACTATTACAACTATTGCAAGCGTTCATTCATTGAGCCACGCCTTGAGCTGAGAGAGCTCACGCTGGAAGATGATAATATCCCGCAGGATGATTTTTATCAGCTCATAGTCGATGGCAGTGAAGAGCAAGTGATTTCTGGCATAATAAAGCTGCAAAAAGAGCTGGAGGAAAACAAGCAATCGCTGCTTAAAGCAGGTGAACTCCAAGCCTGTCGCTTCGGAATACATCTTTTTCAGCCGCTCTTCCATGTAAGAAAAGGCGGGAAAATTACTATTCTACCGGTAGCATTGAATGAAAGTGAATTTCAGTTTGTAACGGATCTAAAAGAATGGTCTGAATCCAATGCGCAGGAGCTTAAAAAGGATGGGGTTGAACTGTTTTTGCTCCGGAATCTGAGTCGCGGAAAAGGTGTTGGCTTTTTTGAAGCTGGTAATTTTCATCCCGACTTTATTCTGTGGATGATTGTTGATGGCAAACAATATGTCACCTTCATTGAGCCGCATGGGTTGCTCCACGAAGGCCCCGCCAGCGAGAAGGTGCGATTTCATAAGCGCATCAAAGATATCGAAAAGCGCTTTGCCAACCCGGATGTCATTCTTAACAGTTTCATACTGTCTTGGACAAAGTATCCACAGCTTCGTTGGGGAATCCCTCAGGATGAGATGGAAGCTAATCATGTTCTTTTTATGTCCGATGATCGGGATGGTTATATAGACAAACTGTTTGCTACGTTGAAAGGTGCTGTCTATGGCCATTGAGCGCATTTATAAAATTAAGAACCACCGTATTTTCAGTGGGTTTGCTTGGTCTCAAGACCTACTGGATTTTAAAGAGAAAAACCTTTTCTACGGGTGGAACGGCACCGGGAAATCAACGCTTTCGAACCTGTTCCGCTCAATAGAGAAGCAAGCGCCCATATCCGAGGGGCAAGTGGAATTTGTCATTGACGGAAACAAAGTAGACGAGGCGGATCTTGCAACGGCTCAGGGACTTCCTCAGGTCCGCGTTTTTAACAAAGACTTCATTGCCGACAACCGCTGCATTGAGGATTTATTTCCGATAATAGACTAAGGAATGGTTCTTTACAGACTCTTCTCAGTGCATTAGGTGCCGAGATCAATATATTCTTGTGCTCGGGATATTTTTTCACCCTTGGTATTAGTGTCAACTTAGCCAGTATGATATGTGCTAGCAGCGTAAGATAGGTTGGATCGACACTGTTGCTTTTGATGGATTGCCACAAGGCGACGTAAATGCTATTGACTTGATACCACCCCCTAAGCGGGTCTTTTTTGCGCATACGAGATTGCTCAGTTTCGTCAATTTCAATGTCTTGCAATGCCGCTGCTAGATCATCCCAAAGTGGGTCAACGGCAACCTTGGGATAGTGCGGCGCCAGTTCGATGACCTTTTTAATAAGCTGAGGTAAGGCCGGACGGACAACTTCTACTTCTTCGGCATATTTTGGTATATCGACGATTTCAATAAAAGTCTCGATGCTTTTTTTAGGGAACGATTTGTCAGCTAAGACCTCTTTTAGTTTTGTTCTATTCATTATATTTTCTCCTCAGAGCAGGGAGGAAAAATTGTGTTTTTGGCACAGTTTACAGCTCGAGCTAGTTCGATTTGAGTTGAACTATTAAAGAGGGAATCACATTCAATGGTACGGAGTAGTAAGCCTAGATCTGCTTTGTTTTTTAATCCGTTGATAATCGAGAAAAGACAAAGGTCAGCATTTATGTGTGCTCTTATCTCTTGCTTCGACAATCTTTCAGCGACTTGAACACTGATTTGTGAATTAATGTCAATCATTTGCGCTGCTATTACGAATGTTCTATGCCCGCAAATGTAACGATAGAGATTGCCATGTTTCAAAGTTACGATCGGCATATGCTTGATCAAAATATCTAATGCTGCTGGGGTTAAAAGTTCTACATCTGTGAATAGATAATTAACATTAGTCAATAGTTTTCGATAAGGCTCATATCCATTGTGTTGCCTTATGCTTTGCAGCGGAACTTGCTCAGTTTTTAAAATCACCCCATTTTTTTTCATTTTTACCTCTGTAAGTTTTTTTGTTGATAAATTTGGGGCGTATTCCCTATATATGTTTCTATTGGGTACGTTCTGGGTGAGTGAAAGAAAATGAATATTTTTTTTAATATTTCTGTTTTTTAAGAGGTAACTATTTGTTTATATGAGATAATTATTTATTATTTTTTCTTGAAAAATATATACAGGAAGTTTGGTAAATATATTTTTTAGGAAATATTAGAGTGCATCTTAAGAACTTCGCGTGTTGATATGCCTAACGAACATAAGTTTGGAGCGCGAAATGTCACTGCTTCGAATATGTTTAAACGGATAAATTGTTTTATAACTGTCAGGAGCTTGCTTATTAAAGAGCAGGTGATCCAGTTTATGGGGAGGTTAATACTGTCGCAGATATTGGTCGGATGATTAGAGATAACCACAAGCAACTGGGTATTGTGCAAGATAATGCAGCTTGGCTTTCAGATGTAGAGACTAAATTTCTTTCGCAACTGGACCAGATTGTTAATTGTTAATCATGCCTCGATTCGATTCGATTCGATTCAAATCATTATTGGCAGACACAGTTGTGTTCGAATACCTACGGCTATTATTGGTATGAAGAAACTTCAGAGTTCAGCTCTAAATATTAGTTAATATTTTTTTTGATTGAACTGTAAAGAGTGTGCCTCGATTTGTTCCAAATGAGGGGCTCATCTTCGCAGGGATATATTTTTTATCATCGCGTTAGAACAATAAAACTTGATCAACATCAGATTTGCTGGTAATGGTTCATAAAAAGAACACATGGTGTTCTTGTGGTTTATTTATGTATCGGAGCTTGTCATGAAAAAAGAAAATAAAAGCTTTTCCCGTTATAGTCTGGAAGCAGTTGCCTTGTTGGGACAACAGATTAAAATAGCTAGAATTGAAAACAAATTCACAGTTCAGGAAGTCGCTGAGCGTGCTGGGATTTCCAGGGGGTTGTTACAGCGCATAGAGCGTGGCGCGATGACTTGTGCTATAGGGGCTGTGTTCGAGGTTGCGACGATTGTTGGAATTAAGCTTTTTGATGCTGATGTGGATGATCTGAAGCGACATCACCACCAAGCTGAAGAAAGGATAGCCTTACTGCCAAAATCGGTGCGCCAGACAGATAATGAGGTTGATGATGACTTCTAAGCCATATTCTCAAGCCTATGTATGGATTTGGTTGCCAGGGGAAACGGCACCTGTGGTCGCTGGCAAGCTCGAATCTGTTAATGGTCAGATGCTGTTTAACTACGGCAAAAGTTATCTTGAACGTATTCACGATATGGCTCCAGCCATCTCAATCTACCCACAAGAACTCCCTTTACAATCTGGTCGCATCCCACTACTAGATGGTCTCAATATGCCTGGATGTATCAGGGATGCAGCACCAGATGCTTGGGGTCGGAGAATTATCATAAACAAAAAGTTGGGCAGCAACAGCTCAACTGTCGATACTGCTGATTTTGATGAACTGACATACTTGTTGGAATCGGGCAGCGACAGGATTGGTGCTCTTGATTTTCAACAATCGCCAACGGAATATGTGCCACGTTTATCGGAAAATGCCAGCTTGACAGAATTATTGGAATCTGCCCAACGCGTAGAAAGTGGTATTGCGTTGACAGCAGAACTGGATCAGGCTTTGTTTCACGGCAGTTCAATTGGTGGAGCAAGACCTAAGGCTTTGATCGAAGAACATGAGCGTAAATATATTGCCAAATTCTCTTCCACAACAGATCTTTACAGTGTCGTAAAAGCCGAATTTATCGCCATGAAATTGGCCAAGCAGGTTGGCTTATCCGTTGCGGAGGTAAAGCTAACCAGAGCTGCTCATAAAGATGTCTTGCTGATTGAACGCTTCGATCGTCATAAGGTTAATGCAGGATGGCAGCGTAAAGCTATGGTTTCAGCGCTGACCATTTTTGGTTACGATGAGATGATGGCACGTTATGCCAGCTATGAAACCTTTGCTGAAATAATCCGTCATCGCTTTGCCGACCCTACAGCGACTCTTAGGGAATTATTTTCACGTCTGGTGTTCAATATTTTATGCGGAAATACCGATGATCATGCACGCAATCATGCGGCTTTTTGGGATGGGAAAACATTAACGCTCACTCCTGTGTATGATATTTGTCCACAAGCACGATCAGGAAATATTGCATCACAGGCGATGCTGATCGATGGTAATAACAATTTAAGCCAGTTAATTCATTGCGTAAAAACGGCACACAACTATTTACTTTCAGAGGTGCAAGCTAGAGAGATTATTGATCAGCAAAAAACAGCTATTGAGGATTATTGGGACTCAATATGTGATAGTGCTGAATTGAGTATAGTTGATAGAAAATATCTGTGGGGACGGCAGTTTCTTAATCCATTTGCCTTCGAGGGATTATAGTTCATTTTTTTTGCTAAAGTACAGTATCGCATTGACAAGCAAAACACTGCAATAGATAATATGTTAACCGTTATCTGTAAGTGAGGCTTTAATGACTAGTATATTATCTGTTGTGGATATTCAAAAACACCTAGCAACTCAACTTAGAACGGCACGTCTTGAAGATAATCTGACCCAGACTGGGCTGGCCAAGCGTGCAGGAGTCAGTCTTGGCTCCCTTAAACGTTTTGAGCGAACTGGGGAGATATCCTTGAAAGGCTTGATAGCGCTTGCGTATGCTCTACGGTTGGAGGCTGGGCTGATGGTTGCGTTAGAGCCGAAAAAAACTCAAACGATGGACCAGATTCTTGAGTTGGAGAATTCTCGGAACCGTCAGCGTGGGCATAAGCAATGAATTTCAAACCAATAAGATTGCTTAAAGTCTTTCTTCAGTTTGATAGTCCACTGTATGTCGGGCGTTTAGCTTGTTCGAACAGAGAAATATACTTTGAGTTTGCTAGTGAATTTCCTGTTAATAATTTAAATCTGTCCCCCTTCAACCTGCAAAAACCATTAAATCCTGAAGTCATTGCTGGCCCCAGAACTATTTTCGACGGTCTTCACGGTGTTTTTAACGATAGCCTGCCAGACGGGTGGGGTCGTTTGCTTATTGATCGTAAATTGAGAGATCTGGGGATTCGTCTTGCACAAGCTGGAGCACTAGATAGATTATCGTGGGTTGGATCGCGCGGTATGGGAGCGCTGATATACGTTCCTGATCAGCATGAAGTATTAAGTAATTGTTCTGAAAAGGTGATCAATCTTGATCAAATGGCAAAGGATTCACTGTTGATACTCGAAAATAAAACAGAAGAAGTTTTTGAGTACCTTCTCCAAGCTGGTGGCTCACCCCAGGGTGCACGGCCCAAAGCGCTTATCGGATTATCTGCAGATAACACAGCGGCGATTTATGGAATTGAGGATTTGCCAGAGGGGTATGAGCACTGGCTTGTCAAATTCCCAGCACAGGATGATGCCTCCGATATCGGGTTGGTCGAGAAAGCCTACGCAATGATGGCACAAGATGCCGGTGTTGATATGGCAGAGAATCAAGTCTTATCCTCAAAAAGTGGTCCCGGATATTTTGCGACAAAAAGGTTCGACAGAATCGGCAATCAACGAGTGCACATGCATACCTTGAGCGGACTGCTGCATGCCGACCATCGGCTGCCAAGCATAGGTTACGAAGAGTTTTTAAAAGCAACTCAGGCTTTGACCAGAAATCACCAAGATGTGCTGCAGGTCTTTGTCCGTATGGTTTTTAATGTCATGAGTCACAACCGCGACGACCACAGTAAAAACCATAGTTTTCTCATGGATTCTCGCGGTGATTGGTCGTTGTCACCTGCGTATGATGTTGTTTTTTCCGATGGTCCTGGAGGGGAACAATCCCTCGACGTTGCCGGCAAAGGCAAGGAGATACAAGAAGAAGATTTGATAGCAATTGGAGAAAAGGTCGGCCTGCAATCGAATGAGATGAAAGAGGCAGTCGATCAAGTGAAAAACTCTGTCGGAGACTGGATAAAATATGCCCAGCAGTGTGGAGTGTCAGTAAAAAGACAGAAGGAAATAGAACCGTTTCTGAATATGTAAATATTGATAGAATTTATAGGATGTGAGAACGTCTATGCACCTCACATGTTGATAGATCCGTCATCGGGATGTTTGATCTTATAACCCATGGCTCGATAGCCCAGTTTACGCTTGTTCCACATGCGTTCAAGTTGCGGGTGATCTGTTTCGACGTAATCGAAAATTCTGACATCTTTCTTGTCTGCGTGCTCTCGATGGAGTCGCCCTGCATATTGTTGCAATGTTCCTTTCCAGGATATCGGCATGGTTAAGATTAAGGTGTCGAGTGGTGGATGATCAAATCCTTCCCCGATCAGTCTGCCAGTAGCGAGGAGAACGCGGGGAGCAGATTTATTCAATGCCTCTAATTCAGTCAATACAAGGGAACGTTGTTTTTTTGATAAACGACCGTGCAGGATAAAGCAGTTTGTTATTTGATCATTAAGAGCGTTCTGCAGTAGCGATAAATGTTCCGTCCGTTCTGTCAGTATCAGTATTTTACGACCTTCTTTGTAGGCCGCTAGAACATCTTTGGCAATGCGTCGGTTACGATCTTCATCTGTTACCAAAGTGCGAAATACATCCTGAATTGGTAAGTTTGAATCCATCCGTGGAGACGGTAGTTTTCTCGGCCAGACTTCCAACTGTTTGGGTGCAGATTCAGGGCTGGTGGCTTGATGGCGAATCGGGCCACATTGCATGAAGATGATTGGTTGATGACCATCGCGGCGAATCGGCGTAGCAGTTAATCCCAGAACATGTTTGGCTTTAGCTTGTTTTATAATTGCTTCAAAAGAAAAAGCTGACAGATGATGGCACTCATCAACTATAATTTGCCCATATTTGTCAAGTAATGACGCAAGGTCCTCATAACGTGATAGCGATTGTATCACGGCAACGTCGATACTGCCCGTCGGCTTCTTTTTTCCTCCGCCGATGACGCCAAGTCCATTTTTATCAATTTCCAAAAAACCTGTTAGTCGCTCTTGCCATTGTCTCAGAAGTTCTGTTCGGTGGACCAAAACAAGTGTACTAACCTTGCGCTTAGCGATCAGTGCAGCAGCGGTAATCGTTTTACCAAATGCTGTTGGCGCACAAAATACACCTGTTTCATGTTTGAAAATCTCGCGTAACGCTTTCTTTTGGTCTTTACGCAATGTGCCAATAAATTTCGCTTTGATTTTTTTACCCTGTAGGCGTTCATCCAACAGATCTGTCTGGATTCCATTACTACGTAATAGTTCCAGAATGCTATCCAGACAACCTCTTGGAAGCCCGATGTGTTGAGGATGGTTTTCAGCGCAACCAATGATACGAGGTTTATTCCAGACAGGAAGGCGCATAGCTTGGGCTTTATGGAATTCTGGATTTTGAAAAGCTGCTAGACGAATCAGGCGATTGGCTAAGGGCTGTGGAAGTTCTTCTTTAGCGATGAAAATTTCGTTGGCTAGAACAAGTGTTAAGGATTCAGGGAGAGAACCCAGTATTTTTGCCTGTGCAGGTAGCTTTTGTTGCCAGGGTTTGCTAATTTCGTCAAGTTCATTGAAAGAAACATCCAGGGGATGTCGGTTATTAGTGGCACGGATAATGGCGTCATCTAGCTGTGTTTTGGAAAGCAGTTCAATGGTTGCGAGATAGGCCCACTGATCGTGATAAGGGGTGAACTGTTCATCGACAAAGCAATTGTTACCCTGTTCCCGGGGATTTTTCTGTAGAGGCAATGCGATTAAGTTGCCAAACCCACCATTGGGCAAGATGTCTTGGTTGGGAAACAGCCGGTCATAACTTTCTAAGGACAATTGATGAGTGCGATCACAGGTCCGGCTGATTAATGCGGCTCCAAGGTGTCTGGCATCACGCGCTGAGACTGGAACGGCAAAAAAAATCCAGATGTGTGCACCTTTTCCAGAGCGAGAAATTTCAACCGAAGAAGGAATTGCTAGTTCATTACAGGTTTGCATTAAGGCCTTGGTGTCTTTGCGCCAACTTGCATCATCAAAATCAATGGCCAAAAAATAGCAATAGTTATCTGTTAAAAGAGGATAAACACCAATTGTACATTTCCCAGCTAAATGATTATAAATCACATGGTCATTAATCGGCTGGAGTGTTCGGTTACTGCAATCACCACATTTAATTTTTGGCTTGAGGCAAATCCCTTTTTTCCATTCATTCGTACATACTGGTGAGTAGCCTGATCGTCCTTTAGTAGACTCCCATCGCTGTGGGTAAACATCAATACGGCCACGAAAAAGTCTGCGAAATAAAGAAATTTTATCGGCGGTACTGTAACGAGTGGTTTCAGGTGTTGTATCTAGTATCTGCGTGGCTTGTCGCCTTGAATCGGCGGACAAAGAATCTTTCCAGGCAATACCGTGACGTGTCAGCAAGGTTTTTAGTCTCTGATTTTCGTCACGAAGTTTGTGCAGTTCAGATTGCTCCTCAGTTGATAGCATACAGGCTGAATCTCCTGACAATCGTAAAAGTTGTATAGATTACGGTTATTATATAGGTACGTCAGAAAATAGGAAGTGTTTACATTTTGTTCACTCTAGATGGCTCGATTATGCTCCCAACCAATAGACTTGTCGCTGACTTACTTCTAATCGAGTTATAAGCTAACTTTTGAATTAAATAGTCCATATGAGCACCATTCGGCCTGCCGAACTTGTATGACTTTGACAATGATTTTTCTTTTCTAGCTGAGGGGAAATATCAATGGTGATGCAATCCAACGAAGAATTTCTTGCTGTTTTCTGATAATTATAGTGGCGCCATTATAGTCGTATTATAATTGCACTCAATCAATAAAGTACTCATTTGCCAGTTGGCGTAGTCAAATATTTCGCTCTTATTGTTGTTGTAAAATGCAATTATAGTACTTTTTCGAGATGAGATCATACGTTTCAAGTAAAACGTAAAAGTTGCTTATTGAAAAATTGAGTTAAGCCTGAAATGTATGGATTTTTTGTTTGGGTTGACGTCAAAAACTGACTTTTCACTTTTGGAATTTTGTGACATTATTTGCCATTATTTAGATGATTCTATCAGGGTTTAAGGGGTATTAAATGGCACAAGGACATCAATATAAAATCATAACTATATAAAATATAAAGACATTACTGGCAGTTATGAAATATGTTGATGTCTTGATGTCAATTTTGCCAAGGTTGACGTCGCGAGTTCGAATCTCGTTTCCCGCTCCATAAAATA
>CAZHXF010000055.1:0-14850 GCA_964536375.1 uncultured Desulfuromonas sp. | reverse complement strand
ATTAATCAGGAGTAAGTTTAAATTATGCCATAAAAAAAGGGCAGCTTCTGCGGAAGCTGCCCTTTTTCATTGCTTTTATTCACCAGAAAATTATAACAAATCAGCAATCTCTGGTGCAATTCCTATATAACTGCTTGGGGTCATCTCCAGCAAGCGTTGTTTATCCTCCTCGGGCAGATCAAGACTGGTGACAAATTCACGAATAATCTCCTGGCTAATCTTATTGCCGCGAGTCAACTCTTTAAGTTTTTCGTAAGGATTGGCTATTCCAGCCTTGCGCATAACCGTTTGAATTGGCTCCGCTAAAACTTCCCACGCTTGATCTAGATCGTGAGCCAGTTTTGCCTCATTGAGCTGCAACTTACTCAACCCCTTTAATACCGAATAATAGGCGATCATACTGTAGCCAAAACCAACCCCCATATTGCGCAACACGGTTGAATCAGTCAAATCGCGCTGTAAGCGCGAGATAGGCAACTTACTAGCAAGATGACCAAAGATAGCATTGGCCAAACCACAGTTGCCCTCAGAATTTTCGAAATCTATAGGATTAACTTTATGCGGCATGGTTGATGAGCCAATCTCACCCTTAATAGTCTTTTGTCCGAAGTAGCCCATGGAAACATAAGTCCAGATGTCACGATTCAGGTCGTTCAAAATTGTATTCCACCGCGCTAAGGCATCGAACAATTCCGCCATATAGTCATGCGGTTCAATCTGGGTGGTAAACATATTTTGCTTTAAGCCAAAACTGCCCTCGATAACTCTTTGCGCCAAGGCAGGCCAATCAACATCAGGATAAGCTGCTATGTGAGCATTAAAATTACCCACAGCACCATTGAGCTTAGCCAAAAGCTCCACATCAGCGACAGAACTGCTCTGACGGCGTAAGCGGGCAACAAATACCGCTAATTCCTTGCCAATTGTGGTCGGCGATGCTGTTTGTCCATGCGTCCGAGCCAACAACGGGACCGATCTGAACTCATACGCCAACTGAGCTATCTGCTGCTCAATCTGCTGTTGTAACGGGGTCAGAGCGGCCAAGCCATCATTCAGCATTAACGCATGGGACAGGTTATTGATATCTTCAGAGGTGCAGGCAAAGTGAATAAATTCCGTTATGTCTGCCATGGATGTACCATCGATCTGCTCTTTAAGGTAATACTCAATGGCCTTAACGTCATGATTGGTGACACTTTCCAGATCCTTTACCCGCTGAGCCTGCTCTGGAGTGAAATCATCGACAATAGCACGGAGAGTTTGCCGCTCTAACTCTGTCAGGTTGCGACACTCCGCTATACCAGGTTCTGCGCACAGCTCCAACAACCATTGCACTTCAACCTTAACGCGGTTGCGCATAAGAGCATATTCAGAAAAACAGGTAGTCAAAACAGAAACTTTTGACGCATAACGTCCATCGATAGGGCTTATTGCCGTAATCATTCAAATTCTCCTTGTAAATAACACTAAAATTGGTTACGCCGAGGCAATATATATTAACCGGCCAGACGTCGCAACCTAGGAATAACGTAAAAGCCAGCACCAGCTACCACTTAGTGCCAACAATATTTTCAACTAAACAACATTAAACTAACTACAGCTTGTTAAATTATCTGCTATTATATTAAAATAACACAACAACTACAGGCACCATATTGCAGTTACTATCGCACCAACAATCTTTCCTAAGGAGCCAAGCATGAAATTTATTGCCAAGTTTTTAATATTTATTGTGGTTATTGCCATTGCCATTATAGCGGGAGTGACTTTCTATCTCGATTCAATAGCAAAAAAAGCGGTCGAATATGGCGGTTCAGAAGCGCTGGGAGTCGCTACTTCGGTAGACAAAATACACATCTCTATACTCGATGGTAGCAGCAGCTTAAACGGTTTGGTCATCGCCAACCCTAAAGGTTACAGCGCTGCCAACTTCATGGCATTAGACCAGGCAAAAATCGCTATCGACATAAAATCAATAACATCTGATATCATACATATTTCCGAAATCTCCCTCGCTGGGCTACAACTCAATCTGGAGCAGAGCAGTCAAGCTTCTAATGCCAAAACTATTTTGGCTAATTTACCGCAAAAATCCACGACAAAGCAGCAAACTCCGACAGCAGAAAAAGAAACCTCTAGTCAAGAATCAAAAACCAGCCCATCCAGCAGCGAGAAAAAATTTATTGTCGACAAACTTGAGCTGACAGGTATTGGGGTAACAGCAAAACTGCAAGCACTAGGAACACAATTGAGTGATATCAGCCTCGCCGTACCCGAGATAAAGCTAGCCAATATCGGCAAGGCTCAGGGCGGTCTAACCATGCCCGAGTTGATGCAATACATAGTACAACAAGTAATTGATGCCGTAGCCAAAAACTCCAAATCTATCTCTCCGGCTCTAGCGGCAATGCTTAAAGGTGATTTAGCCAGCGTTGAGGGTTTGAAGGCTGGCGCTATGCAAGCGGCTTCGGTCGAAGTAGACAAAGCCGCCAAAAAACTATTGCAGAACATAAACCTACCTGAAGGTGGTGACGCTGAATTAAACCAAGCGGCTGACACATTGCTAAAGGGTCTTTTTAACAATAAATAACCTGTTAAATTAGCTATCTGGTGTGAGCTCAATTATATTTAGTTGCGCTCACACCAAGCATAAATTGATACAACTCTGGCAAACCTATTAGCTGCCCATAACCATGAAAGTTCTAAATGACAAAGTTCGCCCTTAATCAACAACTTGATCACGACTGCATAACTCTAGGCATATTTGGTAATAGCCTACTATTACTCCTCAATAATTCGCTTATACCGTGGTTTATCTTGGTACCGGAAACGGACGCCTGTGAAATTTTTGATATGGAACCAGAATCACAACAATTGCTGTTTACTGAAATAAACCAACTGGGCAAATTTGTCGACCAGGAGTTCAAAACCGACAAGGTGAACACTGCGGCAATCGGCAACATTGTCCGCCAACTACACATCCACGTAGTGGGCCGCTATGAGGATGACTACTGTTGGCCAAATGTGGTGTGGGGCAGCAAAGAAAAAAAAGACTATACCGAGGCTGAAGTTCAATCAATAACGGCACGACTGCGCTCCAAAATGTCCCATATTTTCAACGCCTTAGATTAGCTCAAAAAAGATAATGCGGATAGTGAACCTTGCGCTTTGAGCTCAGAACCAGTTGCAAATGGCAAAAAACGGCTGGTCAGCTCCACTCAATCAGTGGAGCTGACCAGTGTTTGTTTCATGTAGCGTTCAAACAAGCGCCATTGTTCGCTAGTGTGGAGCGGGCACCTACTTCTGCCCCAACGGAAGTTTCTTAAAACGCCCACCATAAACTATCGGGTCACCACCATAGCCCAGCGCCTTGAAATCAATATAATCACTACCACTCAACTGGCTGACATCCTCAACTTTGTCGTTTATGAAACTAAAGTCAGTTTCTTTATGCGCTAACTTATTAAAATCAACATTACGACTATCCTGATGACAGCGATCACAGGTCTTCTCCTGGTGCAAACTGGGGTGACACTGCTTACAAGATAGCGCCATACGTGCCGGCATCACCTCATGTTCCACGCGCCAGAAAGTCCAGGTTTCCTTCCACAACCAGCGTCCGCTGAACTTCAACCCTGCACTGTTCATCCCATCGACAAACGCTTTGTTCCAATCATAATATTTCCAATATGCAGTTTTGTCTTCAGTATTACGTGGAAACAAATGCGGGATCAACAACGTATGGTACTGAGGATCGAACGCCTGCACCCCTTTCATAATTTTGAAGGGGGTAATACGCGCAGTCGGGTCATTTATGCCCCCAACTGGAACGGTAAGTTCGATATGTTCTTTGCCAAGGTCTACGGCATCGCCAAGAACAACACGCTGGATATTACCGTTAAACCAGGCATACTGCGGTTTTACCGCGCGCTGCCAACGAAACTCGCCCTTCTTGACGTTATAATCCGGCAAGCTATTCCCCATGCCTAAATCAATCATCACCGGCTTGCGCCCTTTGTCGCCAGCTTTGGACCAGTCCCACCACGTTTTAGTAGGAGAACATTTGGCATATACCGGGGAGTGACAGGTATTACAATCTATGTTGGCACTGTGTTTATTAAGGTGATGATCGAGCAGACTGTTGCCCAAATGCGGAGTAGACGAATGGCAATTTTCACAACTGACAACACCTTCCACCGCAGCTACAGATGAACTACGACCAGCTATGTTATGCTGGCGGGTGGTGTGACACTCGCTGCAACTGAAATCGAGATTGCCCATATGCACATCACAGACCGGGTCTGGATGCGCCAGATTGATGCCCATATCAGCATGTTTAATAGCATCACCGCCCCCACCACTGAAATGACAACTACCGCAGCTGTCGCGACTGCTGTGCCCTACTTTCTCAGCAACAAGTTTCAGGTCAACATTATCCTTGGGCCATCCGGCATTGGTAGGCTCTTTTTTGTAACTGCCAGTGGTATCGTGACAGACTAAGCAGTCTATATGACTACTATCGTTAAAATCAAAAGAGGAATCTACCCAACCATATCCAGCATGACAACTTGTGCAACGAGACTCGTTGCTGATAATGCTCACTCAGTAGTTGTTGAGTGCCGTCGTCCCTTTCCCATGACTTATGTCACGCTCATGATCGATGGTATAACTAGAGGGTCCGCGCCACAACCAGTGGGCCGAGTGTAACACGTGATCGGCATCCTGCTGGTGACAGCGTAGACATTCCGCCGTTACCTGTAATGCATCTGGTTTCTCCCCCAGCTTTACCAGCTTTTTATGATCGGGCACATTGTTCAGATGGCAACCGCGACAGGTTACTGGCCCCTTATTTTTCTGTTGATGACAAGGCATACAGCTTTGATGGTATGCCGCCTTCAAACCTAAACGCTCAGGAAACTCAGGATTAAAAGATCGCTGATGACACGCTGAGCAACGCACCAACTCTTTGTGTGCTTTTTTATCCGGGTTATTCACCGGGCGTTGATGGTGGCATACTGTACAATCGCCACTCATGGCAGCATGTTGCCCATGATTGAACCTTACCGCGGCGTAGTTATCTTCCTGTGCCTTGATAATCGGACTATCGAGAACCATATAAGTGTTCTTTACATCTTTAATGGATACACCCAGCGCCCGAACTCTCTGGCTACGCCTGATCGCCCCCTCATGCTGCACCTGTTCAACCAACGGAACCTGCACAAGCGCCCGTAACTTCGCTTGTTCCTGACCCGGTGCGGACCAACCAGAAGGAACTGCTAGCACAGGAACTGTAGCTGCGTATGCCGCTGAGCCCAGCAACAATATTATCCAGAAAAAAACAATATGCCACACAGCAGTGACAAGCCTTGGCGAACATAAACTTACCAGTAAGTACAGCTTCATTATGATGTCTCCTTTTGGCGCGGTGACAACACGGGCAGATAGGTAACTATAACGCGATAGATAAACATTAACGTGGCTATCAACCCAGCAGTTACAAGGAGCTCACCCAGTGCCGGAGAGTAGTGATCCTGAGTTATGGGCGGGGTAAAGCCGATAATAAACACATTGATACGATTTATCACTACACCAGCAATTATAAGACAAGCGGCAATAAACAGATAGCGCCGCGATTGACGACATTTCGCTGCCAGCAGCATCAACCACGGGGTGATAACACCAACTACCATCTCGACAATAAAAGCATTGCTTTGCATAGTGCCATCCAACAAATACACCCAACTACCGCGCAGCCACATATCACCGATCTTAAGCAATAAATACAACCCCAGCAGGAACACCGTTACTTTTGACAGAGGCGATAACACACTCATCTCATCTTCACTGCCCAATGAACTGCTCACCAGGGTGGTTTCAAAAATGACCATAGGGTAACCCACCGCCAGTGCTGAAATTAGAAATAATAATGGCAACAACGGCGTATACCATAGCGGATGCAATTTTGTGGGAGCGATCAACATGAGCGACCCCAAACTTGACTGGTGCATACACGAAAGGACCACTCCGGCAATGATAAATATCCACATAGTCTTGCTCAACAGGCGATCCGCTATAGATAGAAATAACTCCACCGCCCGATTACCTGCACCCAAAATTCCCGGCAAAGAAACTCTGCCGCCAAAGCGCTCAATTACGACAGGAAGAAATTCAATATACAGCACATGCAGATAAACCATCACGCACATGGCAACTTCAAACAACACTGAGTTGGTATTCCAGTAAACCAATGGTTTCCAGATAGCCCATGAACGGCCGATATCGATCAACAATCCGACAACAACAAAGGTGTAACCCAGCATTGCCGTAAGCAATGCCGGACGCACAACTGGTTCATAGTGGTGGCGACCAAAAATATGTGCCAGCGCTGCGGTGGTAAACCCGCCCGCGGCTAAAGCAACACCTGTAGCAACATCAACCCCAACCCACAATCCCCACGGGCGGGCTGTAGTTAAATTGGCTACCGCTCCAATTCCACCAATAAACCGCACCAACATGGCAACCGCTCCTGCTGCCATAAAAAACATTAACACCACAACGCCAGGCGTCCACAATGGAGCCAGCAAGGGCTGAGGATTATACGGCACATGTACCCTTCCATGATGAACATTGGCAGTATTATCGCTCATGACACCTCCTTGGTACGGCGCTCTTGATCTTCAGCCAGCGCAAGGTGCTTGTTGTTATTGCGATACATTATCCCACCCAATAGGGTAAACAACAATGCAGGGGACCATAGATAGCTGAACAACGAATGTTGCAACATTTCCGATAATTTCGGCAATGGTCTATTGGGTAATTTTAAAAATCCCAATTTTTCAAACGGCACACTTGAGAGATAGAGCCAGCAAGTGCCTCCCACCTCTTTTTCACCATAGATATGCTTGATATAGCGCCCAGGATCATTGTGTTGACGCTTTTTAGCCACCTGCAATAACGAGGTACGCTTGCCAAAGGTTATCGCTTCAGTGGGGCAAATTGTTGCACAGGCTGGTGCTTTGTTCTGCTCGCGCAGCAAGGTTTCACAGAAGGTACATTTCATCACTCGCGGCGTGAGCGGATTATTATATTCATAGGCAGGAATTTCAAACGGGCAGGCCACCATACAATATCGGCAACCAATACATTTACTGACATCGTAATGGACAGCGCCAGTTTTGCTTTTGCTCAAGGCTCCAGTTATACAAGCTGAGACACAAGCGGGATCTTGGCAGTGCATACACTGCACCTTGACAAAGTCAGACACCAGCAGCCCCTTATTATCTATGCGACCGGTATGATAGCGATTTACTACGGTCAACTGAGTCGCGTTTGGGCGGCGCTTTTCATCGAACACGGTCAGGTCGGCAAAAGAGGTTTGCGCTAGCGGCAATTCGTTAACAGCATTACACGCCTGCTCACACTTACGACAACCAATACAGCGACTGACATCAACCAGGCAGGCATAAGAATCAGCCGGAGCTGTAGATTGCCAACCCTTTGCCGGGCGTGGCGACACAACTGTAGCGGCAGATCCAACGGCAAATAGCTTCAAAAAACTGCGGCGTTTTAATTGCATGCTATCCTCAAACCTTCTTTAAAAAAACAACAAGATACAGTGATAACCAAAAAGGGAGTTACAGTCAGCAATCATTTCATTTCTCAATCGCGAACGATTCTCATTATCAAATTAATGCCGTATGCCTACCCCTTTTGTCAAGGTGCAAACATCCACATTAGCGCAGTTTGTTAAAAACATTAAACGATAGAATGTTCTATTCAAGCACAACAGAGCACAGTCTGGTGACTATGAAACACCACTACACAAAACAGGCAAGCGTTGAAGATATTTTTGGATAAAACATTGATTAGAACCGGGGAAACCCGCAGGATAGCTGACAGAATCAGCCAAGAATGGAAAAAACCCAGCCACCAACAGAGAAAAAGACATTCCCTTATTGGTGGCTGGGGCAAGATATTACCGGAAGTACCTATTTGATCCAAACCGTCTGAATATTGACAAACTCTTTTATGCCATAATGGGAAAGTTCCCGCCCGAAACCAGAAATACCCACACCGCCAAACGGCAGCCGGGGATCACTTTTCACTATTCCATTGACAAATACCGCTCCGGCCCTGATCTGTCCGGCAAGTTCCTCGCCTTTAGCCACGTCCTGAGTCCACACTGAACCACCTAGACCAAACTCGGTATCATTGGCGACAAAAAGTGCCTCTTCAGCATTTTTTACCCGAATCACGATGGCTACCGGACCAAAAAACTCTTCGCTATAAGCAGGCATACCCTTGGAAACATTGGTAAGTATTGTCGGTGGATAGAAAGCGCCAACTCCGGTGGGTTTGCCACCGAGCACAAC
This sequence comes from uncultured Desulfuromonas sp., assembly GCA_964536375.1. GTDB lineage: Bacteria > Desulfobacterota > Desulfuromonadia > Desulfuromonadales > Desulfuromonadaceae > Desulfuromonas. The sequence goes on along the minus strand of CAZHXF010000055.1, from coordinate 6,478 downwards.
CTTGGCACCTTTAGCCACGGATGCTTCAACTTGACCATGCAACTCTTGCATCAGGTCCTCGCGGGCCTGCGGGCCTATCTGAGTGCTTTCCTCGGTGGGATCGCCCATCTTCAAAGCAGACATACTGGCAGTAAACTTTTCGAGAAACGCCGCATAGACACTTTCCTCGATAATAAAACGCTTCGCAGCAATACAACTTTGACCAGAATTCAGACAGCGCCCTTTTGTCCCAATCGCTGCTGCCTCATCTAAATCGGCGTCAGCCAGAACGATAAACGGATCACTGCCGCCAAGTTCCATCACCGATTTTTTCAGCATAGCACCCGATTTTTCCGCCACCTTGCGCCCGGCAATATCACTGCCGGTCAACGTAGTCGCAACAATACGCGGGTCTTCAATGACCTGCGCTACTTTGCCAGAACCGATCATCAAGCTACGAAAAATATTTGCCGGAAAACCCGCATCGACAAAAACCTGTTCGATTGCCAACGCGCACCGCGGAACATTGGAAGCGTGCTTTAACACCCCGGCATTGCCTGCCATCAGCGCTGGTGCTGCAAAACGGAACACCTGCCAAAACGGAAAATTCCATGGCATTACCGCTAAGACAATTCCTTGCGGACGAAAGGCCACATATGACTTTCCTGCGTCACTAGCAATGGTCTCAGGTGCCAGCATCTGCTCAGCATTTTCCGCATAGTATTCACAGACCAGAGCGCATTTTTCCACCTCAGCCCGCCCCTCAACAATAGGTTTGCCCATCTCCTGCGCCATTGTCAGAGCTAACTCTGAACTACGTTGCCGCAGCGCCGCCGCGGCCTTAAGCATCAACTCCTTGCGCAGGGCAAAGGATGTTGTTCTCCAGTGTAAATAGCGGTCATGAACCGCCCCAATAGTTGAATCTATCTGTTCGTCAGACCATTCACCAAATGTTTCCAGTAGTTCGCCAGTTGCCGGGTTTAGTGATTCAAGAGCCATAGCAGGTCTCCTATAGGGAAAATAAAATAGCGACAATACATCATCTACAAACATTCATATTGCCCAATATAATAAATAAATTCAAGGGCAGACTCAAGCATACCAATATTCAGCATGCCCAATATTTCCTGCAAATGTTGTTAACAGAAAACAAATAACGCACAAAGTAGACCTCACTTACAAAGATAGAACTATCTAATAGGGAAAGTACAATCTTACAGTCTTTGACCTTTCTTAGTGCAAAGAAAATGAAGGCGGAGCAATGGTCGTTGGGTACCAAATAGCCAACGATATGTTTGATGTTTCAATCGGAACATTCAATGGAGAAACCAAAGAAAACGGCAAGGATGACATTATTGACACTGTAATTACCAGATGTTCCTTAGACATTTCGTCTTAAGCTTAATTGCCTAGCTAGCCAGTAATCACTTTGCATTAGGGAGGCAGATATCGAAAATTTCCCGCAGTCCTGAAAGCTGCGCAGGCTCCATCCTAGCGGGAAAACAGGTTTCTCCGTAATTACTGTTCCAATAACGAATTCATTGCACTAACTATCGATTATCCTTTAGCGATATAGTGCCTTTGTCCATAGTGTCAATAAATATGGATAATCTAAGACTGAACCATCAAGATACAATGGTAGGTTATAAATTTCATGATTTTTCAGTGCTGCAATCTGATTCATTGCCGGATGTTTCTTAACCGCTTTAGCTAACGCTTTCTCCACCGGAAAAGAGGCACCTGTAACGATGATAATATCAGGATTAGCCTTGATGATATCAACTATATTTTTTAAGGTAAAATACCCTTTGCTGATCTCTTTTTCGTTAGTCGTCAATAGGTTACCGATATTTTTGCAGCCCATAGGGGTAAGAAAAAAACGATCTGAATAGCCGTTGGCAGCTTCCACCTGAATAAATGATTTCCCTGTTTTACCCACCATTATTCCATTTAAAACTAGAACTTTTTTCCCTAGCTTTTCTTTAGGCATTTTCTTTTTTACCCTTGCTAAACCAGAGGCATAGGTGGCCACCAGTACGTCGGCTTCCTTTTCGCGATTCAGCAACTTACCAGTAGCTCTAATGGCAGATTCGAGCCCATTGTTAAAGTCAACAACTTCGATATCAACATCTTGGCTTTTGAGAAGAGGAATAATATTCATCGGATTTGAATCGGGCATGTAGAAACAAAAATTCTGCGTATTTTCAATCAAAATACGTCTTATCCCCTTTTCTTTAGCATATTCAGCAACCCGCTTTTTATTCTTAACTGTTACTCTTTTAGGACAACCAAGCCTTTCAATATGGCTAAGTTCACCTTTTGCAACTGCAGGCCACGCGCACCTTGCCACCAATGCCTCCGGAACAACACCTAAATGGTAAGCAATCGAGGCCAGTCGATCACCAAGAATGATGGCGTTAATTTTTTCCTTATCTAACTTTGGCTTGGGAGCTGCCTGCACTGTCATACTCCCAGCCAGAAAAATCAGAACCACTAAAAACATTAATATTCTACCGACACGTACCATGTTAATTCTCCCTGTAATCGTCCCCTGCCAGATGATCTCATTAAGGCAGCTAAAACCTAAAAACTTGTCGATAAACAATCGACACCAAAAACATTCTGCCAGCGGCTAAAATGTCACCTTAACTCCACCATAATAAAATCCACCCCTGGAAGCGAGGTGACTAAGCGTTTTATTAAAAATATTATCAATACCAGCAAACACCTCTAAGTTTTCATTGATAGACTTTTTGGCATAAATGTCCCATTCGGTGTATCCACCCACCTGATCGTCCGTAGCAATGTACTGGCGGCCGATATAATTCATACGCAAATTTGCCTTCATTCCCGCCAAGTCATTACTATAATTAAGTCGAAGATAAGATTTAATTTCCGGCACATCGAGCAAATCATCACCGGTTTCATCATTTTCAGATTCGATAAAAAGCGTATTGCCAGCCAAGCTAAATGCTTCACAAATCTCAATCTCAGCTTCCAATTCAACACCTTGAGTATAAGCCTCATCCACATTACGCATTTCATAGATCGGTATAGATTTTGACCCGGCGCTTCTGGAGCCTGTTTTCATTTTGATTATCATATCTTCCATATCGTTCCTGAAGACCATAACCTTACCGGTAAAATGACCAAACTCACCTTCAAACCCAGCTTCGTAGCTTCTGGAATTTTCTGGATCTAAATCAGGATTGGGCATAACATCGCCCTGCATATTAATAGTTTCTACATATAATTCATAAAGCGATGGTGCCCGAAATCCTTCACCGTAAGAGGCCTTGAAACGCAAATTATCACTGATGGCATAAATCGTACTTATGCGGGGACTAACCTCGGAACCAAAGCCGGAATGATCATCTAGTCGCAAACCTAACGTCACTTGCAAGCCGGTAAATAGCTCAAAGTCGTCTTGAATAAAAACAGCGCTGTTCTCGATGGTATCATCGACCTCTGTCTCCCCCCGATTTTCTACACCGGAACGCTCCTCTTCTCGGTATTCAAGTCCCAAAGAGAATAGATGATTGTCAGCAAAGACCCGGCTTACTAAACCTTCAATTTGATATATCTCGTTGTCGATATCAAACCTTTCGTAAGTATATTTATTTCCGAGATTCAATCCGCCAATATCCTTGTAATCTCTATCTAAATGGAACTGGGAATAATAGCTGCGCAACATGACACTGGATCCAGCAACATGACCATCGTACTGGATAAAAGTATTTGTCCGGTCACTATCGGCATCGCGATCAGTAATGGTATTATTCTTTGGTCTCAAACCTTTTCTGGTAGTCTCGTTATAATAAACCCCGGTGCTGATCCGATGGTCATCCGTAAGATCTAGTTGAAACTTAACGCCACCTGAATACCTCTGCTCATCATCGGTATCGGAAAAATAATCATTATATTGGCGATCAAATTCGTCACTGACATTTGCATGACCATAGGCCATAATTCCCAGCGGACCAACAGTGCCCCCAACCACACCTCTCACCACGGTGTTATCGGCTTCACCGTAGGTATTTATTCCATAGCGCGCGGTAAGACTTCCCGTGGTGACCGCAGTCGGGTTCTTAGTTATGATGTTGATTACACCGCCTATGGCTTCACTGCCATACAGCGCCGAGCTAGGTCCACGAACAATTTCAATCCGCTCGACAAACTCTGTTGAAAATTCACTAACATCAACTGTCGTATCTCTAAAACCGCTAGAAAAACGCATACCATCAACCAGGATTAAAACCCGCTTATTGGATAGCCCTCTAATTTGCGGAATCCTCCCCCGCCCCGGCACAGACTCAAGAACTACCCCTAGGGCGTCCCCCAACACCTCATCTAAGGTTTCAGCCCCAGTCATTTCTATTTCTTCGGCAGTAATCACCTCAAAAGCACCAGGGACATCAGTCATTTTTTTCGGTGTCATCGTTGCGGTAACCACCATTGGGTCCGCGACAACATCCGGCACATCCGTGGCTCCGGTCACAGCAGCAAATAAGAGCATCACCATAAAATTTACCGAAACCTTCAATTTTTTCTCCATAACATCCTCCTTAAGTTGGAAGAATTGTACCGAGGATCACGGCAATATAGCGTGATCCATGTCACATAAATGATTTTTTCACGTTGTCTTAGAATGGAGGTCTTTAGATGCAACGACCCTAGAAGCCAAGATGTGAAGCATAACGACAATATGGAACAAAGGTTACCGCCCACCTAGGGAGGCACAATATTTCACACAATACCAATCATGCGAATATTAAGTAGGGATATCGAGTAGAAGGAAGTATGCAGAACAGCAGATACACACTACTGATTTATCAGATATGACACAGCTGGGATTTTATTTAAAAAAACTATTGCAGATCTCTCTTGTCTTGTCTATATTGATAACGGTTTTCATTATCATAAAGCTCTAAAACAATCTTTTTACACATTAAGTATTAGTCAACTACTCATTACTGACGTAGCTATACCTAGTGGGAGTTGCAACATGTTAGCCTATTGATAATGATATTCAATTTCATAAGATACCATTTAAATGGAGCATCCATGTCAATACCGTTACCGCTACAATGCCCATGCGCAGGAGCGCCGCACAGCAAACTGTGCCCGCGCACGGCATGGCACGAAGTTGCAGGTCAGTATCCTGAACCACGGCAATGCGTGGCTGCTTTTTTAACCCTCGGCACCGCAGAGGTTATTGCCGGAGTGAAACCGGCAAACTTACTGCGCATAAGTAATCGTGCATACTCATGCGGTCGCAATATGTATCAACTATGGCAACGCTACGGTGATGAGCTGTTAGAAAACTCCTCAATGGTTGCAACTGCCCTGCTTTGCGACACTAACGGAGTGCTTCTCCTCATCTATTCACCAACACTCTTACAACGCCGACTTAACAGCCGCAGCTCTCGCGCATTTTTAGCGTCATTGCACTACCGTAACCCGCAGCACATAGCGAAGACTCTCGCAGACCTGACCAGCCACTTTATTGATGGAGAGTTTCCACATGAGATCGGACTGTTTCTGGGGTATCCATTAAAGGACATTAGAGCTTTTATGGGGAGATCGCAACTCAAGGTCACTGCACAACGGTTGTGGAAAATATATGGCCATACACGGCGCAGCCATGCTCTGGCTGACCTTTATCAACACCAGCACCAACGCATTGCCAGTCTTTTGCATAGCAAGCGAGGTAGATCACTACAGCTGTTAACCGAGGGGGCACTACAAAATGGGTAACAATGCAACCGAAATTTCCGCGCTGCTACTGCTACAGAATCTAAAAAGCAGCACCATTAGTGCCTTGATAGAGCGCGGGCGCAGATCTTCATTGGAGCGCAAAGGCATGATTCTTAGCCGTGAAGATCTTTCTAGCCGCCTATATTTGCTGCTTGAGGGGAAGATGAAGATGATGCGCCCGACCATCAGTGGCGAAGAGTCTCTACAGCAACGCTTAACCAGTGGTGATATCTTTTGTTCAGCAGCCCTGGCTTCTGGTAGAGGGTGCTGCAGCTACGCCGAAAGCCTTTCTCAGGTGCACCTACTTAGCTGGCCACATCGGCAATTTCGCCAACTCATGAAAGAAGATGATCACCTACACAGCAACCTCATACAACTTCTCGCTACCCAAATAGAGGAAGAGCGCTCCAAGCGCTGCCTATCGCAATGCGCAAATGTACGCGCCAAAGTTGCGACCCACTTGATCTCTCTAATAAACAAGAATAACAGGTTAGCATCCTCAGCAGCATTAACTGTTGATCTACGCCCTATTTCACTTACAGCTCAAGAATTAGGGATGGTCCGCGAAACTATGTCGCGCACCCTATCTAAATTTGAACAAGCAGGAACCATAACCTGCCAACGCGGGCTAATTGATATTCGAGATACAAGGCAACTTCAGCTTATTGCCAACGGGATTGATTGTGGTTGCTGTCAGCAGCAGATTAGAGTTTAACCTTTTACCCACATAATTAGTTAAGGA
>CAZHXF010000054.1:0-15135 GCA_964536375.1 uncultured Desulfuromonas sp. | reverse complement strand
TACCCTTTTCTTGCCTCTCTTACTCATCACAGCTTTTTACTTTGCTGCGCTTTCTAACAGGAAGCAGGAGTTATATAGAACAGAGCCGCGGCTGTCAACTCAAAATAGGCGGGCAGTTAAATTTAATTCAAACTAAATCTGAAGCGGTCAAATCTGCGCTCGCTGCACTGAAGAATAAACAGCAGAGAATGGGCAATATCAGATCTCAATCGGAATCAGATTGCCTCGATGATATAGTAATTCTTTTTGCCTTTCTGTACCAGAATGTAGGATCCATTGATCAGATCTGCTCCAGTCACCAGATATTCCTGATCGGTCAGTTTGGTCTTATTCAGACTAAGACCGTTTCCTTTCATCGTACGGCGCAGCTCACCTTTAGACGAAAAAACATCGGTTTCAGTGGCAAGCAATTCGACAACCGGCACACCGGCATTTAACTTAGCATGCTCGACTTCATAGGTAGGTACACCTTCAAATACGGCGAGAAAGGTTGCCTTGTCCAGACTAGACAGACTTGCTGACGTAGCATTGCCAAACAGAATTTGAGAGGCTGCCACCGCATTATCATATTCTTCTTCACCATGGACCATACAGGACACCTCTTTGGCCAAGCGCTTCTGCAAGGGGCGCAGATGCGGCGCAGATACGTGCTCCACAACCAGAGAAGCTACCTCGTCCCTGTTTAACAGCGTGAAGATCTTGATATACTTCTCAGCATCAGCGTCGGAGACATTGAGCCAGAACTGGTAAAACTTGTACGGCGTAGTCAGCTTCGAATCGAGCCAGACGTTACCACTTTCCGTTTTACCAAACTTACCGCCATCTGCCTTGGTGATGAGGGGACAGGTAAGGGCAAAAGCCTCGCCCCCCTCTTTACGGCGGATAAGCTCGGTTCCTGTGGTAATATTGCCCCACTGATCTGATCCTCCCATCTGCAATTTACAGTTCTTCTCACGATACAGATGCAGAAAGTCAGTCCCCTGAACAAGCTGATAGGTAAATTCGGTGAATGACAACCCTGTTTTGGTTTCTTCAGCCAAACGCTTTTTAACACTGTCCTTGGCCATCATATAATTGACGGTGATATGCTTGCCGATATCGCGAATAAACTCCAAAAAACTGAAATCTTTCATCCAATCATAATTATTAACCAATTCAGCGGCGCTTGGTGCATCAGATTCAAAATCGAGAAACTTCGCTAACTGCCGTTTCAAACACCCTTCATTGTGCCGCAGAGTGTCCTCATCGAGCAAATTGCGCTCGGCTGACTTCCCAGACGGATCACCAATCATCCCAGTCGCCCCACCAATAAGAGCGATAGGCTTATGACCAGCAAGCTGTAAATGTTTAAGCATCATAACGCTGACCAGATGACCTATATGCAGCGAATCGGCTGTCGGATCAATACCGACATAGGCCGATGTTAACTCTTTTTCCAACTGCTCTTCAGCTCCGGGCGTAATATCGTGGATCATGCCACGCCAGGTCAATTCTTCGATAAAATTCATTTTCAATACCTACAATTTTGTTTGATCATGTCTTGGCTTTGATCTCATCTACAGTCGCAACAAACCTCAATCGGACAACTCCATAACACGCGTGATCTTCCTAGCTCGACCCGTGGAGTCATCAACATCAATTAACACACCACACAAAATAGGATCTTTCTTCGCCACCTCAAAACGCGCCGGCAATTGCGTCACAAACTTCTCAATAGCAATCTCTTTACGCACCCCGATAACAGAGTCACGACTACCGGTCATGCCAGCATCAGTCTGATAGGCAGTACCACCTGGCAATATATGCTCATCGGCTGTGGGCACATGGGTATGGGTGCCAATCACTGCCGACACGCGGCCATCCAGATAATTGGCAAAAGCCATCTTTTCACTGCTTGCCTCGGCATGAAAATCGACAAAGATTACCGCTACATCTTTTGGTAGTTGCCCAATATATTCATCCGCTGCACGAAACGGGCAATCTAACGCATTCATAAAAACACGCCCCTCCAGATTAATAACAGCGATTTTAGTCCCTACATTACTAGAGAAGATCCCCATGCCACGCCCTGGAGAGCCTGGCGGATAGTTACCTGGGCGCAAAACATCTTCGTGGCGATCCAAACTGGGCACAAACTCTTTTTTATCCCAGATATGATTGCCAGACGTTATTACATTCACTCCAAGCTTACGAAACTCACGGACAATTTCATCAGTGAGACCAAACCCACCTGCAGCGTTTTCCCCATTAACAATGACAAAATCCACATAGTGGCGATCCACAAGCCGATCAAGATTTTGGGCAAGCATCTGCCTACCCGCGCGACCGACAATATCCCCAACAAACAAAATTCTCACACTATTTCCTTAATACCCGACAAGTGAATCTTTTGCATAAACGAGCTCATACTGATATCAGTAACGTATTGTTCCCAGACTATTTAGCATAGCCAATCGCGCGTGTTTCGCGAATAACATTAACCTTGATCTGCCCTGGATATGTCATTTCCGCCTCAATTTTATGCGCAATATCTCGCGCCAACACGTGAGCATGAGCATCAGACACCTGATCACTGCTAACCATTACCCGAATTTCGCGCCCGGCCTGAATAGCATAGCAGCTCTCCACGCCCTCGAAGGAGGTGCCGATTTTCTCCAACTCCTGTAGACGCTTAACATAAGTTTCCAGCATCTCCCGCCGCGCCCCGGGCCGCGCCCCAGACAGAGCATCAGCAGCCTGTACCAGCACCGCCAGAATGGTGGTTGGTTTTTCTTCCTCATGGTGAGCAGCTATAGCGTGGACAATCTCTGGAGACTCCCCATATTTGCGCGCCAGATCGGCACCGATCATCGCGTGTGAACCTTCAACCTCATGATCAACGGCCTTACCAAGGTCATGCAACAAACCTGCACGCTTCGCCTGCTTGACATTAATCCCCAATTCGGAAGCCATAACCCCACACAAGAATGCTACTTCCAGAGAGTGCTTCAAAATATTCTGACCATACGATGTACGATATTTGAGCCGTCCAATCAACTTCACCACTTCAGGATGGATACCATGCACACCAACATCGAAGGTAGCCTGCTCGCCAGATTCACGTATAGACTGATTAACTTCTTCCTCAGCTTTCAACACTATCTCTTCAATACGCGCCGGATGGATCCGCCCATCAGTTACCAATCGTTCCAGAGCAATACGAGCAACTTCACGCCGTACCGGATTAAACCCTGAGATTATAACCGCTTCCGGAGTATCGTCGATTATCAGATCAATACCTGTTGCCGCCTCAATAGCACGGATATTTCGCCCTTCACGCCCGATAATACGACCTTTCATTTCATCAGATGGCAAAGGAACCACACTTACCGTTTTTTCCGCTACATAATCACCAGCATAACGCTGCATAGCCAATGCCAATATATCCTTGGCTTTCTTGTCTGCGGTTTCTCGGGCTTCGTCTTCAATCTGTTTGATCCCACGGGCGGCGTCATGACGCGCTTGACTTTCCATGGACGCAATCAACTGCTGCCTGGCTTCATCAGAAGTCATGCCGGATATCTGTTCCAGCTGAGCGGTTTTACGTAGCACCAACTCTTCAGCTTCAGCTTCACGCTGTTGCAATCCAGCCTCCCGGCGACTCAGCTCTTTATCCCGCTCATGGACCTGCTTATCGCGTTCCTCCAGAGACAAATCTTTACGATCAAGATTTTCCTCGCGTTGAATTAAACGTTTTTCCTGCCCTTGGAGCTCTTTGCGCAATTCACGCGCTTCATTTTCCCAAGCGTCTTTAGCTTTTAAAACTGTATCTTTAGCCTGCAACTCAGCTTCTTTGCGTACTGTTTCTGCCTCTTTTTTTGCATTTGCGAGCAACTGGCTGACAAGTTGCTCCGCGCTACCCATGCGCGTTTCATCCATACGCTGACGCACGTAACTGCCGAGAACGGCACCGCCAATTAACGCTAACAATATTATAAAAAACACCAATTCTATACTCACGTAAACCTCCTACGCCAAAGCGTTAAAGAGTTATAGATAAAATCACCTGAGAACGTTTAAAAACTCAACGCCTCGTGATCAGTAATCAACCAATCTAGCATCAGATCATGCTCTTCATGTGGCAGATTTTCTTCCACCTGAAAAGCGTAGCACAAACCAACCAGAGCACAGCCTGTGGAGCAAAGCTTAACGACCCTGTCGTAAAACCCCTTACCATACCCTAGGCGATACCCGTATCGATCAAAAGCAACACCTGGTACCACCATCAAATCAATATCTGCCACCGCAACAACCATACCCCCCTGCGGCTCTAAAACTCCAAATGCGCCCGGCTGGAAATCCTGCCATGAACTTAATTCAACAAATTGCATAGCGGCAGTAGCGGAATCTGGCAATTGTTCTACCCGTGGATAAACCACGCGCTTACCTGTATCCAACGCTGTCTTCAACAGCAAACAGGTATCAACTTCACAGCGTATAGGTGAATACAGCGCCACCACTTTGGCAGCAAGAAACAGCGGATGGCTCAGCAACAGCTGTTGAGCCTGACAGCTTAAATCTGCACGCTGCACCTCGCTCAAGCAGCTACGCGCCTCAAGTTGCACCTGTCGAATATGATGTTTCGGCATAACCAGCTCAAAGACTGTGCATCCTTCTAGAACTCGAAGCAGAAGAACACGGAACAAATAATAGAAAGTAAGACGGGCAGGCACTATGTGCCCAATAAAGGTCTGAACTGACAAGCAGTCCAGCAGAAGACAAAAAAGAGAAAATATCTACAACTGGCAGAAAGCGAAACATCCGCCAGAATAAACTCTATTTACCAGAAATCTGTCCCTCGTCCCGATCTCACAATCGCAACAAGCGGCTAAAACCTACCAAAAACCTTGGGGTTCAGGTAGTTAATGCAGCGGATACTTTACTATCCAACCTATGAAGCTCAGAAGATATTCGACTAGAATCATCAACCTTGGCTTGCAGTTCCAGATAAGAACCAGCAACATTCAAAAACGCCAGAACAGCCGCATCAACACTGCTGACCGTTGCGCCTGATGCCATTACTTCGGAGATACGTTCATCAACAAACGTTGCAACCCGCTGCACTTCATCAAACGTCTTAGAACTACGTATCGAGTACTGTTGTCCCAGTATTTGCACCTGAACACTTTGTTTCAAGAGGTCTCCTGATCCAACGCCACATCTAGTCTATTTAAAATTCTATCTAATTTCTGAGCAATGAAATCACGTTCTTGAACGAGTTGTTCTCTAGCCTCGTGCAAGCGTTGACAATCATCTTCAAGCTGTTGTTTTTTTGCCAACAGTTGATCAATTTTTTCTTCAAGGCGGAGCAATATATCCAAACTCATAGCCACTTATCCGATATTATCATGGACATTATGTAAAACTGCGACAAATGTCAAGAATCTTAATGGTTTTCAAACAATGCATCGACGAACATTTGCGCATCAAAGGGGCGCAAATCGTCAACCCCTTCACCAATACCAATATAACGCACCGGCAACCCAAGCTCAGCACCTATAGCCACTGCCATTCCACCCTTAGCGGTACCATCCAGCTTAGTAATAGCCACCCCGGTAACACCAACAGCCTCCTGAAACAGGCGCGCCTGAACCAGAGCATTTTGCCCCGTTGTTGCATCAAGCACTAGCAGTGTTTCATGCGGTGCATCGGGTATCTCCCGCCCTATGACGCGGTAAATCTTTTTCATCTCTTCCATGAGATTAACTTTGGTGTGCAGGCGCCCGGCGGTATCCAGAATCAAGATATCTGCTTTGCGTGCCACCGCAGCCTTAACCGCATCAAAAGCAACTGCCGCCGGGTCTGACCCTTCATCGTGGCGAATAACAGTTACTCCAGTACGCTCTCCCCACACTTGCAACTGATCAGCAGCTGCGGCTCTAAAAGTATCGCCAGCGCCCAAAATCACCTTTTTACCCTGCTGGGTAAACTGCTGAGCCAGCTTGCCAATGGTGGTGGTTTTACCCACGCCATTAACTCCGACAACCAGCAGAACAAACGGGGCAGCACGCTCAACGTCCAGCGCTGCCACATTCAGGTTCATCAAGCGTAAAATCTCATCTTTCAACACCGTACGCAGTTCATCCGCACCAACCACCTTCTCTTGCGCCAGCCGCTTTTTAAACGCCGAGACCAACAGCTGGGTAGTTTTCATGCCAAAATCGGCGCTTATCAGAATCTCCTCTAGCTCCTCAATAAACGCATCATTTACACCACCAAAGGAGCTAAACAGAGTGTCTATCTGACCAAGCAGAACCCCTTGGGTCTTGGACAATCCAGCTTTCATCCGAGCAAACAAAGAAACCGGCTCTAGTGGCAAGACGGGTTCGCTAGTAACCTCTGCCGCGGAAATATCTTCTAACAAACGCTCTCCGGCAGCAACCTCTTGCTCCAGATCAGTTATATCCTTAGAAGTTGGCGCACCAACTGGCTGTTTGAGCTGATGGCGTGAGCGGCGGCGCATAAGACGCCAAACAAACCCCAGCACCAGCAACGTCGCCACAGCAAAAAAACAACCGTAAGCTGTCATTAACTGCCATTGTTGCGGCACACCAAGCTGCGCTAACCCTGAACACACCTGCTGAAGCAGTTGTTTACTCCACAACTCCAACTGAGTCAGCCAGATCAAAACCATCTCAGCGATACGACCCCAAAACTGATATACCTGCTGCATTATTTCTGACCACTGCATAAAAGCTCACTACCTTAAATTTATTGGATTGACTGCTACCACGGAAACTAACCTATCTCAACCCGCAGACGCTCGACACAGCACTGGGCGACATAACATATTTTTGCCCGCTGACCACTATGGGCAGCAGCGACTGCGAGATAATACTCCGATGTAATGGGAAAAACAAACCAATCTGCCCCATGAATGCGAATAGCGATTTCCTGGACACCGCCTAAGTCAGCTGCCTCGGCAATACGACACATCTGGTTAAGGACAATACCCAAATGGGCACCGAACAACTTGATGTCTTCTGCGCAACGCCCAGTTGAAAGCCAATCAACAGCTTCACCATCCCAATCTGCAAGGATAGCACTACATACCCCCAGATCAGGCGTAACTAGTTCGGCTAAGATATCTTTAAACGGCATAGGTATACTTAAAACTCCAGCACTGGTCACTCTAAAAAAAATAACGAGATTGGTATAAATCATCAAAGGCTTGCTATGTTGACGACAGTAAAGTTCCCATACGCACAGCAACCAGAGATGAAACACCAGGTACTTCCATGGTCACCCCGAACAAGGTATCTGCTATCTCCATCGTCCGCGTATTGTGAGTAATAATAATAAACTGTGACGCTGCCGCCATCTCCTGTACCATTTCATTGAAACGGGCAATATTGGCATCATCGAGCGGAGCATCAACTTCGTCGAGGATACAAAATGGCGACGGTTTTATCATAAAAATAGCAAATATCAAAGCTACGGCTGTCAATGCTTTTTCACCACCAGAGAGCAAACTGACGTTTTGCAACTTCTTGCCCGGCGGTTGGGCTACTATCTCGACGCCGCTGTCCAGCACATCAGCAACATCGGTCAAAGTCAACTCAGCATGCCCCCCGACAAACAAACGCGGAAACACCTCAGTAAACTTAGCATTTACCTGTTCAAAAGCATCTTTAAATCGGCGCCGGCTGGTACGATTAATCTGATTAATCGCTGTCTGCAAATTTTCAATGGAACTTGTTAAATCAGCGCGCTGGCCAGTTAAGAAGTTAAAGCGTTCCTCTAGCGCAGCAAATTCTTCGATTGCCATCAAATTGACCTCGCCAAAGTCGTTCAATGCCAAACGTAATTTTCCCAGGCGCGCTGAAGACTTAACTACGTCTTCCTGAAGATTTACGATCGCTTCAACTGCCGAGCTATCTTGCAGTGGGGCTGACAAATCCAGGCGATAACGCTCCAGAATACTCTGGCGCAAGTGGTCACGCTCTAAACACACCTCTTGCCATGCTAATTGTAGCATCGACTGTTCGTCACCAACGCAGCGCATATGTTCACGCTGCTGCTTAAGTAACCGCTCGCTGTGTGATACTTGCTGTGCCACAGCATCTGCATTGCCCTGCAATTCGTGCAGAAATTGTTTCTCCTGCTGGCAGTGTTCCAGCAACACCTGTCTGCGCAGTTCCTGCTCGCGGCGCTGCAGCGTGATTTCATCCTGCTGTTCAGTCAACTTAGTTAACAGCTCACCCTGGCGCAATAGACGTTTCTGCTCCTGCTGTGCCAGTTCGTGCTCGCGCTTAATATCGTGCCCCAGCGCTTTTTCACGCTCCTGCATTTTAGCAACATCTATGCGTAGCTGATTTAACTCTTGCTGATGGGTGGAACACAACTGTTGCTGTTGCTGCCACTGCGCGGTCAAGTCCTGCTCTACCCGCAGCAGATCGTGCTGTTGTCGTTCCAGAGCAACAACAGCCTGCGTCGCCTGACTTTGTTGTCTCTCCAGAGAGATGGCTTCCTCGTCCCATTGACCGGTCTCAAAAGTCAACAGTTCAGCTCGCTCATGCCAGTGCATCAGCTCCTTAGCCAAGCGTGCTTTATCGCGTCCCAGTTCAGCGCTCCTGCTCTGGTGCTGCCGCTGTTCCAACTCCAATCGGTGCCGTTCCTCTTTTTCTACGGCGAGTTGCTGCTGTTGCTCATCAAGTTGCTGCTGCAACTGCTGAGCATGACACGCAGAAGCAGCGCACTGATTACTTAACTCATCAAGACGGCGTTTATTTTGCAATAACTGCTTAATCGCATCACCACCACCTCTGGTCATAGTACCTCGCCAATCAAGACGACTACCAGCGGGAGTAACCAGCACCACGCCAGCAGGTAACGGAGTGGCTAAAAAATCGCTCAGACTGTCCACACAATAACGCCCACATAGTAGCGATGAAACAAACGGTCTGAATTTTTCTGCGACATTAACTAGATCTACCAGCGCAATAGCTGAAGCCAAGCGCCCATCAAGCTTATCCGCTTGAAACTCAGAGAGATTCTGGCGTATTTGATACACGCAACGCAAGTTGTGCGCCACCAACGCTTCAGCACTGGTTACATCCTCAATTGTTTCAGCGCACAACCCATGTAGACTCTCACCAATTGCCGCAGCGGCAGCTTGTTCATATCCAGCAGCCACCCTGATACCATCGGCAATGACCCCGATAAACAGCTGCGCCGTTTGCGGGTGCGTGAGGATCTTCTTCACTCCATCAGCATAACCTTCACGACTCGTTGCCAACTCCTGTAACGTAGCTAAAAGGGATTCGTTGCGGTCGTGTTGTTGTTGCACCCTAATAACTTCAGGCTGCAAAGCGGCTACCTGCAGTTGCAATTGCTCAAGACGCTGCTGCAAACAATTGACCTGATGAGCAATGTGCTGTTGAGCTTGTTGTGACTGTTCCAGTTGCTGGAGATTATCCACCTGCTGCAGTTCCAGATCCTGCTGGCGCTGAACGACCGTTGCCCGCTCACTTTCGTGACGCTGTTTACGCTGCTGCTGCAATTTTAACTGCTTAACAGCACCATCCAACTGTGACTGCTGACGAATATTATCACCGCGAACCACCAGCGACTGGGCGCGCACACCTTCCAGTTGACTTGCCAATTCGCGCTCAACCACAGCCAATTCAGCCAGCTTGTCATTTTCAACAGTTTGCTGTTGCTGCGCATGCAGCAGACGCTCAACCAACTCTTTCTGGCTGTGGGTTAATTGATCAATTCCAGTTCCGTGCTGCTGACCGGCATTCTGCAACTGAGATAGCTCGGCATTGATCTGAGCAATCTGCTCATCCATATTGCGATACTGCTGCCGGCCCAACGCCAACTCATTTTCCACCTTGTTTAAATCATTACTCCACTGAAACACCTGACTCTGCGCCCGAGCAACTGCCGCGTCGGCCTCGCCCTGATGCAAACGCAGTTGTTCAAGTTGTAATTCCAGTTTGGATACTCCAGCCTCAGCGCCGACTTGTTTCGTTGCCCCCTGCTGGACCTTAACTTCCCGCAGCTGCGCCTGTTCATCCAACTGGCACCACTGCCCATAGGCTAGAGCCAGTTCCAGCTCTTTAATATCCTGGCGCAATTTGCGAAAACGTTGCGCCTTGTTAGCCTGACGCCGCAAACTATCCAGCTGATGTTGCAGCTCGGAAACAACATCATTGAGACGAATCAAATTCTGCTGGGTAGATTCTATTTTGCTCAGAGCCGCCCGCTTGCGCGCCTTGTACTTGGTTACCCCGGCAACCTCTTCAATTAAAACCCGACGTTCTTCGGGGCGAGAATGAAGAATCTGACCGATTTTGCCCTGTTCAATAATGGAGTAAGCGCGCGCACCTACGCCGGTATCCATGAAAAGTTCGGCAATATCCTTTAAACGGCACGGAGCTTTGTTGAGCAGATATTCACTATCTCCATTGCGATACAGCCGCCGTGTCACCATAATTTCGCTATAAGCGTTCAGTGGCGAGTTAAGGGCGCCGCTGTGGTTAACAAAGGTCATGGTCACCTCGGCCATACCGTGGGCACGACGCTGTTCACTACCGCCAAAAATAACATCTTCCATTGCCTGACCGCGCAGGTTTTTAGCGTTCTGCTCCCCCATCCCCCAACGAATCGCGTCAACCACATTGCTCTTACCGCAACCGTTCGGTCCCAGAATTGCCGTCACCCCGTCCTCAAAATTGAGCACAGTTTTATCGACAAATGATTTGAAACCGATTATTTCGATCCGCCGTATTTTCATAGTGCAGTGTTTATCTTCCTCGGCAAAAAATAATTCAAATACCTGGACCATCTCGCAAAAATCTTTAAAATCCAATAATCGTCATTCCAGCGCAGGCGATAATCCGAAGATTTGCTGAGTACACCAAAAGGTGGGGTCCCCGTTTTCACGATGATGACGACTTTTGCAAGGGGTTACTTAAGTATGCTGATTAGTTACAATAGTTCCACCAAAGCAGCAAAACCACAGGCTATATTAGCAACCACCACCCCAGCTGTAAAGTAGCGAGAAAATGCGTGCCTACAACTAAGAGTGCGTGGTAGAATCAGCAAATAATGATTACATACAACAATTACATACGCCACTACAGTCACCGGACTATATTTCTTTCCCAGCCGCAGTGTCGGGCGAGGATTTAACTATGTGGCGGCGTATCAATTTTTACTTTCTATTACCATCAGTTATACTAATTGTATTTTCTCTGGGTTCTTGGGGTTACATCTCCACCCATCAGCAGCAGCTCAGTGCTTATGTTTCCAGCCAACTCAGCAGCCAACTCGGTTCGCCATTAATTTTACGCAACGCCACCCTGGGATTTCATCCTACTCCCACCCTCGATTTCGAACAGATTTCATTTACCAGCAAAGACCAGCGCCTGCACTGCACTATGCCCAATCTACATGTCGGATTTTCTTGGCGGGATCTACTACACGGTCAATTTATCTGTGCCAAACTTATTTTATTACAACCGCAGATTTACTGGCAGCAGAGCGTTGAGCAATCAGGCAAAGCAGTAACATCTACAGCCCCAACAACACAAAGAGCACCAATCCAGATAGGACAACTGCTGCGCACAGCAAAAATAATAGACGGCACTATGTTTCTGTCAGGTAAAAACAATCATGCCAGCCTTAAAGCCAGCGCAAGGGAACTGCACAATTTCAATGCGACGGTGACCAGTGGCGGGCAACAACTAACATTCACAACCAGCGGCGACCTACAGCAAGAAAACCTTGCGCCAGCGCATATAGAGCTCACAGGCAAGGTTCAGGATATCAGCGCCGATTGGCTGGATGCACCAATAAGACTAGCGGCAAAAATCGACAACTTGAGCGGCAGCAATATACAATTACCCCAGAAATATAGTTTGGGTGGCACCTACAACCTGCAATTGGATCTCCACGGGCAGCGTACATCCAAACTGAACATTGTCGCCCTAGCCACGTCCAGACACGCCAATCAACAGTTGACCATTAACGGCACTGAACAGCTGCCTATTAAAATAGTCGGGTTGGATAGTCAACTGCGCTGGGACAACAACTGCCTCAGCACCGAGAAACTCAAGTTACGCTACAACGAGCTCTTGCTTGATGCTGACTTGCAAATATCCGATTTGAGCGGTGCCCCGCAGCTACACAGCGTACTACACAGCAACCAACTACCTGTACAGTATTTTATGCCCTACCTGCCGGACCACACCAGCATCAACATCCCCCAGCAGTTAGAACAGCTACGCGTGCAGTGCCAACACCTAGAGATAGAAGCCCCTCTTAACGATTTGCGCAGTGCTACCATCAAACAGGCACAACTTAGCCTGCAGCATGAGGGCTTTACCTACCAGAAACTCAGCGCAGCACAGTTTAGCGCACAACTAAATTGGGACGGTAAAAAGGCACTTCTGAGCACCACTCCCATAACTTTTGCCGACCAGAACAGCTCGTTGCACGGACCACTGAACATTAAATTTTCTCCGACGGCAAACCATAGCTGGGCAATAGACATTGACCTTACCCCACTGACTCTTGATGCAGCGAAGATAATCACCAAAGCGGCCGGCGCAGTCGGTCATATCAATGCCATCATAACTCCGCCTCAACAGCAAGATGCTACTGAACAGAATCAGACATGGAACATTGCCGCGGGCGAGTTTACCATCCCCCAATACCAGCTGCTGTTCACTGGGCGCTATGGCGCGCTGGATAATTATCATCTGGACATGCAACTACCCAACTATGAGTTAGAATCCATCAGCTCCAAAGTCGACCTGCTTAATTATATGCAGCTCAAGGGAAATATTGCCGCCAGCTACAGCCTCAACCAGCAGGTGGATCACCAATTACACGGCAGCGGGCAAGTTTTTCTCCACGACTGTGCAATTTCACCTACCTATGTAATCGCCCCTATCCATCACATTAATGGCACGCTGGATCTCGACAACTTCAGCGTTAAAGCGCCGGGGCTAAAACTCATGCTGGGGGATTCACCTATGCAGGTTGACGCCACCATTGCCGACCTGCGTCACACGGTTGCCCAGCTACATGCAACAGGGAATGGAGTGATTGCCAGCGATCTGGTATTTAACAATCCCGCCATGGTTCTCAATAATCTCGACGGTACAATAAACATTCACGCACAGGGGATAGATTTCGTAACGGCAAGCGTTGATCTAGAAAATGGCACCCACGCCGAAGTCAGTGGAAAATTATTCTTTAGCCCAATCTTCCTCGAATTGGACATTAACGCTCCGAGTGCCAACATCGATGAAGTCATAGCTCTGTGGCAGTATGCCAACGAGCACACTAATGACACCGCGACAGCACACAATTACGCTACCGATGTCAGTGCATCCAGCACAACATCAGCAGCCTCAACGTCCGGACAAGATCAAGAGTTTATCCACATCAACGCCCACGTTGACCACGGGGAGATAAGCGGGTTTGCCTTTCACAACGCCAACGGCACAATCCACTATCAACACGGACAACTGCGTATTGAACCGCTTTATTTTAACGCCGACAACGGCAGCGGTAACGGCACGGTGCTGGTGGTTATGGACCAAAAAAATGCACAACTGGGGTCAGATATACCCGCCGAATACTCGCTACTCAAGATAGCTGGGGATATTCACACCATAGACGCGGATAAAGTGTATAGCCAGCTGCTTAAACACAGCGGCATTGTAACTGGCAGCCTCAGCGGTAATTTTCATATTCAAGGACCTATTGGCGGCAACTTCCTGCCCAACAGTCAAGGTACTTTTCATATCGACATCAAAAATGGGGTTTTACGCCAATTCAAAGTACTATCCAAGGCCTTCTCACTACTCAATGTCGCCCAACTATTTTCACTTAACCTCCCCGACATGGATCGCCAGGGGATGCCTTTTCAACATCTCAGCAGCGATATCGACCTTATCAACGGCACTCTGCACAGTGACAATCTGGTTATTGACAGCCGGGCAATGGGTCTAACCATTGTGGGCAAACACGATCTAGTAAACGATCAACTGGATATTATCATGGGGGTAAAACCGCTGGGGACAGTAGACACAGTAGTCAACAACCTGCCCATTGCCGGATGGATTTTAGCCGGGGACGAAAAAGCTCTTATTGCGCCAAACTTCAGCGTTACCGGCTCAGCACAGGATCCTCAAGTCAGCATGTTATCGGTAAGTTCAGTTGCCAATAAATTATTTGGCATTATGGAACGTACAATAACATTACCCAGCAAATTGATACAAAATCCGCTGAAAATCCTAACCAACATCGGCAAATAGCAGCACCACTTCAGCAAGTGCCCGCGCTAAGATTAGTTGCTGACTGACCTAGTTTATGGTAAAGACTGCGAGAATTATTTATTGTCCAATAAAGTTTATTCAGGAGTTATCTATGTTCAATCTTAGCGACAAGGGGCGCGGCATTCGCGCCATGTTCGATGATATAGCACCTCGTTACGACCTGCTAAACCGCTTGCTCTCCCTCGGCATTGATCGCCAATGGCGCCGTTTCGCCGTAGGACAACTACAAATTCCTCCCGGCGGCATGGTATTGGATATGGCTACAGGAACCGGCGATGTTGCGCTGGAGATTGCGTCCCGTACGCCAGATTCGGTGCGCATTATTGGTGAGGATTTTACCCAGGGGATGCTACTACAAGGACGAGAAAAAATCGCCAAGTCTGAATATCGCGACCGTATCATGTTGGTCAATGCCCCCTGCGAAGCTATCCCCCATCCCGACAACCTGTTCAACGGCATCACTATAGCATTTGGCATTCGTAACGTAGTGGATCGTCAGGCAGGGTTAGCCGAGATGTGCCGGGTACTTAAGCCAGGTGGACGCGCGGTAATTCTGGAATTCTCCACTCCCGCTAATCCGCTGTTTAAAACAATATACACCACCTATTTTCACCACATTTTACCATTTATAGGCGGCATGCTGTCGAAACGTAGCGCCTATAAATATCTGCCCGACTCAGTGGCTCAGTTCCCCGCACAAGAGCAATTCAAACAGATGATGATTGAGGCAGGGTTCAGCGAGGTGCGCCATCACGACCTTACCTTCGGTATCGCCAGCGTTTATGTTGGGGTTTGTCCG
>CAZHXF010000053.1:0-16242 GCA_964536375.1 uncultured Desulfuromonas sp. | reverse complement strand
TCATCCGCTTGCTGGTCAGGGCACATAGCGATTTCCTCTATTCTATATTATTAACAATTACGTCATAATAGCCAAAACATGACATTATCTACACCATTAAGGATAAATTCCGAGACAAAGTGCTATTCATAAGGTAAAAGAGACACGTCTTTTTTTGCTTTTAAACATTCTGGAATTTCCGTGATGCCTGAATCGATCCAGTTCACCTATCCATTAAGTAAACCCCTGTGGCGACAATTCTTCAAAGCTCATTATAATGATGATAGCCTCAAATGGTGCGCAGGACTGGGGGCGTTGTGTATTACGATAAGTCTTATAGGATTCGCGGGATATTATCCGTCAAAAACCGTTGCCAGCCTATTGTGCGGAACGGGATTGTTTGGATTACTAACCAAACAACTACTTATTTTCATTGCGGTGAACAAAGCAAGTTGCCACCCTTTTTTTAATCAGCAGTTAACGGTGACCATCTCAGAACAAGAAATTGCCGTTCGCAGCGGTCAAAAAGGGTATACCCAGCCATGGAATAATTTCAACGGTTATCGCCATTATGATATAGGTTTTGCTCTTTATCATGACCGCCATGCGTTCTTTTTTATCCCAACAGCGGCGATGTCAACACAAGAACAACACGATCTACAGCAGCGCCTCGATGCGACCGCTCTTCCGCGATTAACAGCGGATCACTTTTTTTAAGGAAACACATTATGTCTTTTGACTCTCTTGGTCTGTGCCCAGAACTAATGAGTGCCATTGCCACTCAAGGATACATCACCCCGACACCGATTCAAGCCGCAGCGATCCCCGCCATTTTCGAGGGGTACGATCTGTTGGCCGGTGCGCAAACAGGTACAGGAAAAACGGCAGCATTTGCTCTACCGATTGTGCAGATGTTGAGCCAACGAATTCTAAAAAACAAAATCCGCTCACCGCGTGTTCTCGTGCTGGTCCCTACTCGCGAACTAGCTGCTCAGGTGAGTGACCAGATGAAAAACTATGGTCGACGCTTGTCACTGCGTGCAACAATGATCTATGGCGGCGTCAATATACAAGCACAAATTGAACGTTTAGAGCGCGGTGTTGATATTGTCGTTGCCACCCCCGGACGACTGCTTGATCATGCCGAACGTGAAACCATTGATCTATCACGCATAGAGTTTTTAGTGCTGGATGAAGCAGACCGCATGCTGGATCTTGGTTTTATCGATGATATCAAGAAAATCACTGAGTACCTGCCCGTGAAACGGCACAATCTGTTATTTTCAGCCACCTACTCACACCAAATTAAGAAGTTGGCCGATGAACTGCTCAATCAACCGCGGCATATCGAGGTCGCACGACCAAACATTGCTGCCGATGCAGTCACCCAAGCTATTTACCACGTCGAGCGTAGTCGTAAGCGCGAAATGCTGTCACACCTTATTCGCAAAGGAGAGTGGAGCCAAGTACTGGTATTTACCCGCACCCGTTACGGTGCCGACAAACTAACTGAAGAGCTGATGTACGATAGTATTAACGCCTCAGCCATCCACAGCAACAAAAGTCAGTCGGTGCGCACCAGAACCCTCGCTGAGTTTAAAAAAGGGGAAATCCGTGTTCTAGTCGCAACAGATGTCGCTGCACGCGGTCTGGACATTCAACATCTTCCCCATGTGGTCAACTTTGAGCTGCCACAGGTTGCCGAAGACTATGTCCACCGCATTGGTCGTACTGGTCGTGCTGGCGAAGAGGGCATCGCCTTATCACTGGTTTGTCCTGCCGAGTCGCCTCGTTTAAAGGCTATTGAAGAACTGCTTGAATATTCTATTACAGTGCAAACCGTTGCCGACTTCCCAGCGTTACCTGTGAACCGTGGCGGACGCCTGAAACCTAAAAAGAAAAACAGTGGTCACAAACCAAAAAAAACCACGACAAAATCAAATAAAGCGCAGCCAAAACTCGCAAAACAAGCAAAAGAAGCACCAAAAGGCAAGGCAGCCCAAAAGCCTTCAAAACCACGGCGCGGCAAACAAACATCAAATCGTGGGATGTCCCAACCCCCAACCCGTCGCGGCAGATAATTCAGGCGTGACCCAACAAATATTATTTACCGATGGCAGTGTCGATCCGCTCTCCAAGGTCGGCTATGGTGCCTATCTAATCACAACAGCCCCCCTCCCTTCCCGTGATGAACTCATGGGGAGGGTAGTCAGTAAACGTTTTGTAGATACCACCTCTACACGGCTGGAGCTGCAAACATTGCTATGGGCGATTAATGAGTTAAAAAACACTGGTCAACTGCATCAGCAGCACGATCACCTCACCATCTATACCGACTGCCAAACCACCATCAACTTGCCCGCGCGGCGACAACGCTTAGAACAAAACAACTACTGCTCAAAGAAAAATGTACCACTTAAAAATGGCGATCTTTACCAACAACTTTTCCTCCAATTTGATTCTATCAACCTTGAACTCATTAAAGTCCGAGGTCACCATGCGGCAAAACACCACCAACACATTGATCAAATTTTCACCCTTGTTGATCGTTGTGCACGGGAAACATTACGGTCAAATCCCCCCCCCAAACAACTACATCATCCAACATAAATCACTAATCGTACTAAGCTATGCTGTTACTTTTACAGATTTTTATGTAATTTTTACTGATTAGTACTAATCTCCAGCCGTAAACAAAAAATTCGGCATGCTCGCGAAAGCGGGTATCCAGAGGGTTTGCATAGATTTCTAGACTCCCACCTGCGCGAGAGTGACGACCTTTGTGGCAATAGCGGAAGATTAGTATTAATCAGGATTGATTATGATTCCGGTCTTTCAACGACAATCTCTATCCGGCTGTTACGCTGCCGTCCAGCTGCGCTTTCATTGGAAGCGATAGGCTGATAATATCCATAGCCGGTTGCCGATAACTGCTCAGGAGGCAGCCCGCCGACACCGTGTAGAAACTGTACCACTGCCGCCGCTCGTAGCGCAGAGAGTGCCCAATTATCGGCATAATTAGCTGATATTTTCATAGGACGGTCATCAGCATGCCCTTCAACACGAATATACGTATCGCTCTCATGACGCAAAGCATCGGCAACCTTCTGCAGATTTTTTTGACCTGAAGAACTAAGAACCGTGGTTCCTTCCTCAAACAAAGATGTGTTTGTGAACACCCATTTTCCGTACTCTCTTACCTGTTGACTTTTGTCTTGCTGCGCTGCAATTTGTTCTTCTATGTTTTTCTGCATCGAGCGGTTTGAATCATCAAAAAGGCGAATAACGGTTTCCTGCAAAGAAATAACCGTTTTCTGCCCTGAGATTGTCCGATTAAGCTCTTCGATATTACGGTAAAGGAAAGAATTATCTTCTCGCGCCTGCTGAAGATTTGCATAATCTCGCCGCGTCAAAACAATAACATTCTGAAAATCATTGCATTCCTCCTGACATTGTAAATATTGTTCTTTAGCTGTCAGGTAATCGTTGCCGCTAGACAAAAATGATGGCGGCATGATACAACCGCCAAGGAGTAAAGTGAAAAGAGCAAACCATAAAAAATAAATATTATACATTTCTCGCCTCAAAAAAAGAATCAGGACTAATCAGAATTGCTGGTACTTGTGGTCCATCGACTCGACATGGCAACTAGGAAGTAAATGCCGAATAAACATAATAAAAGCTACAAAAACTCGAAGTATCTAACTGTAATCGTACACTATACACCACCGGCGTCGTGCACACCATGATGTTCCAGACCTCTAAATCTTCCATTAAAACCACGATTCAGCGACAGCTGCTTTTTCGACTGCTTATTGCATGCACCTTGATTTCCATCATCCTGGCAGCCTCAGTATTCTTTATTGAATTTCACAGGCTCGGTCAACAAGTAGGCAACCGGGGCAACGAAATAGCAACCCGCTTCAATGATGAAATTCGCTACCTGCTTGATGATCCAAAATTACCAAAAAAAATAGCATTGCACGAAAAGCTAAAAGCCCTTTCCATTGCCGGAAAATTCAACATGGGTATGGGGCGTCTGGTTTATTCCGCGATTTACGACCTGTCCGGAAACGCCATCGTCATCGAAAAAGACAACAAGTGCGAATATGAAAACAAAGTCAAAGAGCTCATGGCCTCACTGGACCACCAGCTGCCATACCCATCGGAAGCTTATCACAAATATCGGGACATAAATAACATTGCCCATATTCATCTCGTCTATCCGCTGACCAACAGAAATGGTAAACGTGCCGCCATCGTTGAAGGGCTGTTTGCCATTTCACGTCAAACAGAAAAACTTGTAGAAAAACGGATCTTGGTATCAGCACTGGGAACAGTGGGCATTGTCGTTCTGACAACCCTTATCCTCTACCCCATTATCATAACCCTCATGCGCCGCTTGTCGAAACTGACCGAAAACATTTTACAGGCCAATATTGAAACCTTAAGGGTTCTGGGAAATGCCGTGGCCAAGCGCGACAGTGACACGGATATTCACAATTATCGCGTTACAATCTACTCCGTCACTCTGGCCGAGTCCATGGGTTTGAGCACCCACTTAATTCAAGCGCTTATAAAAGGGGCTTTCCTGCACGATATCGGGAAAATCGGCATCATGGACCATATCCTTCTGAAACCCGGTCCTTTGACTCAGGATGAACGGGAAACTATGAAACGGCACGTTAGCCACGGCATTGATATTATCAAGCACTCAGATTGGCTCAAAGAGGCTGCTGACGTTGTCCAGAATCATCATGAACAGTTCAGCGGTAACGGTTATCCGTGCGGGTTGTCTGGTGAGGATATCCCAATTAATGCCAGAATCTTTGCAGTTGCCGACGTTTTCGATGCCCTGACCTCCAGTCGTCCGTACAAAGCCCCAATGTCTTTCGATAAGGCCATAGAAACTCTGGAACAGGGGCGCGGATCTCACTTTGACCCGATCATTCTGGACACCTTTACCGCCATCGCACCATCACTACATCAACAGATTTCACACCTTGCGGAAGACGCTTTACAGAAAAAACTTTTGACCATCACCCATCAATACTTTACCATCGAGATGTATGATAAAGTGTAAGCATCTAAACAGACACGCATGATCAGCTAACTAAAAAAACAAGGTACAAAGCTACGGTTGACTTACATTAAATATCGTGTAAACCATTTATCTACGAAGGAACCATTCAGTTTACCCAGTATAATGGTAGAGTATGATTTCTAGCACAAGGAGCTTTCACTACATAAGTTCACACCATGATGAGCGGACATAATCTGTTACAACTGACAAGCTGCTGCATGCAGTGTTGGTCCGCATGGATAACTTAGAATGAGCATACTACCGACAATACCAAAAAGAGAGCAATCTCGCCCAGAAGAAATATCTAATGCCTTCAGCCACGCAGTGGCTTTCGTTACAGCTAGCGTGGCAACCTATTATATTATCATTCAAGCAATACACATTGGTGATGCGGGTTTCGTAGTAGGTGTCAGTATTTTTTGCGCTACGATGGTGTTGCTCTATCTTGTATCCACCCTTTACCACCTGTTACCCTATAGCAAAGCCAAGCGCGTATTACGCGTCTTTGATCATTCCGCGATATTTCTACTGATTGCCGGAACCTACACCCCCTTCATGCTTGGAGCGTTTCGGGGTGCATGGGGGTGGAGTCTTTTGGGGACAACTTGGGGCATAGCCGCACTGGGAGTAACATTTAAAGTATTTGCCAAGGAGCCCCACCCAATATTTTCTACAGCATTATATTTAATTATGGGGTGGATCGTCGTCATTGCCATCAAGCCTTTTGTTGCGCTAGTACCAATGTCCGGCGTATTGTGGCTCGTGATGGGTGGAGTTACTTATACAATTGGGGTTATATTCTTTGCCCTTGATTCACGGTTAAGATATAGCCACTTCATATGGCATCTATTCGTAATGGGCGGCACTGCTTGTCACTATATTGCGATCTACTTATATGCAGCCTAACCAAGGGCAGTTGTCCTTAGCCGTGCCACCGAGATGAACCTGCTAGACCGTGGCGTATGCCTGGACATGACTCATTTAGGGATTACCTGTTGCCGAGCACTATCAATACCAGCTAGAATGGTGGGATACCTCATCAGCTGTCGGCGCATTGCAACCCATAGCGGTCGCCCTTGAGGATTTGGATAGAGAACAATTGTGCAGCGCTGACAGTTCTCGACTATCAACAGCTTAATACTTGGAGCAGTATCTCATTTATGAATAACGATCAGCCAAAAGATCCATTACATGGTCAGACTTTAGAGAAAATTGTTACAGAATTATTGGAACATTATGGTTGGGAACAATTGTCCATGGAAATCGATATAAATTGCTTCAAAAGTGATCCTTCGATAAAATCATCCTTAAAATTTTTACGCAAAACCGCATGGGTCAGGACAAAAGTTGAAAAGTTGTATATTTCGACTTTTCATTAATGAATCAAACTGTGGGCAATCAGTTGATAAGAACCGCCATACAAGAAAGAATTAGGCAAACCGCTCCTTGATGACATCATGTCATTAATTGAAGTTTATTGTTTAAAATGCCAGTCACACTTTATGGGATCACTATGAAAAAAACGTTTACCTTGAGCCATCCTAAGATCAAAGTTCCACGGCTTGTTGAAGCAATCAAACATGAAGTTAAAAAATACATAAAAAGAGAACGCAATAAAACGCTACCAGCAGATGTGGATTTCTGGGATTTTAACTGCCGGTATGGTGTTGATGAAACAACCAGTGAGGTTATTCATCTAGCAGAAATCAACAAGCACATTTCTCAGGCCGAAGAACAACAGCTTGAATCATTTTATTTAGAAGTACTGGTAAAACCAGGGCATCGCAGCAAAAAGCCCATTGAGTAATTAACCGCACAAAGAAAAAATAGGTACGATAATAACGAGAATATGCTGCTAAAAATGAGGGGCAAGCGCCCCTCCCAGCGTTCAACTAAGTTATTTCAATTGAAAAATCGCCTTGTTCAACGCCCCCTTCATCACCTCTTCTAACGATGGATGATATACCGGCATTTGTAATATTTCACCAACAGTCATGTCGTGTTGAATAGCCAGTGCCAGTGTCTGAGCCATATGTTCAGCGCCACGACCAAATATCTCAGCACCATGCAGCTTGCCACTTTTCTTGTCGACATAGACCTGAATAAGACCGCGATGATCATTGTAAATCTCATGGCGTGGACCACTGCTCATCAAGGCGCGACCAATGATCGTCTGTTCAGGATCAAGATCACCGTACCCCGTGCCGACTAAAGCCATTTGCGGATCGGTAAAATAGACACCCAATTCAGCGGTACGTTTGCCCTCGGTGCGAGCGGGAAAATTAATCGCACTGGCAGCGGCAATACGCCCCTCTAT
Source organism: uncultured Desulfuromonas sp. (assembly GCA_964536375.1). Lineage (GTDB taxonomy): Bacteria > Desulfobacterota > Desulfuromonadia > Desulfuromonadales > Desulfuromonadaceae > Desulfuromonas. The sequence continues at coordinate 8,863 of CAZHXF010000053.1, read as the reverse complement.
ATAGGCCTCATGCCACAGGGGCAAATCTTCAGTAGCATCTCCGCTAATAAAAACCGCTGACTCACCACACTGCATAGTCAACATATCATAGCTCGGCAACCCTCTAGCATCGAGCGTCAAACCAGAGTTGTCAAGATTCATTGTGCGCACATTGGAGGTTCTACCGCTAGCCAGCAATACTCGCTCGTAGGTACGGGTAATTACCTCGCCATCCGTGGTGCGATAGCTCAGTTCATAGCCACCTGATACCTTCGTCGCTTGGGTAAATTGCCCTTGCGGAATGATATCGAGTTCCTGCTGCATAGTACGCAGCACTTCACGCTGCATATCGGGATGAGTAAAAGCACCTATCCGCCCACTCCGCCCATAGAGGGTAGTTTGCACCCCGAGACGATGAAACGCCTGCCCCAACTCGAGGGCAATAACCCCCAGCCCGACAACCGCCAGAGATTTTGGCAGGTCATCAAGTTCAAAAATGGTATCGCTGGTATCCAGTTCATGCCGTAATGGCTCAAAAACCGGAGAAATATAAGGGGTAGAACCACAGGCAAGGATGATTTTATCGGCCTTAATCCGCAACCGCCCATCAACATCAATGGTGTGCTGGTCGACAAAAGTCGCCTGCCCTTCAACTTTAAATTTATCATTGATGCTGTTGACATACTTCATAACACCGCCAACAAACTTCTCGGCGCGATCCTGATGAATACGCTCAAACAGACGTTTGCCGTTAACCTGATAGTGACCATCAATTCCGAAATAGGCTCCCTCATCAATGGCATGTGCCAAGTCTGCAGCAGCAATCATCATCTTGCTCGGCATACAACCGACACGAGCACAGGTGGTGCCGTATGGACCATGTTGAATTAGCACCACACTGTCAGTCTGTTTACGAATCATGCTAAAAGCACCAAGCCCAGCTGTACCAACACCAATTATGGCATATTCTACTTCACGTGTTTCCATCGCGTTCTCCAATTCAAGAGGTCTATTTTCGGTAGTTACAACAGACCACAAATTTATTCAATAAATTATCTCACCAAAAACTGCAACAGCAATACAACATAAACAAAGTTATGCTATGCTTTTATAACGATGCAATTTACTTATCAATGTTAAAAACTAATTGACGCTGGAGGCAACATGAAAAAACTCAACGCAACGGACAGTAGGTTAACTGAATTGCGCAATACAACTAGAACCATTAGCCTGATGTTCGTACTTATTATCACAGTCGCTGTAGCACCTGCTCTGGCCAATGAGGTTCCGAGCAAAGATCTGCAGCTGTTTTATCAGCAAAACTGCTCGGGTTGTCACGGGTTGGACGGCGCAGCAATCAGCCCGGATGGCAAAAAATTAAGTGGACAAGACCTAACGGATCAAAGCTGGCAGCAGAGCACTAGCGACGAGAAAATGGTTAAGGTCATATTGAAGGGTAAGTTCTTCGGTATGGCTATGCCGAAATTCAAAAACGACCTCAGTAAGGACGAAGCCCAGCTTATGGTCACGGACATTATCCGCCAAAGCGCCAAAGGGAAAGTGATCGAGCCGGAGGTCACTGGAGCTAACGGGGGCTAGGTTAAACCGCAAACAGTCTCAGTTTTGCTGCGACAGCACAGCCCCAAAAAGCCCCTTAACGGACCAGCGTTCAGCAGTCCTTAAATAGGGGTTTTCTTTTTTCTAAAAAAGCCTGCATCCCCTCTTTCTGATCATGAGTAGTGAAACACAGAGCAAACATATCGGCTTCGTAGCAACTAGCTTTATCTTTGTCCATTTCCAACCCGTCATTCAGGACTTTTTTACAGAATTCAAGCGCTATCCCGCCAAAAGATGCCATACTTTCAGCCATTTCCATAGCGGCGGACAACAGTTGATCGTTTGGAACAACTTTATTGACCAGCCCTATTCGTTCCGCTTCCAGCGCCGAAACCATGCGCCCAGTCAGGCAGATCTCTTTAGCGCGCGCCAGACCGACGAGACGTCCAAGCCGTTGTGTGCCTGCGAAGCCGGGGATAATACCAAGCTTTATCTCTGGTTGCCCAAATTGTGCCAAGTCAGAAGCAATACGAATATCTGCAGACATAGCCAGTTCGCATCCTCCGCCAAGAGCGTAGCCATTAATGGCAGCAATTACCGGCTTAGGAAATTCTTCGATCTTTTGCAACAATGCCTGCGCCTGCAAAGATGCTTCACGGGCTTGCATTGGAGTCTTGACCGCCATTGCCGCTAAATCTCCTCCAGCACAAAAAGCTTTGGATCCAGCTCCGCTAAGAATAACAACCTTTACTTCAGCACGCTCAGAAAGCATGGTAAAGGCTTTATCGAGAGCGCAAATCATTTCAGAACTCAGGGCGTTAAGAACACTCGGTCTGTTCAGGTAAATCGTGCATATTTTCTCTGAAAATACGATTTCAAGCAGGGAGTCAGACATGGTATTTTTCCTCTCTATCTGTGAATTCTATGCATCAGCAACCTTGTTATCCACGGTGAATCGCATATATCAATTGAATAATTCACGTTCAATTCACACAATCGCGCCTAAATTTCAAAACATATCCTTTGAACGGATCATTAAGGTAGTCGGTATGGATTGGCTTTATATGCGAGTTACCATAGCCATACTTCTCCATTTGAACGCTGAATTTATTTTTCCGCCCACGCCCTGGGTCGACTATAATTATCTCACATGTCGGGTTAGCATGGTTATTTAAGAAGGCGGCTAACTGCTGGATATGTTGATCTTCATATAGCAGATCACTACCAATAATCAAATCAAAACGCCCTAACGTGTCTGTTGCGTCTGTCCAGTCTACACGTTCAAAAGGTATAACTTTATCGTTATTGAGCAGCGCATTTCTTTGTAAAAAATGCTCAACCTCTGGGTGATAATCAGTAGCAGTAATATTAGCATGTTGTTTATTAAGTAATAAGCTGGACAATGCCATGCCACAACCAACCTCCAATATTCTTTTACCTTGGGTTGGGTAATCAGAAATGTAATGGGCAAGTACTAAGCTTGATGGCCAAATGACACCAAAGAGTGGCCATGCCGCAGAAGAGATCCCCAAGTCGTCGGCAATCCCATCTTGATCACTGAATTGTTGTTTATCGCGCAGAGTACACAGGTGAATATCTATTTTGCCAAACTCAACGGTTTGGTAACGAACGCGCACAGGTGATGTCATTATTTATCCTGATAAATAAAGTTGGCTAAGCCAGCCATCTAGAGATAAATGACAAAACGTAGGTTTACTTAGGGTATAACAATTCTGAACAAGTGCAAGATATTAAACAAATAACAGTTATCGGCTACCTACCGTCCTCATTTTATCCATCCATTTTCCAGGCTTTCATCCAGCAATGCAGTATACCTCTCAGAGGTAACTGGGAGAGAGAGAAGGAAACCTTGTCCGTATTGACAATCAAGATTTCTCAGATATTCCATTTGTTCTTCAGTCTCAATCCCTTCAGCAATCACATCGATATTGAGCACCCGAGCCATGGGAATAATTGCCCGAGTGATGGCAACTTCATCTTCGTCGTTGACGTTCTGTGACAATGATCCTGTCCGGTCGGCGTCACGCACGCAGGAGCGCTCAATTTTAAGTTTGCTTAGGTAAAATTAAATGTTCAGCTTGACTAATTGACCAACCATTCTACATTTACATTACACTTCCTGAGTAGGACTAATCTTCCGCTCTGGTTCTGTTCCCCGTATTCGTCATCCTCGCGAATGCGGGGATCCAGAGGTTTTGCATAGCTTTCTAGACTCCCGCCTGCGCGAGAGTGACAACCTTTGTGACGATAGCGGAAGATTAGTATTAATCAGGTTACACTTTGAATTCTCGTCTTTATTCTATCGGTGCTATTTACCAATCCATGTTGCCTGCAACACCGAGCAGGAAATAATTTGAGATGAATCACCATCACAAACCGAGGTTAGAAGGGTCCTCCATATGCAAGAAATATCCGACAAAACACAGCAGCAACTGATTACTAGGATGCTTACGCCCTCTTTCTATAATCATCCAGTCGATGCTGTAAAGCTGGTAGAGACGCACATTTCGTGGGTGTTTCTAGCTGGAAACTTTGCTTACAAGCTTAAAAAACCAGTTAATTTCGGCTTCCTTGATTTTTCAACGGTGGAGAAACGCCGCTACTTCTGTTATGAAGAATTACGCCTCAATAGCCATTTTGCGCCGCACATATATCTGGATGTGGTGCAAATCGGCGGAAGCCCCGACAATCCGACACTAGATCAAGACCCACCCATTGATTACGTAGTTAAAATGCGCCGTTTCCCCCAATCGCAACAGCTTGATCGCATGCTGGATAACGGGCTACTGACGACAGAACATTTATGCGCCTTTGCCCAATTTATAGCTCAGGTGCATAATCGTTGCGCTATCGCCGATAACACCAGTGAATACGGTTCATCAGCTATGGTGATGGAGCCGATCATGCAGAACTTTGTGCAAATTAGGCATTTACAATCTAGTGGCGACATCCTCGATCGCATAAATATGCTGGAAACATGGGGCAAGTTGATGCGCACCAAACTGCGGGATTTACTAATAAAACGTAAAGATACGGGGTTTATCCGTGAATGCCACGGAGATTTTCATCTGGCCAACATGGCATGGTTTGATGGAGGTCCTGTTGTCTTCGACTGCATTGAGTTCAGCCCCAACCTACGCTGGATTGATGTCATCAACGATATCGCTTTCCTTGCCATGGATCTTGATGATCATGAACAGGCACCTAACGGGTGGCGCTTTATCAACCGCTATCTACAGATCAGCGGTGATTACGGCGGCGTGCCTTTACTTAATTTCTACAAGGTTTATCGGGCTCTAGTGCGCGCCAAAGTACTGTGCCTGCGTCTCAGTCAAGCTGGGCTTGATAAGGAGGAGCGCCATACTAATCTGTCCAGGATGCACTCCTACCTTGGTTTAGCTGGTCAATATATACTACCAACGCGCGCACCTCTGCTGATCACCCATGGTCTATCCGGCTCGGGAAAAACGGTTTTTGTCAACCAACTTGCTGCCCACTGTAAGGCTATTAGCTTGCACTCTGATCTGGAGAGAAAAAGGCTGCACAATCTAGCTGAAACGGCATGCAGTGGATCTCCGGTAAATAACGGTATATATAGCGAAGCAGCCGGGAAAGCCACTTATGACAGGTTGTACGCTTACGCTGAAACCATTTTGCAAGCGGGAATTCCGGTTATTGTTGATGCTACATTTTTAAAAAAGGAGCTACGCTATAAAATGATGGACCTGGCTGCACAACTGGGATCGTCTTTTATCATTCTCGATTTCCAAGTTGCAGATGAGGAACTTCGTCGCCGGGTGCTGATGAGATTAACCGACCCCAAATGTGTTTCCGAAGCCGATGAGCAGGTTCTTGAACTCCAAATGAAAACGCAGGAAGAACTGAGCGAACAGGAGCGGCGCTTTGTTATCCCGATTGATGCTGCAACTAACCCTGTTCATCTCGCCCATCAAATAATGGCGGTTTAATATGCCTATTCATAACCTGCAACCACTCTCCCTTTTCGGTTTTCTTCTACCCCCATCATCCAAAACCATCAGCTTACTACTGTGTTCAATCTCCACCATAAAGCATTGCCACACAAACCTTGAGCAACGCGCCTTGGTAGCGTTCGGCATGAACGATAAGACTAAGGCTTCTGTGTAAACGCAACGGCGTGTCTATAACAACCAACCGCCCTAACTCCAGTTCCGATTGAACAACCAGGCGTGACAGGCAGCTGACACCAAGCCCAGCCACCACTGCCCGTTTGATAGCCTCGGTATGTCCCAGTTCGAGAGTGGACGGCAACGGCACTACGGCTGTTCATCAGCGCACTAACGCTGGCGGGTTTGCAGCTGGGATGGATTTAAAATAATTCAGCAATAAAATAATCGTTGTTTGAGCGCTTTTGGCACTATCCGCAACAGCGCTGCCACCCCAGCAACCACCAGCACAGAAAAAATTAAACGCGCCCACAAAATAGCCGACCAGTGACCACCGACTACCGCCATGAGCAGCGTGTCCTCAATAAGGCTGTGGCACAACCCCATCAATACCAGCGACAAAAAAACGTCCTGCGGTTTCAAGCGCCCGCTGCGAGCTTCCTTAATAATAAGGCTGCCCCCGTAGCTCAACCCCAACACCATTCCGATGAGAGTTACCGGCGCGGCATCCTGATGCATACCCAAAATTGACAAGAATGGCTTCAACCGCTGCGTCAACCAAGCCATAAGACCGAGATGTTCCAGCAAGCGCATAACCGCCAGTAACGCAAATATTATGCTGAAAATAAACAGTAAATTTTTTACCTGATTATACAACCATGGTTCCCAGCCGGGGATGATAGGTGGTGGTTGCCATAGCGCTTGATTTGGCTGCTGCAACAAATCACTCGCCGCGTAACCGTGATAAAGCAGCTTCCCCAGCAGCAAAGCACCACCGATCCTCAGTAGTGCCATTATGGCAAAGCGACTGCCAGCTTTCTGGGCAATACGCACTTCAACAGGAAGGGCATGAGCTATGAGCATCATGGTCGTCAGCACACTCACCTGTGCCACACTCAATGAAGATGCCGTAGCCATAGACGCAAAAACTGCCAATCCTCCATACAGATTAGTCACCATAGCCGTCGCCCACACCAGCCCCATTTCACCCGGCAGACCAACCACAGCCATAAGCGGTGACAGCAATGCCCCCAACCACGCAGTCACGCCATAGTCAGTGAGCACCTTAGTGACAAAAACTATGGGGACAATTATTTTAAAGAGTACCAAGCTGGTTTGTAGCGCTTCAACTACAAGCGTATATACAACATTACGTTGTTGAATCATTAAAAATAACTTTTTCAAGGTGTGAGATTTTACCGTAGCGTCAATTGGTCTCTGCAGGCTATTACTCTGTTGTCACACTGTTTTAGAACTCTTGCAACATGAAAACATCATTACATTGACCACACATCAGTGTATTAAGTATTTGCATAGCTACTAATCTACACTAAACTTGCTACTACGACTTGGAAATATCGGACTATATAAAACAACAATACCTTTTTTAATTTACAACGGAGATGCCTTATGAAGTATCTAATCATTGCATTGGGACTGAATATGATATTCAGCGTTGCCAACGCTGATATCACCACTACAGAACCCCGCAGCGCACAAGCTAAACAACTGACCAGCAGTCTTATGGGTCAACTAAAAAAAGAATTAATTGCCGGGTTAAAACAAGGATCGGAAGCAGCGATTAATATATGCCGGCTGCGTGCTCCACAGATAAGTCAACAATTGTCATCGGATGGTGTGAAAATTGGGCGCGTCAGCCACCGTCCAAGAAATCCAGAGAATAAAGTGCAGAGCTGGCAAAATGCATTAATGGCAGATTATTTGAGTCAGGGGACTGCGCAACCATCAAAATCTGTAATATTAGCAGACGGTAGTTTAGGTTTTGTCAAACCGATCTATATGGCGGCACCATGTTTACGATGTCATGGGAAGCATATCTCAGCGAATTTATCACAAGAGATTGATAAATATTATCCGCAAGATATGGCTTATGGTTTTAAGCTTGGGGAGTTGCGTGGTCTGGCGTGGGTAATAATCCACTAACTACAGGGTAAGAAACCAGATAAATTAACCCCGCCTTTTGCCCGGCCAGCCTTGAACGCTTTGTTCCAGCTGAGATAATAAACCACGTAACATATTAACCTCTCGACAGTTTGGCTGGGCTTTACTCAGCAACTGGCGCAACGTGTGCCCTATCACCTCGGGTCGGCTCGGATTATTATAACCGATTATTGCTGCGATACTCTCCATTTTCATCAGCAGCGCATCCAGATCTTGCTGAGGCGGCAGCTCTTCGGTGTTCTCCGGCAGCTCGACATCCTGCTGACTATTGCGCGCACTAAGTTCATATAAGGTTACCACAACGGCTTGCGCCAAGTTCAGTGATCCATTGTCACCTGGAGTTGGGATAGACGCCGCGTGCGTACAGCTTGCCACCTCCTCGGTTGACAAACCACAATCCTCACGACCGAACACCAGTCCGACGTTACTGCCGTTTGGCAATTCCGCTAGCAACTGGGGGAACTTGGCAATGGTGGGTAATTCACCGCGCAATCTGCCGCTACGCCGAGTGAGCGCTATGCTCATATTCAGGTCAGCCAGAGCATCTGGTAGGCTAGTAAAAAGTTGCGCTTCTCCCAATAATGGTTTTGCGGCTACAGCAAATTTTACTGCCTCAGGGGCAAAACGATCACAGGGATTAACCAAACGTAAATCAGTTACCCCAAAGTTGGCCATGGCACGACAGGTTGCCCCAACATTGCCCGGCTGTCTGGGTTCAACAAGAATAACGGCAAATTGTTGGACATTACTGTTAACCATATTTACATCCTTACGAGAAATAAAAAAGGGTGCCGCATTGGCACCCTTTTTATACTAAAAAAATACCTGCGGTACGGTTAGAAAAAGTAGGTTAAGTTGGCGGCAAACAGATGAGCAGCACTCTCATATGTGCCAGTCTGAATGTCATTGTCAACTTTACGTTCATCGAAATCAACCCACATATAGGCAAAATCGATAACAGCGCGCTCGGTATGATAACCAAAACCAAAGGTGTAGTTATTGCGATCTGAGTCAGGCAATTCTGGACCCATGGTATCACTTGGTACCGGAGTATTGTCGCGGGCATAACCGAGACGAAGGTCAAGATTATCTGTTAGCGCATACTGAGCTCCAATGCGATAAGCCCAAACGTCGTTCCAGTCTTTACGATTCAGCGAATCAGGAAACATTGAATCATCAGAGAAAATTATATCCAAACT
>CAZHXF010000052.1:14501-16260 GCA_964536375.1 uncultured Desulfuromonas sp. | reverse complement strand
TTAAGTATCTGTAGGATTTTACTATGAAGACGTCGACAAATATTAAAAAGTTCATCAATGATAACGCCTTTGCCTCCGTCACCATCGGCTTTATGGTAGCGCACGCTGGCTCGAAACTCATTGAATCTATCATTAACGGTGTCATCATGCAGTTGATCCAGCCAATGTTGGGAGATATCCAGTGGGCAACACATAAACTCTCCATCGGTCCTTTTTCGTTTGCTTGGGGGAAAATTTTCGCAAATGGACTTCATCTGATAATTGTCATAACTGTTGCCGTTGTCATAATCAAAGTTCTTCAATATGAAGAGGACGAAGTTAGTAAGTCGGGTTAAAACGCGAATTCAACAGAAAAAAAGAAAAAGGGTCAAAAAGAAAAAGGGTCAAGTCTGCGGTTGACCTCCCTTGAGCTGGCGGTAAACGTTCTGAGACATCTCTTGTTGTTAATCATTGACAATGACTGGAAACATTAGAGGCGAATGTAAGGTGAGATTAGCGGGATGTGTGGTGATAATCTCTTCTGAAAAGCGTATTTAATTCTTTAGGTTAATTAGATTTGTGTATATAGTTTGTGCAAACTTGAAGCTGATTATTACTTTGCAAAAGGAGCTAAATTACATGAAGCATCTCAAGACATTAAGAAATCAATCCGGACAGGGAATGACAGAGTACATTATTATTGTCGCTCTTATCGCTATTGCGGCCATTGTCGTTTTTACTTATTTCGGTTCAACTGTTCGGCATCAGACGGCTGCCATGACGCAGGAACTTGCCGGCCAAAGCGGTGATGCGGAAGCAAAGGCTGCCGGTACCGCTGCAACAGCTGCTGCAACTGATGCTGATGAGAAAAAAGGTCTGTCAAATTACACCGAAGACAAATAAACTTTTTACTTTTTTGGCCTGCATTGCACATTACGAGCAATGCAGGCTAGCGGATTTTTATCCATGCCTTTGCTGTCAGAGAAGTTCTTTAGGTTAAACGGTAAAGGCCAGGCATCTGTCTTTGTTCTTGCCCTGCTGGGCGTTGTTCTACTCTGCACCGTATTTCTTTATCAGTCCGGTCGTATCACCAGTGAAAAAATGCAGTTGCAGAATGCTGCCGATGCCGCAGCATATAATGCCATGACACTGGAGGCCCGATCACTCAATTTTGCTGCCTACACCAATCGAGCCATGGTTGCCAATGAAGTTGCGGTTGGTCAGTTGGTCGGGATGCTTTCTTGGGTTGATCAGATGACCCAAGCCGAAGAATACTCTGATGTTTATACCGCGGCGGTTGAGGTGGTTGGGCAACTGCTTGCTGCTGTATTGATTGAAACCGTTGCTGGTGCGGCAGTTGTCGAAGCGATTGTTGATTTTATCACGGCTGCTATTGATACTATTGCAGGAGTAATAACTGCCGTCGGCGAGGCGATAGAGGTCATACTTGATGTGTTTGTGACGCCGACCATTGCTGGATTGTCGCATATCAATGAGGCTTACAGCGTCAGCCAGAAGATTTATCACACAGCAACCTATGGCGCTGTTGTCAAGAGTGTCTACCAGAGTTTAGAAGATAATGTACCAGGAACCCATTTTGACAAAAAGGATTTGCTGAAAAAGAATTCGAGCGGAGCTCAGCTCTCCGATCTTGGTGTTGTTGCCCTTATCGGACATTTACCATCTTATTGGTCCGGCTATACCAAAACCTACTCGACTTCAGCGAAAGTCAGCAAGAAAGACACTAAGAAGGTCGGCAAGAAAGACACTAAGAAGGTCG
>CAZHXF010000052.1:0-14401 GCA_964536375.1 uncultured Desulfuromonas sp. | reverse complement strand
GCAAGAAAGACACTAAGAAGGTCGGCAAGAAAGACACTAAGAAGGTCGATAAGAAAGACACTAAGAAGGTCGATAAGAAGAAAAGCAAGTTTAGTAATAATGCAACGGGAATGGGGCGTTTAGCTGCACTGGTCAGAGAGTCTCGCGACCCATTCAGCAGCGGCGTTGGAAATACCAGCCGGAACTGGTCTTTTGGACTTGAAGCCAAAAAATACATTAAGTTCTTGGGTGTTAAGGTTGGCGGTGGTGTTGCTTTGGATGCTGAAAGTTGTGGTGCTTCTGAGTTGCGATATATCAACCGAGAGGTTGATAATGGTTTTGACTGGAGCGCAGCGGATTCGTCGGTAATTGCCTTAAAATTTAATGTTTTTGGAAAATGGGAAGGGGTAGGGGCTCCTTTCGGTGGGGCAGGATTTCAGGCTCCGCAGGCAGAAGAGGTTGCGCTGTTACCGGAGAATGTTTTGCCGTCTTTTCCTGCTGCTTTATATGGTGAGCGCAAAAACGAACCGTATGGAGGAGCCGGTTCATCTGCACATTTAACGGCATGGCTGGATGTCATTAAAGAGATGGAAGAAGATCAGGTTGAGACCTACGGCGGGTTGCAACCGTATCGAGATATGGCAGGTTTAGCGCCGAAGGAGAGGTATCCCTTTCAGACTCCGTTTTTTCTCGTTGGTGTCACTCGGGCATTGGATGATGTGACCGGGGTCGGGCCACAGTTCGACAGGCACTTGGACCTTACTCACTACGATAATCAGTCCCATGTCGATAGGTTGGGAGCGATTGCCAGATCAGAACTCTATTTTCTCCGACCCACTAAATTATCGTATTTTGCTCGCCAAGATAAAAAGAGCGAAACCCCCAATGTGTTTAACCCGTTCTGGCAAGCAAGGTTAGTCGATACCAGCAATGCCGACCGGATGTTGGCCTTGGCTATGCAGCAGAAGGTTCTGTGGTTGACGGAAAACGAAAAGAGCTTGGTTGGTGGTACGATTTTAGATGAGATTGTTGATGCTGTTGTCGATCTTTTGCAAAGCGTCAGCGATGTGGTCAATCGTCTACTCGGGTTGTTTTTATAAGGGCAAGTCGGGCCAGATGGTTCGTGGTTTTAAGACAGGGTGTTTTCAACAGTGCTTGATGCTGTTTGCGAAACTTCGGGGATAGAAATGGGACTTATTTCTTACAAAAATCAAAAAGGACAGGCTGCGACGGAATTTGTTATTGCCGCCGCATTTGTGCTGATCCCTCTTTTTCTTATCGTTCCATTGCTTGGCAAATACATCGATATCAAACATGCGACCATCCAACAAGCACGGTTCTGTGCCTGGGAATATACAGTTTGGACGGGAGATCAAGAAAAGGTCATGGCGGGGGTAAAAGACAACCAGAGTGCCGGAGTAAAAAAATATAAAAACACGGCAGAGCAAGGCTGGAAATATTTTTTTACCGATCGCACTTCGGCAGATTATGGCACTACGAATCCCCCTCTTGAAGCAGACCCATTGTGGAGAGATCACCGTCAGATCCCTCTTTTAGCGGTTGCTGATGTCGCCACTGCCATCAAGGAGCAACAGACGCCGGTTCCTGCCGGGGTTATCGGTGAGATTGCGCAAACTTTATTTCAATTTGTCGGGGATGTGGTTTCTCTTTTCGGTAGATTACTGCGCGCAGTTGGGGTTAATGCCCAGTTTGACGCCATTAATACCAAAGGATATTTTAGCTCCGATGTTACCCTGACCGTTAGGTCTTTGGATCAGATCTTGCCCAGTTATGATCACATGAAAGAGCCAACTCCTCTGGTTTTTAAAGCCAAAGCTGCTGTTCAGACTAATAACTGGAATGCTGGTAGCACAGCGCAGGCTGAAGCTGAAAGCAGGGGGCTGGTTGTCACCTCGCTGTTGAGACCGGCAACTAAACCGTTAAACAAGTTCTTGGGGAAGTTGAACTATCTAGCAAATAAAATTCCACTGCTTAAAATCAAAGTTCCGGGTCTGCCCGATTTTGGTCGCGTGGAAGGTGACTTGGTTCCTTATGAATATCTTGAGGGGAACAAGAAAAAGTTGAAGGATAGATCGGGGCTCTATTCATATGAGTAATTGTTTCTTCAAAGTCCGGCAGGGACGACTTATGGGCTCTTCACTAGCTGACTTGTGTAGAATATTATTGTTTCTGGTCGTCTTGGTGGCTGGGATGCCGCTTAACAGCTTCAGCGCTGTCGATATCCCGGTTCCATCGTGGCTGGAAAAAACATCCGTAGCGCAGAAAATGGTCATCAACGGGATTCCTTCAACCGTGTACCATTTTATCGCTGACCGCGATGTTGAAGAGGTGCTGAAATTTTACCGGCAGCGCTGGGATGAAAGTTCTGCGGGACGTGCTGGCTATCGTGAGGCGATGGTTGCACCCTGGCATGTTATTTCCCGGTTAGATGGTCGTTATTTGCTGACAGTACAAGTTCAGGAAAAAGATAAACTATTGTCCATGGGTTATCTGGCGATCGCTGACTTGAAGGAGATAAAGAGGGAAAAGAACGCACACCGCAGTATTCCGAAACTGGCGGGCAGCAAGGTGGTCAATGATCTGGTCAGTTACGATCCGGGCAAAAAGGCCAAGACACTGATGCTGGTCAATGAATTTTCGGTAGCGACCAACGGTAATTTTTATCACGATTATTACTTGGATCGGGGCTGGGGACAGTTACAAGATCAAAAATTGTCCGATGCTCGGGTGCTTGCGTTTAGTAAATCCGGTGCAGAGGTACATCTGGTGATAAATAAAACCAGTAGTGGCTCTGTGGTGGTCATGAATCAGGTTGTCGCTGATTGATGCCATGAGAGGTGCTATGGGTAGAAAAAGTCAGTTATTATTCAACAATAAGGGGCAGGCGGCGATTGAATACTTGGTTGTCTGTCTAGTGCTGATTACTGCGTTGATCAAGGCCCCTGCCATTTATGACACCCTAAGTGGTGTTATGAAAAATAAATACCATAGCTATAGCTTTGGTGTCGCTATTTCAGATCCGCCGCGCAAGGCCTTTGACGATGCCTTAACGAAAGATGCCAATAAAATATTGTCTATTTTTGATGTGCTCAAAGAGATTGAGGATGATATCGAAAATGTGAATCTTCCCGATCCTGATGATTTGAAACTGCCTTCGTGGGATAACATTAAAAAGTTTGGGGATGAAACAATAGAAAAGATAAAGAATCTTTAGCATGAAGGATATAATCGAACATGACTAAGATAGAACAAGATGTGGAACAGGGACAAAGCGGAGAACGTCGGAAAACCAAGCGATTACTCGCGTTGGCAATACTCTTTGCTGTCCTTGCCGGGGTGGGAACGATGATCTATCTCAAAATTCTTGAGCATAGATTGGACGAAAAGCTGTCTCCGCAGCAGAAACAGGTCGTCAGGGTTGTTGTGGCCGCTAAGAACCTGCCTGCCGGTAGCAAGGTGAGCAAGGCGACTGTCGCGGTAAGGACGATTCCGGCTGAATATGTCAATACTGATGTTGTCACCGCTGCAAGTTTTGATTCCGTAAATGGCGCTGTGCTGAATAAGCCTCTTGAACAGGGTAAAATGTTGACCAGCGACTATTTCGATCTTGGAATCCCCAAGGATTTTTCGGGAACGATTCAGATCGGGCACCGCGCCGTGACCATTCAGGTTGGCGAGATCAATTCCGTTGCCGGCCTTATTCGTCCCGGTAACTTTGTAGATATCTGTGCAAGGTTGCAGGGGGGCGCTGTGGCGGGCAGCTTGGATCAAGACAGTGGCGAGGTGATCTTGCCGGTGTTGGAGGATGTTCTGGTGTTGGCGACCGATCAAAAATGTGCCCGACCTAACATTGATGAATTCAAGCATCGACAGTCCGGTAATGATCGGCAGAGTTACGATACCCTGACCCTGGAAGTGACTCCGAAAGAGGCGGCATTGCTCTCTCTTGCTGAATCGCGAGGCACCCTTGTCGCTACCTTGAGAAACGCAAAAGATACTGCTGGGGTACCTTATAGCAAAATTGGACTCAACGATCTTCTCGATCAGGCAGAGAGGTTGCTGAAGCAGGCGGTCAACAAACACCAAAACAGAGGGCTGTCCGGGGTGCATGTCGATAAAGATGGACATCTTGTGGCCAAAAATGGCGTCAAGGTGACGGATCCCAATGTTCACCTGAACAAGGCCGGTTTGTTGGTAACTAAAAACGGTACGGTGCTTTCCGGTCGTAATCTTGTTGTTGGACAGGATGGCAAGATCAGAACCAAAGACGGAAAATTGGTGAATACCGACAGTTTGGTCGCTAGTCAAAACGGTACCCTAGTGGATAAAAACGGTACCGTGGTGGGTAAAAATGGTTACACTTCGACCAAAAGCGGTTTCCTGGTAGACAAGGATGGTCATGTGTTTACCCCAGAGGGTGTGCTGCTTTCTGGCGTTACCGTTGGCAAAGACGGTAAAGTGCGTAGTAAAGACGGCACGGTGCTTAATGCAAAGCAGATCAGGGTTGGTAAGGACGGTAAGGTTTACGTTAAATCCAATTCTGGAGATGCTGTGCTGCTCGCTTCTCAAGGGCTTCACAGAAACAAAAACGGTACTATTGTCGATAAAAACGGTAAACCGCTTTCAGCTAAAGAACTGGTAACAGTCGATAAGGACGGCATCGTAAGAACTAAAGATGGCAAGGTTCTTAAAGGAGTACATGTCGGTAAAGACGGTGCTCTATATTCCGCGGACGGTAAAAAAGAGAGTGCTGAGGATGTGTTGCTAGCTTCTCAAGGGCTGCACAGAGATCAAAACGGTAATATTGTCGATGCAAGCGGTAATATTGTTTCAGCAGGGCAAACTGCTCTTGTCGGTGTTAGCGGTGCTGTTAAACCTGGTTTTGCCGATGCACTTAATAAGGGCGTCACGGTAGAGGGTGAAAGATCTTTTTCCGATAGTGTTGAGTACATTGTCGGTGGAAGCAGCGATGGCGTTGCCAAGACGTTTACGGTACATATCAAAGGGACGGTTCCGGCAATAAAAGCCTCTAAGTAGTGTAATCTCTTTATTTATGGATAATTATAATGTTGACAACAAACCTGTTAAGGCGATTGAAAATGTTAAAGTTTCGACATAATACGACCATTTTTCTCCTGGCCCTTTCCCTTGTTGCGCTATCGGTTTTTAATAGTCAGGCAGAGCGGTCAGGGCGGATAATTTCCATGTATGTTGGCGAAGTTAAAGTCCTAGAACTTAAAGGAATTGAGCGGGTTGCGATCGGTAATCCTAAAGTTGCCAGTAACACTATTTTGCCGCAGGGACAACTTGTCCTACTGGCGGATGACGAAGGTGTGACGACCATGCATATCTGGCTCAAAGATGGCACGGAAAAAGATTTTGAAGTGGTTGTTAATGAAAAACAGACTCTGGCCAGCTATCAGGAACTGGTTCAGTTACTTGCCGATATCCCCGGGATCACTGTAAATAAAATAGGGGAATCCACCGTAATCAAGGGCTCTGTTGCGCTAGAGAATAAATTTTTTTATGATCGCATTATTTCACGATATAAAGGTGTTCTTGATCTCGTTCAAATCGATAATATCACTTCAGATATTGCCAGTTTGCTTAAAGATGTTCCCAGTATCAGCGTAAGTGAGGTTGGGGGTAGTTGTGTCATTGCAGGTGAAGTGAGTAAAGAATATGAACAGGTGATCAAAGTTGTTAAAGAAAAATATCCCAATATCATCAATTTGACTCGTGTACATGAAACTGTTGCTGCCAAGATGGTCTACATGAAAGTGCAGATCATGGAGATGAACAAATCTTTGACGGATAAAGTTGGTATTAAATGGAATTCGTTGGGCATTGCCGGGCCTTCCCTCCAATATGGTGTGGAGAAAACGTTTGACGACAACAGTACAATTCTGAACAGCAGCAAGGATGTTCCAGGGGCATTATTGACACCATTCCGACCCAACCTCACCAATGCGAACGGTTATTTTGGCATTGCTACCGGAGTGAGTTCGCTCATCAATCTCTATGAAAAAACAGGTGATGCCGTTGTCATTGCTGAGCCGCGTCTGAGCACACGATCTGGCGGGTCGGCTAAATTTCTCGCTGGAGGTGAGTATCCGGTTCCCACCGTCAATGAAAACGGGGCAACAAACGTTGAGTTTAAAAAATACGGTATTTCGTTGAATGTCGAACCTCTGGTGGATGATCAGGGTAATATCCTTGCCCATATTGAAACCGAAATAAGTACGATAGACCAAAGCCAAGTGTTCAATGATATTCCTGGAGTTCTGACCAGGCGTACAAGTACCGATGTCAGTCTGCGGGCAGAACAGACCTTGATAATTGCCGGCTTGGTTCAAGATCTGGCGAATAAAGACTATGAGAAATTCAAGTGGCTCAGTGATCTTCCAATCCTCGGTGAGCTGTTTAAATCTAAGTCGTTTTTGAATCAAAAGACTGAATTAGTGATTTTCATAACACCGTATATCTATGATGCCGCGTCGGAACTCAATATTGAGAATATTGAAAAAGGGAATGAGATTAGAGCGAAATTCCAAGAAATCATTGAAGGGGAAAAGATTCTGGAATAATTATCCCTTGAGTTAAGTACAGGTAACAGAATTTTCCCGGTCGAATCAATAAAGAGTATGCATCCTATGCTAAGTATCAGAATTAAAGACAGTAAGGGCACGTTGCTGGATACGTTAGAATGTGAACAGGACCTCTGTACTATTGGACGTTCCGGCAAGAATTTTGTGCAACTAAAGGGCTGGCGCATCGCTGGTATTCATGCCGAGTTGAGCCAACGGGACGATGGCGTTTATGTTTCTGATACCTCTGGTGATATTGGTACCTTTGTGAACTCAGAGGCCGTTAAGCAGTTTGGTCCTTTGTCGGTGAATGATGAAATCGGAATCGGTAGTTATCGTCTCTCGGTCAGTTCAGATTCGAAAAACGCCAGCGCTGGTGTTCACAGCTGTAGTTCGCAACTGCAGCCGCTGGTAACAGGTGATGATCCACAAAAATCATCGCCGGGAATATCGTCTATGCGTAGCGCCTCACCCTCGCCGCATGCTGAAGCGGTTAGCGATAATCCTGAGGCGCAACACGCAACAGATACGCCAACGGAATTACCTGAACGTTTTGTCTGGCACAAGCGTATCCATGTTAAATTGATGGAGGCGATGGATGTGCGCCGCACCGATGTTGAGTCAATGGATGATGCTCTGTTGACGAAAACCGTCAAGATGCTGATTACCGGTATTATTGAGAAAATTGACCAAGATATCCCCGCAAATATTGATCGGGCTAGGCTGGCCAAAGATGTTTTAAACGAAGCGATAGGTCTCGGTCCACTGGAGGATTTACTCGCTGATGATGCAATCACTGAAATCATGGTGAATCGCTACGACAACATTTTTTATGAATTACGCGGCAAGTTGCATAAGTCGGATGTGACCTTCAGTAGCGATGATGCGGTTCTGGCGGTTATTGAGCGTATTGTCGCTCCGCTGGGGCGGCGTATTGATGAAAGCTCGCCCATGGTTGATGGACGACTGAAGGACGGTTCCCGGGTCAACGCTGTGATTCCGCCACTGGCGCTTAAAGGTCCATGTCTGACAATTAGGAAATTTTTCAAGAAAAAACTGACTGTTGAGGATCTTATCAATAGTGGGTCTATAACCGCCGATGTCATCACCTTTTTGCACGCGGCAGTGGAACATCGGAAAAATATTATTATTTCCGGTGGCACCGGAAGCGGTAAAACGACTTTTTTGAATCTTCTCACCAGTTTTATTCCCCACGATGAACGCATCATTACGGTAGAAGATTCTGCGGAATTACAACTGGAGCAGCCCCACGTCGTGACCCTCGAAGCTCGCCCGGCCAACATGGAGGGGAAAGGAGCTATTGTCATAAGGGATCTCGTCAAGAACTGTTTACGTATGCGACCGGATCGTATTGTCGTGGGAGAGTGCCGGGGCATGGAAGCACTGGATATGCTTCAGGCTATGAATACCGGGCATGATGGGTCGTTGACAACGCTTCATGCTAACAGCCCCAGAGATGCCGTTTCTCGACTGGAAGTGATGGTGATGATGGCTGGCATGGAATTACCGGAAAAAGCGATTCTGCAACAGATTGCTTCTGCCGTGAATATTGTCGTGCAGCAGGCACGTTTTGCCGACGGAAGCCGGAAAATAACGCATGTAGCTGAAATTACAGGGATGGAAAGTGGCGTCGTCCAGATGCAAAATCTGTTTGTGTACAAACAAAGTGGTTTGGATAGCAATGGTAAAGTGTTGGGCTCTTTGAAGTCAACGGGTAGCGTGCCTGAATTTTATGAGGCGCTCAGGGATTGTGGAGTTGCTGTTGATATGAGTATTTTTGATCAGGAGTTATGATGTTTGCATTACTGATTGCCTTCATGGTGGCATTGTCCGTGGGAATTCTCGCCTGGCTTTTCTTTTTGAGAATGTATGACAAACTGGTTTATTACCGGGATGTATTCGAGGAAATTACCGTCAGTAAATTCTCCGAACTTTTCCTCTTTGTCGATATCACGCGCTATTTTTATTTTTACATCGGGATGGTTATCGTTTTTCCGCTGGTCATTCTGGAACTATCCGGGAACGTGGCTGTTGCCGTGACCTGCTTTGTGATGTTGCTATTCTCTCCCTATGTCATCCTTAAAATGATGATAAAAAAGAGATTGAAAAAATTCGAACGCCAGTTGCCGGATGCTTTACTTATGCTTTCCGGAGCACTTCGGGCAGGGGCAAGTATCTCCATTGCACTGGATAATTTGGTCAAGGAGAATCCGCCGCCATTAAGTCAGGAATTCAGTATCATGGTGCGGGAACAGAAACTTGGAGTGGATATAGAGACCAGCATCAAGAATATGGAGCACAGGGTGCCATTGGAAACTCTGTCCATGGTGTTGTCGGCAATTCTGATATCGCGCGAAGTTGGTGGTGATCTGGCCTCGACACTTAATTCTCTGGCAGATACTTTACGCCGTAAATTGACCATGGAAGGGAAGATTGAAAGTCTGACGGCTCAGGGAAAATTACAGGGCTTTGTGATGAGTGGTCTGCCGATGTTTTTGATGGCTGTGCTGCTTAAGCTTGAGCCGGAAACAATGGGACTGATGTTTACAACAAAAATTGGTTGGGCAGTGCTGTTTTTTGTTTTATGTATGCAAGTTCTTGGCTTTCTTGGCATACGGAAAATCACCAATATTGATGTCTGAATTGAACCCGAATCTTGTACGGTGGAATGCCGGTGCTGTTTTGGACGTAACTCTCTTTTTGGGGAATGATTGAAAATGGATTTTGCACTAATGTTTGCTGATTCATTTATGTTGGCGGTTGGTCTGAGTGTGACAGCTTCTGTTCTGTTTTTTATCCTGACTTTGGTACAAGTTGCCAAGTTTGTACCGCAGGAGGACAGGGAGTTTATGGATCCGCTCCCGCCGTTTCTTGAATTTATCTGGCCGTTGGTCAGAATAATTGCCTATTACGGCTGTTCTTTGCTGCCTTATTCCTACGTGCGAAATGTGGAAAAACGTTTGCGGCGAAATGGCATCTGCTATCTGATGCTGGCCGAGGAGTTTTTGGCTATTCGAATCGTAGCAGCTTTGTTTACGTTTACTTTCGGATATGTTTTTTTAACGCTTTTGGGTGACTGGAACAATGTGCTTTTTTTGGTTCTGCCGGTCGTTGGATTTTTTTATCCAGACATCTGGGTGCGGGATATTCGCAAAAAACAAGTTGATTCGATTTTGCGGACTTTGCCCACCTATCTTGACTTTATATGCATGGCCGTGCAGGCAGGTTTAAATTTTTCCGGAGCTATTGATCAGGCTAGGAAAAAGGCGGCAGCCGGTCCACTGGTGATTGAGTTCGGCATCGTTAACCGCGATTTGCGCGCTGGAGTCAAGCGATCTGCGGCGCTACAGCGCATGGCGGAGCGCCTTGATATCCATGAAGTAACAAGTTTTGTCAATGCTGTTGTGCAGGCGGAAAAGATGGGTGCGAGCCTGGGTGATGTGCTGCATATTCAGGCAGAACAACGGCGTTCCGAGCGCTTCATGAGGGCGGAAAAAAAGGCCATGGAGGCACCGGTTAAACTTATCGGTCCGTTGGTTATCTTTATCTTCCCCACAACATTCATTGTTCTGGCCTTTCCCATTGTGATGAAATTTATACAGCAGGGTCTGTTTTGAAAAAGGGATTGATGCGTTTTCAAGACGATCATGGTGTTGCAGTGCCGTGTGTGAAAAGAACGGAATCTTTCTTGGAGAGAACCAAGGGTCTTTTGGGTAGTCAAGAGCTTGTTGGGGGAGAGGGACTACTCATTATTCCCTGCAACTCAGTGCATACCCTTTTTATGCAATTTTCCATTGATGTTGTTTTTCTCGATAAACAAAGCAGGGTGAATAAGATAGTTCGTGGTATGAAACCATTCAATTTTGCTCTGGCGTTACGCGCTTGTGCTGTTCTGGAATTACCTGCAGGCGATGTGGATAGGATTGGCATCGTTCTTGGGCAGTGTCTCCTTTGGGAAGAAGAATGAAAAGCTGTAGATTCTATCTATTAAGTATTTTGTTTCTGTTCGTTCTGTTTATTAGTGGTTGTGCTCATAAAAATCTTATGGAGCAAAGACTTGGCGCATACCAGCTGTATAATGATGGAGATTATGCCGCTGCCGCGCAAGAATTTGAAAAACTGATTGAGCAGATGCCGAAAGACGCAGAATTGTGGTTTCGCCTGGGGAATTCATATGCCAAGATCAAGAATCCTACAAAAGCCGTCATAGCCTATGAAAATGCGCTGTTACGAGATCCAGAATTAGTCAAAGCTTGGTATAATAAAGGTGTTATTCATTTGCAGGAGGCCTTGAAAACCTTCGTTGATATGGACAATTATGTGTCCGAGGATGACCCTGTTGCCAAACGCGGAGCACGAATGCGCGAAGAGATTTTCGAAATTCTCGGGGGGCCAAAAGAAGTTAATCAACATGAAGAATAGCTTATTGCCTCGGATAAAGCAGCTATCTGTTCTCCGCAGGCAAAACGGGCAGAGCATGGTCGAGTTCCTTGTTATCCTTCCGGTCATGTTGCTATTGATTTTAGGAACAGTTCAGGTAGCCCTTATTTATCATGCAAAGATTACCTTGAACTATGCCGCTTTTGAGGCCGTCAGAGCCGGGACGTTAAATTGTGATAAAAAATATTTGAAAAATGGCAATGGCTGTCGTTCTGAGGTCAGTCAGTTTGACGCGATGAAAGAAGGTCTTGCCAGAGGTCTTGCCCCTTTGTACAGTTATTATGAACCCAGAACAGAAGAGAGGAAGGGGATGCATGACCCAGCCTTGAATCAAGTTGAGGCGTATCAGCAGGGTCGTGATCGGGTATTTGACGAGCTTAAAGGTGAATTTATTCGTGTCGAACGACTTAATCCCACCCCACAGGCATTCAGCGAATTTGCGGTAGACGGTGTTATTCCAAACGACAATCTGATGTACCGTTCCGGTGCTAGTGGCGATTCACAAATGTCTATCCAGGATGCCAACTTGTTGCATCTTCGTATAACGTATTGGTATCCAATGTACGTGCCATTTATTAATAAACTTATCAGCAAAGTTGCTAACTGCAAATGGGATGATGATGAGGTGTATCCACGTATTCCTATTACTGCGACAGCCGTAATGAGAATGCAGGTTCCTGTGGAAAAATGGTAGCGAGTGGGATTAGTGATGACTTCGCAGAGTTTTAATACTCCGATCTGGAATCAGTCATAGTTGTTGCCGTATATCACCTAAAGTGGACCACATGTTTTTACTCAGCAGAAGAATTCATACGCCAGCGTTGGGGACTGTAAGGCAATAAAGTAACAACCTGATTAATACCAATCTTCCGTTATCGCCACAAAGGTCGTTACTCTCGCGTAGGCGGGAGTCTAGAAATCTATGCAAAACCTCTGGATACCCGCTTTCGCGAGCATGACGAATACGGGGAGCAGAACCAGAGCGGAAGATTAGTGCTACTCGGGAGTAACAATGTTCCGTTGGCTTCCTATATTAAATGTAGTTCAACCGTAGATCGCTTATTTTATCATCGATAAGTGAACCGCTTTGCGCTCCACTTATCGATTGAGTTTACAGATACGCTTGGAGCGCAGCGGAAAGGGTGCCCTTGTGCAACGCTTAGTTGTGTGCCTCTATTTGTGCTTTAATTGCATGCGCTAAGCAATACGCTAAATTACACGGAACAGCATTGCCAACCATTTTATAGCCAGCCATTAAGTTTTTATAGTAGAAAATATGGTCATCAGGAAATGTCTGAATTCTTGCACACTCTCTAATGCTTAATCTTCTATATAAATCTTCTTTACCAGGAACAAATACCCTCTTGTTTTGCTCTATGAAATCCATTTTTGGTGCCTGTGGATGAAGAGGGGCATGCCTTCCTCCTGCTTGAATTGTAAAAGATGGTTCATCCCAACTCCGAACTCTATTTCTAGACATGTAGATAGTTGAAAAACCACCAATCATGTATTCGTGGTTTGGCAAAACACACTCATCGCCATTTGTTTTTTGTTTATCTTTTGCAGGGAGAGCCGAATCTTTAATATCAAAAATACGCTCTTGCAATACTAGCTTTTGTTGTAACGAGTTTGGGAATTCAAATGTGAAATTCAAATCGTTCCTGATCCCAATAAAAAACACCCGTTTTCTATCTTGAGGCACACCGTAATTAACAGCGTTCAATAGAGTAAAAGACAGGCGATAGCCACTATCTGCAAATAACTTTTTGATATTTTCTATAGCCTCAGAGTGACGCGCCGCTAGCATTCCCGAAACATTTTCAGCTAAGAAAAACTTTGGTTTTTTATCTCTTAGAATTCTAATATATTCAAAAAACAATTGTCCTCTTTTGTCTTCTATTCCCCTTAGCGCTCCAGCCTCGCTCCAGCTCTGGCATGGAGGACCACCGATTATTCCATCACATTCTGGTATGTCATCAGACAAGACTTCCCGAATAGACCGTCTGTCTAATTTTGTATTTGGAAAATTTTTTTCAAATGTTTCCCAAATATCCTTATCGTATTCATTTGCCCATATAGTTTGGAACCCAGCAGTCTCAAAACCTTTATCTAGCCCACCAGCCCCAGAAAATAATGATATTAAATTCATCTTAAACTCCTTGAGGAACTGATAATGTATTTGTAAACAGACACGTTGGAGCACTTAATAGATTAATGTCAAATTTCAATGAAGGCTCTATCCTAGAGCTTGCATTATGTATTCTAAAAGATAATTTCCATTCATTATTAAATTCAACAATCAACGTTGTCTTTGAATTTTCCTTGAAATCAATATTGATAATTTTGTCAGGAAGACTCATTTGGGGAGTTTTGAATTTTGGGGCAATATTTTGAAAAGGCAAATTTAGTGTCCCGTGCAAGTTATATGCTTGAATTTCTACCGAATTATCACCTTTGATTACCTTATAAAAGTCTTTATTACCAACAAGGTACTCGATTAAAGAACCAGCAACTTTATTTGGTGATGTTGCATAGATCCTATTTAATTCCTTTTTAAAAGCATTTAATATCGGTACATAGATATCGTCTTCTTTGTGTTCCAAAGTATTCCATTTTTGAGTGGAGTTACTTTTAACTTTTATTTCTTTCAGAGGAATAAAAACAGCACCAACTTCAGCAAAATATTCTTTTGAACATTTTACCCCAAGCCATTTTTCTCCGAAATCAATATCATTTGATAATCTTGAATGTTTTACTGCTTTATGATTGTTTTTAGCAGAGACGCCTATTTCCCATTTTTGCAATAAACGAATAGCTACAATATCTCTAACATCTCCAAGTTGTCCTTGGAAATCAGTTAAAATTTCTAATTGTAATATGTCGTTTTTATCTATGTCGTTTGCAAGCCTTGGTTCAATATCCATTAAAAAATTTACAGCAAAACTAGCAGTCAGAAGATATCGACCTTGTTCTTGTTGAGTAAATTCATCAAAGCAGTTTTTAGCTGTTACCAAGGCATTATTTTCTATCACTTCAACGTTTGTGACTTTTCCCAATTTTTCTCGGAATTCTTTCAAAATGGAATATTCGAAAGCCTTTCCGTTAACCATTTGAGTAGAGTTGTTTCCCATCTAATATGTCTCCAGTTTCATAATTAATTTAGCCCTGTTTTTTTACACAGTGGTGATAGGTGAAAATTGTCCATATATCAAGCCTATAGAATAGACAATTTCTATCTATTGAGACATTAGGAGGTACTTATTGGGGATCCGTCCGGTTTTCATCACCCATCTGATCTTAAATTATTGGATCAGGTGTTTGAAACATTACGTTATTTTCGCTATTCTTATCGT
>CAZHXF010000051.1:0-16632 GCA_964536375.1 uncultured Desulfuromonas sp. | reverse complement strand
AAACCACAGGCACACCGGAATCTGGGTGGTATAAAACAACTGCCCCGGCATGGCAATCATGCAATCAACCAGATCGTTGTCGATCATCTTCTGTCGAATCTCGCCCTCACCGCTGGTGTTTGTGGACATGGAACCATTGGCCAATACAAACCCCGCTACACCGTTTTCTGACAACTTGGAGATCATGTGCAATATCCAGCCGTAGTTGGCGTTACCAGTGGGAGGTACTTCGTAA
This sequence comes from uncultured Desulfuromonas sp., assembly GCA_964536375.1. Classification (GTDB taxonomy): domain Bacteria; phylum Desulfobacterota; class Desulfuromonadia; order Desulfuromonadales; family Desulfuromonadaceae; genus Desulfuromonas. Next base: position 16,397 of record CAZHXF010000051.1, on the reverse strand, counting down.
CCAGCCCAGCGCGGATCATCCACCAGTTCAGTGCTGCCACGCCACTCTTTGAGGTTAAAGGGCGGGTTAGCCATAATGTAATCGGCCTTCAGATCCTCATGCTGATCCTTAAAGAAGGTATCGGCAGGTACTTCACCCATGTTTCCCGAAATACCACGAATGGCGAGGTTCATCTTGGCTAGTTTATAGGTGGTGCTGGTCTGCTCTTGACCGTAGATGGAGATATCCTTGGTGTTACCCTGATGGTTCTCGACAAACTTCACCGACTGCACGAACATGCCGCCCGAGCCACAGCATGGATCGTAAATTTTACCCTTAAACGGTTCAATCATTTCGGCAATCAGGTTAACCACACACTTAGGCGTATAAAACTCACCGCCGCCTTTACCTTCGGTCGCGGCAAACTTGCCCAGGAAATATTCGTACACCCGGCCGACGATATCTTCTTCCCCAGCAGCATTGCCTTGTCCGGCGATGGTATTAATGTTGTTGATGGAGTCGATCAGCGCTGCCAGCTTGCTGACATCAATCCCCATGCGTGAAAAGTAGTTATCAGGCAGTGCTCCCTTAAGGGATTTGTTACTCTTCTCCACCGAGTGCAGCGCCGTATCAATCTTGATCGAAATATCATCTTGCTTAGCTTGTTTTTGGATATACGACCAGCGCGACTCTTCAGGCAGGTAAAAGACGTTCTGCATGGTGTAGAACTCCACCATGTCCACATAATCTCCCTGACCTTCATCGATCAATTCCTGCTTACGTTGCTCAAATTTATCACTGACAAATTTAAGGAAAATCAGACTGAGAACCACATGCTTATATTCAGAGGATTCAACAGAGCCACGCAGTTTGTCGGCGGTGTCCCAGAGGTTTTGTTCAAAGCTTTTCTGTTTCTTGGGTGCGGCGGGCTTTTTAGCCATTATGAGGAGGTTCCTTGATTTGTAAATGAATGGGAAAATGGGACATGTTTAGGTTCATGGCTTGATTCGGATATACACACGACAAGTCATTCAAAACGATATCCCATTATAAAAGCTGACAAGACGAGAGGGTACCCTTTTTGTTGGAAGTATTCAATGGCTCTAATAGAGTTATAGGAAGGCTAGTGAGTGCTATTTTCTGTTTTTACACATAATTGAAACAGGTTCCAAATAGTAGACTGTACCGGTGGTTATTCTAAGTATGGGGGAAATTGATCAGTTGATAAATAGCGAGATTTGTTTGGAATTCTGTCAACCTGAGAATGCACCCATGACCGTTATCCTCCCGCCACCAGTCACGAGCAAGAACGGCACTAGCACCCCATGGCGCGCTAGTTTAAATCACACCGTTAACCAGCAACAGAGCAACGACCAGTGACAAGGCAACGCGGTAGTAACCAAAAACAGCTAGCCCATGCCGATTGAGATACGCCACCATCCACTTCACCGAAATCAGCGCAGCGATAAAAGCAAACACCACCCCCACGGCAAGAGATAAACCGTCAAAGGTGTGCAACATAACCTCACCATGCTTAAGGGCATCATAGGCGGTAGCCGCACTCAAAGTGACCAGACCCAATAAAAAGCTGAACTCCACAGCCGCGCTCAATGACAATCCCACCAGAATGCCACCAACAATGGTGACCAGACTGCGGCTAACGCCGGGCCACATGGCTAGGCACTGGGCAAAACCAATAATCAGTGCCAGCCGCCAGGATAGCTCCAGAATTGACAATCCACCCTGGGCACTATGCGACTTTTTCTTACCGCGCCAACTGACCACCAGTATTGCCACCCCGCCGACAAACCAGGCACCTACCACCGGCCATATCCCAAACAAGTAGAATTTTATCAGTTTATTAAACAACAGCCCAATCACCGCCGCAGGAATAAAACCCACTACCACATTGATCAGCAGTTTCCGCCCATATTCATCGTTGCCAAGCACACCATTAGCCATCTGCTTGACCCGGCGAAAATATAAACCAAAGACGGCGAGAATAGCCCCAATCTGGATACAGATCGCATAGGCGTCAGAGGCCTCTTTGCTGTGTTCATTGCCACCTATATTCAGCACGCGCTCGACCAACAGTAAATGGCCGGTGGAACTGACCGGCAGATATTCTGTCAACCCTTCGACAATACCCAACACCATAGCTTGTCCCAAAGTCATGGCGCTGGACTTATCTTGCCTAGTGTTATGGTGATCAACACCTGTTTCCAGTGCCTGACAGTCGACAGCAATAAAAAAACTAAGCAGTACAAAACTTGTGTACAGTGCAATTTTTATGAACAATGAAGTGGAAATATGGGGCATGATCTCTCCTCAGTGCCGGTAAATAGCGCTATAATGCGCTGTGCACCGATTATTGTTATGCAAAACAAACTGACTGGCGCCAATATAACCAGCCAATGATTTTGTGGCTAGCTTTTTTAGCCCATACACTGTTGACAACCTCCATCTATTTGGCTACATTACCAAATAGATGGAGGGAAACATGATATATAATCAAACACATTTCAGTGAACGGGCAAATATTATCAAAGCACTGGCCCATCCGGTGCGGCTTTTTTTTGTCGAAGAACTCGCCGAGCAGGAGCGCTGCGTGTGTGAACTTACTGCCCTGGTTGGGCTTGACATCTCAACCGTTTCGAAGCATTTAAGTGTGTTAAAAAATGCCGGGTTGGTGCGCGATGACAAACGGGGTAATCAGGTTTTTTACCGGCTGCGCACACCGTGCATTCTCAACTTTTTAGATTGCGTTGAAGCGGTAATCAACAATAGTGACAGTGAAATAACCAGCTGCACCAGAAAGTAAAAAACTGGCGAAGCAGGTATAGACATACTTATCTACTTGGCTGTTTTGCCAATTAGGCAATAGCTAAGCAGAGTAACAGCATACCAACAAAGTAAGGGCTTAAGCATGAACTGGAAAACTGAATGGAAACCACTTATGTGGATAATTATCGTTTTTGTCGGCTGTTTCTTTTTACCTGTCGACATGCCACGCGTGCAATCGGCACTGATGGAATCGCTCCATCTGGTAAAATGGTACGCCCGCGAGCATGTATTACTCTGTTTGGTTCCGGCATTTTTCATCGCTGGCGCAGTCGCAGTATTCGTCAGCCAGGCAGCAGTGATGAAATATCTCGGCCCTAAAGCTAATAAAATTATCGCCTATGGTGTTGCCTCAGTAGCGGGCACCATTTTAGCGGTATGTTCCTGTACTATTCTGCCATTATTCGCCGGCATCTATCGCATGGGAGCCGGGCTCGGTCCGGCGTGCGCCTTCTTGTATTCCGGTCCAGCCATCAATATTTTGGCCATTGTGTTGACGGCACGCATACTCGGCCCCGAGATGGGCATTGCCCGCGCCGTGGGCGCGATAGTATTTGCCGTAGTTATCGGTCTGTTAATGCACTTCTTCTTTCGCCATGAAGAGGCTGAAAAAGCCGCAGCGGCACCGATCATGGCAGCAGATAACGATAGTCGACCATTGTGGCAAACCGCGCTGTATTTTGCCGCCATGGTTGGTATTCTGGTCTTTGCCAACTGGGGCAAAACTGACGCGCCAGCAGGACTGTGGCACGAAATATATGCGGCAAAATGGCTCATCACCAGCGCCTTATCCGCCGCACTTGCCTTAATGTTATCCACCTGGTTCAAGCTAGGCTTCGGGCGCGTTTTCCTGGCCAGTTTACCCGCTATAATCATGGGCGTTATCCTACCGCAGCAGCCAGCTCTGGCTTTTACTTTTGGCGTCATCGGTCTTTCCACGCTAAGTAACCTGAAAAGCACCAGAGATGGTGAAATGGGCGAGTGGTTCAGCGAAAGTTGGGATTTCGCGAAAAAGATTCTGCCCCTGCTGCTGATCGGCGTGCTCATCGCTGGCGTCCTCCTTGGACGGCCGGGGCACGAAGGTTTGATCCCCTCAGAATGGGTAGCCTCGCTAGTGGGTGGTAACTCATTTTTTGCCAATATATTCGCTTCGGTATTTGGTGCCTTCATGTATTTTGCCACCCTTACCGAAGTTCCCATCCTGCAAGGATTGATAGGTGCCGGCATGGGCAAAGGGCCAGCATTAGCTCTGCTGCTTGCCGGTCCAGCGCTATCGCTACCCAACATGTTGGTAATTCGCAGCGTAATGGGCAACAAAAAAACCGCAGTATTTGTCGCCCTAGTTATGACCATGGCCACCTTAAGTGGCATGATTTACGGCGCACTTTTTTAAATCGAATAAACCCCACAACAATCGCTAAGGAGAATCATCATGAAAAAACTGCAAATACTCGGTACTGGCTGTGCCAAATGTCAAAAGCTGGCTGACGCCACTAAACAAGCGGCTGACAATCTCGGACTTGAGTACGAAATAGAAAAAGTTTCAGACATCAACCAGATTATGGCTTTTAGGGTAATGACTACGCCAGCGCTGGCAGTTGATGGTCAGGTTGTAGTGGTCGGCAAAGTCCCCGCTGTAGCGCAACTTGAAAACCTGCTGCGCTAAAAACCTACGGAGACCACACATGGAGAGAACGAACAAAAAGCAGGTACTGTTTTTGTGTACCGGCAATGCTTGCCGCAGTCAAATGGCCGATGGGCTCATTAATCACGATTTTGCCGAGCTGATTGAAGCGTATTCCGCTGGCACCCAACCGCATGGTTTAAACTCAACGGCAGTGCAGGTGCTGGCTGAACTCGGCATCGACATTTCGGCAAACAGTTCAGACCATATCAGCCAATATGCTGATCAAAGCTTTGATTATGTTATCACCCTGTGTGGTGAGGCGGACCAAGAGTGCCCGCAGTTTTTTGGTGGAGTTAACCGGGTACACATGGGCTTTGATGACCCCGGTAAGGCTATTGGCAATCCAGCACAGATATTGGAGAGTTTCCGTCAGATACGTGATCTAATTCGTCTGCAACTGGGCGAATATTTCCGTCAACAGTTAAGCTGACATCAAGCGTGTTTTCATCTAGCGCCAAAAAGGGTATCATCCAGTTAATTACCGTACCTACCTCGTACAAATCAGGATGCTATGAGCCTGCCACCAGACAACTACCATCAACTACAGACGATTCTGGATAGCGTTGCCGACGGCGTTTTTACTGTAGACAATGATATGCTCATCACCTCGTTTAATCGCGCAGCAGAAGATCTCACCGGCTTCACCCGCGCGCAAGCGCTAGGACAACCATGCTGTGAAATTTTTCGCACCAATGTCTGCTTTGATAAATGCCCGGTGCGCCAGGCTCTTGCTAGCAACAGCAACATCACCAACCGCGAGGTTGATCTGCTAGATCGCAATAATCGTGAGATTCCCATCTCGGTAAATGCTTCCGTACTGCGCAACCGTTGTGGTGAAGCCATCGGCGGGGTGGAAACTTTTCGCGATCTTTCGCAGGTGCACGCCTTGACCCGGGAAGTAGAGCACCACTTCAGCTTTCAAAACATGATCAGCCGTAACCCGCAGATGCAACAGTTATTTGATATTTTACCCGACATTGCCTGTAGTGACGTTACCGCTTTGATTCAGGGCGATAGCGGTACCGGCAAGGAGTTATTTGCCCAAGCATTACATAATTTAAGCTACCGCAAAGATAAACCGCTAGTAGTAATAAACTGCGGTGCCTTACCCGAGCAACTGCTCGAAGCGGAAATTTTCGGGGTGCGTAAAGGTGCCTACACCGGTGCGGTTGCTGACCGCGCTGGGCGGCTGAGCGCCGCCGAAGGTGGCACCCTGTTTCTTGACGAGATCGGTGATCTGCCGCTACCACTACAGGTTAAACTCCTGCGGGTGTTGGAGAATAATGAGTATCAAGCGCTGGGCAGCGATGACAACCGGCGCGCCGATGTACGCTTCATCGCCGCGACTCATCGCGACCTGAGTATGCAGGTGGCGCAAAACAACTTCCGTCAAGATCTATTCTACCGTCTCAATGTCATAACCATTAAAATTCCTTCCCTGAGCGAGCGCAGTGAAGATATTCCTCTGCTACTGGAAATTGGCTTAAAAAAATTCTGCGCCAAATATGGCAAAAAAATTCGCAGCTTCAGCCCCCAAGCTATGGAATATCTGCTGCAACATCCCTACGAAGGCAACATCCGTGAGCTGCTAAACATAGTCGAAAGAGCGGTTATCTTGTGCCGTGAACAACAGATTGAGCTGGAGCAGTTGCCATTCAACTCAGCCAGCAGCAGCGTCCGAGACAGGCAACAGCAACTGACCCACCCAGAGCTGCTACAGTTGCTAGAACGCTACCGCGGCAACAAAAAGCTGGTGGCTAACCACCTTGGCATTAACCGCACCACCCTATGGCGCTGGATTAAAAAATACCATATAGACTAATCCACGTTGCATTCGTTGCACTACGTTGCAACGCAACATCTTACAGAAAGAACCGATTTTCAAGCACTTACCTCATTTTAATCATTCATCCAATTCACAAGCGTTGCACATGCAACGCCGAATATTGATCACAAACTAGCCCCAATACTCCTAACCAACTGATCTAACGTACTTTTCTTTGCACACCCATAGTTGGCACCATTTGTGTAATGTCAGTAAAGCCTTATGAGCAGCATTCAACCTGATACAATTATTGCAATTCCATGTTATACGGACCGCGTATTGCCCCGTTTTGATCAAGCTCATGAGTTTCTGCTAGCCAATGTTGACTTGGAAAAAAAACAGGTGAACAGCCAGACAGTGCTAACCAGCTCGGTCGAGGTGCAAGGTTTGGCGCAGTGGCTAGCGCAGCAAGGGGTTACCGGAGTGCTATGTGCCGGCATCCACCAAAAGCAACAGGTAGAATTACAGCAATTGGGCATCTGGTTGACATGGGGCGTTGCTGGAAACCTTACTATAGTATTGCAACAATGGTTACAAGATCAGCAGGTAATGTTGAGCTAAAGCTAATCGTTAAAAAGTGTTTTACACCATGGAATGAAATACGTTGTAATGGAATCAGCCGAGGGCTTTTAGCTGGCTATCTTGGCAAATGTTCAACTGCAAAGAAAACTTGTAATGTACAATATGGGCAGGGTCTTTTAAATTTAATCCTATTTTATGTTGTGACCCTGCCCGACTTTTCTCTGTTGCATTTTCATCCGCACCATCCTCACCGCGTAATTCCCGCTATTCGATAAATTGTCTTCGCCAGTTATTGCTAAATCGTCACGCCCTCATTCTCGTTAAGTTGTAGTCAATTTTGTCCGATTCAGTTAAATTAAGCTGAAGACACCTTTTTATCAGTATCACCATAATCACAGCTAAACTTTACGAGGTTTATTATGTTTCTTAATTTACTGCGCAACAGGCGCAGCATTCGTCATTTTACTGAGCAAAAACTTTCAAATGAACAAATTTATCAACTAAAAGAGACTGCTGTCCGCGCCCCAACTTCGCGTGGCAACAATCCTTGGCAATTTATTTTCGTTACCAATCCGGAAATAATTCAACAACTGTCCCAGGCAAAAACCAAAGGATCGGCATTTTTAGCTAACTGCGCTCTGGCTGTTGTAGTCTGCGCTGACACCACCTGTTCCGATGTTTGGCCGGAAGATTGCGCCATCGCGTCAATATGTCTGCAATTGGCCGTAACCGAAATGGAATTGGGCAGTTGTTGGGCACAAATACGTCTGCGAACTCACGATGTCAGTTTTACTGCCAGCGACTTTATCGCCAACTTGCTTGATTTACCGGCAAACACAGTGGTAGACAACATAATCGGCATCGGCTATCCCGCCGAGAAGACGCAAGGGCACCCGACAGCTAAACTTCCGTGGTCACACATAAGAGAAATAGCATAGCGCAACCCACCGACTAACCTCTTATTAGTAAAGTTTGTATGCCCAATTTAGATATCATATCAGCATTAATGACCATCTTTATCGGCGCCATGCTTGGCGGTCGACTCGCGGCATTACTGCATGTACCGCGCGTTACCGGCTATCTGCTGACGGGGCTTATCCTCGGCCCATCAACTGCCCACCTGTTAAATCTTCCAGCCCCAATCTCCACCACTGCGCTGGAACAATTACGCCCCATGGCCAATTTGGCACTTGCCTTAATTATGATGAATGTCGGCGGTCAATTTCAGATCGACAGCCTGAGACGCTGGAGCTGGCGCATCTTCGCCCTGTCGGCCATTGAATCGACACTGACTTTTATTCTGGTAGCCAGCGGCTGTGCCTTAACCAATCAATGGTGGGTGCAAAGCACGATTACCCCTTTCTCTCTGACACAAACATCTTTGCTAATGGGCTTATTTTTCGGCGTTATCGCCATAGCAACAGCTCCAGCGGCAACATTGATGGTTATCCGCGAATACGAAGCTGAAGGACCAACAACTACCACCTTGCTGTCTTTAGTAGGTCTGAATAACCTGCTGTCGGTTATCGCTTTTTTATGTGCAGTGCACTGGGTTTTTGCTGCCGATGAGGGCGGGTTCACTCTGCTGTGGCATTTGACCGGTCCCTTATTAGTTGGCGCCATTGCAGGATTGATAATTGCCATCTGGAGCCAGAGGCTGGAGCTTCCCAGCGAGTTTAAATGTATGATCATTGGCACCCTGTTCGCGATCACTGTTGTCAGTCAGATTACTGGCATCAACGCGTTACTGTGTCACCTTATCTTCGGCATCGTTCTGGCGAACAGCTCACCGCGCTGGCACCATATTTACTCTGCCATCAAGCAGATTGACTATCCGCTATATGTAGCCTTTTTTGTGCTTGCCGGAGCCAGCCTGCATCTACAAACCTTGATACATATCGGCACCCTCGGCATAGCTTATGTTGTCTTACGTATCATCGGCAAATGGTGGGGTGGGCGCTGGGGATCAAAAGTGGCACAATTTGGGCCGCGCGAACAAAAAAATCTTGGCATGACCCTGATGTCTCAGGCGGGGGTTGCCATTGGACTAGCAGCTACCCTGGCGCATCAGTGGCCACAGGGCGGCAAAATGATCGAAACTGTTATTCTTGGCGCAGTGGTCGTCTTTGAGTTATTCGGTCCCTTAGCAGTGCGCCAGGGCTTGGTAACCTCCGGCGAAGTACCGCTTTTGTCGCTATTGCGTAAGCGCGCTCCCCAGGGCACCATTGAAGGGTTGCATAATGTAGTACAACATTTCCGCGTTTCTCTGGGCTTACCTGCCGGGCACAATGTTAAAAGTCCTGGCGATATTCTAGTCCGCCATATAATGCGGCAGAATGTCGAGACCATCTACAACGACACCCCGTATAATGAGCTATTGCGCTTTATCTCCCACAGTCGCTATGATCGTTTTCCGGTAATAGACCGCAGCGATAATTTTGTCGGTGTTATTGACTACACTGAAATTCGCAATCTATTATTTGAACCGTCACTTGCCAAGCTTATAGTCGCTAGTGATCTGGTGGGTACCAATAGCCACACCCTGAACCCCAATCAATCACTGCGCGAGGCACTGGAAACCATCCGCCAGCAGCGCCATGTCAGTTATTTTCCCGTTGTCGACCCTGAACATCCAACCAAGCTGGTCGGGGTAGTGCGCCAGAATGATCTTTTAGCCACCTTCCGCTCCCTAGACCAAGATTTTGGCTAGAATTCTATCTAAATACTAACCGCTAGCTAAGGCTATACACCAAAATGCTATCCACAATTGATACCTACTGGCCCTACCTGTTACCACCACTACTCGGAGCCTTGATCGGCTACGTTACGAATTACATCGCCATCAAAATGCTGTTTCGCCCGCTTCGACCGTGGTATATTTTCGGGCTGCGTATACCGCTGACTCCGGGCATCATCCCCTCACAACGCCAGCTGCTGGCCCGCAAAATGGGAGAGATGGTAGGCTCACATCTGCTCACCAGTCAAGACGTAGGTCAAGCCTTAGACAAACCTGAATTTCGCTTCAAATTACAGCAGGCAGTATCGGGCAAGTTGGATAATTTCATCAACAAGAACCTCGGTCCGCTGATCACGTTGTTACCTAAACGTTTTCACAAGCGTTTTTTTGAATTAGTTGACATCCTGCGGTGGAAGCTTACCAAATCGCTGGCTAAACATATTTCCACCAGCGCCTTTCAACAACGCCTCCAGCACTTCTGCCTGGAGCAGATTACCCATTTACTCAGTAATGATCTGAAACATTATTTGACAGCACCGCGTTATATGCGTAGTCGCCAGCATATTGAACAGCGCCTGCAGGTCTGGCTAAACTCGGATAGTTTCACCACCAGTGTCGGCACCTTTATTGACAGCAGAAGCGAAGCCATTATCAGCTCCGGCAAATCGCTCAAGCAACTGATCCCCGCTAGCGTGGTCGACACCCTGATGGAGCAGCTGGAACATGAGCTGCCCGAGCTTATCCAACAGTTCGCTACCACTCTGGATAATCCGCAGATGCGCGAACAATTGGAGCTGAAGGCGCGGCACGCCATTGATGGATTAATCAATTCTGTCGAAGGGTTATCAGCCATCATTGGCGCCCTGTTCGATATGGAAAAAATCTATGCCCGTCTACCCCAGTTCATTGAAACTGCCAGCATTGAATTAGCCATCTGGCTGAAATCAGAGCAAGTCCAAGAAGATTTGAGCACCGCCTTGCGCCAGAAAATTAATGCCTGGCTTGAGCAACCGCTATCCACATATCTAGCCCAACTACCTCATGAAAAAATAGTCGCCACCAAGCGGTTTCTGTGCGCTACGGCCATCAATTTTATCCACAGTGACGATTGTCGCCAACTAGTACTAGAGTGGCTGGACAAAGGCGTTGACAGCATAAAGGATCGCCCACTTCTTGAGCTACTCCATCAGGTCGGTGACGAAAAAAGTGCCGACAAAATTGCTCACCAAATATCCACCAACCTGATTCATTTGGCACAATCCCCGGCTGTACAGCAAACGCTAGAGGTCGAACTGGAACACCAGATCAATTACTGGCTAACTCAGCGCCCCCTAGGTGAACTCGCTGCACGCTTGCCCAGCGATGCACGCGAAGAGCTATACAATGGTTTATTTGACCAGTTGATTACTCTACTCAACAAAGAAGTGCCACCACTGGTTGATAGCCTGGACATTCGCCGCGTTGTTGAAGACAAGGTGAATTCTCTAGATATTTTACAGGTAGAAGATTTATTGATGGGAATAATGAAAGAGCAGTTCAAATATATTAATATTTTTGGTGCTCTACTAGGTTTTCTCATCGGCATGCTCAATTTACTTCTACTGCGGCTGTAACAGCACCGCACTGTCTGGCTATCTAAAAAATCTCCCCTAACCGGACGACGGCAACTGTGTATTTCTCCATCACGGTTGCCTATTATTTCATCATTAACGCCCCAACAAAGCATCATCTTCACCCCCCATACACAAAGCCATTGTGCTCATACCCCTCATATTTATAGTGAGTTACACCTGATGGCACAGCTATTGCTTTTAGATTTGTCCTGATGCAAAAACAACCTGATCAATACTGATCAGAAAAGAAATAATGGGAACAGCGTTGTTCACCAATTATATTTTACTTCAAGGGGGAAGAGATGAAGCATCGATATAGCGCTTTTGTCTGCATGGTTCTTATTTGCCTGTGGCTAGCACCTGAAACTGTACAAGCGGCAGGTAATGAAGTTGATACTGGCACCACGGCGTGGATGATGATGTCGGTAGCCTTAGTGTTGCTGATGATTCCTGGGCTGGCCATGTTTTACGGTGGCCTGGTGCGCACCAAAAACGTGTTATCCACCATGATGCACAGCTATGTTGCTTTGGCCATAATAGGGGTGCTATGGGTTGCTGTTGGTTACTCACTGACCTTTGGTAAAAGTATCGGTGGTGGCTTTATCGGTTGGAATCCTGACTATTTCTTCCTCAAGGGTATCGACGACACTATCGTCGGAGGCATACCCGAATACATCACTGCCATGTTTCAAGGGAAATTTGCCATCATCACCCCGGCATTGATCAGCGGGGCAATCGCTGAACGCGTTTACTTTCGCGGCTATTGCCTCTTTATCTCCCTGTGGTTTTTATGCATCTACTGCCCGTTGTGCCATTGGATATGGGCACCAGATGGTTGGTTGTTTAACTATGGAGCAGCTGGTGTAATCGACCTGGCTGGCGGCTTAGTTATTCACGTCTCTGCCGGATCCAGTGCCTTGGTGGCCGCAATCTACCTCGGTCCACGTAAGGGCTTCCCCAATAAACCGATGCATCCCAACAATCTGGTCATGACCATGATGGGCGCGGGACTGCTCTGGGTAGGCTGGTTCGGCTTTAACGCTGGATCCACCTTGCAGAGTGGACTTGACACTGCACGGGCACTAACTATGACTCAAATTTCCGCAGCGAGCGGCTCATTGACATGGTTAATAATCGAAGCGCTGGCTTTCAGGAAAGCAACAGCTCTAGGTTTCGCCTCCGGTATCCTCGCTGGGCTGGTGGTAATCACCCCAGCTGCTGGCGTGGTGCAACCAGTTGGCGCTTTATGTCTGGGCGCGGCCTCATCAGTAATTTGTTTTTACGCTCTGAAAATGAAAATGAAATTTGGCTACGATGACAGCCTTGACTGCTTTGGTATCCACGGGGTAGGTAGTGGGTTAGGCGTTCTGCTGTTATGCTTTTTTATTCGTGACAGCTGGATGACAAATGCAGCCCAAGCCGCGGGTGGCAGTTGGAGTGCTTTTGACCAACTAGGTGTGCAATTAGTAGGCATGGGAGTCACCATCGCTTTAGCGGTTAGTGTGACCTATGTGCTGTGTGTGGTGGTAGAAAAAACTATCGGTTTCCGCATTGACGAACAAAGCGAGATAGAAGGGTTGGATCAGGCGCTACACGGCGAGAAAGGTTACGGTCTTACCAGTTCAACACTTCATCAATAATATCTTACAAGCGTGGCATCCATTAACTCTGAATGCCACGCTTGCACCAATTACTTTGATGCTGGAACTTATTCAATTCCCGTTTTGAAATTAAACTGCGAAGTCTGTGTTAACGTAGCCCGCCCCCGCGCCGCCTCAATTACTTGCTGTCCCTCTTGACTGAAGGCACTCAAATGTGAAATATCCACTAAAAAACCAGCACAGCCCATATCCTGAAGTAGCGGTACCTGATCGCATAGAGAGAAATCATGTTGTGACTGCAACACCGTCAGACCACCCTTATTAATAACCTTATATTCATCGCCCCGATCTGAGACCAACGGTGCATCACTCTTGACGCTGGGGATGCGAATACGTGACGTTATCAGCGCCACGGATGTATACACCACGGCACGCAGGGGATAATCACCCGCACAAGTTAATAACTGGGACATATTCTCCTGCTCATCTTCAATATACATTTCACTGCTACAGGCACCAAGCTGCTGCCAGCTAAGCAACGCCTGGGTATTCATGCAAAACAGCCGATATCCAGTTTCCAAGCACAGATCACTATACTTGCTGAACAGAGCGAAATGGCTGATATTGTTGATTCGGAAATGGCAAAATCCTGCATCTACCAGACAATGGATCGCCTGTTGGATAGTTCGCCACTCCTGGTCGAAAATGATAAAAGGGACATCCCACACCACCCCGTGCTGTTGGCGGGCGTTAGCGTGCCAGCGACGATGCAGCACCGCTGCACTCAACGGCACCAGCACTCTATCTATATCTGACTGTTCAATCACCCGCATCTCGCGTATGTCACGCACCGCAACGGTAAGATCTTGGCTGCGTCGACCAGGGGATACTGCTGAGGACAAAGCGGCTTTTGCCTGGCGTATCTGCGTATCGCGCTGCTGCTTATCATGGCGCAGCACTGCATCAGATAAACGCCCGTATAACTCACGGCGGATCTCTTTTAGCTGTTTGGGTGGCACCACTACGTCGGGCAAATCGTGAACGTTCAATTGGCGCAACTGGAATGGTGCGTCAATCGTGCTATTAAAAACCTGCTCTAAGGCATGTTGTGACAGTGGGCTAGTTTTCGCCGCATAGACCTGAACCGGATAGCTTGCTTGCAATTCAACGGTACCCACCTTGGCACTAACATGCAGTTGATCATTGCTCAGCTTGATATCCAGTTCCAAGCCATGACCATGCGGTTTCACTTGAGTCAACCTACGTCTACACGCGGCATCACTCAATGAAAAGGCCTGCTGGGAAGAGACCTTAAATACCGCATCACCAGTTTTGAATTTTTCACCAAAGGGATTGCTGACGCACACCTGTCCCACGGACATTTTTTTAACTGGCTTTGCGCCTGACCACAACTGCTTCAGAGTGAAAGCGGTGCCCACCTTATCGCTAGCCGGCTGAATACGGATGCGATCCCCGATATGCAGACTGTCACGGCTATTGAAATTAAGTTTATTCCCACTAGCCCGGGTAATCTCACCCAGATAGCGCCCGGTAGAGCCACGCAACGCAGGAGTAGCCATGTCTGCCGGTTGCGAACCAGCCAAAAAACCCTTAGTCGGTGTACGCCCATAAGATTGCTTTAGCAACGCCCGCGCTGACTTCAACACCTCCGGCCGCTGCTGCGGGGTAGCATCCATCATCTGGCGATAAGCACTAACTACATTGGAGACATATTCTGCGCTCTTCATCCGCCCTTCAATTTTGAAACTGCTTATTCCAGCCTGATGTAATTCGGGCAACAGCTCGATAGCAGATAAATCATTAGGAGAGAAATAATAGCCATTTTTGCCGCGATAGTTGTAGCGCCGCCGACAGGGTTGAGTACAGCGCCCGCGATTACCACTTTTACCGCCAAGGTAGGAGGAGAAGTAGCACTGCCCGGAAAAACAAAAACACAGAGCCCCATGAACAAAATGTTCCAACTCCATGGTAGTTTGGCTGCGAATATGGCTGATTTCTGGCAAGGTAAGTTCCCGGGCTAAAACCGCCCGTTCAAAGCCCATCTTCTCCAGCTGCTTAACTCCGGCACTATTGTGCACGGTCATTTGGGTAGAAGAGTGCAATGCCAACTTAGGAAAATGATCCCGCGCCAAACGCCATACTCCGAGATCCTGCAATATAAGCGCATCTACCCCCGCCTGTTCAACAGCCGCAAGGCTGTCTATCAGCAGAGGCAACTCTTCCTCTTTTACCAAGGTGTTCATGGCAACAAACAGCTTACGCTGGTGCTGATGCGCATAAGCAGTCATAGAACTGAGATCACTCAACGAAAAGTTTTTTGCCTTGGCCCGGGCAGAAAAAGATTGCAACCCGCAATAAACTGCATCGGCTCCTGCCTCCATCGCGGCAAAAAATGCTTCCAGACTACCAGCAGGTGCGAGCAACTCAGCATTAATGCGCTGCGGTTGTTTTTTCTGATTCACTTGGCTATAACTCCCATTCCTGTGCAAACTACAGCATTACGCTGCTGGTGCAAGGCTAAGCAAAAAAAGCCAAACACAAGGAGCGCAAATGTACAACGATAAGAAATACTTGAATACGGTGCAATAACTAAAACCAGCGCAGTAACGCCGCAATTGGAAAGTTTTTGCGCAGACATCAATGCTGCACCTGACAAAACTCGGTTAATACTCCGCCACTACTTTTAGGGTGCAAAAAAGCGATTTGCATATGATGCGCTCCGCAACGCGGCACCTCATCTATAAGGCGAATACCCTGCTGCTGCAATTTAGCTATTTCCGCTCTTACATCGGCAACTTCGTAAGCAATGTGATGCATCCCCTGACCGTTTTTCTCCATAAACTTAGCTACTGGAGAATCAGGACTGGTTGGCTCAAGCAATTCAATCCTACTCTCCCCCACCGCAAAGAAAGCAACTTTAACTTTCTGCTCGTCGACAACCTCAACTCCTTCGGCAAGCATACCATAAACATCACGATACAAAGGGGTGGACTCTTCTATGCTTTGAACCGCTATACCTATGTGATTTAATTTTTTAACCATAGAACACCTCCTGTTAATTTTATTGATTACACGGTTAGTTTTTTTCTATCGAACAATTTACTTTTTTATCATACCCGAGCCTGTTGCAAAACTCTTTAAATTCCAGTAATCGTCATTCCCGCGCAGGAGGAAATCCAGCGGGGGTCTGGGTTTAGCAAAAGCAGGGTCCCCGTTTCACGATGGTGAGAACATTTGCAATAAGTCTCACCCTTTAAAACAACAAACAAAATGTATTTTTTATTAATGCTAAAACTTTACCCAACTGATCTATTTTAGGATTCCTATTATAATAACAGCACCTTAGGTTTAATGTACTGAAAAACCGCTACTATTTTTCCTTTCAACAACATCTAGCTTTAGACTAACAATCTAGCTACCAAAACGTATAAACGGCATAACATCCTGTTTTATAGGGATTTTTAGACCGTTTTTACTTGTGATAAAAAAAGATTTTAGTTAAAGTCAAAAAAAAGGAAGCACATCAAACAATCACCAGCACCATTTATCCATATTGAAAGGTAACAAATTA
>CAZHXF010000050.1:9601-18697 GCA_964536375.1 uncultured Desulfuromonas sp. | reverse complement strand
GTTACTATAGACAATCAATGTGAAAGAAATTTGCACGAAAAAAGGAAAGATGTCCTTTTTGTTGTTTTTTCGCTAGCAGATGAAAAAATGTGCATAATTACTCTGGGTTAAATATTAAACACTCAATACGCTTGGATTGCCCAATATGCGCTTAGGTATCAAACAAAAAATGTTCATTATCATGTTTATTGGTGTGCTGGTGCTAGTGCTGAGCATGGCACTTTTTGTGCGCTGGAATTTCCACCGTGGATTTTTAAATTACGTAAATACCATTGAACAACCGTTTCTGATCCAGCTGGAGC
This sequence comes from uncultured Desulfuromonas sp., assembly GCA_964536375.1. GTDB lineage: Bacteria > Desulfobacterota > Desulfuromonadia > Desulfuromonadales > Desulfuromonadaceae > Desulfuromonas. Next base: position 18,395 of record CAZHXF010000050.1, on the reverse strand, counting down.
AAAGTTTACAACAGCATTATCAGAAAAATGGCAATTGGGATTCTCTGCGTGGTAACGAATTGGCGTGGCGACAAGTGCTGCACCAGAGGCGTGCTACTGAGCTGTTGTCACCGTCGGCGACCTTATTGGCAGATGGTGTACATGAGCTAATTAACGATGCTAGACCGCGCTCGCGTCGTGCAGGCGCTGGTGGGTTGAAGAATAGACTGCAATTACTCGATGTTGAACAGCAGCCTGTTGCTGGTGCTAATCATTTACGCAATCCGCAGTTGCGTCAGCTGTATGTCCAGCAGCAGTTGGTCGGTTTTCTGGCACATGATCCACCCTCTGCGATACATGATATTCACCAGTTAAGTTTTTTGGCGGCGCAAAAAAAATCCTTGGGTTGGATATCGCTGTTTACCGTAGCGGCTGCGGCGTTATTGTCTCTGCCAATTGCGCATCGCATGGTGAAGCGGGTACAGGTGGTTGCTCAGGGAACGTATAAACTTGCCGCTGGAGAATACACAATGCGCATCCCAGTTGGTTGTGATGATGAGCTGGGACATTTGGCGGATAATTTTAATAGCTTGGCCATTACTTTGCAGAAAAACGAGCAGGTGCGCCGTGACTGGGTGGCAGATATCTCGCACGAATTGCGCACTCCGTTGACGGTATTGCGTGGTGAGTTAGAGGCTGTACAGGATGGGGTGCGGGAACTTTCACCGCGCACCATCGATACTTTGCATAGCGAGGTTGTGCACCTTGGGCGCCTAGTAGATGACCTGTATGAGTTGTCCATGTCCGATGCTGGAGCTTTAACTTACCACAAGGTAGCGCTGGCACCATTGGCTGTGATAACTGCCAACGTTGAGTTGTTCGAACATCGCTTTTTGGAGAAAAACCTTACGCTACAGCTGAAATGTGCTACGTCGCTAAAATCAAGCATATTGGTAGATCCAGAACGGATGCAACAGTTGTTGACCAATTTATTGGAGAATAGTCTGCGTTACACTGATAGTGGTGGCAGGGTGGAAATTGAAGTAGCACAGTGCAATAATGAGCTGCAGCTGAATATTTGTGATTCGGCACCATGCGTGCCTGATTCTGAGTTGCCGCGTCTGTTTGAGCGCTTATATCGCGGGGAATCATCACGTAATCGAGCTTCTGGGGGACGTGGTTTGGGTCTGTCAATTTGTCAGAATATTGTCGAGGCGCATGGCGGAACAATTCAAGCGCAGCCTTCACTTCTCGGAGGTCTGTGTGTTTGCGTACAGTTACCGTTACCGCGGCCAGCGCATCAGGAGGGCTAGAAGATGACCGATATCTTGATTGTGGAAGATGAACCGCGGGTTGCCCTGTTGCTTGAGGACTACCTGCGTCAGTCTGGTTTTAGCACCCACCATTTAGCCGATGGTCTGGCAGTAACGCAGTATGTAAGGGAAAGCCCGCCACAGCTGATTTTGTTGGATCTGATGTTGCCCGGCAAGGATGGCATGACCATCTGTAGAGAAGTGCGCTCCTACAGCAATGTGCCTATTGTGATGATTACTGCGCGGGTCGAGGAGATAGATCGCCTGCTGGGTTTAGAGCTCGGCGCTGATGATTATATTTGCAAACCATTTAGCCCGCGTGAAGTGGTGGCGCGGGTAAAAGCTGTTTTGCGCCGCAGTGCTGGTTCCGACAACCCACCGTCCAGTTTTGGCTTGCAGTTGGATGAAGCACGTTACGTCGCTCAGATTAATGGTGTCAACCTTGACTTGACTGCGGTTGAGTTCCAATTGCTCAAATTGTTGTTTGCCAAGCCGGGACACCTGTTCTCCCGCCAGCAATTGATGGACGGGCTCTATCAGGATCAGCGCATAGTTGCTGACCGCACTATCGATAGCCATATAAAAAAACTGCGTAAAAAAATTGCTGCTGTCTGTTCAACTGTAGATATGATCCACTCGGTTTATGGTGTGGGATATAAGTATGAAGAATTACCTAAAGACGTGTAAGTAGAATAGCTTTGCTCTTGCGTCGGGTGTTTGCCCTATTATTCCGGTTTACTCTAGCGTGTCGACCAGACCGTTTATCTGGCTAAGGGTCGTGGGCGCCATTGCGCTGTAGCTGTAATATGCTTGCTTTGAGGATTAATGTCGGGAGATATGTGCCTCTTGTGTGAGATAATTACATATGATGGTGCTGGGAACCTTTTCTCTAGTGTAACAGTGGTTTAAAATTTGACAGAAGGTGGTCGGCTGTATATAAGGAATGCTGGTTGATTAATTGTTATTGCGTCTATCTAGGTGGTGTATGTAGTTGCAGCGTTGTCTGGTAACCGTGATAGTGTTTTACACCGTTAACTTTAATGTACTGATATTGCTATGCCAAACGTAAAAGAAAATGCCAAGGCTAACCTGGCGAACATGTACCGGATTTTTACTGTTCCGGAGGCTCCCGATTCAACTTTAGGCCGCATAGACCAAGCAATTACCGATAACGCTGCTGGTTTTTTACGGGAGCACGTTGTTGCTCTGCAGCGTGAATTGGAAGAGATAGAGGGAGATTTTGCCGATTCCCAGATTCCAGAACAGCCGACATTTGTTTCCGAATACACCGAGTTTGTAACCAACAAGTTAGTTGCGCAATCGGTACATACTGCGTCTCCCGGCTTTATTGGTCACATGACTTCGGCCATGCCGTATTTCATGATGCCACTGACGCGTATCATGACAGCGTTAAATCAAAACCTGGTAAAAGTGGAAACCTCAAAAGCTTTTACTCCCTTGGAGCGCCAGGTGTTGGCTATGCTGCACCGCTTGATTTATAACGAAGACGACTCTTTTTATCCTCGCTGGATTCATGATAGTCAAAGTGCCCTGGGGGCGTTCTGCTCCGGCGGTACTATCGCAAATACGACGGCTCTGTGGGCGGCGCGCAATCGCTTGTGTGCTCCAAAGGGCGATTTTAAAGGGATAGCGCAAGAGGGTTATCTTAATGCTATGCGTCATCTAGATTGTAGCGGTCTGGTGGTTATGGTGTCGCAACGCGGTCATTATTCTCTGGGCAAGGCCATCGATTTGCTCGGTATCGGACGGGAAAATTTGATCAAAGTCGCAACTGACGATAATAATCGTATCGATATGCGCCAGTTGCGCAATCAGTGCCATATCGCGCAGTCTGATGGCAAGAAAATTCTGGCGCTGGTTGGTATCGCTGGAACTACCGAAACCGGTAATGTCGATCCGCTTGATGAAATGGCTGATCTGAGCCAAGAGCTGGGGTGTCATTTTCATGTCGATGCTGCTTGGGGCGGTCCCACGCTGTTTTCCGATACTCATCGTTGGCGGCTGCGCGGGATTGAGCGCGCCGATTCGGTGACTATTGATGGGCATAAACAGCTGTATGTGCCCATGGGGGTGGGGATGGTGTTGTTTAAAGATCCCGCGGCTTTGTCAGCTGTTGAACACCACGCAGCATATATTCTGCGCCACGGATCCAAGGATTTAGGTATCCATACACTGGAAGGGTCCCGTCCGGGTAAGGCGATGCTGGTCCATGCCGGGTTGTCGATAATTGGTCGTCAAGGTTATGAGCTGCTAATTGATCAGGGTATTGCCTGTGCGCAGAAATTTGCCGATATGATATCAGCGCATAAAGACTTCGAATTGATTACGGTACCGGAACTTAATATTCTCACCTATCGCTATAATCCAGATTGGTTGCAGGCTGTTATTGTCAAAGCAAACGATGATAAAGTGAATGAGATCAATATCTTGCTCAATCAAGTAATCCGCATGGTCCAGAAGTATCAGCGCGAGGCAGGTAAAACCTTTGTGTCGCGTACTACGCTGGAGCTGGCGCGCTATAATGGCACCAGTGTCACCGTGTTCAGGGCGGTGTTGGCTAATCCGTTGACCACTGAAGACATCCTAGTCGCGGTCCTAAAAGAGCAGCTTGAATTAGTTCAGCACGAGGCCTTGAGTGAGTTGCTCGGGCAGCTGCATTTTATGGCAGCAAGTAACTCCTAGCTTGCACATATAGATTCATTTAGCGCCGCTGGTGCGTTGGACGATTTGTAACTTCAGGTTGTTTCGGATATACTATTCTCGATATGCAGGGATGGGTCACTTTATCTCAGTTGGGGATAGTTGCTATGTTTAGAAACACCCTGTTTGCTAAATTGTTTTTGTTGTTAGTGGTAGCAGCGATTCTGATCGCTCCCAGCGCCTATTATTTTACCATCCCTCTAGTTGACCAGCATATCTATAAGATCGAAGAACGCTCCGGCAAAGTCACTCTCAATACTATCTACACTCTGCTCAAACAAACGCAACAAGATCTGGCGGCATGGGAAGCTTACTCAATGGCAAGCCATAAGCGCTCACTGCGGGATATTGTCACTATCGCGGCTACGGCTGTACAGCGTATTCACGAAAAATATCAGCATGGTTTGCTCAGCTATGCTGAGGCCAAAGAAGAGGCGATTGCCGAAATCAGTGCCTTTCGCTATGCCAACAACGATTACCTCTATCTGAGCGATTACGCAGCTAACTTCATCTACCATCCTGATCTCAGCCTCAACGGCACAAATGGTGAACAACTTAAGGATGTAAATGGGCGACTGATTATGTCACCGATGATCAGCAAAGCACGTGCCTCAGGTGGCGCTTATTACGATTATCTCTGGCACCGGTTGGGGGCAGCTGAGCCTTTGCATAAGCTGACTTACACTATGGATTTGCCGCAGTGGGGTTGGGTAATCGGTTCCGGTGTTTATCTGGAAGATGTGCAGCGGGAAACCAGTCAGCGTAAACAGGAGTTGATCACGTTTTTGCGCGAATTTGTCCGTTCGGCGCGTATCGCTACCAGCGGCTATTTATATGTTTTCGATGGTGATCTTAATATGATCATCCACCCCAACAGCAATATAGAACAGACCAATTTTGCTGATTTACAAGATCCGTTGACCGGAAAATCTATCGGTCAGGAACTTATGTTGGCAGCGCACAGTAAGGATAATAGGCTGGTGTATCAGTGGGATAAACCCTCTGATCCGGGCAATTATAGTTATCAAAAAGTTGCCTGGGTGCGCTATCTGCCTGAATATGACTATTACGTAACATCGTCAGTGTACGTAGATGATCTCCAGAGCAGCGGTAAAGTCTTGGCTACGCGGTTATTCCAGATCAGTATTGCGACTATTTTGTTGATCATGCTGCTTGGCGCTGCCCTGATTTATAATGTTACCCATGCTATTAAAAAGTTAGCTCTGGTGGCGAACAAAATTGTCGGTGGCGATCTGTCGGAGCACGCTGAGGTTACGCGCACTGATGAACTCGGTCAGTTAGCTCATAGCTTCAATCTGATGGTGGATAAACTCAAAGATCAGATAGATACACTGGAGGCGCGAGTTGCCGGGCGTACCGCTGAGCAGGCGCAGTTGGTCGCGCAGTTGGAACAGCATAATATAGAAACAACTATGCTCAAAAATGCCAACGAGATGTTGCAGGAATGTCGCAACAGTGAGGAAGTGTACTGCGCGGTTAGAATTATTCTGTATAAAGCGTTTCCGGCAACCAGCGGAGCGCTGTTCAGCTTGGGCTATGAGGGGCAAAGATTGGAAGTGGTTGCCGATTGGAATTGTGCGCCGCAAAATATGGGCAGTGCTTATAATTACGATGCGTGTATGGCCATGCGCCGAGGTACTACTTACGTTTATAATGGCGATGAGGATAAATTGCCCTGCCCCCATTTGGGGGGTAATATCCAGACGCACACAATTTGTACGCCGATCAATGCTTACGGCGATACCTTCGGAGTGCTGTCTGTTAGTCATGAGCTGCTCCCAGAACCTCAACTGCAGCGCATGGTCAAATTAATCGAAGATATAACTGAGTATATTGCCAGTGCACTGGCTAATTTACGCTTAAGAGCGCGTTTGCAGCAACAGTCTATTCGCGACCCACTGACCGGGCTATTTAATCGGCGCTATATGGACGAGGTGTTGCGTCATGAGGAGAGCCGTGCCAGCCGTAATGCCAGTCAGGTGGGCATTATTATGATGGATGTAGATCATTTTAAACTCTTTAACGATACCTATGGGCATGAGGCTGGCGATGAAATGCTGCGCGTGTTGGGCACAATATTACGTGACCATTTCCGCGATAGCGATATCACCTGTCGCTATGGTGGTGAAGAGTTTATTGCCATTCTTCCCGACATCACCCTGGGACAGTGTCAGGCAAAAGCAGAACAGTTGCGCAGTGTAGTTGAGCGTAGAGCCAATATTGTCTACATGAATGAAGTCCTTGAGATAAGTCTCTCCCTCGGTGTAGCCCTTTTCCCTCTCCACGGCGATGATATGCGCAGCGTGCTCAAGTTGGCAGATGATGCGCTGTATCAGGCCAAGGCAGAGGGGCGAAACAGAGTGGTAAGCGCGCGCGAATAACTGGTGTTAGTTTAAACACCGTTGCAGTAAACTCTGGACAGCCCAGCAATAAGCTGGGGGCGAACCTTCAACTAGCATTATACAGACTGATTAATACTAATATTCTGCTATTGCCACAAAGGTCGTCACTCTCGCGCAGGCGGGAGTCTAGAATTCTATGCAAAACCTCTGGATACCCGCATTCGCGAGTATGACGAACAGGGGGATAAAACCAGAGCGGAAGATTAGTGCTACTCAGGTTATGCAATGCTATGACGGATAAAAATTCGGCAAGTCTTCTCCAGCTTTCCCCCCAACAGTTTTATCCTTTAGTGAATGCTGAGCATTTACCTGCCACTGTTCTAGCTCGTGTGCCAATGTCGCGCCATTCCACTCTGTTGCGCTGTCAGTTATAGTGCTGTTGTGGGCATAAAGATATTGATTGAGGAAAGCAATTTCCTGGCGCAGCGGTTGTGCCGCTTGGAGCAGAAAATCATCTAGAGTAATTATCCCTTGTTCCTCAGCCAGAGTGGTGACCCACAGTGCCAGTGCCCGCCGTGTATCTGCTGCCTGATGTGACTGTGCGCAACGGATAACCTGTTGTAGCGATGGTGGCGTGGTTATGCCTTGCTTGGTGTTGACCGCTGGTGCAGGTGCTGACGTTGCCATGTATTTATGGTCATGGGCTGTGTTGTTGTTTTTGTCTGTACTGCCGCCGCTATTCCTGCCATTGCGGCGGAACAGATAGATAGTCATTAACCAGCCGATGACGCAAACCAAACAAATCCACAACCAGATATTCGCCTTGAGATCCGTTGCTACCGAGGTAGCGCTGAGATTTAGCTCTGGTGATGATGCTGGGGTAAGATTCTTAGCAGGCGTGGCAGCAACAGTTGTCTCTGCTGGTGATGGCGGTGGTGACGTAGCAGCGGCACCATTTGTTGGCACTGGTGGAACCACAGTTTCACGTTGCGCGGGTAGTACCTTGAGCTCGATGGCGGGGAGTGTCGCAGTGCGCCACTGTTCTTTGGTGGTATCCCACCAGCGTATACTGGTCTGTGCCAAGGTAAACGTACCCGCCTGCGTTGGTACCAGCGCTATTTTTTGTGTCAGAGTCCCTTCGATGCCATCAACGCCATTACTGTCCTTGCGCTCGCTTTTGTCAGGATAGCTTTTAAACCCGACAGGTACACTCAAGTTTAGCTCTGGCAGTGTTGCCGCCGCTAGCCCCGTAGAGCGGATGATTACCGTGCGAGTAGTCGGTTCGCCAACTGTCAGCATAGGTGGATTGGTGCGCCAGTCGTCGCTTAATTGTATATCAAGTGCTGGTAGCCAAGGCTGCTTGGCGTCATGCTGTGGAGCTGAAATAACCTCTACGCTCAGCGCCTTACTGCGTACCCGTATCCGCTGCCCCTGCTGCCCCATGAGGTCGAAAGGGTCGAATGGCGAGTTGAAGGCAGAATTCGTAGTAGCCCTGCTGGCAGGTAAAATACCATCGAGGCGTAGCGCCGGTAGTTGCAAGGTGCCGCTGTGCTGGGGAAATAGCGCATAGTTGCGCTCGATCACCCGATAGTTGTAGCTGCCACGTTGGGTTGCGTAACGCACATCTTCACCCAGTTGTTGAACATTGGTTTCCACTCCCTGCGGTGCGAGTTCAGAAAGCCCCGCCTGAGCCAACGGTTGGCGCAACAGTACCCGCACTGTATAGCGCAGCTGTTGCTGTACTACGACGCTGGTGGCAGATACTTCTGCCTCCAGTATTACTGGAGCGCTGCTGTTGTCTGCTGGCGCTTGCTCGCTGACGACGATTGTTCGCGGTTGCGAGCAGCTGGAGCCGCTGCACAGTGCTGGAATGGTAAGCTTGCCACTGTGGCGTGGCAGTAGTACCAAACTCCAAACCTTGGATCGACTGACGGAACCATTGATGTAATTTACGCTGGAACTTTGCGAACGACTGGCGATGTCAAAATCCTTATTTAATGGCGTCAGATCTGGATCAGCGTCGCTGTCACCGCTCAGGGTCAGTTGCAGAGTCAGGCTCTCATCAATACCAAGCTGATTACGCGAAACGCTGGCTGTCAGTTGATTGGGAGTGCTGGCGGCAGCTAATGCGATGCTGGATACTATGATGAGTAATGTCGCAATAATTACACTGTATTTTACCATGGCTTGTCACTCGTAGTTTGTTGTTGCCGGTGTTGGTACTGATATAAAAATTTGCGCCGCAGCAGACCTCCCGGATCGTCAGGCACCATACGCAATTGCTGTTGTTGCTGCCAATCTTGTTGTCCTTTTTCATCCTCTGCTGCACTTTGTTGTTTCTGTTGTGGCGTAATATCCTGTTGATCCTGTTGATCCTGTTGATCCTGTTGATCCTGTTGATCCTGTTGATCCTGTTGA
>CAZHXF010000050.1:0-9501 GCA_964536375.1 uncultured Desulfuromonas sp. | reverse complement strand
TTGTCCTGTTTGTCCTGTTTGTCCTGTTTGTCCTGTTTGTCCTGTTTGTCCTGTTTGTCCTGTTGCTGGCGCAATAGCTCTGCGACCGCTTTTTTGTTTGCCAAGGTGTCGCCATCCTCAGGGGTCAGCTTTAACGCCTCATCGTAGGCATCTATGGCCTCCTGAAGCTTGTTTGCTTTAGCGAGGGAATTGCCCTTGTTATACCAATCATCGACAGTTTGTGGTTGCTGCACTTGCTCGGCAGCACCAGCAAAATCGTTGTTGCGATACATGGCGCTGGCTTTCCAGCGCGGATCATTGAAGGTCTGTTGCGCTTGGGCAAAATCACCATCTGCAAAGGTTTGGGCACCGCGTTGGTTGGCGTTGTACCATAATTCGTTCCATTCCAGTGCCTGAGCCGGTATAGGCTGCCACAACACCAGACACAGCAATAACAGCCAGCCGCGCCGAAAGGCGAAGGCGGCAATCAGCACCAGTGGCAACAGCAGCCATGGACCCTCTTCGCGCCACTGGTCACCGGTAACTTTTGTTGTTTCATCTTGTATTTGCTGCTGGCCAGACAAGTTTCTCTCTTTGCCTACCAGTGCATTAAGGTCGCTGTCATCGATGGTCAAGGGATGGTAACTGCCACCCCCGGCAGCCGCCAGTTGCTGCAATAGTTGTGCTTCCAGCTTGGCGAGGACAATCTGACCGCTGGAGTCTTTGATAAAACCACCTTGCGCCATTGGTATTGGCGCACCCGATGCGGTGCCAATGCCGAGGACAGACAATTTATAACCAGCACTTTTTAGTTCAGCGGCGGCGGTGCTGGCACCAGTTGGTTCGTCATCATCTGTTATCAGCAGAATGGTGCCGTGCGGCTGATGCCCCTGATTTAGCAACTCCTGCCCCATCTTTATTGCCGCAGTGATATTGCTCCCCTGGCTGGGCATCAACTCCGGTTCCAGCGTGTTGAGCATGGAGCTGATGGTTTTGCTGTCATCGGTCAGCGGAACCACGGTAAACGCATCGGCAGCAAAGACGATCAATGCTGTTTGTCCCTCACGCCGTTGACGTAATAGGTCGATTAGTTTTAGCCGCGCCCGCACGATGCGGCTGGGTTTGAGATCCATGGACTGCATTGATTGGGAGAGATCGAGAGCCAGGATCAGAGCCGACTGCTGTTTGAACAGCGGCTGGGGCTGGCGTTGCCACACTGGTCCGGCTAACGCAATAATTGCCAGAGTTGCGCCGAGAACCAGCAGCCAGGATTGCGCGGTGGTGCTGTGCGAGCTTGTCGATTTGTTGCTGATGAGCAGATGTGGTAGCAATTGCGCATCACATTGTTTACTCCAGCCCGACAGCGCTTGCTGGCGTTGTTCCCGCCGCCTGAGCCACAAAAATATCAGCCCGAGAAATAGCGGCCATAGCCACAGCCAGTGGGGGCGTAAAAAATGGAAGTTGTGGATAATATTATTCATGAGTTCCGTGGGTACTTCCAGAGGCAATTTGTATAGGTAAACCAAATTAAACACAACAGTGTAGCCCCGGCCAGAGGCCAGTAAAACAGGTCACTGATGGGGCGATAAATGTTTTTATCCTTTTCAACGGGCTCCATGGCGTCCAGTTGCTTATATATTGCCGCTAGCTCTTGAGTATCGTGAGCGCGGAAATATTGACCACCGGTGCTGGTTGCCAGCCGTTGCAGGGTCTTTTCATCCAGATCGCTCGAAGGGTTGACCGTCCGTTTGAAAATGAAAGAACCCACCTCCATGCTGGAGGCTCCGATACCTATGGTGTATATCTTCATCCCAGCGTTCTTGGCCAGTTCGGCGGCTTTTTCCGGGGACAGTTGACCACTGTTGTTGGCACCATCGGTGAGCAGTATCAGTACTTTTTGATTGTCCTTTTCCTGTTGCAGCCGTTTAATCGCCAAGCCGACGGCATCGCCAATGGCCGTCGATTTACCCGCCAGACCAATTTGTGCCTCCTGCAACAATCGCGTTAACGTCAGATGGTCAAAGGTGAGCGGTGTTTGAATATACGGCTGGTCGCCAAACAGTATCAGACCGAGGCGATCACCCGCGCGTTGCTGGATGAACTCTGTAGCTACCGCTTTTAACGCGGTCAAACGATCGACCTGTTTATTCCCCAGCTGAAAATCTTCTATCTGCATACTGCCTGACAGATCGACAGCCAACATCAGATCGCGGCCAACCATGGGCAGTTCCACTGTTTGCCCCAACCATTGCGGACGTGCCGCGGCGCTGAGCAGCAGCAGCCAGCACAGTAGCGCCAGCGCCAGTTGCCACCACCTTCGACTCGGAGTAGGTCGCTTGGTTTTGGCGTCACTGAAGGGGGCGATAATGGGCACCCAAAGCGCGGGACTTTCGGTTGTCTTCGCTGCGGGTAGCAGGCGATAGATCAGATATGGCAAGGGCAGCAGGGCAAATACCCAGGGCCAGGCAAAGTGTATCATGCTGACCTCCGGGGGCGCGGCGGCAGGGGCAGTTTTTTCAGCCAGTGCCGGGATAATTGTATTAGCGCTAAACTCTCAGCGGTGTCGCTATCATCAGTCTTTGCCTGTGTTTTAACCTCACCCTCTGGCGCTATAGCTTGTGCTTGCGGTGTCGCCTCATAGGGGGCACTGGCCAGACAACGACCGACACCGCTGCTGAAGGGGCGCTGCTGATCTTTGGAGGATAATGTTGAATCAAGAAAACTCAACCATTTTTCAGCGCACAACCCGGCGCATTGCTGAGGCGGATAATGCAACACCGCTATGTGGCGCAGTAATTTAGAAATCTCCTGCAGCAGTAGTTGGCGATTGTGGTCAGCAATGAAATTTTCCTCCAACTGCGATAATTGTTGTAAAGCAATACGCCGATAGCGCCGCCGTCTGTAGCGGCTCAACGCGAACAGGGTAGCAATCAATATAATCGCAGCAAGGACCAACAGTAGCCACCAACCAGGGGCAAGTGGCCACCATGAGACTGGTTGGGGTAGATGAATATCACGCAGCACCAGCTGTGGTTGCTGACTATTGGCGAGCAATGCTGATGGTGGAGACGCTGGTGTCATAGTTATATCCTGGCGCTAAATATGCGCTGAAAACAGTCTGTTGCCGTCTCAGTGGTGGCGCAGCTATCAAAGCGCGCGCTATGGTTTTGACAGAACAGTTTGATGCGTTGGAGGTGGTCAGAAAAATGTTGCGCATATTGCTGGCGCACGACATTACTTACCGTGCTGATATGCATTTGTTGTTGCCCGTTGGACACCGGGTAGATGCCAGCCGGGGGCAACTGCTGCTCCAGCGGATCGTAGCATAAAATCAGGGTTAAATCGTTGCTGCGCCCCAAGAGTGTCAACTGCTTTTCCACTGCCTTATCCCACTGGGCGAAGTCGCTGATGATGATAACCGCGCTGCCCGGGCGCACCACACGGCGCAGGCGGATAAGGGTTTGAAACAGGCGCTGTTGCGGTTCAAACGGCTGGTGTAGGTTCCGTTGCCATACCGGATCGTTTACCATGGTGCGCAGCAGGCTTAGCACTGCGCGTTTGCCTGATTGCGGGCGCAATTCAGTATGGCGTGCCTCGGAAAACAGAAAGGCACCGAGGCGATCACCCTGACGCAGGGTGTGCCAGGCAATGAGCGCGGCTAGTTGAGAGGCTTTGACCGCTTTGAACTGGCCGCGGGTAGCAAAAAACATGGGGCGACGGTAGTCTAGTGCTACCAGTGTGGGGCGCTCCCGCTCTTCATGAAACAATTTGGTGTGCGGCTTGCCGGTGCGCGCAGTTACTCGCCAATCAATACTGCGGATATCATCGCCGGGCTGATAACTGCGTACTTCGGCGAACTCCATACCGCGCCCGCGCACTCTGGAACGATAGCCAATGCCCTGTGCAGCCACAATTTTGCGTGGGGTATTCACGTTAGCGCTCAGCTGTTGGCGCAGATCGAGCAGCTCAGCCATGCTGATGGTTATCGGTGAAGAAATATTTTTTTCGCGCACAGCAGTCATAGATATCAAGGGATCGGAATGCGGTTAAGTAATTCGCTGGTCAGGCGGTCGACAGTGATACCTTCGGCCTCAGCCTCGTAAGTGAGTAGTACCCTATGGCGCAACACGTCAAAGACCAGATCCTGAATATCCTCTGGGGTTACATAGTCGCGTCCTTGCAGCCAGGCACGGCTGCGGGCGCAGCGGTCGAGAGCGATGGTGGCGCGCGGACTGCCACCGTACTGAATCCAGCTGGCTAGGTCGTCACCGAAGCGTTGCGGTTCGCGTGTGGTCAAGATTATTTGCAGCAAATAGTTTTCCAACTCTTCTGCCAGGTGTACCTTGAGTACTTGCTGGCGCGCCTGATGCAGTTGAAAACGGCTGATTATGGTGTTGCCGTTAGTAGCACCAGCTGGGGTCGGGATCTTGGGAGTTGTTGGTGTCGCTGGGGACATGGGTGCTGGTTGTAAATTGGTAGTGATAGCGGCTGCGGCCTCGCCGCGGGCGAGGTGGAGGATCTCCTTTTCAGCACTAGCGCTGGGATAGCCGATGTTGATATGCAGCAGAAACCGATCCAGTTGTGCCTCGGGCAGAGGATAGGTTCCCTCCTGCTCGATAGGATTCTGGGTGGCCATTACTAGAAATGGATCTTGCAGGGGGTAGGTGGTTTTACCTACGGTTATCTGCCGTTCTGCCATCGCCTCCAGCAACGCTGATTGTACCTTGGCTGGCGCACGGTTGATCTCATCGGCTAGCACCAAATTGTTGAACAACGGTCCGTGTTGAAATTCGAACACGCCCTGCTGGGAGCGGTAAATTTCGGTGCCGGTAAGATCGGCAGGTAGCAGGTCGGGGGTGAACTGGATGCGGTGAAAACTCCCTTCAAGATGTTCAGCGAGGAGCCGAATCGCGCGTGTCTTTGCCAAGCCGGGAGCGCCTTCGACCAGAAGATGGCCATCAGCGAGCAGGGCAATAAGCAGGCGTTCAATAAGGCGGGGTTGCCCAATGATCTGTTGTTCCAGTTGTTGGGTAAGATTGACAAACTGTTGTTGAATTGTTTGCATAGCCTTCTCTCATTTCTGGCAATATAGTCACTTAGTCGTTGCTCTAGCTCAATTTTGGTAAACAATCAGTTGGTAGAGTATCTTTTTACTCGGGTAACCTGTGAAAGTGAATGTGGAAATGCACAGTTTTTGATTGCGGTTTTAGGAAATAAACCAATATGTTAAGGTGCAATAGCGCACTATACATAAGTATACTGCGCCATAGCGCATTCTCACGCAGCAATAATGCTGTTTCCCGGTTTTTGGATGAAAAGAAATAATTATGAGTGATAGTTTGAGAGCCATTCCTCTTGGTAAAAAAACTGCCTATCCACAACAGTATGATCCGAGTCAGTTGTTTCCGGTGCCGCGCAAAATAAAGCGCGATGAGTTGCATATAGCAGCACCGCTACCTTTTTGTGGCGAAGATGTGTGGAATGGCTACGAATTGTCGTGGTTGAACCTGCGCGGTAAGCCGGTGGTGGCGCTGGCAGTGTTCCGTTTTCCCTGTACCAGTGAATTTCTGGTGGAATCCAAATCATTTAAACTGTATCTGAATTCTCTAAATCAAACACGCTTTGCTGACTTTGCTCAGGTTGAGCAGGTATTGCAGCGCGATCTGTCAGCGGTGGCAGGGCAGCCGGTGGTAGTTGTGCTGAGCGCAGTTGATGATGTTGAACTGTGGCAAATTCAGCGCCTGTCCGGGGTGTGTCTTGACGATATTGATCTTGATGTGGAACACTATAATCTTAATGCCGAGCTGTTACAGGACGGTGCCGATGCAGGAGATATCGTTGGCGAAACACTACACAGTCATCTGCTGAAAAGCAATTGCCTCATCACCTCCCAGCCCGATTGGGCAAGTGTGTGGATAGATTACCGTGGGGGCAAGATCGACCATACGGCGCTGTTGGCCTATTTGATTTCATTTCGCCAGCATAATGAATTTCATGAGCAATGCGTTGAGCGCATTTTTACCGATCTTATGTACTATTGTCAGCCACAACAGCTTACCGTGTATGCTCGGTATACCCGGCGTGGCGGTCTAGACATCAATCCGTGGCGCAGCACCCATTTAACTGTAGCTCCCAATTGGCGCTTGAGCCGTCAGTAATTGTTATTGGCAAAAGTAACACCATGTTCATCTATAAACAGGAGTAATTTGTAGTGATAGATAAAGTAGATAGCGTTGCCAACAGTGTTGACTTAAGTGGTGATGCTGATTGGACCCATTTTGATGCGCCAGCTCTGGTAGGTGCCTCGTTACGTTTTGTCTCCGGTGAACCACAGGGTAATCGCTATCGTGTTGCCTATTTTCGCAATGCCGTGGGGGCGCTGCGGGCGCGTATCTGGTTTGGTCCGGAAACAGAGGGACCTCCAGACCATTCCCATGGCGGTTCAATGGCAGCAGTGCTGGACGAGGTGCTGGGTTTGGCAGCATGGACTGCTGGTTACTCCATCGTTGTGGGTAATCTTAATATTAGTTTTCGCAATATGCTGCCATTGGGCACCGTGGTAACGGTAGAGACCGAAGTGGTGTCGGCGCACGGGCGCAAAGTTATGGTGCATGGCAATATTTGTCAGGGCGATACCGTATTTGCCTCTGCTGAGTGTCTGTGCATCACTATTGCCAACCCTAATAAATAATCTGATTAATACTAATATCTTGCGAGAGGCACCAAGGTCGTCATGCTCGCGTGCCTGACGAATATGGGGAACAGAACTAAAGCGGAAGATGAGTGCTACTCTGAATAAATAATGTTGTGCTGTTGCGGTAGTTAATGAAATTGTTCAGCGGAGGGTTTTGCGTGGAATTGGAATATAAAATCGTTTATTTCTCGCCTGCCGGAACTACCCGGACAGTGACCGAATTTATCGCTGCAACTTTGCGCCAGCGCGGCTGTGCTGTGTCTATGGTTGATCTTAGCGTGGGTGGACAGGGGCATTCTGCTGCTGCGTGGCCCCAGCGTTGTTGTCTGTGACTCGTGCGCTAGGTGCGTTGAAGCCTGTCCTGTTGCTGCCATCACGATGGAAACCTATCCAGTTATCAGCACTGACTGCATACTGTGTCTGATGTGCGTGCGCAATTGTCCTAACGGCGCTTACCCATTTGACGCTGTTGCTACTGAGACTCGCCTCAGCTCTATGGCTGAGCACAGCGCTGAGGCGAAGGAAACCAAAGTTTTTTTCTGAGCCAATTGCTTGGGTAAAAGTGCTTTTAGAAAGTTATTATCTGATAGCCCTGATCCATGTAGGTAGCTAGGCTCGGGTGGCCACTCATCTCGTTGGAGAGTGGTAGTTTCTGTGCCTGTGCTGCTTCCAGTGCCCCCATTTTTGCTGCACATGCCATGCATACGCAATCAATTAGTCCGAGCTGTTTAACCTGAGCATACAGGGGGGCGAATGGTGCGGTCGCTTCATTCAACTGCTCTACCAACTTGGTAGCACTGCCCTCAATAACTACTTTTACTAAATAGCCTTTGTTGTGCATATCCAGAGCATTAAGCAGAACATGGGCAAAACACATAGCTTCACCGTTGAATGCTACCAACGCAACTTTTTTCTCCATTGTGGACTCCTGTGTATATTGTTTTGTTAGGGTTAAGAGTTGGGGTGTTGCAGTTGCAGTTTCATCGCGAACACCTGTTGCAATATCAGCGGTATACTGGCGCTTAGGCTGTGATTATCATCCACTTCTATCAATGGTGCGCCAAACTTGCGGCTGCTTTCGATTGGCACCACATCGTCTTGGCGAGCATGAATTACCACCGTCGGTGGTAGCCCTTCTGCACTTAAGCAGTTGGCGGCGCTAGCATGCAGAGCGGGGGCGCATAGAACGAGTCCAGCTATCCGCGGTTCCACCTGCTGCCACAATAGCGCCATCAAACCGCCAGCGCTGGAACCGACCACCAGAAAAGGACCGGGTTCATTCTGGGTGCTCTCCTGAATGATTTGCAAACGCTGGTGAGGATCTTTGATCCCTTCACAGTTGGGGGAAATGACTGGACCGAACATGGCTGTTAATGCCTGATATTTGTTGCCGTATGGTCCTGTTTCCAGTCCGTGTAGAAAAACCAGTTGCATTTGCTACCTCTTCACTTAATGATACCGATATTAAGATGCTCTTTTCATATTCGAGACGATATTGTAGGCTGTTAACCACTTATGTGTTGTTCATTGTTAGCTCCGCGACTATAGCGTGTTGCCATGCGTCGTGCAACTTCAGGTAACGCTTTCAGTCGTTGCCCGTGGGTAATTTTCGGCTGGTGCTAGCGTTATTCAATGAAGAAGCGGCGATGTCACGGTGGCAAAATTATCTATAAAAAGGATGTTGAGAGATGGTTAACTATAGAAACATTACTTCAGTAAAATCAGGTTTGCCACCGGGTTCGCTTGTCCATGTTGGGGATGTTTTAGAAGCTGTAACCAGCATGTCCATTATTGATTACAGCAAGGAAAACATTGTCGAACAGACTATTAAGTCTGTCGATGAACTGCAGAAATATAAAGATAGCGCCAGTATTACCTGGGTTATTGTCGAGGGTTTAGCCAATGTAGAAATTGTTGAGCGTATCGGCACCATGTTTGGTATCCATCCGCTGGTTCTCGAAGATATTCTGAATACGCACCAGCGGCCGAAGTTTGAGGAATATGAAGATTACCTCTACATTGTTCTCAAGTGCCTGATGTCTGAAAATCAACAGTTCAAGGTAAACTATGAACAAATTAGCCTGTTGGTGTTCAAGAATTTTGTTTTTTTGTTTAAAGAGAAAAAGGATGATCTTTTTCTCTCGGTTCAGCAACGGGTAAGGGCGAGCAAAGGGCGCTTGCGCAGTCTTGGGACAGATTATCTGACCTATGTGATTCTGGATACCGTTGTCGACCAGAATTTTAGTCTGATAGATTCATTGGATGAGTCAATTACGCAACTTGAAGGCAGTTTGCTGGTCAATGGTCCCACTCAGGGCACTCTCAATAGAATCCAACTTCTTAAGCGGGAAATCATCAATATTAGACGGCACGTATCTCCGATACGGGAAATGTTGGCAGGGCTGTTGCGCAGCGAGTCCGGATTGATCGACGAAAAAACGCAGATATATTTGCGTGACGTGTCTGATCATGCCATGCGGGTAATCGAATCAATTGAATCCTACCGCGAAATATTGACTGGGCTGTTAGATATCTACATGTCTAGCTTAAGCAACAAAATGAATGAAGTTATGAAGGTTTTGACGGTGTTCGCCTCAATTTTCATCCCTTTGACATTTTTGACTGGTATCTATGGGATGAACTTCGCGTACATGCCTGAGCTGCAGTGGAAGTGGGCTTACCCCCTTCTGTGGGGGGCATTTCTTGCCATTCCCGCAGTGCTGCTGATCTATTTCAAAAAGAAGAAATGGCTGTAACAGCTCAGCCGTTACGGTAATCAATGTGTATAACTATTGGAATTTCCGATACACCATAAAAGTATTATCAAT
>CAZHXF010000049.1:0-19553 GCA_964536375.1 uncultured Desulfuromonas sp. | reverse complement strand
CACGTAGCCATCTGGCGTTGAGCTCTTACCTGGGTAGCGCTCATGTCAGAAGTTATGCCAGCATCAACTAAAAACTGCACTGCATAGCTACTGCCATCAGCCTTAATTGCGTTTGACTGCGGTTTACTACAGCCAACCAGCGGCACCAAGAGCAACAATAACAAAACGATTTTTTTCACTTTTTCCTCCTTGTTGAAAGCATGATGAGTTTATTTAACCAGAATCACAACCCGCGCAGGGTTACTTGCGACACATATTGCTGACCAATCGTGGCAAAGTTTTGCAATTGCTCAGCTGTGTACGGTTGACAATGGCGCAGATCTTCATCCATAGCTGGTGGGGCAACAAATTGTTGCAACACCCACTGCGGAGCCCCGTGTAGAATTTTTCCAATGGCATGAATATCATCTAGCGTAACAATGCGGGGAACACAGGTTGTGCGAAACTCCACCTCTATTGGCGCCATCTTCAATATATTCACACTCTGAAGGATAGCCTGAGCATCAACCGCTATATTATGTAGCTGAGTATAACGGTTTGGTGACGTTTTCACATCTAAACCGACAAAATCAAGCAGATTCTGCTCCAGCAATGCCTCCAAAACCTGCGGGCGCAAACCATTAGTATCCAGCTTAACCTGTAGTTTCAGCTGTTTGATCTGGCGCAACAATTCAGGCAGTTCCTCAGCCAATGTCGGCTCACCACCGGAAACCACCACTCCATCAATAAACCCACAGCGCTGCTCTAGCATTGCCACAACATCAGCGATGGAAATATCTGGATAGCTATCCGGCTGCTGAACTAACTGCGGATTATGACAATAGGGGCAGCGCAAATTACACCCACCATAAAAAACCAGGGAAGCAACCCGCTGAGGAAAATCCAGCAGGCTGGTCCCCTGAAAACCTTTTATTCCCATGGCTAATTACTTGGAGCTAGTGGTATTTTCAACCACATAATCGCGACGCTGCGCAAACTCTTCCTGCTTACCTTTGTTCCATTGTTGCACAGGACGAAAAAAGCCACACACCCTTGAATATACTTCTGTTTTTTGCTGACACTTGTTAGCCATGTTGTTTCTCCATATAAGTTTGTTGAGTTATTGTATTAAAAAAGTTTTTTATTAGGCAGCCTTTTCGCCTTGATTATACGGACAGGAAAAATGCTCGCCTGCAATATATCCATGCTCAGGACAGATGGTAAATGTTGGGCTAATGGTAAAATAAGGCAGGTGGAAGTTCTCTGCTATGCGCCGCACCAACAGGCGAGCGCTGCGCCAATCTTCCAACTTTTCTCCCAGAAAAGCGTGGAACACGGTACCGCCGGTATATTTGGTCTGCAGTGAATCCTGATGCTGCAAAGCCTGGAAGATATCGTCTGTGGCACCCACCGGCAACTGAGTAGAATTGGTGTAGAATGGCTGACTATCTCCAGCAGTGATAATATCCGGATACTCTTGGCGATCGCGCTGTGCCAGCCTAAAACTGGTACCTTCGGCCGGAGTTGCCTCCAAATTATACAATTGACCACTCTCGTGTTGAAAGGTTTCCAGCTTTTTACGCATAAACATCAGGGTCTCTTCGGCAAACTGAGCACCAGCAACGCTGTCTATCCCTTCACCTAACAAGTTCAGAGCCGCTTCATTCATGCCTATCAACCCGATGGTGGAAAAGTGGTTATCCCAGTAGCGTCCGCTGCGAGCATGAATAGCATTCAAATAGAAGCGGCTATATGGATACAACCCATCTTCAGTAAAACGCTCTAACTGCTTGCGCTTGATATCCAACGATTCGGCAGCCAGATACATCAACTCAGAGATGCGGTTAAAAAACTCCTCTTTATTCTGAGTTAGGTAAGCTGCGCGCGGCAGGTTGATAGTTACAACTCCGGTGGATCCAGTCAGCGGGTTAGAACCAAACAGACCCCCGCCACGGCGGCGCAGTTCACGATTATCCAGACGCAGGCGGCAACACATTGAACGGGCATCCTCTGGATCCATATCCGAATTGATAAAATTACTAAAATATGGCGTGCCAAATTTGGCTGTCATCTCCCACACTGAGCGCAAACGATCACTCTCCCAGTCCAGATCGGCAGTAATATTGTAAGTAGGGATAGGGAAAGTAAAAATCCTCCCAGCTGAATCCCCAGCCATCATCACTTCGCAGAAGGCACGATTAAACAGATCCATCTCTTCTTGAAACTCACCGTAGGTTTTCTGCTGGAGCTCGCCACCGATAACTACTGCTTCATGGGCAACATTGCGCGGTGAAATAAGATCAAGGGTGATGTTAGTAAAAGGCGTCTGGAAACCAACGCGCGTCGGAACATTCATGCTGAAGATAAACTCCTGCATAGCCTGTTTCACTTCAGTATAGCTAAGTTTATCATAGTAAATAAATGGAGCCAGCAAAGTGTCAAAACTGGCAAAAGCCTGAGCTCCAGCAGCTTCACCCTGCAGGGTATAAAAAAAGTTTACGGCTTGACCCAGAGCGGTGCGAAAGTGTTTAGCTGGCGCGCTCTGCACCTTGCCATAAGCGCCAGTAAACCCGAGGAGCAACAGATCCTTCAAATCCCAACCGCAGCAGTAAACCGACAGCATACCTAAATCGTGGATATGAAAATCACCATTTTGATGGGCATCGGAAATCCTAGCTGGGTATATTTTATTTAACCAGTAGTTGCTAGTGATATTTGAAGCAATGTGATTATTCAACCCCTGCAACGAATAACCCATATTGGCGTTCTCTTTCACCCGCCAATCTTCCTGAGTAAGGTAGGAATCTATTGCTTCAATAGATTCCTGCATAAAGGAACGGGTTTCACGCAGCTGCTCATGCTGACGCCGATAAAGGATATACGCCTTTGCAGTTTGTGCATGACCACTTTCAATCAGCTGTTTCTCAACTAGATCCTGAACATTTTCTACCGTTGGCACCCGACCATCCTTGTAGATAATCTCAAGGATACCCACAACCTGGCGCACAACACCAGCAGCCTTGCTCATATCATGACCACCAACAGCACGGACAGATTTTTTTATTGCCTTAGCAATTTTCTTTTCATCGAAAGCCACCAATCGACCATCACGCTTGCGAATATATTCCAACGCCTTCGCCTCCATTTAGAAACAGACCGCCGTTACCGATAATTGACCAACCGGATTGGCACCACCAAGGGAATAAAACTATCACAGCACTAAACAGACAAACAAGAGAAAACACCACATATAGACATTAGAATTTAAGTCACCCACAACATATTGTTAATAGGCTGTGGGTAAAGGTGTTGAAAAGACTGCAAATAGTTAATTTTAATCCTTTTACATCATGCTAATACAATCGGCATAAACGCAAAAAAGCCGAGGGTGCCCTCGGCTTTGATCAATAGTAATCAGGAAATTCCTTGTGCTGACAAACAACCATCATCCAGACAATAATAAATCAATAAGTTTAATCACCAGCATCGTGAGCGTCAGTTTCTGTTTTGGCAAACAGACCCTTTATCAAACTAAAAACTAAGATAGCACTGGGTATTAATTGTGACACTACGAACAATGAAATAAAACCGATAAAAAACCACACCATAATTCCCGAGCCACCACTAGCAGCGTTAGCGCCAGCAAAAA
Organism: uncultured Desulfuromonas sp.; assembly: GCA_964536375.1. Taxonomy (GTDB): domain Bacteria; phylum Desulfobacterota; class Desulfuromonadia; order Desulfuromonadales; family Desulfuromonadaceae; genus Desulfuromonas. Next base: position 15,925 of record CAZHXF010000049.1, on the reverse strand, counting down.
CATTACCCATGAAAGAAACACCCAAAAGAATCAGTACATTTATCAATAATTTCATTTTGTCCTCCAATTTATTTATATTTTCTCAATGCAAATCTATCAGTAAAGTCTTCATTTATCTTCTTTGCACTTTAGGTGCCAAGACAAAGTTCAATAGATATATTTATAATTTACTTCATCATTACATGCAGTTAGACAATGATATAAGTTTTATAAAATTACTACTGGCACAATAACGCTGCTGTTTTGTATACAAATACTATCTACTTCAGGCTTATTATAAATAACTACGAACAACGCATTGTATAACATACTGATTTAACGGCTCTTTCTTCCCACACCAATGCGCATATTTTACTTATACGCAACCAATTTACTTTTATTTTTGTGCGTTCAAACAAACATTTCCAGCAGATCAACTTGAATGCGTGCCCACATACCATACATTTACCTAGTTAATACCAATCTTCCGCTATCGCCAAAAAGTTCGTCACTCTCGCGCAGGCAGGAGTCAAGGAATCTATGCAAAACCTCTGGATACCCGCATGCGCGAGGATGACGGATACCGGGCGCACAACCAGATCGGAAGATTAGTGCTACTCAGTTACATTTATTAATTTATATGCAGATCCGACTTAAGCAATTTGCTATAATTCAACCAGAAACAAACTATACCGATTGACGTTATTCCCGAGTAATGCTTATTAGAAACAAAAAGAATCAAATATTGGAGTGAACTATGGAGGATAAAAAACTACAAGACGGGCTGAAAAACATTAAAAGTAAACGCTTGCAATTGTGGTGCGTATTTATAAGCTATCTGCCTGCAATTGGCATAACCTTGACGCTCTCTTTGGACAACACTGGGCCAGCAATTGTCGCGGTCTTGTGGATTATTGCTGCGGGTGTGGCTGGAGTAAGGGTGAGCACAAGTCGCTGCCCACAGTGTGGCAACTTGTTTCATATGCGAGGCGTCAGCACCTCATGGGGCAGATCCTGTCGCCACTGCAATCTTTCTCTTTAGCCAGCTAAACCCAATAAAAACGCAGCTGGCAGTATTAACAGCGGCTCTGCAGCACAAACTTTTTCCTGTCAGACCAAAACCTAGAGAGCTTTATCATCTATATCTACACGCTCACCAGCCAGCTTCTTCATAATGGTACGCTCGCGACGGATAGATGCAGAAGTAAAACTACGCACGCTATAATATTCTAAACCTAAGATAGTCAGTCCAGAAACTACAACAGCCAGCGCATTTACCCGAACAGCATTAGCCAAAAAATAGAACATGTAAAAGCCAGTTAAATAACCAACATGCGCCCAACCACGATAGGTTTCGGTACGATCAGTCAAACGGGACAGGGTTAATATCAACGCAGAAAAACTGTACACAGCCAAAGCCATATTGATCAATTTTGCCGATGGAGGCTTGCCAAGAAACTCTCTTGTTCCTTGGGATACATTAGCGAGCAGATTGGCATCCTGAAAATACACCACCACCACACTTAGCAGAATAAAAGTCAGCAAACCCCACAATCCTTGGCGTGAAAGAGCATGTAGGGTATCTATGTGCGCTTGAATTCTAGCCAGGCGTTGCTGCGGGCTGCGCTTATCGGTCTGATCCGATGTTGTTTTCAGCTTGCGCCCTAACGGCATAAAATATCCCCATGATTATCTAGCAGCGGTCAATCATTCTCCAAACAGTGAGGGACTCTACCCTTCGCGCTGCGCCGCTTTATCTGCCAGGTCCTTAACAGCTTCAGCTATATATTCTAATTCGTAGTTATCTTCAAGTTCTGGATCAACATATACACCACGACGCAACTGCTTAACGTAACGGTACAGGCGGTCTACAGGTGCCAAGACATTTTTTTGTAAAATTGCGGAAATTAGACCGACAGACAACAAAACCACCATGAACCAGAATCCGACCAAAACCTTAGTAACCCCAGCCATATCTTTTTGAAACTGCAGTTGCGACATGCCAACATCGACAATCCCGAGCAATTCCCGGTGCTGCTGCCCAGGATGGCACTGACTAGTCACACAGCTATCCTGACGCGGAATAGGATATGACAAACCTAGCACTGGTGCCTTATCACCTTCAAAAAACCGCACCCGTTCATTGCCTTCTCCAGAATAAACAGTCTCCTGATTGTTATGACAAATATTGCAGCTCTCTGCTTTAAGGTCGATCAATTTCCCGACTTCAGCTGAATTCTTGGAGAATCTGATTACCCCTTTTTTATCGAACACACGCATATGGGCAACACCAGAGTTATTGCCCATATTTGCTATGGAATATTTCACAGCGGCGTGATCATTGTTAAGCATATCGTAACTTAGAGAGCTAACCACGGTCTTTGCCATGTAAGCCACCCGCTCAATACTATTATCCTGAATCAAGGTCCGCACATAAGAATACAACAGGATAAAACACAGAGTGATAAAGGCAGCCATGACTACGGCGACAGGGACAATAGTCCGTGTTGATATCCGTCTTGACATGATTAGTCTCCTAAAAAAAACAGCGAAGCGACTAGTCGCTTCGCTGTTGTAAGAATCAACTGGCAATAGAAATTAATGGTCGGAATGATCTTCCCATCCAGTCCACATTGGTTTGAAGTGAGCAAAAGGTGTATGCCCTAAAGTCGCCAAATAGAAATGAGTCGGGATAAACGCACCTAAACAACATGCTACTAGAAAGTGAACACCAACCACAACCCGCACGCCACCTAACATCAGTACCAACTCATTCAACGGACCAAGGTTCAACAAAACCAGACCAGTAACAATTATCACGGGCACAAGCATCATCATAATCACCACATAAGCAGCCTTTTGCATAGGATTGAACTTATTAGTTGGCGATTCATGATGGGGATTTTCTTTAGTCCCGGTGAAAAAATAGAAGAAATAGTACAATGCCTGATTAATCATCCCTGATTGAATATCTTTACCATCGGGAACATAAAGTTTGGTAAGCATACGCACTATAACAGCATAGTAAAACAACCACAGCACAAAAGACAGGGCAACTACTATACCAGCGGTATGATGTAAACTTACTGCAGCCTTATAGGTACCAAAGATATTAATAACGTCGGGGAAACGAATTTGCGCTCCAGTAACAATCAGAGTTACAATTCCCAAAGCATTCAGCCAGTGCCAAATACGCACCGGTGTAGGAGTAAGATAAATTCTCTCTTGTACTTCCATTTCTAATGATCCTTCCTTCTGTTCTTACGGGTCAAAAAGCGAATGCTACCGTGCCCAATAGGCAGTGCCCATCCAGCGAGCAATATTAGCAAACCGACATAATTCAACGCCTTACTTCGGGTAGCACCAACCATATAAAAATCCGGGGTCCCAAACAGTGCATCCAGAGTTGCCCCTTCTTCCATGGGTAACCGTGTATAGGTACCATCTGCCTGCGGGAAGGCAACAAAACTGCTATCCATCGCTTCAGGACCAGCGGCGTGACAGTAAGTACAATCCCAGCGATTATCCATAGTCTGAAAATCATGGCTGACAGTTTCTGGTGTCATCATTGCCCACAGACGCAAGCCAGACTTACTGCTGTCAACATAGAAGGCGGAAAGCTCATCTAGAGAAACTTCACCATTCTGGTCAGTGTCGATAAGCAATGTAGCACTTTGCACCCCTGTCCGTTGCTGCAGATCGGCAAAATCAATAACTTCATATGCAGCATAGGCACGATCATCTTTACGATGAGTAATGTAGAGCGTGATAACAAATTTATCGGTAGAGCTGTGACAGGTTACGCAAGGCACAGCACTTATATGGATGCCAGCTTCAGGCAACCATCTGGCATGAGTTCTTTCTACTTCATCAGCCTCATGACAAGTTTGGCAAGGACTGTTCATCTGCACACCAGATAAACTCGTTGGCGGCAATGCAGCATGAGGGTTGTGGCACTCGGTGCAGGTAGCGTTATCGCCATGAGCACTTGCCGAATAACTTGCCGTTATGCCGTCGTGACAATCAGCACATGTAGCAGCCATCTCAGGCGCAGGACCTGAATCCGGATGTTCATCGCTGACCTCATGACAACCAACACAACCATCGACAGCATGCTGTGTCTTAGCAAATACCTGCATATTGATAACGTTGTTCTCTCCAACATCATCAGCGCTGGTATGGCAGGCAAGACAATCATCGGTTTCCATCGCCCATACTGGGCTACCAACGAATGTCAAGCAGGCTGCAAGTGCAACCACGTATAAAATGTTTGTTTTCATCGTGTAACGAAGCTCCTTTTCCTTGCTTAAACCAATTACATAAAATTGAAAGTTTTGACCTGGCCTCCAGATCGACGTTCCGCATAACCATAACAGGTGGGCTGAAGCACCACACTCAATTATATACAAGCGCAGTAAACACACCAAAATCAATATCAATATCAATTTACTATTTTCACGATTTCGCACACTACATGAATATAAAGAAAACTACAACTGTATACAATTTCCATACAACAGTGCGGCTTTAAACACTTTTTCACACCTAACAAATATCAATACCCCGGCAAAACACTTGATTTGCTGAGATTAATGTTAAGTGTATAGAATTGCTATGCAGTCGCAAAAAATAAGTGTAATATACTTTGCGTGCATGGCAAGCTCCACACTCAACAAATAGAAATTGTTAACATGTCATCACACATTGCTCTTGGGTCTATAGGGCGTTTGCTTGACATCAATCGACAAATAATTATAGATAACAGTGCTGTCTACAGCGCATAAAAAATATAAAACCTGCACAATCACTAGCTTATAGTTTTTTTACGGGCAACGTAAGAAATTTAAACATTAACAAGCACCATCCGGCTGCATAGCTGGCAGGAGGAACAAAAGCCCATGTCCAAGAAGCGAATTTTAGTTATTGACGATGAATCAGTCATCCGCCAAGCGGTCCAGCGAATTCTTGAGCATGAAGGCTATTATGTTGCTACAGCTACCAGTGGTCACTCAGCCCTAGAACTGGTACAAAGCGATAATTTCAATCTGGTTATTAGTGACTTAAAAATGCCCGGCATGAGTGGCATGGAAGTTTTAAAATCAATAAAAATTCTTCAACCAAATGTTCCGGTCATAATTATCACTGGCTACGCAACTGTAGAAACTGCCGTGGATGCTATAAAAAATGGTGCTTTTGATTACCTCGCTAAACCATTCAATCCCGCCCAGGTAAAAGAACTGGTGGAGAAAGCAATAAATCAGCAACGTATTAATGAAGAGGGCAACCACAGCAGTGAGGAGATAAAAAGCAACGCTGGGCTGAAACGTTTTATTGGTGACAGTAAGGCGATGCAGAAAATATACACTCGCATACTCCAAGTTGCTCCTACCGACAGCACTGTGCTAATAACTGGGGAGAGCGGGACCGGCAAGGAGTTAGTTGCGCGGGCTATCCATGAAAACAGCTCGCGCAAAGACAAGCCTTTTGTCGCTATAGACTGCACCGCTCTAGCAGAGAGCCTGTTGGAAAGTGAATTGTTTGGCCATGAAAAAGGCTCTTTTACCGGGGCAACGCACACCAAAGTAGGTCTGTTTAAGGTAGCCAACGGCGGCACTTTATTTCTCGATGAAATCTCCAACATCAGCATAAGTTCACAAGCTAAATTGCTGCGCGTCATTCAAGAACGCGAGGTGACGCCACTGGGTGGCACCAAACCACAACCCATTGATATTCGCCTTATTTCTGCCACCAATAAAAACCTGCGCGAATTGTCCAGCGAAGGAAAGTTCAGAGAAGATCTTTATTTTCGTCTCAACACCATACCTATAGACATGCCACCTCTGCGTGAGCGCAGTGGAGATCTACCCCTGCTAGTAGGTTACTTTCTGCGCAAATTTTCTGATGAAATAAATAAAGACATCAAAGGGGTCAGTCCAACAGTAATGGATCTTCTGGAAGACTATGATTTCCCCGGCAATATTCGCGAATTGGAACACATGATTGAACGTGCAGTGGTCCTAGCTCCGGGAGGGACGATTCAACCCATTGACCTCGGTCTAGGTGATGAGGACTTTTTAGCTAATTGCGGCGACGAATGTGTGCCATCAACAACTGAAGAACTGAAAGAAGCCAAACGTCGACTGCGTGAAGAGGCGGTATTGCCAATTGAAAAAAGCTTCGTTATAGAAGCACTAAAACGCAGCGAGTGGAACATTACCCGCGCGGCAGCAGAGGTGGGCATGCTGCGCCCCAATTTTCAGGCGTTGATGAAAAAACTGAGCGTTTCAGCTCGCGACCATAAAACAGACTAGCTAAACAAGATCCCTATCTTATTTTTCAACTACAGCAGCTACCGATAGTGCTCCATCCTTAGGCAGTCGAATAGAAAAGGCAGTACCTTTCTCCGGGCTGCTTTCAACCAAGATATCACCACCATGATTTTCCACAATACCGTATGAAACCGACAACCCCAAGCCGGTACCCTTCTGCTCTTTAGTAGAAAAGAAGGGGTCAAAAATTCTAGTCAGATTCTTCCCGGGGATACCACAGCCACTATCTGAAATACGTGCCACAATCCAACGATTATCCTCTAAGCTCTTAATAACCAGCTCGCCGCCATTGGGCATAGCTTGCGCAGCATTGATGAACATATTCATAAACACCTGCTCCAGCTGATCAGGATCAACTTCCATGTTCGGGATATCCATCCCGTAGTCACGCACAATCTTAATATTTTGAAACAAAATCTGATGCTCAACCAGAGCGAGAGCTTTATCCAGAATTAAATTTATTGAAGTAAAAGTTTTATGCGGAATGGATTCGCGACCAAAATCAAGCAACCCTCTGACAATTCCGGCGCAGCGTTCAGTTTCGCGCGTAATAGTAGCTAAATCTGCTTTAAGCTGATCATCAATGCCCGGAGTTTCTCCGGCCATTGTAGAAAACATTAGGATGCCAGTCAGTGGATTATTGATCTCGTGAGCAATGCCAGCAACCAACTCACCTAGTGAGGCAAGTCGTTCGGAACGAGCCAGGTTGCTCTGCATATTTCTTATCTGCGCCGTTCTTGTTTCTACCTTAGCCTCAAGAGTCCGCGCCCACTCACGTATCTCATCTTGAGACACTCGCAAGCTGCGGGTCATATCATTAGCACCGCGAGCTAAATCGCCTAACTCATTGCGCGGTGCATCCTCTATAAAACTTGTTAGATCACCACCCGCAATACGCTGCTGTTGCGCTAGCAACATATTTACCGGGGCAATAATCAGTCGCTTGGTAAGCATAAGCAGGGAGACAAACAACAGCACCAACAGAACACAGGTGAGAATTATAAATGCATCACGAAAAGCATCCACTTGAGCCATGCGATCTTTTAAGGATATCTGCACATCCAGAATACCGTTCAGTTCACGATCTGCTGGATGATAATGGCAACTAGCATTATAACAGCTGGGGTCATTATACACCGCCTTGGTAACACCAAGAAACATCTCACCATTTTCATCATAAAATGTTCGCCCCCGTGCCGCGGTTGGTGCTTCGGTCAGTGGAGCACCATTGTCGATATGACAAACACTGCATCCTTCTGATTTCAGTTGCAACACCTGCCCCACCTCTTGTTTATCAGTGGAAAAGTTGATGACACCATCTTTATTGAACAAACGAATTCGGCGAATTCCATCCATGGCACCAACTTTATCAATCATCTGATACAACAGCTTACGGTCGTCAGACAACATTTGGTAGTAGGTAGAATGAAGAATGGTTTCACTGAAATAATCCGCCGCATGCAACGAATTTTCCTTAGTAGTCTCACGCTGAAAGCGTACATTAACTACTACGGAAATAAGCATGGTAACCAATAACACGGCGCTGATAACGGTCATGAATTTAACTAGCAGTGAGTGCCTAATTGGCAACATAAAAAGCCTTTAGCTGTAATTATTTGCGCGCGTATTTTGCCAAAACCAACCCGGCACACACACAGCACAAACCAACACAGAAGAAAAGATAGCCAAATGTGCGTGCATCTCCCCAGCCAAACATTTCCACTCCTGCTTTAGCCGTAATAAGATACACACCAGCCAAAGCAGAAATGCCACCAAGCACATTCAAGACAAGACCGAGCACGCCGATAGAAATCGCAAACCTCTTCACACTAAACTCCACTTAAAAGCTAAAAAAGGGGAGCCGCATCAGCAACTCCCCCTTTTTTATAACACAAATCCATCAGACTGTGTCTAATGACCACCAATAATAGACAGAGCCATCAACACCAGCAGCACTACACCAATTGCTACCGCAGTGAAACCGAAGATCCTGAGAATCAAGCCATAGATCGGGCTCGACGGCTTATCTTTGAAGAATTGCTCAGTAAGACCCAAATCCTCGTAACGCTTCCATTGATCGCCGCGCTCTTCGAGAAACTCTTCCTTGTGCATCTCGCCATTGAAAATAACAAAATCCATCGGGAATTTCTCCGGGCGCAGATGAGTATTGAAAAAGTGGACCGAGAAAATAAACCCTGTTGCCAGCAACGCTTCATCCGAGTGCACTATTGTAGCCACGTTGAACACCCAACCCGGCAAGAACAGCCCAAAGAACTCAGGAAACCATAGCATTAGACCGGAACCACCGATGGCAAACATACCCCAGAAAACAGCGATAAAATCGAATTTCTCCCAGTAGCTCCAACGCTCAAAGGTTGGCTTTGGTCCTTTCCACAGGAACCAACGCACCATATTGGTGACATCTTGAATATCACGCAGGTTAGGCATCAATGAATCAGGACCAAATAGACGCTGCAGCCACATACCCGGAATGTCCTTGCGCAAGAACAAGAAATTAAAACTGAGCCATAGCGCCATACCGAAGTAGACAAAGGTTATACAGGCACCGATACGGTGACCGTATGCCGCATTTGCTGTGCCACCATAGAAGTCCATCATAATCTGGGCCCAGTGCTGGTCATAAAATTTCAGCGGCAAACCAGTTAAAGACAGAATCAGGAAGCTGACAATAACCAGCAGGTGCATGAAAATATGATAACCCTGAAAGCGCTTGTACACGCGATGACCATCAGGGATCTCTATATGTGCCTTACCGGCAGACAGAGCGGCTTTCTTGTCTTTATTATCGGCAATGCCACGAATCATCCACAATATGGAGTGCAACCAGAACACCGAGAATGTACCGACGAGCAAAGCGGTCATAGCCCAAAAAGTTACGGCAAGCACCGGGTAGTTTTTAAAATCTGAATGATCGCCATGGGCATAAAAATAGCTGAATAGCCGCGTTGATCCTTCGTGGCATTTACCACAAGTTGCCGCACGGTTTTCTATGTTAATAGTTGAAGCAGGGTTATCCTGAGACAACACCGCGTGACTACCATGGCAGTCAGCACAGGTAGCAGTCAACTCGGGATACCCCAAGTGAAAACTTTTGCCGTGATAACTGGCTGTATAGGTATGCACCGCATTGGTGAGAACCTCATTGCGCTCCATCATCTCTTCGTCTGCGTGACATTTGATACACACTTCAGCACCGAACGCGCGCGCATCTTTAGTTTCACCCTGAGATAAACTTTTTATTTCATGCAGCCCATGGCAATCTGCGCAAGAAGCTGCATCATTATTACCCGCGGCAACTCCCCTACCATGGACGGAATCGGCATAACCTTCCATTTCATGACAGATAGAACAGCCAAGCACAACCGCTTGTTTGCCTGCACCAGCAGCCAAAGTATGCACCGCGTTGTGGCAATCGATACAGCCAACACCATCCTGTTTATGCACACTGTTACCATGCTGAGCAGCAATTTCATCATGACAACTGGCGCAATCTACCGGACCAGGAAGTACACCATCGTCGACATGGGCCATCAAATTTTCAATAGCGTGACAATCAAGGCAAGCTATCTCGTTCTGCCCATGCACCGATGACATAAAGTCGCTCGCAGCCACCACATCTTCGTGACACTCCAGGCAAGTCTCAACATCGGCCAGAACACTTTGCGCCCCGGCAAACACCAGCACCAGCGCCAGAAAACTCAGTGATATCCAACGAAACACCCTCTTCTCCATCAAATACTCCTTACTCCAGCTGAAAACTGATACCAGTGCCAAACATAGCAACCTGCGAACCAGCGTAATAAAGTTAGCCGTGCTCAATTAATTATTTCCTGAGTCAAACCCGCTGTATAATAGAAATATACAGCAGTACGCTTATTACACAATAGAAACGGTAAAGTCAATCAAACATTGTATATAATCTACATACTATCGACAAAAGCACACCAGGGACACAAGTAGTTAGCCAAGACTAAGTTCCGCCTTAAAAGCAGTAAGAGTATGACAGCGCCGCAGCCGCGTCACCCATGGTTCAAGCCGTTCATCTGACATGCATGCCAGCGCCGCCTTCAATTTGCACAGCACCTGCTGATCACCACAGAACAGCTCAGTATAGGAGGCACATACCGCAGATAAATAACCACGCATTTCCCGTTGGCGCTGATCAACATCAACCGCATCGGGCAACGTACCCCGTATGCGCTGAAACAATAACGGATCCGCAATAGCTCCGCGACCGAGCATTAAACCAGCAGCACCAGTTTTTTTCAGCAACAGCCGCCCTTGCTCAGCACTCACCACGTCGCCATTGGCAATTATCGGAATTTTACTCAGTTCAACCAGGCGGGCAGTAATAGTATGATCAGCATAGCCACTGTATTTTTGCACCACGGTGCGTGGATGCAAGATGAGGAAATCAACTCCGGCATCGACAAACATGGGCAACAAACTAAAAACCTGCTCCGCATCATCGTAGCCAGCACGTAATTTAATAGAAAAACTTCCGGTTACCACCCGCCGAATAGCACTGACACAGTCCGGTAATAATTCCGGGGCGCGCAACATGGCACCACCGGTCTTACCTGAGGTGGTACGTCCAAACGGACAGCCCATGTTGAGATTGATATGCTCTACGCCTTGCTGCTGTACCATCTGCGCAGCTTCAGCTAAAGAAGAAGCCGTATGACCAATAAGTTGCGCCACCAGAGTCGGGGCTGAGCTAAGAACAGTTGCGGGTATTTGTGCCGCAGATTCACGGCGATCGCTACGAGAAATACGCTGAGGGGTACACTGGCGCACCCTTAAAAACTCGGTAAACACCACATCTGGCTGACCCAACTGAGCCTGTACCATACGCATCGCGCGATTGGTAAGACCCTGCATTGGAGCTAACATAAGCGGAACGCTACCCGCCGACCAAGGCAATGTCATATTCAGAGTGAAACAATCAGGATTTAGCCGCAGTGAATGCGGCCAAGAAATTTTTCAACTTATTTAATTGATCAGCACCCATAGCGTCGTATTCAATGCCACTGTTGCACAGCCCTTGATCCGTCTCCACACAGTGAACAATCTCCCCACTCAGCTCAACGATATGTTCGCCAAGCCCCACACTCAGGGTTATCCGCTGACCTACAGGAAGCATAGCACTGGTTTGCAACAACATCCCCTTCTCACTAGCATCAAGAGTGCGCCCCATATTTTCAATATCACCTTCGCTACAACTATCCAGAACGTAGTGAACAAAATTCAACGTATCAACCCGTTCGCTCGCTCGACGATTTTGTGTTTCCATTTGCACTCCTTTTAGACTAGCTGAGGCACAACCAGCGCATATATAAAATCAGCCTAAATCCTTTGTTGCCACAATTACATACACCGGATTGCGTGCTTCAAAAACTTTATAATCGGTACTGGGACTGGTGCGCGCCACATTCAAAGTAATCACCTCGACAGCATAACCTGAATTTTCGAAATAATCGGTTGCCGACACCAAAGTATCCAAAGTTGTCGCGGTGATCACAACTCGTCCATCAGCCGGCAATCGTAGATCTACCGCTTCCAATATATCCCATAGGTTACCACCACTACCACCAATAAAAACCCGATCTGGATCAGGAATATCTTCCAGGCAACTCGGAGCCTCACCTTCAATTACCCGTACGTTACGCGGTTTGAATTTGTTGAGATTCTGCTGCATTGCCGCAAGATATTCGCTGTTACGTTCGACAGCAAAAATCCGCCCTTGTGGCAGCAGATAGTCTGCTTCGATACTTACCGAACCGCTACCGGAGCCAATGTCCCACAGGGTCATACCACTGCTCAACTGCAATTTGGCTAGCGCCACCACGCGCGCCTCTTCACCAGTCATCTGTTTTTTTAGTGCCACAAATTGGTTATCGGAAACACCAAAAATGCGCTGTCCTACCAAGTTATCGCCATCGTAACTTTTGATAAAAATAACTACATTCAATTCAGCGGCGGCCAGGTTGGGTAGCTTTCGCACCGTGGTCTGTACGATGCGTTCATCTGCGCTACCAAGATTTTCACACAGATAAACGGTATAACCATCACGCCCACGGCGCAACAATTCAGTAGCGATTGCCGCTGGGGTATGCTGGGCATCGGTTAAAATCGCCGCCTTATTGTTGGCCACAATCCGATCAACAATATCTGTCAGTGGACGCCCCTGGGTCGAGATAAAGACAGCATCATCCCAAGGCTCTTTAATGCGGGCAAAAGCAAACTGCACCGAACTTACATTGGGCACAAATTCCAGCTGCTCTTTGGGAAGGTTGCGCAACAGGCTACGCCCGATACTGAAAAACAGGGGGTCGCCGGAAGTCAAGACCACGCTGGTGCCAGTGTCGGCCTGAACTAGAGCGGGCAGATCGTCATTATCGTTTAACACTACTTTGCGCGCTGGTAATTCGGCAAACAACTCCAACAACCGCGGAGCACCGTACAATACTTGAGCCTGTTGTACCAAGCTGAGGGCTCGAGCACTGAACCCTTCCTGTCCTTCAACACCAGCTCCAACAACATATACGATGCCCACACAAACCTACCTTTCTTAATTGGTAAAAACTATCTCACTCTAACCATTTCAGTCTTCAGCGTCAAGGGCCGAGGAAGGCTCCTGCTCCATTTCTGAAGACATACTTTCGACGGCCACTTCAAGACGTTCCCAAATCTCTTCGCGCCCCTCTTTGCTCAGGGCCGAGAACAGAGTAAACGCCTCAACAGGCAATCCCGTCGCATCAATTATAGGCTTAATCTGTTTACTGCGCACATTGCGGCTAACTTTGTCAATCTTGGTAATTACTGGAATGGTTGGAATGCCAAACTCTTCTAACCAGTCGAGCAATTGCAAATCTTCCGCGCGCGGTACCCGGCGCACATCAAATAGCATTACCACCGCAGCCAGGGTTGTACGCGTATGCAGATAGGTACGCACCATAGGTCCCCACTGGTTTTTTACTGCCATTGGTACTTTGGCAAATCCATAACCGGGCAAATCAACCAGCAATAATTCGCCATTGAGGTCAAAAAAATTAATTAACTGCGTCCGTCCAGGGGTAGAAGAGGTACGAACTAGGCTTTTGCGCTGAATCAACACATTCAGCAACGAGCTTTTACCCACGTTACTGCGCCCGGCAAAAGCAATTTCCGGGAAACTTAATTCAGGATAATTACCCGGCCGAGTAGCACTTTTAACAAAACTGGTAGTTTTTATGATCACAGGCATACCTTTGTGATGGAAGAGATCCTTACCTGTACGCGATGGTGGGGATCATATTGGTCAAATATTCCGTTGGTGGCTAAGAGTCCACTAAAAGGAGAAAGCGAAATGTGGCAGATTGTGCCGCTTTATGCAAGAGATACACAACCTATCAAAACCCATTACCGAGCAAATTCATTTACGCTATAGCAGAATTCCAGCAAATTGTTGGGTTTTAATCTTTTCCTATTAAAACGAGTAAAGCACGAGAGCAGTGGAGCATTCTTCCAAGAAAAAGTCCACCGCTGCTGTATTTATTGGCATCGATTCTTCTCAGAAAATAAAAATCCAGCAGGCGACCATAGGCACCTCCAAGGTGAGCATACTAGTCGCATTTAACCGCAATAAAAGGCAGGTTACGTAATTTTTGTTCAAAATCTAAACCCATGCCGAAGACAAACTTGTCCGGAATTTCAAACCCGCAATAATCAATCTTTATCTCTTTTTGCCGCCGAGACGGTTTATTCAGCATGGTTGCCACACTTATAGATGCCGGCTTGCGCAGATTAAGTAAATTTATTATATTGTGAAACGTATGACCGGTATCAACAATATCTTCAACCAAAAGCAGATGCCTACCGCTCACAACCTTGTTCAGATCCATCACTATTTTAACGTCGCCGCTACTGGTAGTGTCATCACCATAAGATGAAACGGTCATGAAATCTACTTCGTGATCATAATCGATAGCTCTTACCAGATCGGCCATAAAAATAAAAGATCCACGCAATAAACCTACCACAATAAGCTCACCACCAACTTTTTGGTAGTGCGCGCTTATCTCTTTACCCATCTCGACAACCCGTTGGGCAATAGCATCTTTGCCGATCAACTCTTCATATTTCATCTTAGGCTCCAAAAAACAGATTCAACAGCGACAATCCGCCCACAATCCATAAAATTGGATTGATAGTTCTAATTTTACCTCCGGCAATAGCCATTATAATGTGCGCCAAAAAACCGATGGAAATACCATTGGAAATACTGTAGGTAGCAGGCATCATAATAATAGTCAGAAAAGCTGGTACGGCCACTTCAAAGTTGGCAATATCAATTTCCTTAACTAAGCGAAACATAAAAGCACCAACCACAATAAGTGCTGGCGCTGTGGCAAATGAAGGTACCGAGCCAATAAACGGCGCAAAGAACAGCGACCCAAGGAAAAACATGGCTATGAACAGTGAGGACAGACCAGTACGCGCACCATCCGCAATACCTGACGCTGATTCTACATAGGTAGTAGTCGTGCTGGTACCTAAAAGCGCACCAGCTAACGTAGCCGTAGCGTCTGCTTCCAGCATCTTATCTATTTTAGCAATAGAACCATCCTCATTTACCAAGTCAGCTTGATAAGAGCAGGCGACAATTGTGCCAACCGAATCAAACAGATCGACAAACATAAAAGAGAATATAGCACCGACAAACGACAACTGCAGTGCCCCTATAATATCAAGTTGGAAAGCGATGGGAGCCAGTGATGGGGGCATCGACAACAGCGACCCCGTCAAGGATATCTCGCCAAACATCAGTCCCAGCACATAGGTAGCAACAATACCAATCAGCAGGGAACCACGTACCTTATTCACCTCTAGCATGAGGATGATAATCAAACCAACAAGACCTAAAATTACCGGCGGGGTAAACTTACCCAGCGTGACCAGGGTTGCCGGATGTGCAACAATTAGCCCCATGTTTTTCATACCGATAAAGGTGATAAACAAACCGATACCCGCACCAACTGCCAATCGTAACGAAACAGGTATGGCATCAATAATTTTTTGGCGAATTTTGGAGATCGTCAGCAAAAAGAAAAACACCCCGGAGATAAACACCACCCCCAAAGCCATTTGCCAGGTCACATTTTCATGGGGAAGTACCAGTGAATAGGTAAAAAAAGCATTTAAGCCCATCCCGGGAGCCATGGCCATCGGCGCGTTGACCCACAGGGCAACAATCAAGGTACCAATAGCAGCTGCCAAGCAGGTAGCTGTAATCAATGCCCCCTTATCCATACCAGTTTGCGATAAAATATCCGGATTGACAAAAACTATATAGGCCATGGTCAGGAAAGTTGTCAGACCACCAACAAATTCACGTTTAACAGTAGTACCGTGTTTTTTTAACTCGAAAAAGTCTTTCATTCTTCCTCTTTATTATGCACAAAATAAAACCTGAGTAGAACTAATCTTCCGTTCTGGTTCTGTTTCCCGTATTCGTCATCCTCGCGAATGCGGGGATCCAGAGGTTTTGCATAGATTTCTAGACTCCCGCCTGCGCGAGAGTGACAACCGTTGTGGCAATAGCGGCAGATTAGTAT
>CAZHXF010000048.1:0-19992 GCA_964536375.1 uncultured Desulfuromonas sp. | reverse complement strand
AAGCCATGTTTGGCCATTTTGTAGCGCAACACCCGTTCACTAATTCCCAGAGCTTCAGCTGCCCGTGTTTGAATCCAGCCGTGTTGTTCCAAAGTGTCCAATAACATCTGCTGTTCCACTGACTGTAGTCGTGCCGCGAGCGAAGCACTATCTATAGCTAATTTCTGTGGTTGCAGTATGGCTGGAGGTAGATCGCGCCGGCGTATATTGCTGCTGCGCACCAAAGTTGCCAGCCGTTGCACTAGGTGCTCCAGTTCCCGTACATTGCCCGGATAATCATACTTGATCAACGCATCCAAGGCCTCGCGCTCAATATTTAATGGGCGCTGGGCATATTTGCTCAGAAAGTGATTGATAAGTAGCGGTATATCTTCACGCCGACGGCGCAGCGGCGGCAGTGCCACTTCAAAGACATTCAGCCGATAGTACAGGTCTTCGCGGAAGGTTCCTGCTGCTACCATTGCCGCCAGATCGCCGTTAGTGGCAGCGACTATGCGCACATCAATCTCGTGCTCGTAATTGGCACCGACGGCACAGATGCGTTTTTCTTGGAGGGCGCGCAGCAGCTTTGCCTGTAGCCCCAGCGGTAGTTCACCGATCTCGTCGAAAAAAATAGTCCCCTTTTCGGCAGCAGCAAAACGGCCACTACGTCGCGCCGTGGCACCAGTAAAGGCACCTTTTTCATGACCGAACAATTCCGATTCAAACAGGTTCTCAGGAATAGCGGCGCAGTTTACCTCAATAAATGGTTCCTTGGCGCGCGCGCTCAATTGGTGGATTAGCCGTGCGGCTAACTCTTTGCCGGTGCCAGTTTCCCCGTTGATGAGTACCGTCCACGGACTAGCGGCAACTTGATGCAGCAAGGACAATAGTTCACGCATCACCTCACTTGCCGCGATAACTGCAAAAGGTAGCGGCTGATTAACGAAGTGCAAGTTGAGCTCGGCAACATCGCGATCAATTGCCACCTCCTGATCTAGCTGGTCAATTTTCTCAGCCAGCGCGGTCAAATCGATAGGTTTTTCCATGAAATCACAGGCCCCGAGTTTCATCACATTTATAGCGGTATCGATGTTGCCATAGGCAGTTATCATGATGACTTTAATGCGTGGATTGGCGAGCATCAACTGTTCCAGAACCTGTTCGCCCGTCAGGTCAGGCATACACTGATCGAGCAGAACCAGATCTATGGGGTAGCGAGCACAACAGTTCAGTGCCTCCTCACCGCTTGCCGCGGTAATAACCTTATAGCCTTGATGGTGGAGAAAGCCCTGCAACATTTCGCGCTGAGTGACTTCGTCATCTACAATCAGAATCTTCATGTATTCACTTTCACTGGTAGGCTTATCTGCACCAGGAAACAGTTGTCATCCGGTTGTTCCAAGTTTAACCCACCGCCATGGGCTAAAACAATTTTTTTGACCATTGCCAAGCCTAAGCCGGTACCGCGGGTTTTAGTGGTGTAGTAAGGTGCCAGACACTGCTCTAGGTCAATATCTGCGCTGCTACCATTTTCTATCTGTAGCAACAAATAATCAGGATAGCGCTGCAAAACAATGTTGATATAGCCCCCCCAAGGTTGCGCCTCAAGAGCATTTTTGATCAGATTTTCCATTATCAGCCCGAAAAGCTCTGGATCAACCTCCCAGTTTAACTGTTCCATGGTGGTGGCAATAATAACTTTTTGCTCTTGAGCGACGATGGTATATAGCGCCAGCACGGAGTGTATCTGTTTACTGACATCCACCAGCTGCAATTCAGGTTTTAGATGCTGAGCAAAACGTTGTAACCCGGTTATAATACCGTTGCTGCGCGTTACCGCATTCAACATGGCTTCTATCAGCGATTGATGCCCTTTATTCAGGTTGGTTTTCTCCAGCTGTAGGCGTTGCAATCCCATGCTGATCGCATTGAGAGGATTGCGTATTTCATGACTTATAGCAGCTGCGGCACGACCGAGTAATGCATCTTCGCGTTGATGGGCCAACTGTTGTTGCAGTTGAAGTAACTTCTGGGTATGGAGATTTTGATAGCGTTGCAAGACCCAGGAAAACAACACTGCGACCAAGGCGAGAAACAAGCTAAATAACCAGAACTGCTGCCATAACAGCGCTTCGCGGTGCGCCAAAATATCTGATTCGATAACCAAGGTGACAGTATTTTCGCCGAGGGTAATCTGGCGCTCATTGGCAGCCAATTGGTGCTTTTGTGCCTGCTGAGTAGTTTCGATGCGTAGCTGTTCGACACCGCTGAGCTGATTGAGAGTCTCAAGTAGCTGCGGTATCTGCATCTGCTGCTGTAACCGTTCAATTTTTTCGGCTGGTAGCGCCAGCATTATCGTAAGTTGCTGTTCAGGGTCTGGCCAGAAAAGCACATATTGTTGTAGTTGCTGACGATGGAGTAATGTAGGCGCGAGGTATTTTCCCCCTTCATTGGCCCACCAGTTTGCCGGGGTCATAACCGGTGGTTTGGATCCGCGCTGGATCCATAGCCCAACCAAACCATTTTCGTGAGCATAGGCAGCTAATTCGTCAGCAGTAAATGGCTCCACCTCATCAAGGTAGGCAACAAAACGTGCCGTATTACTTAAGAATGAAGTTATTACCTGTTCAATGATCTGCAAGGATTGATTGGCATTGTTGAGATTGAAAGTAACAACTGCGGTAACTAGCTGGGTATGTTCCTGAACGTGTTCGGCAAAGGCTTGACGCGACTGATTAATCTGCCAATAAAAATAACCCAGTACCAACAAAAAAAGTCCAACAAATACCAGCAGATTTATTTTCCACGGAGCAGTATTCAGTTGTGGTGTCTGTTTCAATGGCGCCCCCGATGAGAGCTGTGCTGTGTACGATTACGACCAGAACCGGCTTGTTTCATGCGTGCGCGCACGCCGGTTTTGTCTGCACCATGCAAGGCAGTTCTGTCAAGGCGCAGGGTCGTGGCATGGTAACTATACTTGGTGTTGCTGTTTGAGCCGGGTTCACCAGTGTCGTGAGTAACTAGATCAAGTTGTACTCTGCTATTGAGTTGGATATCGGTTGGGATAGAGCCTGTCTCCACGCTAATGTGGTGCAGTTCTCCACTATCTGGATCAGCTATCTCCAGCGTCATGGACACCCTGTTGGCTGCGGAGCGCTCGATGCTGAGCACACGACCACTGCAGCTTTGCGCTGCCGCAGGTCTACAGCTCAAAACACTGAGAACAACTAGTATGACCAGATAAATCCGCATTGACTCACCATTTCTGTGTAGCAATCCGCGTTGCGCGGCGCTGTATGCCATTGTTTTTCCAATTGTACATATACCGCCAATGCGCTGCGGAGTTGCCAGTTTATCCGAGTGGCCGCCAGCCAATTGCGCTCCTGAGCGTAATTATACTCCTGCCACAGATGTGAACCCCAGATTTCCAGTTCCCACGCTGGCGTCAACAGGTATTGCCAATGGCTTTCCAGCCCTGTTTCAGTGTAGCTTTCAGCCCCGAGTGTTGAATCATTATCGCTATAGCTAATAGTCAGCTGAGTACTGGCGTCGGCGTTAAAGCGATAATCTATCGTGGTGGATAACAGCCACAGCTTATCATTACGTTGTTTACTGGACAGGCTGGTAGTGTAAACAGTCTGGCTATGGTGCTTTTTTTGCTCGCTGGCAATAGTTGTCGATTTTTCTATCTTGTGGCGATAGCGACTGTCCTCAAAGCTGAGGGCAAAAGTAGTGCTGAGTTTCTCGTTAAAAAACAACTGCCAACTACTACCTAGCGCTAAAAAATCACGCTCATCGTCAATATTGACTTGGTCAGCATAACGGCTCAGGTCGGCAAATAGTGTTGCGTGCAGTCTGCCGTTCAACAGACGGTGCCATGCTGATAGCCCTGCCGTGGCTTGCCATTGATCGCCTAGGCGAAAATGGTCACGATAATAAGTGTTGGCGTAGCCACTTATAGAGTTATTGTCGCTAGCGTAGAGAGTCTGTTCTACATCAAAGGCATAGTTGCAAAATGCCGAGCCTTGTTTAGCAGCACTTTCTGCCACATTGTCATTATAGCCCAGGTTCACCTCAAGGTTAGCGTTGACGGCCAGAGCCGGCGATGTAGCAAAGAGCACCGCAGTAACTATTACCACCATGGCGGCTAACAGCTGAACTGGGATACAAGTACGCAACGATAAATTTTCTAAGTTAATGACTAGCAAAAGTTGTTCCAATTATTAATTAAGAGAAAACAGGCGCTTACCTGAACAATAACCGTATAGACTCGACAATATTGTCGAAAGCAGACAAAAATGCCCCTACTACCTAAGTAGAGGGGCAAGAAGTAATTTAGTATTTACAGCCGGTTGTCAATATAGGCCTCACCTTTTAGCTTGGTACGCCACTGCTCTAACTTCTGATCTAACTTCTTCTGACGTAGCTGCTGGCGGATATCTTCCTCTACGCTAGCGAGATCGGCTACGCCGCCGGTAGTTTTATTTTCCACCTTCAGGATATGCAGGGAACCGCCGAGGTCGATGATCTCAGAATGGTTGCCACTTTGCAGTTTGGAAATTGCCTGTTCGAAGGCTGGCGAAAGTTCACCGGGTTTGAAATCCCCCATGTCACCGCCCTCTACCTGGCTACGACCGGACATCTCCTCAAGGATGGTGTCAACCGATTTTCCTTCGGTCAATTTGCGTAGTGCAATTTCTGCATTTTGCTGTGCTTGCACGCTGTCGGCACCTATGGGAAAAGATATTCTGCTGATACGGCTGTGAGCTGATTGGCGGAAATCATCCAAGTGTTCCTGATAGTAGGTGCGGATCTCTTGGCGGGTGATATCAACCTTGCTTTGAACTTCGTGGCCCATGAGCTTATAGCGCAGGATCTGGGCACTGAGTTGCTCGCGGTAGCGTTCCATAGTCATCCCCTGGGCTTGCAATGCCTGACCAAGCTGCTCGCGGCTAATGCTATTTTTGACCTCCACATCGCTCAGAGCCTGATCTATGTCTTCCGCACTGACTTCGATGCCAATATCTGTAGCGCGCTGTTGCATCAATAGCTCAGCGATCATGGCCTCGAGCATCTGCTGTTGTTGGCGACTGTCATTACTATCAGCGCCAGTGGTAAGCAGGCGTTGTTGCAACTGATGGGTGGTAATTATGTCGTCATTAACAACTGCGGCAATTCTACTCAGGGTTTCACCGCCACAGGGTGCAACAAACAAACCGCAGACTAGAGCGCTTAATACTAGCTTTTTTAACATAAGGTGATATTTCCTCTTGTGATTGAGTGGATTAAGCAGTGGTACAAATCGTGGCATATAGCTGTTGATTGCAGCTACCAATGGTCTCAGACTAACATGGTCAACAAAAGTGCTGCAATTGCTTTTTAGCAGCGTGCAACAGCTGATAATCATCTTCTCGTGCTAGGCGAATGGTTAATTTAAAATCCGGGGCCAGACTATATTGCTCTGGGTAGGTCTGGATCAAGTGTAAGATTTTCTCTGGCTCTACAGTTGTACTGGCGTGAAAACCAAAGGTCAGGCGCTGACCGGAGTATTCGGCAATATCAATGCGTAGTTTTTTCAGCTCAACGCGTAGTTTCATCAGCTCCAGTAACAATTTAGCTGGTTCCGGTACGCCGCCGTAACGATCCTGCAGCTCATCAATGGTGTCGTAAAGTTGCTCCTCCTGCTCTGCTGCAGCCAACTTTTTGTAAAATACCAACCGCTGATTCGGATCTACAATATAATCATCCGGCAGATAGGCAGCGATACCCAAACGGATTTCTGGGTCAATGCGCCCGTCTTGCGCTAACCCTTTTAGCTCCGCAATGGTGTCCTGCAACAATTCGGTGTACATCTCAAAGCCGATCGCCGCAATTTGCCCAGATTGACTACGACCGAGAAGATCACCGGCCCCACGCAGTTCTAGATCGTGGCTGGCAACGCGGAACCCGGCACCAAGCTCGGTAAGATCCTGCAATACCTGCAGGCGCGACCGGGCATCCTTGGTCAGGGTGCTTTCGTTGGGGATGAGCAGGTAAGCATAGCCGCGCTCTTTACTGCGCCCGACCCGACCGCGCAGTTGATAGAGCTGAGACAGACCGAAGCAGTCGGCGCGATTAATTATAATGGTGTTGGCGCGAGCTATATCTAAGCCATTTTCGATTATAGTGCTGGCAACGAGGACGTTGGTTTCCCCCTCGATAAAACCGAGCATAACCTGTTCCAGCTCTTTTTCGGCCATCTGCCCGTGACCGACTGCGATCTTGGCCTCGGGAACCAAGTTGCGCAGGAATTCAGCCATTGCTGCTATAGATTGTACGCGGTTGTGTACAAAATAGACCTGCCCGCCGCGCTGCAACTCACGTAGAATAGCGTCGCGTACCAGATCATCGTCGAAACGGGTGACATAGGTGCGGATGGCGAGGCGATCAACAGGAGGAGTGTCAATGATGGACAAG
The DNA here is from genome assembly GCA_964536375.1 of uncultured Desulfuromonas sp. Taxonomy (GTDB): domain Bacteria; phylum Desulfobacterota; class Desulfuromonadia; order Desulfuromonadales; family Desulfuromonadaceae; genus Desulfuromonas. The sequence goes on along the minus strand of CAZHXF010000048.1, from coordinate 13,554 downwards.
TCGCGCATACCGATCATTCCCATATTAAGAGTACGCGGAATGGGGGTGGCACTAAGCGTCAGCATTGCTACCTGGGCACGCATCTTTTTCAGCCGTTCTTTATGCGAGACCCCAAAGCGTTGCTCTTCGTCGATAACAACCAGACCTAAATCTTTAAATTGGATGTCACGCTGCAACAGACGGTGGGTACCAACTACGACGTCGATGCTACCAGCGGCAAGCTTGGCGATAACCTGTTTTTGCTCAGCTGCCGTGCGAACGCGAGAAATCATATCGACATTTACTGGGTAATCTTTAAAGCGTTGCAGCAGGGTGGCAAAGTGTTGGCGCGCTAAAATTGTGGTGGGCACGATGATGGCCACCTGTTTACTATCAAGCACCGCCTTAAACGCTGCGCGGATAGCCACCTCGGTCTTGCCGTAGCCGACATCGCCACAGATGAGGCGATCCATGGGATGCCCGGATTGCATATCTGCGAGTACATCTTGAATAGCAGCCAGTTGATCGGGGGTCTCCTCGTAGGGGAAAGCGGCCTCGAATTCACGAAAAACCTCATCGGGGGCAGAAAACGGCTCAACTGTTTCCATTTGGCGGCGGGCATAGATTTTCAACAGCTCCTGCGCCATCTCTTCCACCACTATGCGTGCCTTAGTGCAAGTTTTTTGCCAGCCGTTACCACCCATTTTATCGAGATGAACATTTTGTCCATCGGCAGCCGCGTATTTTTGCACTTTTTCAATGCGCTCGATGGGGAGATACAGGCGATCGCCACCAGCATACTCAAGCTGCATAAAGTCACCATTCATACTACCGCTGCTCAGCTGCTCCAATCCAAGATAGCGGGCAATACCGTGGTCAGTGTGCACGACATAGTCGTTTTCTTTGAGCTGGGCCAGCGATGATAGTGCAGCCTTGGTGCGCAGCTGCTGGCGCTGTTGTAAGCGGGCACGCTGACCAAAGATCTCCTCTTCGGTTAGTACGACCAACCTTTCGTCAGGTAATTGAAAACCACGACTTAAATTTCCAATGAGCAGTGATAGCCCAGCTGGTTGTCCCTCGCGCCAGCGCCGATTGTTCTCGATTTTTGGTATTAGATTGTGTGGTTCAAGCAGATCGCACAGCCGTTCTGCCTGACCGGATTGACGACAGACCAGCACCACTGTCCACTGCTGTTCCAGCCATAACTGCAACTGGGTTACCAGCCGCCGGATGTGACTGCCAGTAGCGGTACCGTGCTGTGGTTTGTCGGCAGGTCCGCTAGCGTTATGGATGCCAGCATTACTGTGGCTATTTACGCGGAACAGGCTGCGTTGTTGTTCTAAGTGGTACAGATGCAAAGCGGAGAAATCAATGCGCCGCATCTGCCCCAGCTTGGCTTCCAGTTCCTGCGTTGCCAGATACAAACTGTGCGGTTCAATATAGGGCTCACTCCCAGCCGCCATGCGCTCAATGCCGCGAGCTATTTGCTGACTAAAATTGTCCAGCTCCTGCTCGACAGCGGGAGCATCACAAATAATCAGGCGCTTGGTGTCGAGGTAGTCGAACAGTGTCTCCAGGGTGGGGTAATTCAGGGGTAGCAGGAAACAGCGCCCCGGTGCTAACAACCCTTCGCGCACCTCTTCCATTACCGCTTCGCGTTTGGTCCGCGTCATGGCAAGGTCGTCACACCGCTGCTTTAGGCTGGTACTGAAATACTGTAGATGATCCCCAGCCAGTACCATTTCGCGCGCTGGTAACAATACCAGTTTTTGCAGCTCTTCTGTGTTGCTGCGCTGGCTTACAGGATCAAATAAGCGCATGCGCTCAATATAGTCACCATAAAATTCGATGCGCACTGGTTGAGTCATGGTAGGTGGATAGATATCCAGAATATCGCCGCGCAGGGAGAAGGTGCCGCGATCTTCAACCAGGGACACGGCGCGATAACCAAGGGCGGTAAAGCGTTGCTGCAAGATTGGACGTGGATATTCATCTTCCAGAATCAACTCTTCAGTCAACTGGAGTAAAACGTTGCGCGGGATCAAGCGTTGTTGGATGGCATTGATCGTGGTTACCACCGCTTGAGCGCTGCTATTGAGCAGTGCATGGAGTGTCGCCAGGCGCGTAGCTTCTAATTCGCTGTGCGGTGTAAGTGGTTCGTATGGAGCTACTTCCCAGTGCGGGAAAAGATGAATCTTATCTGGTTGAGCCGCGAAAAATTGCAGCTCGTGCTGCATCTGCCGTGCTTGTTCCAGATTAGCCAGCACAATCAATAGCGGTTGCTGTTGGTCGGCTAGTAATCCAGCCATAAAGCGGGCATTGCTGGAGCCGGTCAATCCTACCACCTCGGCAGAAATACTGGTGGTGGTCACGGCGCTAACAAAAGAGTTGAGTGTGGTATAGGCTAATTGTTCTTCAGGCACGGCCTGGTCCTCCACAAAATAAAAGGACGTGCCGAAACACGCCCGTGGCTAACCTTGGTGCCGTTATTCTGATCAGCTGATTCAGCATCAATCACGCGGGATCGCCAACATACGCTGGAGAGAGCGCTGTGCCAAGAGGCGAATCTCTTCTGCTACCTGAACCTGGGGTTGCAGGGTCTCGAGACAAGCGCGCACATCTTCAAGGGTGGTAAGTTTCATGTCTTTACAGATGAACGCGTAATCAGGGAAGAAGAACTCTTTGTCCGGGTTCTCTTTTTTCAGCTGGCATAAAATACCGCGCTCAGTGGCAATGATAAATTGTCTATGACTGCTGGTGCGGACAAATTCCAGCATGCCACCGGTAGATTGTATATGCGCAGCATGTTCGAGCACTGCGGGGGGACACTCGGGATGAGCCAGACATATGGCTTGCGGGTGCTCCGCTTGGCACTTCTGTACTTGCTGCACTGTCAATTTATCATGAATCGGACAACAGCCAGGCCACAGAAAGCATTTTTTATCCACTTGCGTAGCGATGTAATTACCTAAATTGCGATCTGGTATCAGTATAACCTCATCATCGGGCAGCGAGGCAACCACCTTAACCGCATTGGCGCTGGTGCAGCAGATATCACTTAGCGCTTTGATGGCAGCGCTGGTGTTGACATAGGCAACCACTGGAACACCAGGGTGTTGCGCCCGCATAACTTGCAATGTTTCTGGGGTGACCATGTCGGCCATGGGACAACCGGCAGCAGAGTTAGGTAGCAACACAGTTTTATCTGGGGCTAAAATTGCCGCGCTTTCTGCCATAAAATGGACACCGCAAAACACGATCACCTGTTTTTCCGTTGCGGCTGCGGCTATAGATAACGCCAGCGAGTCTCCAGTTATATCAGCAATTTCCTGAATTTCGTCACACTGATAGTTGTGTGCTAAAATAAGAGCGTCTCGTTGCTGGGCAAGTTGTTTTATCTGTTGTTGTAGTGGGCTGTAATCCATATTCATCATGCTCCTTTTATGCTGTGCGCATAGTAAATGAAACTAGTGGATTATGTCAAATTGATGTGTACAATAAAGGCGCAAAAACAGCTATTGTGCGGCTTTTAGTTATTTCGTCTGTAATTATCCTGTTGGTTGGTGGCGCATAATTTCTTGTTTTTTATTGAGTTCTCTGTATACTCGAATATAATTGTCTGGCGCAAGCTAGAACTGCATATAATAATTTTAAGGAGCACTAAAAATGAAAACAATTAAATTGCTAGCCCTTGTGGCGTTGGTTGCTGTGTTGTCTACGGGTTGCGCTGGTTTAATGCAAGACGAAGAAGAGGATGCGTGCGAGACTACCCAAATGGGGGAAACTACAGCTCCTGCAACTGTGCCCAGTTATAGCGATGCGGCAGTAACAGAGGCACCAGCAGTAATTGAACCAGCAGTAGTAGTTGAACCAGCAGTTGCAGCACCAGTGCTGCAAAATGTAAATTTTGATTTTGATCAGCACCTGCTTACCGAGCAAGCGCGTGCCATTTTAGATGAAAATACCCGTTACCTACAGGTTAACAACGCTGCCAATGTGCAGATTTCTGGACATTGTGACGAGCGCGGCTCTGATGAGTATAACCTAGCACTTGGTGAGCGTCGTGCAATTGCTGCCGCGAACTACTTGGTATCCATGGGCATTGCGCCGCAACGACTAGGTACAATTTCTTACGGTGAAGAAAAGCCTCTTGATGCTTCCAATAATGAAGCATCTTGGGCACTGAATCGCCGCGCTGAGTTTACTCCACAGTTTTAATTAGTTGATTTCCAGTTTTTGCTTGATCGGGGCTGTGCATGTAAAAGTGCGCGGCCCCGTTCGGTTTAAGGAGGTAGATAATGTCACGTTTTCCACTGTTTATTGCCGGCGGTGCTGTGTGTGTTTTACTTGGTGGCTGCCTCTTGCCCCAACAGCAGGCAGAGTTTAAGGCACAAATCCAATCTTTGGATCAACGGTTGCGCAATATTGAGCAACGACCTGTGCAGCAAGTGGCGCAGCTTAACGATGGTCAACAGTTGAACAACATCGGGCGGCAACAAGCTAACTTGAAAGCTGAGCTGGATAGCCTGCAGGTTGATGTCCAGACCTTGACCGGGCGTTTGGAAGACCAGCAACATAATATGAACCAGTTGCGTGAAGAACTGAACCTAGCCCAGAATGATCTCAGCTTGCAGGTGGCACAACTGATGAATAGAAAATCTACTGAGCCGCTGCCCCCAGTTGTGCAGACACCCTCGGTTGTATCGCCAATTAATCCTGCCGCAACACCGTTAGCTGCATCTCCAGCAAGTATACCGTCTTCACCGGTGCCAGCAGCGAATACTCAGTATAGTGATGCCGCTACTACACTGTATCAACAGGCATTACAGTTGGTGCAGCATCAGGGCGAGTTCAGCCAATCACGGGAACTTTTTACTAAGTTTGTCCAGCAATATCCTAATCATAGCTTGGCAGTTAATGCCATGTACTGGATTGGTGAAACCTATTACGGCGATAAAAAATATGAAAATGCTATCCTGCAATTTCAGGACGTAATTCAAAAGCATCCCCAACATCCCAAAGTTTCCGCAGCATTGATGAAGCAGGGACTAGCCTTTTACGCTCTGGGTGATGTTCGCAATGCGCAGGTTATTTTGCAGAAGGTTGTCGAGCAATATCCAGCGACACCGGAAGCTGATAAGGCACAGCAGCGCTTGACCAGTTGGCAGGGACAAAACGAGTAAATAGAGGGAGACGGTTTATGCCAGACCAGTTGGTGCGGTTAATGTCTTGCGATGGCTCTATCCGGGCCAGTGCAGCCAGCACGACAAATCTAGTTGCTCAGATATGTGCTCTGCAAGGGACTGACCCTACCGCTACGGTGGCACTGGGGCGCTTGGTGAGCGCCACCTGCTTGATGGGCAGCTTGCTCAAGGGTTCGCAGCGTTTAGCACTGACTATCGAAGCTAACGGTCCGCTGCAGAAACTACAGGCAGAAACAGATGCTTATGGTGGTGTGCGCGCGACCATCAAACAGCCGGTGTGCAATCTGCCCCCTAAAAATGATAATTTTGACGTTGCCAACGCTATTGGTAAAGCAGGATTTCTCCATGTAATTAAAGATCTGAATTTAAAAGAACCCTATCACGGCACGGTGCAACTGGTAACCAGCGAGATTGCTGAGGATATTGCCCATTATTTTGCCACCTCAGAACAAATACCTACATCGTTAGCACTGGGTGTTACTCTGGACAGTCAAGCTGGTGTGGCTGCCAGTGGCGGGCTGCTGATTCAGGCATTGCCAGGCTGCAGTGATGAAATTCTTGCGCAGATCGAAGCAACATTACAAGGACTAGAGCCAGTGTCCACCATGCTGCGTGCAGGTCAGACGCCAATGGCTATTCTTGAGCGGGTACTACAGGGAATTCCCTTTGAGCTCCAAAGTAGCTATGAGTTAACTTTCAATTGTAGTTGCTCCAAGCAGTATGTGATGAAAATGCTGTCCGGGTTGCCAGCAGAAGAGCTATTTGCTTTGGCGCAGCGCCAAGAGGATACTGTTGTTACCTGTGAATACTGCAAAAATGAATATAGGTTTACGCCGACGGATTTAAGTAAAATACTTTCCTAAAATAAAAAAACACTAAACAAATTCAAATAACCTGCTATAAATAATGACCATGCGGTTTTCGATAAATAACAATCTAACCTTATTATGACGGCGGGTGTGTTATGGCAAAGCGAAAAAGATTTGGCGAGGTACTGCTAGAAGAAGGAATCATTGATGCACTAGCGCTAGAAAAGGCCCTGACAGAGCAAAGTCGTAGCGGCAAGCGTCTGGGGCAGATCCTAGAGGAGCAGAAGGTTATCTCGGAAAGCGATATCGCATTAGTTTTAGCGCGCCAGTTTGGTCTTAAAACCGTTAAAAACATTTCTCAGCATGAGTTTCCAAAGTCATTACTCGAGCTTGTCGACAGTGAGAAAGCTCTCCAAAAGCTGATTTTCCCTTTGCGTATAGAGAACAAAACCATGTATCTGGCTATGGTTAATCCTCTGGACATGGAAACACTGGATACCCTGTCTTTTGGTACCGGGCTGCGCATAATACCTTACTTAACAACACCGCAAGAGATCCATGCTGCAATAAATATGCACTACCTAAAGGCCATCGATACCCCGGCACAGGGGGATTGGTGGCGAGTTTTAGTTTATGATAATCAGGAGCTGGCACTATCGGTAACAGCTGCAGCATTAAGCAATGAGGGCTTTGAAGTAATTAAGGCATCGCAGGCGGATGGCGCCCTCACTCTGGTAGGTCAGAAACATCCCCACTTGGTAATTGCTGAGGTTTCCATGGCGGGGATAAATGGTGTAGATCTGTTTAATACTCTGCACAACAATCCTGCAACAAAACAAATACCTGTTATTGCTTATTCCAATAAGTCGACAGCGCAGGATGAGGCCAAACTGCTGGATATGGGTTTTATCGATTTTATTGCCAAACCGATAAATGCCGTGCGTCTGGTGGCGCGGGTAAAACGTGCCCTACGACTGAGTTACGATGACCTGGCTACTCCGCCAAATAGTAAACCATTAGTCTAATCTGTTTCAGAAACTAATAGCCCTTCACTGACAGCAAAAGCGACCAGCTCTAAGCATTCCTGCCGACTAAGAACGGCGGCGAACGAAGCGAGAATCTGGATAGGTGTTTGGCTGTTGTTGCTTCCGGTTAGCAGGATAGCAAAGATATCGTCAATGGATTCACAAAAAACCTGTTCGCCGTGACGCAAAAATAAGCCAGTAGAAGCGCATGGCTGCATGGTTTCGTACATCTCAATAAGATCAAAATCATCAATACAGCTTAATTCATCAATCGGATAGGAAAATTTTTGAATACTTACAGTTGATGACAATTGCCAAGGTTGTTCCAATAGTGTTTGTTCATCTAACTGCTCAACCAGCTGTGGCTGGACAACGGTTTCAACGCCTATTAAGGTGTCGGACCAACAGCTATTCAAAAAAATTACATCCAACGCCAGAGAGCTCAAGTGCTCTACTCCATGGGTTGCAAATAACTGAAGGATAAATCGCTGCTGCATGTTTAACACTTGTTGCGCTGACCAGTCTAACATCCACCAGGCACCCACTTGGTCCTTGCCATCAGATTCCAACCACTGGGCAAAAAATTCGACAAATTCCAGCGCCGTCAGGTTGCACGCCTGACATAAGGGCAAAAAGTAAGCCATGGCACGACCGGTGTTGTAGAATATACTGGTGGCCGCCGCTAATTTATCGCACTGCAGCAACTGTTCACCAGTCATGCTCGCACTGCTAATAACGTTGTAAGGTGGTTCTTCCTGAGCCTGCAGAGCATAGCGCTCCTTCACCTCATGAAGTTTGGTGCCGGGCAGTAACGCTAAAGGGAAGATTTCTATCTGATTAGGATAAAACTGCAGGGCAAAGTTTATGCTGTCGCGTAAGCCCTGCACATCGTCGGTGGGCAGACCATATATCAGATCGATGCCGAAGGTTATTCCCGCTGCGCTGAGCATCTGCACTTTGCTGCTAAAGACATTAATATCCAAGGTACGGTTTATATGTCGCAATACTGCTGGTCGGCAAGATTGCAGCCCGACCTGCACCGAACAACTGATTTGTTGCAGTAGATCAACGGTCTCTTCGTCAAGAAATTCTGCCTTAGCCTCAAGATGAAAATGACAGTGAGGTGCGTACTTGGCTAGCAGCCGTAACAGTTTTTTCCCGCGCTCAGCGGGATAATTGAAAGTGGAATCCAGTACCCATACCTGTGCAACATTCGCTTGATCGAACAGCTGAAGCTCTTGTTCTAACCGCTGCAACGGGATTTCCCGTACTCCATAACTACCCCGCGCATCGTAGCAGAAGGCGCAGTTGAATGGACAGCCGCGGGCTGTTTCCCACAGTACGCCGTGCTGCGGTTGCAAAATACCACTAAGCCACGGCGACACCTGTTGAGTCATGTCAACAGGCGGTGCCGCTGATAGTGTTGCATCTGGAATAGGCTGGTTATTGAGCAGCGCTTCTATGATAGCCGGGAAAATCAATTCCCCCTCTCCGGCAATAACCCCATCAAACAGTTGCAGTTCGATCAATGACTGCGGGCAGGCTGTTGCTTCAGGTCCGCCCACCAGCAACGTGGCGCAGGGGTACAGCTGGCGCAGGCTGTGAGCCAAGCTGAGTGTCCGCTGCTTATTCCACACATAGAGGCTGAAAGATATGCATGGAATATGCTCAGCGATTTCCGGAATATTCTGGATTACTTTAGCCAGAATCTCCTCATCGCTCTGCGTCAGATACGCATCTACTAAACGTGTTTGGGGGCAATGTTTGGTGGGAAGTGCGGCGACGATGGTGGCTGCCGCTAAAGGTACAGCTTGGGCAGACTCACGCACGTGCAGCGTGACAAATGTAATAGAGACAGATGGCATATTTTATCGCTTTAAGCTGACTTTGATTTTGGGTTTACCGTTTTCACTGGTTACCTGAAATTGACACTGGACGTTGCCATATTTCGACTGAAGAGCGTCGCGCTGTTGGCGAATGAATGCTTCAAGTTGGGCTCGTGACGGAACTACAGTATGGCATTGCTGACAGATTTTGTTGTATTCGCTATAGATACGCTCAACCTCAGTAGCTCCGTTATCAACGATTGCTGCTGGGCTGGTTTTATGTTTATGTCGCTGGAAGCGCCCCTCATCCATCTCACGCTGGAGCCGTTCCCACATACCTTGATAGACATGAAAGCGGCTGGCCAGGTTGTTGAACCTGTAGCGCAATTCGGTCTGAATAATTTTACGTTGACTGAGGTGGCGCAAATCACGCGCCATATCTTCCTGCTCGCGAATGGGGGCACGTTTTTCCACACCGGCGAAGTATTGCTCATAATGGATACGTAAGGCGTTAATGCGCGCGTCAATTTCATCAATGCTCTGAGATATTTTTGCCCGATTATCACGTTCATTCATGCAAATCTTGTCCTCGAGTATTAATGTGGCAAAATCGTGCTGTGCACGAGGCTAGTCTCAACCAATTTTTTCAGCTGATGGCAGTACCAGTATTGCCAATACCTACAGGTATCCAGCTTGACGTATCTGCGCATTTAAGTTAAAAGAAGCTAGTTTAACATAATCTAAGAGGGATTACGATGCCTATACAAAACCTAGCTGCTGTTATCCTTGCCGCCGGCAAAGGGACGCGCATGCAGTCTGAGTGTCCTAAAGTGTTACACCCCATTGCTGGTAAACCTTTAGCTGCATATCCATTGCGCCTAGCGCAAGAACTTGGTTGTTCATCTACGGTGATGGTAGTAGGTCATGAGTCCGAGCGCGTGCGGCAAGCGTTTACCGGGAACAATGTAGTTTTTGTCGAGCAACAGCAACAGCTGGGCACTGGCCACGCGTTGCAGGTAGCTCAGGCTGGTCTGGCTGATTTTTCCGGAACTATTTTGCTATTGTGTGGTGACGTACCGTTATTGCGCCGTCAAACGCTGGAAAAAATGTTGCATGACCACGCCAATGCACAGGCCGATGTCAGTGTCCTCACCTCTATAGTCGATAATCCGCAGGGTTATGGAAGAGTTGTGCGCAGTGGGAGTGAAGTTGAACGGATCGTAGAAGAAAAAGATGCCAGCATAAAGGAACGGGAGATTAAAGAGATCAATACCGGTATCTATGCTTTTGCCGCTCCCCTAGCTTTTGAATTAATTCAGCAGTTGAGCAACAATAATGCCCAGGGGGAATATTATTTAACCGATATAATTGCCCTAGCGCGCCTACGCGGCGGTAAAGTAGTAGCTGCTACCTTGGGTGATGCCAGTGAGGCCATGGGTATTAACGACCGGGTACAATTGGCGCAGGCGGGTAAAATATTACGCGCTCGTATCAATCACGCGCACATGGTTGCCGGGGTAACTCTGATAGATCCGGATACCACCTACATTGATGATGGTGTCGTCATTGGTGCTGATACCACCATCTATCCCGGTGCGCACGTGCGTGGCAACACTACCATCGGCAATAATTGCACCATTGAAACCGGTGTTGTGATCGATAACTGCACCATTGCCGACCATAGTTACATCAAGGCTAGCAGTGCGCTGGAAGACTCTGCGCTGGGTGAACATTCTACAGTCGGTCCCATGGCTCATCTGCGCCCGGGCACAGTGCTATGCGGCAACAATAAAATCGGCAATTTTGTCGAGACCAAAAAATCTATTATCGGTGAGCGCTCCCAAGCCAGCCATCTCACCTATATTGGTGATGCCGAACTGGGGCGCGATGTCAACCTGGGCTGTGGCACCATCACCTGTAATTACGATGGTGTCAACAAGCACAAAACCATCATCGAAGACGGCGTATTTGTCGGCAGTGATACCCAGTTTATTGCTCCGGTTACCATTGGGCGCAACAGTCTGATCGGTGCCGGATCTACCATCACCAAAGATGTCCCTGCCGATGCTCTGGCATTATCCCGCAGTGAGCAGCGGATCATTGCCGGTTGGCGCAAACGGAAAGATTGATGCTGAGTTATGCGGTAGATAACCATAGTGTAAGTTCTACTCTCACAGAAATGGTGTAACACATGTGCGGAATTGTTGGCTATATCGGAGAAAAATCAGCAGCAACAGTGGTATTAGAGGGGCTGCGCCGTTTGGAATATCGTGGTTACGATTCAGCGGGCATTTCCACTGTCCATAACGGTGAATTACATACTCAGCGCGCCGAGGGTAAACTGGTTAATCTGGAGCAATTGCTCCAGCAGCAACCTCTGCCGGGCACTCTGGGCATCGGACATACACGCTGGGCCACCCATGGTAAACCATCTACGGCAAACGCTCACCCTCATCGTGCCGGTAATTTTGTTGTAGTTCACAACGGAATCATTGAGAACTACTTGCAACTGAAACAGCAGCTTGAAGCTAAAGGTCACAACTTTCTTTCGCAGACAGACAGCGAAATCATCGCTCACCTGATAGAAAATCATTACAAAAATAGCGCTAGTTTTCCTCAAGCGGTACGGCTGGCTTTGCATGAATTACGCGGTGCCTTTGCTATCGCCGTGGTGTGCGATCTATGCCCAGATATGATGATTGCCGCCAAAGCTGGTTCGCCTCTGGTAATTGGGCAGGGTCACGGGGAGTACTTTGTCGCTTCCGATATTCCGGCGATGCTCAGTCATACCCGTGAGATGATTTTTCTCAACGACAACGAAATGGTGGTGTTCAGTCGCGCTCAGATGGAGATTACTACCCTGAGTGGCGAAGCTGTTGCTCCAAAGGTTAAAACCATCACCTGGAGCCCGACCATGGCCGAAAAGGGTGGCTATCGTCACTTCATGCTCAAGGAAATTTATGAGCAGCCGCGCGCCATTGCCGACACCATTGCCGGACGCATTAATGAGGCTAAGGATGAGGTAGTGCTCAGTGAATTAAACCTCAGCGCTGCTCAGCTTGCCGACTTTGATCGGCTATACATTGTTGCTTGTGGTACTTCGTGGCACGCCGCGCTGGTGGGAAAATTTCTTATCGAAAAATACGCCCGTATCCCGGTTGAGGTTGATATCGCCAGCGAATTCCGCTATCGCCAACCACTGGTCAGTGACAAAACGTTGACGCTGGTGATCAGCCAAAGCGGTGAAACAGCAGATACTCTTGCGGCGTTACGCGAAGCCCACGAACGTGGTGGTAAGGTGGTGGCAATTTGCAATGTGGTGGAATCATCCATTGCCCGTGAAAGTGAAGGGGTGATCTATACCCATGCCGGACCAGAGATTGGTGTCGCCTCCACTAAAGCGTTTACCACCCAGCTGGTAGCGCTGTTTTTGTTCGCACTGCATCTGGCGCGGGTGCGTCAGCGCATCGACAAAACACAGAACCAGCAACTTATCAATGAACTGCTAACCCTGCCGCGCAAACTTGAACAAACGCTGGAGCTGGATAGCGCCATTGAAAAAGCGGCGCGCCAATTTATCCATGTGCACGATTTCCTCTACCTTGGGCGTGGCAACCAATATCCTATCGCCCTTGAGGGTGCCCTGAAACTCAAAGAGATCTCCTACATTCATGCCGAAGGGTATCCGGCTGGCGAGATGAAACATGGACCCATTGCCCTAATTGATGAAGATCTGCCGGTGGTAGTTATTGCCCCCCATAACGAGACCTTCGAAAAAGTGGTATCCAATATGGAAGAGGTGCGTGCCCGTGGTGGACAGATAATCGCTATCAGTGATTCCACCTGCCCATGCTTTAATGAGACCGCAGATGTCGCATTTACCGTGCCCACCATCTGTGATGATTTAATGCCGGTAATAACCTCGATCCCGTTGCAGCTGTTGTCCTACTACATTGCGGTGTATAAGGGGACCGATGTCGATCAACCACGCAATCTGGCAAAAAGCGTCACGGTGGAATAGGCAAAAAGCAGTTCAGGTTTAAACTGTGGTTTTATAAGTGATAATTGGCAGCATGATTGTGCGGTTATAGCCGTGCGTTCAACATCATGGTTGTGTTATTTGTTTAGTTTCTTTTTATAAGGATTAAAATCTGGGTACAGTTTTTCGGCACATTCTGGGCAAATTCCATGACTAAATTCTGCATCAGACCTGTCACGAACATATGCTTCAATTTGCTGCCAATTATCTTTTTCATCCCTAATTTTTTTACAAGAAGCACATATGGGTAGTATTCCTTCGAGGTATTTCATCCTGTGAAAAATATTATTGGTGAAACGTATTATCACTACACCGAGAATTACGATACAGACACTTTCGAAAAGTGATTCCCTCCAGTTTAATGGTGTTGACTCTGCCCCTAAGAGCAAATAAGGGATATCTATTACCTCATCAAGCCATATCAATAATATTATGCCAGCGAAAGCTATTTTTTCATAAATTATCACCCGTGTTGCCGCCGCATCTTTCCCAGATATGCTCATACAATCACCTCTGCATTTTTTCAGCACCAGAGCGTTATTAGGCAGAAAACATTCTGCTTATTGCCATAAGATAATAGATACCCATGAAACATTCCATTCTTTTAATGCTTTTTTTGATTAATACTAATCTTCCGCTATCGCCACAAAGGTCGTCACTCTCGCGCAGGCG
>CAZHXF010000047.1:0-20122 GCA_964536375.1 uncultured Desulfuromonas sp. | reverse complement strand
TCTTCCCCACGCTGCACTGCCGCAATTAAATCCAACAACAACTGAACCCCAAGACGCTGAGCGGCATTCCAGCGGTTAAACAGATCGGTATCATGAGCCATCAAAAACGCCAGATCAGCAACCGATTGCTCCATCTCCAATTTTACCGGCGCGGAAAAATCGCGCAACACCGAGGGGATGCTGCCAGCTGGAACATCATGAAAAGTGAACACCTGTTGCGCGGCGGTTAGCTGCACCACGGTCTCTGCGCCGAGCACTGTACCATCGGCTAGCATCAGCGGCACTGACTCACCATCAGGACCAATAAGGGCAAAACGGATGGGGATAAACAGCGTGAAAGGTTCCCGCTCACCGGCAGGCACAGCACAACTCTGGGCACAGGTTAGACTGAACACACGAGCAGCTGGATCATAGTTGCTGGACACCTGCAATATGGGCGTCCCCTTTTGCACATACCAACGCTTAAACTGGCTCAGATCAACCCCGCTGGCGTGTTGCATGGCAGCAACGAAATCATCGGTAGTTACTGCCTGACCATCGTGGCGCTCGACATAGCAGCGCATCCCCGCCATAAATTTGTCGCGTCCAAGGATAGTTTGCAACATGCGGATCACTTCAGCGCCCTTGTTGTAAACCGTCATGGTATAAAAATTGTTAATCTCCACGTATGAATCCGGGCGTATCGGATGGGACAGGGGGCCCGAATCTTCGGCAAATTGATGGCTTTGCAGCAAGCGCACCTCTTCAATACGCTTTACCGCGGCCGAATTCATATCCGCGGAAAACTCCTGGTCGCGAAACACCGTCAAACCCTCTTTGAGACTGATTTGAAACCAATCACGGCAGGTGATGCGATTACCCGTCCAGTTGTGGAAATATTCGTGGCCGATCACCCCTTCTATCCCCAGATAATCATCGTCGGTAGCAGTATCAGGGCTGGCTAACACATATTTAGAGTTGAAAACATTGAGACCTTTGTTTTCCATTGCCCCCATGTTGAAATCATCCACGGCAACAATCATATAGCGATCAAGATCGTACTCAAAACCAAAGCGCTGTTCGTCCCACGTCATGGCTTTCTTGAGCGAATGCATGGCGTGGGCAGTTTTATCCTGATTGCGCGCCTCCACATATATCTGCAACAACACCTCGCGCCCAGAGCAGGTAGTAAAAAAATCCTCTTTAACCACCAGCTTACCGGCGACCAGAGCAAACAGGTAGGACGGCTTGGGAAAAGGATCCTCCCAGCGTGCCAGATGCCGACCATCCGTCAGCTGCCTGCTCTCAACCAGATTGCCATTGGACAACAGCACCGGAAACTGAGCTGCATCTGCCACAATGGTTGTACTATACAATGACATCACATCGGGGCGATCCTGCGCATAAGTAATGCGACGAAACCCTTCCGGCTCACATTGGGTACAAAAGTTACCACTGGACAGGTACAGACCATTAAGAGCGCTGTTCGCCGCGGGATTGATCTCAGTAACAATGCGGAGCACAAATTGCGCAGGCAGATTAGTCATGGTCAGAGAGTCACTATCCAGCACATAATGTTCTGGTGCCACAACCTGCCCATCCAACTGCAACTCAAGTAATTGCAACTCTTCACCACGCAAAACCAGCGGCGCAGTACTGTCCGCAGCATTATCACGCCGCACTGTGGACAGGCACTCAACCCGAGTTGCCATAGGCGCTAGATCAAAATGTAAATCCATCCGCTCCACCAAGTAGCTGGGCGGGCAGTAATCTTTTAAGTATGTTGTTTGGTGTATCATATCTACCTTCTCTGCAAATCCATCATCTATGCTAGTTTGTGACGAAGAAACCCCGCTCCCGAGACAGGAACGGGGTCAATTTCGACCACGGTATAATTGGTATAGCTATTCGATCAAAATTGCGTCATCAGCCTTACCATCTTTTTTATTTTCAATCCTAGCAACATCGTCATAAGACAATAAATGTCCCTGTTGATCTAACACCCGATCATTTTCGAGAATGATCATACCAGTTTTATCAACTACATCCTTTTTGTACTGGTACTGATACTCCATCCCCTTTTTGCGCAGATTATAACTCATAAACATCCACACCAGCCCCAGCACGGTTCCAATACCGAGGACTACCGACAGCACAATAAGGGCATAATGGGCAGTTTCCGCACCAACATGACCTATAACTGCCAAAATACCATCTAGCTTATAGGCTACCCCTGACAACACCACCAGCACCAGCAGCCCAAGCATAAAAGGAACTTGGCGAATTACATAAATAAACGAGTGGAATTTATGAATGCGCCCCTGCTGCTCCGCTGGCGATACCCCAGTGCTTGAACTTGACAAACCAGGTTGATGCCCATACAGATAGCGGTCAAAACCAAGTACGATAACACCGAGCAAAAAGGTAATAGTCAGCGGCACAATAAAAGCAGCAAAGAAGTACGACTTCCACGGGAATGGAACATTCTCCGGTCCCAACTGGCTAATAAAACTAACAAAAAATATAAAACCCTCAATAACCCCGATAAGGATCAGGTATTTCATAAACAGGTCTTTAAGTTCGTCTCTTTCAAACAAGGCCGCCAACCCCTTACGTGGTGGGGTGGAAGCAGAACTAGGTGCCTGAGTGTTTTGAGCTCGTTCTTCCCCCTGTGGCATAACTGCAACTCCTACGATAGCGCTAACAATTCATTAAATTTCAACTAAATCCAGCAAACAGATCATCACAAAGGTAGGACTATAAAACATTTGCTCGCCAATGTCTGTCGAAAACCATCAACAGCGATCTATTAAGCTTGGGCCAGCGCCTGATCGATATCGGCGATAATATCTTCGATATTCTCAATACCTACCGACAAACGGATCAGATCAGGAGTAACACCAGAAGCAATTTGCTGTGCTTCCGTCAACTGACGATGAGTAGTACTTGCTGGATGCAACACGCAGCTGCGCACATCACCGACATGCACCACCATGGCAATCAACTTGGTGCTTTCCATAAATCTCCGCCCGGCTTCCACGCCACCCTCTATCCCAAAAGTGAGTACTCCGCTCGCCCCCTTGGGCAAATACTTGCGGCTACGCTCATAACTTGGATGACTTATTAACCCGGGATAGGATACCCATGTAACCTTAGGATGCAGTTCGAGACGACGGGCCACATTCAGCGCATTTTCACAGTGGCGCTGCATACGCACATGCAATGTCTCCAGACCGTGATTAAACATAAAAGCGTTCATTGGTCCCAGGCAAGCACCCAGATCACGCATCAACTGCACCCGTGCCTTGGTTATATAGGCCATGCTACCAAATTTTTCAGCGTAGCACAGACCATGATAGCTAGGATCTGGTTCCGTTAACTCAGGATATTTACCGTTGTTCCAATTAAAACGCCCCCCATCAACAATAACCCCACCCACACTGGTTGCGTGCCCATCAATATATTTGGTCGCCGAATGGATAACTATATCAGCTCCATGCTCGAATGGATTACACAGATAGGGTGTCGGAAAAGTGTTATCAATTACCAACGGAACTTCCATCTGCTGGGCAACAGCGGCAAATTTTTCGAAATCGAGAACATTCAGGCTCGGATTACCTATGCTCTCAGCATACAACAGGCGAGTTTCCGGACGGAAATGACTTTTTATCTCATCTATGCTGGCGTCTGGGTCGACAAAGGTAACTTCAATCCCCAGCTTCGGCAAGGTATTGGCAAACAGCGAATAGGTGCCCCCGTAGAGATTACCGGCAGTGACAATATGCTGACCACTACGGCAGATATTCAGAATTGATAGCGTTGTAGCTGCCTGTCCAGAGGCAGTTGCCAGCGCGCCAACACCACCTTCCAGCTGAGCCATTTTAGTTTCAAACGCCGACCAGGTCGGATTACTGATGCGGGTATACATATGATCTGCGCAATCCAGATCAAACAAACTGGCAAGATGATCAGCATTATCGTACTTATAGGTTGTGCTCTGGACAATCGGCACAATGCGTGGTTCAGTTGCCTTAGGGCGATAACCACCTTGAATCGCGATAGTTTCTAAATTCCAGTCCTGTTCCATTATGGAAAACTCCTTTTGCTTTATCCGCCAACTATCGGCAAATTATTATTCCAACCTGTATCGACAATTTGCATATCCTACCCAGCACGCAACACCGTGCAAAGGTCCAACAAAGTAAAACCTTCTTCCAAATCAGGGAGGCTACCGCTTTTAAGGCAAAATGTCGACAATCAATCTAGCGAGACCGAGATGAAATAAGCTGCTGCAACGTAACTTTTTCTCCAGCAGCTACGCTATATCTATATTTCTGCGCTATTTTGTTTATGGCAAGACACAATAGAACCCTGAACGCATAAGAAAAACTAAATATCGCGCGGTTAAACAGTCATTTGTTGATTTTTACGTTAGATTCTGTTTTGATGTTTCTGTGAAGATTGTATACAATCTGCTTTTTGGTTGATTTATTCTGTGCGTGATTTTATGCATCTGAAACATTCAATCAACTTATATAATTTTATTTTATTTGTGTTTATTTGAAGGAGGAAACCATTATGCACCGGACATTGTTTTTGATTCTGGCCGCCCTAGCCTTGGTCGGACTTTCTTGCCCAGTTTATGCGGCCGACCAATCAACCAGTGAGCTTGCTGACAGCGACTGCATTAAATGTCACACCAAGGAAGTCAAGGACGTAGCAACACATGGAGCAGCTCACGCCGAAATGGGCTGCCAGGATTGCCACCTCGAGCATGCACCACTGGGTACAAACATTATCCCCGAATGCGCCCTGTGCCACGATCCCGCTGAAAACAATCACTACACTCTGGTCAACTGTGCCGGCTGTCATAATCCACACCATCCACTAAACATTGATTTTACTGCCATTAGTAATGTTAAAGCAGCATGCATCTCCTGCCATGATGACAAAGGCGCTGAAATGGTCGCTCATCCAAGCGCGCACTCCAGTCAAGATTGTAACGAGTGTCATACTGCCCACGGTCTTGGTGACGGACAGTTCCTCAACTGCCTCGATTGCCACGAAGGACACACACCAAGCATGGTGGTAGCTGACTGCACCAAATGCCACAAACCTCACAGCCCAATTGAAGTAACCTATGGCGAGATACCTTCAAATCTGTGTGCTGGCTGTCACACTGACATAGTTGACACACTGGCTAAATCCAACAAACTTCACAGTCAAATGACCTGCTCAGAATGTCACATGGACCAACACAAAACAATCACTCCATGCAGTGATTGCCACGGCGAACCTCACGGTGTAATGCATCAGAAATATCCAAATTGTGTCGATTGCCACATCGATCCTCATGCTTTAGCTGAGTAGCCAATCCAATCAGGGGTGGTGGAAGTAGTAACTTTCACCACCCCTTTTTATAACTTCACGTTAACAACGGTTGATACGCATGATAAGCGATAGAAATATTAACGACCCAAAAAGACCTTGCCTGACACAAGCCGTACGCGTGGTCTTGTCCGTCTTGGCAGTAACTATCCTGCTGGGTGCGTCCACTGTCTGTGGTGCCACCACGGACCCAGTTCTGACTGACAGTGATTGCGGCAAGTGTCATAAACAGCCAGCAAAAGATATTGCCACTCTCGGCGGAGCGCATAAAAGCGAAATGGGTTGCCTGGGCTGTCATGTTAACCACCCCCCCAAGGGTGAAACTGTAATTCCTGAGTGCGCTGAATGTCATGATAGCGGCGAGTCAGTACACTTTGCTTTAAGCAACTGCGCCCAATGTCACAGCCCGCACGCGCCACTGATAAAAACTTTTACCGAACTAGGGGAAGTTAAAACCGGCTGTTTGAGCTGTCACCCGCAAATTGGCATCGCCATGCAATCAATACCCAGCATGCACGCCGCACAAGATTGCAGCGAGTGTCACCAAGCCCACGGTCTGGCTAAAGGACAATTCATGAATTGTCTTGAGTGCCACGAAGGTCACAGTGCTGAGATGGGTTATACCGACTGCCTATCCTGCCACAATCCACACCAGCCCACCGATTATCAGTGGAGCAGCGACACCAACACCAAGCTGTGCAGCGCCTGCCACGCCGAGGCAGTTGCCTCATTGAGCACCAATGGCGGAGCTCACGCTTCGGACATCAGCTGTAGCGATTGTCACCAGAACCATCCACCGACCAGCGCCGGGGTGATTCCCGCCTGTGCCGATTGCCACGCACCAGGCGATAACCCACACTTCAAAGTGGAAAATTGTACCAGTTGCCACAATCCCCATGAGCCACTGGAAATAGATCTCAGCGCGGTCAGCCCGATCAAGCCGGTGTGCCTTACCTGCCACGCTAAGCCTGGTCTTGCCATGCAGAAGTATCCCAGCGCTCACGCAGAAATGGATTGCAATGAGTGCCATCAACAGCACGGTGAATACCAGCAGTGTCTGGAATGCCATAGCGGTCACTCTGATGACATGGTCTACAGCGATTGCCTACGCTGTCATCAACCACATCAGCCAACACATCTGGAATTTGCGGCTTCTGGAGTAGACTCAAAACTGTGTGGCAGCTGCCACAAGGGGCAACTGAAACAGCTGTCTAACAACACCAGCAAACACGCGGGGCTGCAATGTATTTACTGTCACAAGAGAACGCACAAAGTGATTTTAAGTTGCGACAACTGTCACGGTCAGCCCCACGACTCCAGCATCCATCAAAAGTTTGAAGACTGCTCCACCTGTCATAAAGGACCGCATAATTTACGCAATTAAGCCAAACGCATTGGGTCACACCAGCGTGTGAACCATTTTCTGGCAAGGGATAGAACATGATCAAGAAAACAACCATCAACGTCACAATGAGTCTTATCGGACTTATTGGCTTGTTATGCTGCTGCGGCAGCGCGGCTCTAGCTCAGGACGAAGTTGATGTCTTTACGCAGCAGGTTATTCCGTTAAGTACCATGGAGTGCGCACGCTGCCACGAGCAGGCATTCTCCTCGCTACGCGACAATGGTGGTGCCCACAAGATGGATTGCCGCGAATGCCATGAACAATTTCATATCATCAAAAAAGACATTCGCTGGGAAGAACGCGTACCTGCATGCGAGAGCTGCCATGATCAACCGCACGGCAGTGACCCGGCAATGATCGCATGTTTAACCTGCCATACCAATGCTCACGCTCCGGTGACCAGCTTAAAACTAGAAGCACTAGAACCACTGTGCGCAACCTGTCATAAACAACCGGCAGCAGAAATGCAATACCCAAGTGCCCACTCTGATATGTCCTGCAACGACTGCCATCAACAACGCCATGGCTATCTGCCCAAGTGTACCGAATGTCACGAAGAACCGCATTCAACGTTTGCAAGTAATCAGGGTTGCATGCAGTGCCACCCGGTGCACAATGTCAGCATAATTCTCTACAGCGACGACATTCCTAATACCCCCTGCGCCGGTTGCCATGCAGATCAAGCGCAGCAATTAAAACTGGGGCATTTAGCCCATGCCAAGCTCAACTGCACCTTCTGTCACGCCAATGAACACGGCAATGTCCCCAGCTGTCAGGATTGCCATGCAACGCCACACAGTACTGCGATAATGAAAGATTTTTCTGGCTGTGCGGGCTGCCACGGCAACGCCCACGCATTGCTTCCCGGTGAATAGCGACAAACGCACCCCACCACAGAGGATGTAAACTAGATGAGTTCGCAAAAAAAGGTCATATTAAATATTGTATTATTTATTAGCTGTATTTTATTGGCCGTTTCGGCCGTACTCTACAACTACAGCTATAAAATCTGCTGGCATTGCTCAACTCAGGATTTTTATCAACGGGGTAAAGAGTTTGTCTGTAGGGATAAAGATGAGCTCCGCCAGGCAGGTCTAGACTTCCTCCGCTTGGCAGCGGATAGAAAACAACCTGAGGCAAAAATACTGCTGGCGGAAGGATACTTGGTCGACCTACCCGCTGGCTACATCAGCAAAGATTCACGCGCCAGTGCCTGTTTAAAAGGTCAACTACGCCAAAACACCAGCGCAGCACAACAGTTATTTAATCAAGCCTATGCCCAAATGCAGCAACAAGAACTGACTGATAATCAATTGCTGTTTAATTTTGCTGTGCTTATTGAAGGTGGGATTTTATCTAGCTCGGAGCCTGAACAGGAAGCGCACGCACTCTTAATGCGCGCCGCCGAGAATGGCAATTATGCAGCTATGAGTAAACTGGCTTTTAGCTATCACGAAAAAGCCCAGTATCAAGTAGCCAACAGGTGGCTGCGCTCCGCAGCTGAAGCAGGAAAAGATGCCAGACCGGCACTTGTTCTTGGTGACGATTTCTTTTACGGCAAAGGGGTAACAGTAAACTATGAGAAAGCGGTTTATTGGTACCGTATCGCCCTAGCAACCCAGCAAAAACTCTCGGCTCGTGCCAGCGAGGATAAGCGTCTAGCTGTTGAAGATGCCCCCAAGGCACGCATTGAAATGGCTATGCGCAAATTGCAGAAAAACCGCATGCTCGCCCCCATGACACTGCACTATGCTATCAAGGGCAATGCCGAACACTATATAGTCAACACTGTTGACCATCCTGAGGGACCCATCGGCAGCGTTAAAAAAGATGTCGCTGGCAGCGTTGCCACAATAGACAACAGCATCAAGCGCGCACTGTCGATTGCCACCCCGAGCAAAACCTTCTCGTCAATGAATGCCGGAATGGAATGGTTACTAGAAGCCTATGCCCGCAGCCGCTATGGCAGCTATACCAAAGTTAACTTCGTTTTAGATAAATAACACACCAATTCGTAGAGACGTTGCATGCAACGTCTCTACTTCAACTTTCGCCCTTTTCCCCAACACTTCCGTTAAGATAAACACCAGCAATCAGCCAGCATCACTCAGGATGGAAATAACTATATACCGCCAGCACAGCGGACTCAGGCAAGTTGGGTATTTGGCGTAAGCTCTCCAGAGATGCCTGTTTAATTTTATTAACGCTGCCACAATGTTTTAGCAGCAATTTGCGTCTTGCCGCACCGATACCAATGATTCTTTCCAACTCCGATTCTAGACTAGCCTTGGAGCGCAGTTTTCGATGGTACGTTATGGCAAAACGGTGCGCCTCATTACGTAAATTCTCCAGCATAAACAAAGCCGCAGATCCTGAGCGCAACACCACAGGATTTTTGCGCCCGGGGACAAAAAACCGCTCTTCACTGCGCTCCACTACCTGTCCACGCACATTGTGTTTAACGCGACTTTTAGCAATAGCTACTAGATCTAATTTTCCGGATAAACCAAGTGAACTTACTACATCTTCAACCATAGCAAGCTGCCCCTTACCACCATCAATCAGCAGCATATCCGGTAACTCATCATCCTCAATCCCCCGGCGTAAACGCCGTGTGAGTACTTCGTGCAAACAGGCATAATCATCGGAGCCAGCTACTGTTTTAATGCGAAAATGTCGATAAGCTTCCTTATCTGCTTCACCATCACTGACCACGGCCATACTGCCTACAGTGTAAGTTCCCTGCACGTGGGAGATGTCGTAACATTCGATCCGCCGTGGCAACCGCTGTAATCCCAGAGCATTGTGAATAACCTGCAATGCCGCCGCGCGCGACTCACGCTTATCGCCCCGTTCACGATAACTTTCTGCGGCGTTTTTAGTTGCTAAAGCGAGCATATCCACCAATCCACCGCGCTGCGGCACCTGCAACTTGACTTTTTTGCCGCGCTGCTCGCTGAGCCATTGCTGTAGAGCCTCTTCACTGCTCGGCCGAATAGGCAACAAAATCAGGGGTGGTATCAAGGTATCTTTAGCGTAGTATTGTTGCAAAAAGGCCGTTAGCAATTCATCCTCGTCCATAACCCAACGCAGCGCATAACTACGCCGTCCAACCAGCCGACCACCACGGATGAACAATAAACATAATTCCACCTCACCCTCGTGGCGTTGCCAGCCGACTACGTCAAAATCGTCCCGAACCGCACTTACCACTTTCTGCTGCTCCAGCGTCTGTTCCACCGCACGCATCTGATCCCGCAGCTTAGCTGCCTCTTCGAAGTGCATCTGTTCAGCAGCAACATTCATGCGCTGCATCAGTACAGAAATGACCTCATCATGCCGCCCTGAGAGAAACGCGATCGCCATGGCAACCAATTCAGCGTATGCCTCGCGGGTTATTTTGCCATAGCAGGGGGCGCTGCACTGCCCAATCTGATAAAATAAACAGGGCCGCTGACGACTGCGACACTGCCTCCAGCTGTGATGGCGCAAGGGGAAAACCCGGTACAACTGCTTCAAGGTTACCTTGAGTGCTGCAGCGGAAGAATAGGGACCGAAATACACCGCACCGTCACGGCGCACCCGCCGCACCATCTGAATTGCCGGAAATTCCTCCTGCAGGTCAATGCGTAGAGAAACGTAGGTTTTATCATCGCGTAAGTTAATGTTGTAGCGTGGTTTATGTTTTTTTATCAGGGTATTTTCAAGGATCAACGCCTCTTTTTCGGTGTCAGTAACTATAGTTTCAACCTGAACCACGTGGCGCAACAAAAACTGTACGTGAACGCGGCTATCTTCCCCGCGCACATAGTTGCGCAAGCGCGTCCGCAAGTTGCGCGCCTTGCCCACATACAACACGCAGCCCTTGGCATCCGCCATCAGATACACACCACTGGAGCTGGGGATGGTGGCAAGATCAAGTTGAGTAATTTTTGTTGGTTGAGTAGGCATAAATGTTCCTGAAAATTAAACCATTATCTTGCAGCGCTAATCGAGATTAACCATGAGCACTGGGCAATGTCAATGTGTAGACTGGGGTGCTGAATAGACGTGGCTATCACAACCAGCCAGTTTTTTCTGGTTTTGCCCTGTCATACAGGTATAATCGCCACTGAATTCAACGCATAGAGCTGGAGGCTGTAAATGGATTTACTGTGGAGCAATATTTTCCGTTCGAATAATGACGAAGAATCGCTGGTCGGTTTTTTAGAGCGCCTTCCTGTGTTTAATGAACTGGAAAAGCGCGACTTTAAGTATCTGGAAAATATGGTGCACACCCGTACATACCATGCCCACGAAACCATTTTTGAAAAAGGTGATCCGGGTTCAGGTATGTATATAATTCGCAGCGGCAAGGTGTTGATATTTAATCGCAACATTCATGATCAGGAACAAGAGATGGCGGTTCTCGGTAGCGGCGAACTGTTCGGCGAAACAGCCCTATCATCACCGGCTCCGCGTACATTTTCCGCCCGCACTGCTGAAGCAACAGAACTAATCGGCATGTACCGTTCCGACCTGCTGACCACCACTAGCAAACATCCGGCAATAGCCTGCCGTATTTTACTCGGTCTGGCCAAGTTGATAAGTGACCAATCACAACGAGCAACTATTGAATTAACCGCGCTGCAACAACGTATTATTAAACAAGAGCAGAAGCAGCAACCAGGAACAGGCAGCTCGCAATGAATATAAGTAAAGCGCACTTTCTGTTGTTCTATCTGACCATGACTGCGGCAATAGCCAGCGGTTTAGCCATCTTCTCTTCAGCTACAAACATAACCATGCTCCTGCAATATGCGGCTTCGGGGATGTTTGTCCCCTTGCTGTTGGCGCTGGTAACCTCATTTCTTCTCGATCCGGTAGTTGGCAGTCTGGAGAAACGCAGCATCCCCCGTACCCGCGCGATTTTCACAGTATTTTTCTGCGTAACCACATTGTTGTTCGCTACCGCCAGCTGGGTTATCCCTTATGCACAGAACATGTGGGGTTCGCTGCTCAGTGATTTCCCCCGTTACACCGAACAGTTTTTAAATTATGTACGCGAAGCGCAAAGCTCTTGGCAAGCACGACTACCATTTTTAGAGCATTATGATCTCAGCACTGCCGCCCAAAGCAACGTAAAACAAATGTTCTCCTTTTTACTAGTAGAAACACCTAAATCAGCCTTTAGATTAGGCAGTTTAATGATTCTAGTGCCGATATTCTCCTTCTTCTTTTTACGTGACGGCAACACCTTTATGCGCGGGCTAGTCGCTTTGGCTCCAAATCGTTATTTTGAAATGGCACACGACCTATCGTTTTTAATCAGCCGCCAGATGGCGACTTTTGTGCGCGGGCGCATCATCGAAGCGGTTATCGTTGGGGCAGTGATAACTGTAGGGCTGCACTTTACCGACATCCGCTACGCTCCACTGCTCGGACTATTCGCCGGCATCACTAATCTCATCCCTTATGTCGGGCCGATTATTGGCATGATACCGGGCATTTTAATTGCAGCAGTCGATCTCGGATTGGGGGGGCAATTCTGGTGGATAGTGATTCTGTATATCCTCATTGCCCAGATAATTTTAGACAATTTCATCCTCATACCAGTACTGATCTCCCGAGTTGCTAATCTGCACCCATTATTCGTCATTCTCGCCATTGTCATGGGTGGCAAGATATACGGGGTACTGGGGATGATTATTGGCGTACCCATTGCCAGCGCGATTAAAATTGCCTTCATTGAAGTACGCCATTACCGACGAGCCTTCTCCCTTCCCGAGACCGGAACTGACCGCCACGCTTGACGTATAATAGGCATCATGGAAATTTTATGCTGTTATCAAATTTATTTAAAAATCTGCGTATTCGTTACAAAATTCTCGCTGTCGTCCTGCCGCTGGTGCTCATACCACTGCTATTGATGGGTGGCATTGTCGGCTACAGTTCGTCGAAACTGGCGCGCGAAGGGATCAATCAGGTCAGCAAAGATGATCTTGACCACATGGCGATCTTTACCCGACACATGCTCGAAGCCCACCACAGCCAGTTTCAGGTCTACCAGCAACAGCGGGAAGATGATTTTATAACAGAGCTGAAAACCCTGGTACAATTGGCCGACAATATTGTTATCGCCGAACAAAAACTGCAACAGAGCGGCAAGGTTTCACTGCAACAGGCCCAACAACGCGCCCGCAAAATGCTTAAAAAAGTCAGCATTGGTGCCAGTGGCTACATTTATGCACTAACCAGCGACGGCACGCTGCAGGTGCACCCCGCCAGCGAACAGGACAATATCATTGATCAACATGACAGCACGGGGCGCTATTTTATCCGTGAAATGATAGACACCACTCAGCAAAACTCGCTGGGTACTATGCACCGCATTAACTACCCGTGGCGCAACGTAGAATTGGGTGAAAGCGAGGATCGTGACAAGGTTGCCATCTATATCTATTTCCCCGCCTGGGACTGGATTATAGCCGCAGCTGGATATACCGCAGAGAGTTATTCCGACATTCTTTTTGAACAACAGTCGTTGAAAGAACTTAAAGATAAAATAAAAGGTAAGCTGGTTGGTAAAACCGGGTATATCTTTGGTATGACAAGCGATGGCACCTTCACCATCCACCCTGAGGATGAAGGTAAAAACCTGTACGACATCCGCGACAAGAGTGGTAAAACATTCATCAAGGAAATGTGTGACAAAAAAGAGGGGTGGATCCGCTATCCGTGGAGCAACTCAGACCAGGGTAGCGCGCGCATGAAAATTGTGCGCTTCGTCTATTTTCAGCCATGGGATTGGATTATTGGTGTCGGCTGCTACGAAGACGAGTTTTATCAAGCGGCTAACACTATCAGCTCTAATACCCTGCAGGTGACCAGTCTGGCTACTGTTCTAGCCTGCCTGATCTGCGTAGTTCTGATTGGGTATGCAGCCAAGATACTCACCAATCCGATCCAGCACATGACCCAGGTAATCCGTCGAGTCAGATCCGGGCACATCAACGAGAAAATGCATATTGACTCCAATGATGAGTTAGGAGAACTGGCGCGCACCTTTAACCATATGACAGAAAAGCTGGCGCACAACCAGGAGATGGAAGCCAGTCTGGCGCAACAGGGCAAAATGGCTTCGCTGGGTATCTTATCTTCCGGGGTCGCCCATGAGATAAACAATCCACTCGGTGTCATTCTCGGCTATGCCGGCTATCTGGAAAGTAAAACCAACCCGGATGATCCAAAGTATAACTACATTCACGAAATAAAGCGCGAAAGCAAACGCTGCAGCAAGATCGTACAAGACCTGCTCGGCTATGCCCGTACCCCGAAATCAGTATTTGAGTTGACTGATATCAACACCCTGCTGGAGCAGATAATCGACTTTGCTGCTAACCACACTGATATGCATCACGTAACCATCAATAAAAAATTTACAGCTAAGCTACCGCTGTTAAAAATTGACGGGGACCAGATGCGCCAGGTAGCGATAAATCTTCTCCTCAATGCCGGTGGAGCCATAACCAACAAAGGTAAGGTAGAAGTTGAAACCCGGCGCGTGGGCGATGACGTGTTACTTATTTTCCGCGACACTGGCTGCGGCATAGAACCAGAAAAACTTGAAAAAATTTTTGAACCATTTTATACCACTAAAGAAAAAGGGACCGGGCTGGGATTAGCCATCTCCAAACAGATTATTGAACAACACCACGGCACTATTACCATGGTCAGCACCACCGATGTTGGTACCACCGTTACAGTGTGCCTACCCATGGACTATGAGGACTACCTGATATGAGCAGCAAACGCATTCTACTGATCGACAACGAAGAAGGTCTATGCCGCATGATGGAAGCGGTACTCGGTGACAGCGGTTACCAAGTAAAATCTTATACCCGCTCATTTGAGGCTGTCGAGGAATTCAAAGCCGGGGATTATCAGCTGGTCATAAGTGATATTAAGATGCCCGGGATGGATGGTCTGGAAGTTCTGCAACGCATCCGCGAAAAAGATCAGCTGGTGCCAGTTATCATGATAACCGCTTACGCCACCGTAGAGACCTCAATTCAAGCACTGCGCCGCGGTGCCTACGATATGTTGACCAAGCCATTTGAGCCTGAAGAGCTGCTATACCGGGTTAAAAATGCTCTGAGTCACAACGAATTGGCGGAGGAGAACCGCGAGTTAAAAAAGGAGCTTGCCGCTCAATTCTCTTTCGACAACATCATTGGTGCGACATCTAGCCTGAAATCACTACTGGAAACGGTAAAAAAAGTTGCTATCCGTGACACATCAGTCCTTATTACCGGCGAATCTGGCACCGGCAAGGAATTAATTGCCCAAGCCATCCATCACAATTCCCCGCGCCGGGATAAACGTTTTATGGCTATAAATTGTGGATCACTGCCCGAATCAGTTTTAGAAAGTGAACTGTTTGGCTACAAAAAAGGGGCATTTACCGGAGCAGCCAGCGATCGCAAAGGTATAATAGAAGCAGCAGATGGTGGCACACTGTTTCTCGACGAAATTGGCAATTTACCACCTAATGTACAAAAAACGTTGCTACGCTTTTTACAGGAGCAGGAGTTTATGCGCATCGGCGACACTAAACCGATCAAGGTTGACGTAAGGATTGTCTCTGCAACAAATGCCGATCTGATGCAAGAGATGGCAGACGGCAACTACCGCGAGGATTTCTACTATCGACTCAACGTGGTGAATATCAATTTACCACCTTTGCGCCAACGCCGAGAAGATTTGCCATTACTAATAGCCCATTTCATTAAACGGCAGAATAAAAAATTTGGCACCAGTGTTCAGGGCTTAGACCCTGATGCGCTCCAACTGTTATGCGCGTATGACTGGCCCGGCAACATCCGCCAACTGGAAAATGTCATTGAAGCCTGTATGACTATGGAAAGCACCAATTTAATCAGCCTAGCGATACTCAATCAGTTTATCTCCGCCTCTCCATCCTCACCAAACACAAGCGCTGACTCAGCTACCACCTCGGCAAACAACAGCGCAGCAGAAGCTGAATACAACACCGCTTTGGGTAATTTCGAAACTAAGTATCTACTCAACCTGCTCCAGTCTACAGGTGGCAACGTAGAGGAAGCCGCTCAACTTGCCGGTATGAACATCGCTACCATTTATCGCAAACTCAAAAAACACAATATAAATAAAGAAGACTACTGCTAGGGCATCTCACCCAGCAGTAGTTTCGCAAAAATGTACATTTTAGCCAGAAAATATTAGCACAGTTGCAAAACCTACCCCATCATCTCCCGCTCGCATCTGCAGCACAATACTAAATTTACGCGCCTATCATATTGAAAATACTGTTGTTTGCAGAAACTGTTCAAAGTTGGCACGGCTAGTGCTATATACCTAAACAACAAAACAATTAAGGCAAACAGGTGAGCCATGCGCGACAAAATACTCTGCCCTTTTTTTGGCAAAAATGAAGATGACTGTGATGTCGGCTGTGAATATATCACCAGCCATGATGTAAAGATGATTATCAGTTACTGCGCTGATGACTATAGAGTTTGCAGCAAATATCAACAATTAGCACAAAGTTACCCTGAGTTACTGCCCGAATGGGTGGACATTTATTCTAATCAAAAAGAGAGAGAAGAGGAGATCAACATGGACAACAACATTTCACTACAAGACACTACAGCAAACCCTGCACCACTAGGACTACTTGGTTTCGGTATGACCACCGTGCTACTCAACTTGCACAACGCAGGTTTCTTTCCCATGGATGCCATGATCCTCGGTATGGGCTTTTTCTATGGCGGTATTGGCCAAATTATCGTTGGTGCTATGGAATGGAAAAAAAATAACACTTTTGGTGCTACAGCATTTACCTCATACGGTCTGTTCTGGCTAACCCTTGTCGCCCTGATCCTGTTGCCCAAAACTGGCTATATTCCCGCATCATCGCCAAAAGCTATGGGCTTCTATCTAAGTACATGGGGTCTGTTCAGCGGCGTACTGTTCCTTGCCACCTTCCGTCTGAACCGTGCTCTGCAAGTTGTTTTTGGTTCCCTGACAATTCTGTTCTTCCTGCTCGCAGCTAGTGACTTTACCGGCAACCACGCTTTAAAAGTTATCGCTGGATACGAAGGTATCTTCTGCGGTCTGTCTGCAATCTACTGCGGTCTAGCTCAGGTTATGAATGAAGTGTTTGAGCGTGAAGTTGCTCCTATCGGCGCCATGGTAAAAAAATAACCAACTAATAAATAAGCCCCTTACCGCAAAAAGTAAGGGGCTTATCTTGCATAGCACAACCTAAAAACACAGCGCGAATCCTAACAACTGCATTCCGATTATTACCCACCAAACATGCTGAAAATTGCAAACCTGCCAAAATTCGCAAATATGCTAACTTTAAACCCAGTTTTTTCGCATTTATGCTAATTAAAATGGTTGCAACTAACCAGGCAACACTTGCCATTCATTGCTCAAACAAATAATCATCCCAATATTTACAGCATGTTGCATAACCTAATTAATATTATTACTCTTAATTAAACACATTGGCACTCTGGATGCATCTCCCACGAGCTGTTATTTGCGGCGTTCCATCAATCACCACCATACCTAGTACAGCGACATCACCAATCGCTGTTGGTAGTGTAACTGGATAGTTGTTCTACCAAAGCAACAAAAAACCGCTCGGCGTTATTAAAAACCCATACCTGTACCAAGCCACATAACGCCATAATATTAAAAAGCCATCCTCAGGGGTGGCTTTTTCGTTTTCCCATGACAATTATCCATTCGTGTGCTTAAATTGTCGCGCTTAAATTCGAAGTTGCCTACATACTAAAGGAGTTCCGCATGTATAGCAGTTCCGACCTGAGAAAAGGTCTTAAAATAATGATTGATGGCGAGCCACATGTCATCGCTGGCTTTGATTTCACCAAGCCCGGCAAAGGACAGGCATTATATAAATGTAAACTGCGCAATATGATTACCGGCTCCCTGTTTGATCGCACCTACCGCAGCGGCGAAAGTTTCGCGCCAGCGCCGCTGGACGAACGTGACATGCAGTATCTCTATCAAGATGATACTGGCTACGTGTTTATGGATATCAAAACCTACGAGCAAGTTTCTATCACTTCAGAAACCCTGGGCGATGATAAATACTTTCTGGTCGACAATATGGAAGTTAAAGTACTGATGTTTGAGGAGTTGGCAATAGGCATAACCCTACCCAACTTTGTCACCCTACGGGTAACCATGGCAGAACCATGGGTCAAGGGCGATACTGCTGCGGGTAATAACAAGCCCGCCACAGTGGAAACCGGCTACAATTTGCAGGTACCTTCATTTGTAGAAGAGGGGATTTTAATTCAGATTGATACCAGAACTGGTGACTACGTAACCCGCATTAAGGAATAGTCAGTCATGAATGACCCAAACTGGGGTCTGATGGCAAAAAAAGATCGCTTAACTCAAAGAGCTCGGATTTTAACGGAAATCCGAGCTTTTTTTGTTGGTGAAAACTTTTTAGAAATTGAGACACCACAGCGCATTCCATGTAACGCTCCAGAGCTACACATAACGCCGCAGTCCTGTGGCAAATGGGTATTACACACCTCCCCTGAATTGTGCATGAAGCGGCTGTTGTCTGCTGGATATGCGCGAATATTCCAACTATGTCACTGCTGGCGTGCTGAAGAGCGCGGCAGTAAACATCTACCTGAATTCACCATACTGGAATGGTATCGCGCCAACAGCGACTACACGCAGCTGATGCACGATTGCGAAAATTTACTCAGCTACCTGGTGCCGACCAAACAGCTCAACTACAACAACTATCAAATTGATATTACTGCACCATTTGAACGCCTCACTTTAGAGCAGGCTTTCGCTAATTTTGCACCTACGTCAATGCAGCAAGCGCTAGCTGACAACTGTTTTGAAGAAATTTACAGCGAGCATGTTGAACCTAAACTCGGAACCATTAAACCCACGCTAGTATATGATTTCCCCGCCAGCATGGCCGCTCTGGCACGCGTTAAACCAGATAATCCGCTGGTAGCCGAGCGCTTTGAACTATATATAGCTGGAGTAGAAATAGCCAACGCCTTCAGTGAACTGACAGATCAGCATGAACAGCGCCAGCGCTTTGCCGCTGAAGAACAGCAGCGGTGTGACGCTGGGCTGCAGCCCTACCCACTGCCAGAACCATTTTTGGATGAACTGGAAAACATGCCTCCAGCTGCCGGAATCGCTTTAGGCGTTGATCGTCTGGTGATGCTATTAACTGCGGCTGAGGATATTGCTCAAGTGGTGACCTTTACGCCTGAGGAGTTGTAGTTTACGTGTTATTTCTTGGAAAGTGATCAACATTCACTTGACGGATAATAACTATCATTGGTTGAAGTAATCCGGGTTACGCGCCCGACGATGTTTAATTGGCTGCGCCATCCTTTTAGGATCATCCAAAAGTATGCAAAACATGACCCGCTGGTGTCTTGCCCTTCGGGTTCCCTCACTGCAATCGCTACCATCGGAAAACCCGCTAAAACTCGCTAACGCTCAAACAGTTAGCAAGCAACCCCCTCTCGTTGACGCTCATTGCGTTCGGCAGCGACAAATGGGGACAGGGATGAATCATAGTAACGGATTATGATGGTTCAATACTAATTGTGGGTGTAAGTTATCAAGATCTGTACAAATACTGGTTAGACTACAAGATAAATATGCATATAACTCTCTGGAATCGTTCATCTCATAATTAAGGAATAGATCAAACCTATGATTTATCCATACGACAATTCTACACAAACACGCTGGGATCGCGGCGAGTTAAAGGTTCAAATCAATCATCCCAATAATCCTCGCCCCATTGGATTTTGTGACGGAAACCCCGAGGACGTTACTGAGCTCCTCTCAATCGCCGAATCCGAGGGCGTTGATGACGTAAAGATCCTCAAAAAGGTTCTCAAGACCGGGCGCGAGATATGGACCATGGGTGGACAAGGATGATAATAATTCCTTTTCTGTGAAACTTAAAAATGCAGGGTGAGCGCAGCTTGGTAAGCTATAGTCGATTTTGTTGTAAAATGTGATCAATTTTCATTGGACGGATAATAACTATCATTGGCTAAAGTAAACCGGGTTACGCGCACCCGGACTGCGCCATACTTTTAGGATCATCCAAAAGTATGCAAAACATGACCCGCTGTTGTCTTGCCCTTCGGGTTCCCTCACTACAATCGCTTACACCGAGAAGCTTGCTAAA
Organism: uncultured Desulfuromonas sp.; assembly: GCA_964536375.1. GTDB lineage: Bacteria > Desulfobacterota > Desulfuromonadia > Desulfuromonadales > Desulfuromonadaceae > Desulfuromonas. Next base: position 101 of record CAZHXF010000047.1, on the reverse strand, counting down.
ACTCGCTCGCGCTCAAACAATTAGCAATCAACCCCTCTCGTTGACACTCATTGCGTTCGGCGGCGACAAATGGGGAGAAATTAAGGGACTGGCTCCGCAGG
>CAZHXF010000046.1:0-20470 GCA_964536375.1 uncultured Desulfuromonas sp. | reverse complement strand
TAGAAGCAGATGTAGAAGCAGATGTAGAAGCAGATGTAGAAGCAGATGTAGAAGCTACGGACAAGCAGGAGTAATATTTTTTGGTAAAAAAAACACGTAACAGTGTTAGGACCTGTATTGCCTGTCGTGAAAGTGCTGCCCAAGACGAATTGATTCGTTATGTTGTAGCACCTGATGGTGCTATACTGGTCGATTATCAGCATAAATTGCCCGGACGTGGTAGTTACACCTGTTTTACTCAGGAATGTATTACTCGAGCAGTACAGCGCAATGCGTTTGTACGCTCGTATAAAAATACTCAAGTAAGCATAGATGTAGACCAGCTGATTAGTTCTTTGAAGGCGCAGGTCACCACCAGAGTTTTAAATCTGTTGGGGATGGCACGAAAAGCCGGTTTGGTTGCGAGTGGGAGTCAGCTAGTGTTGTCGACACTGCGTGATGCACGTGATATAGCCTTTGTTTTACTGGCTACGGACGTTACGCAAGGTATTGGTTCAAAGGTGCGTCAACAGGCAGCGCGTGCTGGGGTACCACTGCTCGAGTGTTTTGATAAAGCGACAATGGGCCAGGCTTTAGGCTTGTCGGAGCGGAGTGTCTTGGCTGTGACAAAGAGTCCGTTGGCGCAAACATTAAATCAAGAGCTGCAACGATATAAGTATGTAATGGGGGAACTCTGATGGCGAAAATTAGGATCTATGAACTAGCACAACAGATGGGCGTGGAAAATAAAGATTTACTCGAACGTCTGCAACAGGCAGGAATTGAGGCAAAAAGCCATATGAGTGTAGTTGATGAAGAAGCTGTACGTAATATTGAACAGGGCAAGAAAACGCCAACTGAACCCAATGTTACCTTTGAAGAGCAAAGAGTCAGCACTGGTCTTATCCGCCGTCGGCGGATGGTTGAACCAGCTAAGGAAGTAGACGAGCCGGAAGTTGCGCCAGTTACTTCCGTTGCGCCTGAGGTCGAAGCTAGTGTTGAGCCAGTAGCCGCTGAAGCAATAGAAGTTGTTGCAGCACAGCAGTCTGTACCACCTGAACAGGCTGTGGTCCCTGAACCAATTAAACCTAAGACTGGGGTGGTTGCACAATCAGAAGAGACCACACCGATAGCAGAACCGCTATTGTCTTCAGAGGAAAACCAAACAACACCGGCTGTTGCTCAGAAAGAGGCTGCCGTTGTAGCTCCCCCTGTCACCGCTCAGCCGGCCCCTAAGCGCAAAGCAGCAACGCGCAATGTGGCAGCAATAGTTTCAACTGCTGATGAAGCTAAAGGCAGTGCTCGTACCCCAGGCAGTGGTGCCAAGATTCTCGGCCGGGTAGAGTTGCCCAAATCAGCACTACGTGGTGAGCAAAATCAGCGTGGGCGCAAGCCGCAACAAACGCGTAATCCTCAAGCTGGTAGGCCAAATTCTGCAGATGCACGTCCCGCTGCTGCTGGTCGTCCCGCTACCGGTCGTCCCGCAACTGGTCGTCCCGCAACTGGTCGTCCTGATGCTGGCAGTCCTCGTCCAGTAAGTGCTAGACCTTCTGCCTCACGCCCCGCACTAGCTCCTGAGGCGCCATTGTCAGATTCTCAGAAGGATCGCGGAACGAGAAAAAAGAAGAAGGTTGGCAAGGGTACTGATTATGCTGCTGGTGCGAATTCTGGTGATGGTCAACGGCGCAAGCGGGATCGTATGGAGGTCTTTGAACCAGATCGTTTAGGGCGTGGTCGGCGCGGCAAAAAACAGCCAAAGGTAGCCAAAAAGACCGAGATTACTGTTCCTAAGGCTATTAAACGTATAATTCGTATTAGCAATGTTATTACCGTCGGTGAGTTGGCTAAGCGTATGGGTGTTAAGGCAAACGATTTGATTCGTGAGCTGATGCGTCAAGGTACAATGGTTACTATAAACCACCCGCTGGATTTTGAAAGTGCATCGATTCTCGCTGCTGATTTTAAGTATGAGGTGGAAAATGTCGCCTTTGATGAATTGAGTGTTTTGTCGGCTGAGGATGATAAAATCCCTACGGAGGAAGCCTCTGCGCATCAGGAAGAGCGTCCACCAGTGGTAACTATCATGGGTCACGTTGATCATGGTAAAACCAGTTTGTTGGATGCCATTCGTCAAGCAAAAATTGCTGATGGAGAAGCTGGCGGTATTACCCAGCATATCGGTGCTTACGATGTTCAGGTTCACGATAAGACTATCTCTTTTCTCGATACTCCAGGGCATGAGGCTTTTACAGCCATGCGTTCACGTGGCGCTCAGGTTACCGATATTGTGGTTCTTGTTGTTGCTGCAGATGATGGAGTTATGCCCCAGACTAAAGAGGCGATCAGCCACTCTAAGGCTGCCGGTGTGCCGATCATTGTAGCCGTGAATAAAATGGATAAAGAGGGAGCTAATCCTGAGCGTGTTATGCAGGAGTTGACCGAATTTGAAATGGTGCCTGAGCAGTGGGGCGGTGAGACTATTTTCGTAGAGGTGTCGGCTAAGCAGCGCACCAATCTGGATCAATTGCTCGAAATGATTTTGCTGCAGGCAGAAGTGTTGGAATTGCGTGCCGACCCAACTAAGCGCGGTCGTGGTACTATTGTAGAGGCGCGTTTAGACAAAGGTCGTGGCGCGGTAGCTACGGTTTTGGTGCAGGACGGAACGTTGAAGATTGGTGATCCAATCGTCGCTGGTATTCATTACGGTCGGGTACGTACCATGACCAATGATCGTGGGCAAACTATTAAAGAAGCTGGTCCCTCTGTCCCTGTAGAGGTTACCGGTTTGCAGGGTGTTCCTGAAGCTGGTGATACCTTGAATGCTTTGGAAAATGAGAAAGCTGTTAAAGAGGTAGCTATGCATCGCCAGCATAAATTACGTGAAGCTGAGTTGGCGCAAAACAGTCGTTTGTCGTTAGATCAGTTATATGCGCGCATTCAGGCGGGTAATGTTGAAGAGCTAAAAGTAATCGTAAAAGCAGATGTTCAGGGCTCGGTCGAGGCCGTGAAAGACTCTTTATCCAAGTTGACTACCGAAAGTTGTCGTTTGACCGTAGTACATACCGGTGTTGGTGGAATTATTGAAAGCGATGTTTCGCTGGCTTCGGCATCTGATGCAATTATTATCGGTTTTAACGTGCGTCCAGAACCTAAGGCGGCACAACTTGCAGAGAAAGAGGGTGTTGATATCCGCTTGTACAGCATTATTTATGATGCTGTTAACGATATCCATGATGCTATGGAAGGCCTGCTAGCTCCGACACTGCGTGAGAAGAGTCTTGGTCGTGTTGAAGTACGCGAAATCTTCAGCGTGTCGAAGGTTGGTACCATCGCTGGTTGTATGGTAACTGATGGTAAGGTGACGCGTAACGCGCAAGTACGTTTGGTGCGTGATAGCATAGTAGTGTGGGAGGGTTCACTGAACTCTCTTAAGCGCTTTAAAGATGATGCTAAAGAGGTTGCTACCGGTTACGAGTGTGGTATTGGTCTGGAAAAATATAACGATCTCAAGGTTGGTGATGTTATAGAGGCCTACGAGATGGAAGCGCATAAAACTGAGCTGTAAAGCTTAAATCACGGCTATGGTATCTGCCAGTGGATGCGTTTTTTGCGTGTTTACTGGCAGTTTTTATCTGGAGTCGTTTTTTTGTTGGTTACATATTTAATAGAAAAGGATGAACCTGTGGCTAGTCAGCGTTCTGTAAGAGTTGGAGAGCTAATTCAACAAGATTTATCAGACATAATTTTGCGCGGATTACGTGATCCTCGGGTTGGTTTTGTAACCCTTATGTCGGTAGATGTTACAACCGATCTGCGCATCGCTAAGGTTTATTTCACCGTAATGGGTGAAGATGCTGATATTGAACAGACACAAAAGGGGCTTGAAAGTGCTTCTGCCTACCTGCGCCGTGAACTTGGTAAACGGTTAAAATTGCGCCATGTGCCAGAACTTACCTTTATCTTTGATAAATCGGTAGCCTACGGTAACCATATTGAAAAAATTATTCAACAGATAGAGCATGGTGAAGATGCTGAATAAAACCATAGAAGCGATACGTGCCGGGGAAACTTTTCTCGTCCTTGCTCATGAGGGACCGGATGGAGATGCATTAGCTTCTACTTTAGCGTTGGTTAATGCCCTGCAGGAGATGGGTAAACAGGCTACGGCATTCAATATTGATGCAGTGCCAGATAAATTATCTTTTTTGCCTGGTGCCGATCGGGTGGTTAATTCATTGCAAGATGGTCAGACATTTGACGTCGCTTTTGTTTTGGACGTTGGTGAGTTGCGCCGTGCTCGCTTGGATGTCCGCCCACGGTGTAAAACATTGATAAATGTTGATCATCATCCGTTTTCAGAAGATTTTGGCGATATTTATTTTGTCGATATTCAAGCCAGTGCTACTGCGGCTATTTTATACCGTATCCTGAAGGGGCTTGATTACAGCTTTTCCCCTGCAGTTGCGCTATGTATCTACACTGCTATTATCTCTGATACTGGCTCATTCCGTTATTCCAGTGCTAACAGCGAGGCTTTTGCCATTGCTGGTGAGATGGTTGCCGCTGGTGTTGATCCATGGTATGTGGCTGGTGGTTTGTATGAAAGCCAAGAGGTTGAGCGTTTGCAGCTACTAGGGCTGGCATTGAACACGCTGAAAGTTTCACCCTGTGGTCGTTGTGCCGGTATGTATGTTACCCAGCAAATGTTTGATCAGGTAGGCGTTGGCGCCGAATTTGCTGATAGTTTTGTCAATTATCCCCGTTCTGTAAATGGTGTCGAAGTTGCATTTTTCTTGCGTCAAGCAGCGTTAACAACATTTAAGTTATCGATGCGCTCAAAAGGTAAAGTGGATGTCGGTTCTCTGGCGCGTGAGCTTGGCGGTGGTGGACATCACAATGCTGCCGGTGCAGAGTTGCAAGGCACTGTTGCTGAGGTTTTAGATAAGGCTTTTCAGCATATAGCTTTGCTATTGCCGGTTGACAGCTAACTATGCATGGCTTACTGGTCATTGATAAACCTCAGGGGTTGACATCGCATACTGTAGTACAGAGGGTGCGTCATGTCTGTAAGGTTAAACGTGTTGGGCATGCGGGTACACTGGACCCTCTGGCAACTGGGTTGTTAGTGATCGGCATAGGTAAATGTACTCGCTTGATAGAATACCTGGTTGCTAGTGAAAAAGGGTATCAAGCTACTTTTATCTTAGGCAAGGTGACCGATTCTCAGGATATTACTGGTGCAGTAATTAGTGAAGACTGTGCAGCGCATGTCACTGCAGAGATGATTCGCCAAGCCTGTGCCGATTTTGTTGGAATTATTGAACAGGTGCCGCCAATGTTTTCGGCACTGAAGCAGAATGGAGTCCCCCTCTATCGCCTCGCACGTCAAGGTGTTGAGGTTGAGCGCCAGAAACGCCAGATAACCATCAACCGATTGGATGTTGAACATATCGATGGTCCTGAGGTTACGATTGCGGTCGATTGTTCTAAGGGAACTTACATAAGAACCCTGTGCCATGATATCGGTCAGCAGTTAGGTTGTGGTGCCTGTATGACTAGCTTGCGGCGTATTCGCAGCGGATGTTTCGATGAGTCTATGGCTATTACTATGGATGCACTGGTCGATGGTGATTTCCAGCTGCTGCCAGCGACTGCAGCATTGCAGACAATGACTATCCTAGTTGTAGCCGCAAGTGGTCGAGAACGGTTGTTGCATGGGATCCCTCCGCTGGTTGCTGATTTGATTGATAGCTGTATACTGCAAGATGGTGATCGGGTTGCTCTATATTACGACGATAAATTGCTGGCTATTGCCAGTTATGACCCTGAGCATCAACTGGAAGATCGGGGTGATTTTAAGTTGTTGAAAGTATTCCCTGAAGGTATTTAGACCGCGCTTTGGTCTTTACAGCTGGGGCTATATATGTTAAGAACTGACAGTTAATTTGGATTTAACACCGGGAAACCGGATTCATACTTAGATGAGTTTGAAAGGAGATGGCACTAGTGTTGGCCACAGAGAAAAAACAGGATATTATTAAAGAATATCAAGCAAAAGAGGGCGATACCGGATCTTCAGAGGTTCAAATCGCGTTATTGACAGGGCGGATCACTTATTTAACTGAGCATTTCCGTAGTCATAAAAAGGATCATCATTCCCGTCGTGGGCTATTGAAGATTGTTGGTAAGCGTCGCCGCCTACTCGACTATCTGATAAAAATCGATATTGAGCGTTACCGTTCAATTATTGCCCGTTTGGGAATTCGTCGTTAACAAAAAGCAGCAGCCCTTGTTGTTTCTAAGGGTTGCTGCTTTTTGATCAATGTTGGCTTGGGAGGATGCCCGGAGTTAGTAACTGACTGCTTATACAGGTCGGTTTTTAATTCAGGCCAACCTCCTATAGCCTTTTTTTTTGCCAAGTTTATTTGGTTCAATAAATTTATTTGGTACAATGGGCATACGCTTTAATTGTTACAACAGTATGCCGATAATAGGAGAGTTATTGTATGGCTTATCAAAAAGTAGAAGTAGAATTTAATGGGCAACCATTGACAATTGAGACGGGCAAAATGGCACGTCAGGCCGATGGAGCTGTTATTGTTACCTATGGTGAAACCAAAATATTGTGTACGGTTGTTTCTGGACATTCCATTCGTGCAGGGCAGGATTTTTTCCCTCTGACTGTTAACTATCAGGAAAAATTTTATGCCAGTGGTCGTATTCCAGGTTCATTTTTCCGCCGTGAGCGTGGTTCCACTGAGCGTGAAACCCTTATTTGTCGTCTGATTGATCGCCCTATGCGTCCTCTGTTTCCTAAGGGGTATCTATTTGAAACTCAGATTATCCCTCAGGTTGTCTCAGCCGATTGCATTAATGATCCGGATACATTGGCAATTCTGGCCGCATCAGCTGCGGTAACTATTTCCGACATCCCATTTTGTGGTCCTATAGCTGCCGTGCGTGTGGGTCGGGTAAATGGTGACTTTATCGCCAATCCAACCTTGGAACAACAGGGTGAAAGTGATATCAACATCATAGTTGCTGGTTCTGCCGATGCGGTAATGATGGTTGAGGGTGATGCAAACCTGATAAGTGAAGAAGAGATGCTTGAGGCAATTTTCTTTGGTCATCGCGCTCTTCAACCGCTGATTGAGATGCAAAGTAAACTGGCTGAACTTGTTGGGACTGTCAAGCGTGAGTTCAGTGTGCCGGCTGTAGATGCGGTACTTGAGGCACAAGTTAAAGAGTTGGCAACTGCACGGGTACAAAAAGCAGTTACCATTCGCGCCAAGCAGGAGCGTTATGCCGCTTTAAAAGAAATTCGCAACGATATTCAGGAGCAACTGGCAGTAGAGCATGAAGGTCGCAGTGGCGAGATTTCCACTATCATGGGTAGTATTGAGAAAACCGTAGTCCGTAAGATGGTTACTACTGAGCGCATCCGCATCGATGGGCGCGATATGTCAACTGTTCGACCTATCTCCTGTGAGGTTGGTCTCCTGCCACGTGCGCATGGTAGTGCGTTGTTTACCCGCGGCGAGACTCAAGCTATGGTCACCACTACATTAGGTACTGCTAGTGATGAACAGCGCATGGATAATATCCAAGGGATGGAATTTAAGAAGTTTATGCTGCACTACAATTTTCCTCCGTTCTGCGTAGGTGAGACCAGCATGCGCCTGTTCCCAGGGCGGCGTGAAATTGGTCACGGTATGCTTGCTGAGCGTTCAGCAGCTAAAATTTTGCCAGCATTTGATGATTTCCCTTATACGGTGCGTGTTGTGTCAGAGGTGTTGGAGTCTAACGGATCCTCATCAATGGCTTCAGTTTGTGGTGCTTCCATGGCACTGATGGATGCAGGCGTACCGGTTAAGGATGCTGTTGCTGGTATTGCTATGGGTCTTATCAAAGAAGGCGATGATGTGGCTATTCTGTCCGATATCCTCGGTGACGAAGATCATCTCGGCGATATGGACTTTAAGGTTACTGGTACCAGTAATGGTGTTGCTGCCTTGCAGATGGATATTAAAATTAATGGTGTAACGCGTGAAATTATGCAACAAGCTCTGCAACAAGCTAAACAGGGTCGTTTGCATATTCTCGGCGAGATGGCAAAGGCGATTACAGAAAAGCGTGCCGACCTTTCTCCTTATGCACCACGCATTACGACTGTCTATGTAAAGGCTGATCAGGTTCGTACTGTTATCGGCTCTGGCGGTAAAACTGTGCGGGCGATCATCGAGGCTACTGGTTGTGGTATTGATATTGAGGATGATGGTCGGATTAATATCTCTTCCAGTGACGGTGCTGCGGCTGCAGAAGCAGCCCAAATGATTAAGGAGCTTACCCAGTCACCAGAAGTAGGTAAACTTTATAACGGTACAGTTAAGAAGATTATGGATTTTGGTGCCTTTGTAGAGATTTTCGCTGGTACTGATGGTCTAGTTCATGTTAGCGAGTTAGCTAAAGAGCGGGTTTCCAATGTTACGGATATCCTCAACGAAGGCGACAAGGTACTGGTCAAGTGCATTGGCGTTGATCGTCAAGGGAAAATTAAACTGTCTCGCAAAGAAGCTTTGGGTCAGACTTTAGAAGAATAATAAATTCACAACTTGTAAATAAAATATAGTAAATAAGCATATCGAAGCCCCTGATGTTTTAAGCACAGGGGCTTTTGCTGTGTAGTATAGTTGGTACGCACTGAATATATTGACGAAAATAGTTAAAAATTGCAAAATGTGACGCTGCTAGCTACTTTGGCTTCTTGAGGTGGGATTGGAGAGATAAATGGATAAGGTAGCGCTGCAGATAAAAAAGATTAATCCGCAGGCAAATATACCGCGCTATATGACAGAACTGGCGGCTGGAATGGATTTGTGCGCCTGTTTAGATTGCGCCATTACTATAGCTCCAGGGGAACGGGTATTAGTACCAACCGGTATTGCTATAGCTTTGCCGGTCGGTTACGAAGCCCAGGTGCGACCACGTTCAGGTTTGGCTTGGCGTGATGGGATTACCTTGGTCAACTCACCGGGCACCATTGATGCCGATTACCGCGGCGAGATAAAAGTTATTATCATCAATCATGGTCAACTTCAGGTAAAAATAGATAACGGTGAAAGAATTGCTCAGATGGTTATTGCACCGGTAATTCAAGCGCAATTGCAGCTGGTTGTTGATTTAGATGACACATCAAGGGATAGTGGTGGTTTTGGTCACACGGGCAAAGGATAAAGTGGTGTGAGGGGCGAGTTATGCGGATTATAGAAAACGATGTTCAAAAAACGCTGCAAGAATATCCTTGTGAATATCAATTCAAGGTCTTTGGCTGCGCTGATCAGGAGAGTAATTTTGCTGAATTGGTTCATGCTACGATTAACGAAATAGTGCCTTTAGCTTTGGATGCAATTAAGCATCGGCACAGCAGCAATGGTGCATATTTGTGTGTGACGGTAATTATTTATTTACATAATGAACAACAACGCCAGAATATATACCGGGCGCTACAAAGCCTTGAAGGATTGAAGTATCTGCTATGATGATCTCAATAAATCCCCAGAATCCCCAGCAAAGACTTATTGACCAAGTTGTTGCCTGTCTTAAAAATGGTGGTGTTATCGCCTATCCGACCGATACTATTTATGGTGTTGGTTGTGATATATTTAATAAAAAAGGGATTAAAAAAATCCATCAGCTTAAGCAGCGCGATGCGCGTAAACCCTTTTCATTTATCTGCGCTGATCTTTCTGAAATATCGCGTTATGCCCAAGTTAGTAACATGGCATTTAAGGTAATGAAACGCCACCTGCCTGGACCGTACACTTTTGTGCTGGATGCGTCGCGCGAAGTACCTGATTTAATTGCCACCAAACAGCGCACCGTTGGAGTTCGCATTCCCAATAATAATATTGTTTTGGAAATAGTACGTACATTAGGAAAACCAATTGTAACTACTAGTGCGAATGTGTCCGGGAATGAAACCTATCAGGATCCCAGCTTTATCTTTGATGATTGGGGTAATGTTCTAGATATGGTAGTTGATGGCGGTCTGCTTTATGGTGAACCATCAACGGTGATCAGTTTGCGTAACGATAAAATTGAGGTGTTGCGCCAAGGTTGTGGAGCTACTGATTGGATTCACCAACTATAAGATTAGGGGACAATTTGAAAACCATAACTGTGGTCTTTTATGCCCGTGATTATGTTGGGGATTGGCAATATTCCTTTGATGAATCAACTTTGCCAGGATTCTTCTCATCACTCAATGCCGAACTTTCAAATTGTGGAGTATTTTTCGAGTATGCACACGAGCCAAACATAATTTTACGTATCACTGGCTACGCAGATCTGCTCAATAGTGTGCGTATTCGTTCTCTTGATGACGATTTTGCTAGCCTGTGCTTAGGGCAGGTAATTGGTGCCAGCCCAGATATTGACCTGCTTGCAGATGTTAAACGGGGCGTGCGCCGCGTCGCGTTTTCACCCGAGAGTATTGTCCCTGATGGTGGCCATGGCTTGTGTCATAACTGTGGTTGTGGTTGTTGATGTAGCCATTGAGTCCTGCTGCTTAAAGTTTAATATTTAACGATTTAAATTGATAGTGTTGGCAACTTATTACCAATTGGGTTATGGACGCCCTGTAGATATTTCTTTCACAAGGATTTTTTATGAATTACCCAATATGGTATCTCCCTGAAGTAGGCGGAGGCATGTTGATGGCAATAATTGCTATTACCCATGTCTTTATTTCACATTTTGCTGTTGGTGGTGGTTTGTATTTAGTTGTGACTGAATACCAGGCGCGGCGTGACAACGATTTTCAGATGTTGGAGTTCGTAAAAAAACACTCCAAGTTCTTCATGCTGGTATCCATGGTCTACGGTGGCGTAACTGGAGTAGGTATTTGGTTCACGATTGGTCTTATTCAACCTGATGCAACAGCGGACTTAATTCACACCTTTGTGTTTGGTTGGGCGGCTGAATGGGTATGGTTTCTCGTCGAAATAGTTGCCTTGCTGGTTTATTACTATAAATTCGATTCGATGGATGAGGGTAATCACCTTAAGGTCGGCTGGATATATTTTATCGCGGCATGGCTGAGTCTGTTCCTGATTAACGGTATTATTGGTTTTATGCTGACTCCGGGAGATTGGATCAGTAATAATAATTTTTGGTCAGGTTTTTTTAACCCGACTTTTTGGCCTTCGCTGTGGTTCCGTTTTGCTGTCTCCACTTTATTGGCCGGCGTTTTTGCGTTCTTTACCACTATTTTTATCAGTAGTACCACTTTTCGCCATAAAATGACCCGTTACTCATCGCTATGGTGTCTCGGTTCTATGGTTGTGGTAATTCCAACAGGGTATTGGTATCTACAGGTTCTACCTTCGGCTACCCAGGAAATTTTCAGCATCTCTCCGACCATTGCTAATTCTGTTAAAGTTGGGGCTTTTGCCACTGCGGGTTTTATTGTGTTGGTAACCTTATTTACCCTGTGGAAACCTGCTTGGCATAATATGGTGAGTGCACTGCTGGTGGCAATATGTGCCTTGTCGATGATGGGATCTTTTGAATGGATTCGTGAGGCTGGTCGCCGTCCCTATGTAATCAAAGATTATCGCTACTCCAATGGTATTCCCCTGGTTCGAGTTGATGAACTTAATCAAGGATTTCTGGGCAATTCCAAATGGAGCGTTGTTTCTGAAGTTAATCGCGACAACTTGGCTCAGGCTGGTGATGAGTTGTTCAAGTTCCAGTGCTATGCTTGCCATACACTGGATGGAGTTAACAACGATATACGTTCCAGAACGGCAACCAGTACTTTTAACGGTATGGTCAAGTATCTGGGTACCATCCACGACCGCCGTCCTTTCATGCCCCCATTTGTCGGTACTGATATGGAGAAAAAAGCTTTAGCCGCCTACCTAATTGGAACTCTTCACGGTAAAGAAGTTACCCTTGAGGCAAAAACTGGAGCAACAAATTTGGGGCAGCAGTTGTCAGATGAAGAGTGCACCTCATGTCACGGTTGCGACATTGTTAAAGAGTGGGCTCAAGGGATGACTCTGGATCAGGTCAAGCAGGGTCTATTGTCATTAAGCAAAATAGATGAATCAATGGATGATTATGCTGGTAGCGTCCACGAACTTGAAGCTTTGACTAACTTTATCCTCGGTGTGCCCCAGGTGCAATGTGTTGATGTTGATGGAGCGGCTCAGTTTAACGATGAGTGCGTCATGTGTCACGATGCTGATACTTCTTTTGCCTGGGCTAAGGGTAAAACAGCAGCTGAAGTTAAAGACGGTTTACTGCATTTGAGTAAGATATCATCAAGTATGGACGATTTTTCCGGTACTGAGGCAGAATTGCAGGCGATGACAGCATTTATAAAACAAGAAGCTAAGGGAGGAACGCAATGATGTCACTGGTGCCAACTCCAGAAGTTCTACCTATAGCTCGTGGATATTTCGATAGCTTGCTATTGCTTACCTTCCCGCTACATTTAATTTTGATGAACGCCATGATCGGTGCTATGGCGCTGGCGCTATGGGCGCATTGGCATAAAAATCCGGTTTCTGAGCGTTTGGCTTATCAATTGGCCAAAGTATTGCCGTTACTGATTGCTTTTACCATCAACTTTGGTGTGCCACCATTGTTGTTTGCCCAGGTGATATTCGGTCACTATTTGTATGCTAGCTCGATAATAATCGGTGTTTATTGGTTAAGCGTTATCCCGATATTACTCGTCATGTATTATGGGGCATATGTATATGACTTTAAGTTTTGGTCTTTTGGGCGCCGTGGTTTACCTGTTTTGGTGCTGTCCGGGTTGTTGATGTTGTGTGTCGGTTTTATCTTTAGTAACAATATGACATTGATGCTCAATCCAGAAGCATGGAAGGCATATTTTACCCATCCCGGTGGCGTATTCCTGAACTTATCAGAGCCGACCCTGTGGCCACGTTATTGCCATATGATGGTTGGTGCTCTGGCTGTGGGTGGCTTGTCGGTAGCAGTGCTGAGTCGTTTGTGGCAGAAAAAAGATGCTGAGGTTGCCGCATTAGCGTTGTCGAGCGGTATGCGTTTATTTTTTGTCGCAACTTGTGTTCAGGTGATACTGGGAGTGTGGTTTTTGCTTTCACTGCCTGTCAATGTGATGATGCTATTTATGGGACAGCAATTTTTAGCAACGGTGCTTTTCATTGTAGCTCTTGTGCTTGTCGTGCTGGTGCTATTAGTGGCATGGAAGAAACATCTGGCTGGTTGTGCATGGTTAGCTGTGTTTTTGGTCTATATTATGACCTTTATGCGGGCAATTGTGCGCGAAGGTTATCTTAGTCAACACGCGGTTGAGCAAGTGGTTGCTGCCCAGCACGACTATTCACCACTGATGTTGTTTGTTATTACTCTGGTTATTGGTATTGCTTTGATTGCTTGGATGGTTAAGGTTACTTTACAATGTAAGGAATATTAAGATGGATGTTGTGAAGATAGCTGATGGTGTGTACTGGATTGGCGTTTTTAACAGAGCGTAGCGAAAATCGCGGGGGTTGCCCTCGTGCTGAATAGTGAAGACTGGGCTTGTCCCAGTCTGTACCATCCAGTACATGGAAATTCAGAGATAGGTACATCACGTTTATAGGTTAATGTATCATTGTGAGTGTTTACCTAAGTATAAGCACAAAGTTTTATCAAGGCTATTTTGTTGAAACTATTGGAAATGCGCCAGAAGAGACTATTCGTAAATATGTGCAAAACCAATTGGTCTAATTAGATAAAAAAGAAGCCTACGCAAGTCAGTTAGGGTTCTGTTAATATTACCAATTGCTTGCTTATCGTTATTAGCCTAATGGTAATATCATGTACAAATAGCCTGATATGTCACCGAATAAATTGAAGAATAGCAGAATGCCGACCACAACCATTAACGCTCCGGTTATGATCTCCATCAAGCGAATATGTTTTTTAAAGCGGTTGAAAAAATTAAGAAAACTATGAAATAACAATCCGGAAAGTAGAAACGGTATGCCTAAGCCAGCGGAATAAATGCTTAGCAGAATAATACCATGAGCGGTATCGCTTGATGTCCCGGCAGCTAAGGCTAAAATTGCCCCTAAAATTGGTCCAATGCATGGTGTCCATCCCGCAGCAAAGGCCAAGCCAACCAGAAAACTGCCTAGATAACCACTGGGTTTATTGCGTATCGTGATCCGTTTGTCCCCTAGTAGTACGCCAAAATGGAACAAGCCTGTCATGTGAATGCCGAACAAAAAGACCAGAATGCCGCCGCCACGCTGTAGCCAAACCAGTCCTTCCTCCATAATGGTGCGCAGTGAAATGGATGCCAGACCGGCAATTGCTCCTAAAGAGATAAAAACAGCACTGAAACCCAATACAAATGCGCAGGAGTGACTAACTACTTGCCAACGTATTTTAGAGCTCGGATGATCTTGTTTAAGATCGCCAAAGGAAATTCCAGTTATATAGGTAATAAAAGAAGGAACCAGTGGTAATACGCATGGGGAAAAAAATGACAATAACCCGGCGCTAAAAGCTATCCAGTATGTTAAATCTGCTGTTTCGTTAAACATAAAATCCTTGTAGTTTCTGTTAATAACATTGGCAACTGAATCATATTTTATCCTCATTGCCAGGAGGCAAGTGACAATTTACTGAAGTTAAATAATACACTAAATTGCATGACATAATAACCCTCTGAGGCGTTTTTTTAAAACGATCAAAGATTTATGAGGCGTGCGCAGTCTAGTTGTGTTATTGCCTAGTGTTTTTTACAGCTTTGGTTTGGTTCAAGTCAAAGATAATGCAGCATGTCTTGGCTATGGCTTTCGATTGAGTTTGCGCTGCTCCTGGTTTAAGTGCCATTTTTTATAGGCACATTCTTCTGGTAGCCAGTTGACGGTTGCCACAATTTCCGGGGTGAGTTGCTGACAATCCTCGCCTACAGTAAAACGTTTGTGGTAAACCTTGCATTCTCGTGTATGTAAATCGAGAAAACGACAAGGTATAGGGGTAATGATTACTCTGTTTTGTTTGCTTATGGTTTTCTCAAAACAGCACAACCCGCACCGATTGCATATCTGCTCCCAGTATTTGGGATTGTTGGTAGTTGATTCTTTTTGTTCTGGTGAATTAGTCATGGTAGTTACCGGTCTCTTTTGGTTGAACAGCTCTTCTTATAAAGGTTTTTTTAGTAAACATGATTCATTTAACAAACATTAGTAAACAGTACGGTGCGCAGATATTATTTAAGCAGGCTAAGTTGCAAATATTGCCAGGCACCAGAAGTGGTCTAGTTGGCCCTAATGGTGCGGGGAAGTCAACGATATTTCGCTTGATTACCGCTGAGGAATCCCTTGACGCTGGTGAAATATCTTGCGCCAAAAACGCTGTTATTGGATATTTCTCTCAGGATGTTGGGGAGATGAATGGTGGCAGTGCTCTTGATGAGGTGATGTCTGCTGCGCATCAGATTGTCGAACTGGGTGAGCAAATAAAAACGATGGAACTGACCATGTGTGACGAGATGAGTGATGACGCTATGGCTCAGCTGCTTGATCGCTATGGCGAGGCACAGGCTGAGTTTGATCATCGTGGTGGTTATGATTTGGAGAGCCGTGCCCAGACGGTGTTGACCGGTCTTGGTATCGGATCGCAGGATTATCTGCGCCCGGTAGAAACCTTTAGTGGCGGCTGGAAGATGCGTATTGCCCTGGCTAAGATTCTTACTGTCAATCCCGATGTGTTGTTGCTAGATGAACCAACAAATCATCTTGATGTGGAGTCTATAACGTGGCTGGAAAATTGGTTGTCCACGGAATTCAAAGGTGCCGTGCTGATGACCAGCCATGATCGCGATTTTATGAACCGACTGGTAAGCAGGATTATAGAAGTGGCAGACCAGGCTATTACTACCTATTCGGGTAATTATGATTTTTACTTGCGTGAACGCCAACAAAGACGGGAACAACTGCTAGCTAGTTTTAAACGGCAACAGGAGATGTTGGCTAAGGATGAAGAGTTTATAGCACGCTTTGCTGCTCGTGCTTCACATGCTGCACAGGTACAGTCGAGAGTTAAAAAACTAGAAAAAATTGAACGGGTACAGATCCCTGCGGAGCAGAAAACAGTAAAATTTGAATTTAAAAATACCCCGCGTAGCGGTGATAATGTCGTTGAGTTCAGTCGGCTGAGTAAAAGTTGGCCGACGAGTGATGGTGTTAATAAAACTGTATTTAGTAACGCCTCTGGTCTGATACGGCGTAATGAAAAAATTGCTGTAGTTGGTGTTAATGGCGCGGGCAAGTCGACATTTCTAAAGGTTATTGCGGGAAAAGTTGCCCCGAGTAGCGGTCATGTGGTGTTGGGAGCTAAAGTAGATATTGGTTATTTCAGCCAGCATGCTATGGATTTGCTCGACGGGCGCAAAAGTGTTTTTGAGACGGTACAAGCTGTGCTGGTGCAGGAATCTATCGGTGTAGTGCGCAACCTGTGTGCAGCTTTCCTGTTCCAGGGAGATGATGTTGATAAAAAAGTGTCGACCCTGTCTGGCGGAGAAAAGAGCAGACTTGTTTTAGCAACCCTGTTGGCACGACCGATAAATTTCTTAATTCTCGATGAGCCAACTAACCATCTTGATATACAGTCACGTCAGATCCTTTTGGATACCCTCTGTCGTTTCAATGGTACGGTCGTGCTGGTCAGTCATGACCGCCACTTTTTACGCAGTCTGGTGAATCGGGTGTTGGAAATTGATCATGGTGAGGTGCGCAGTTACGAAGGGGACTATCTCTATTACTTGGAAAAAAGTATTCAGACTGAGTGATTGTTAGCGTTTTTTTGCGCTGCCCCATACCGGATCATCGGCAAACTGTTGACGCAGCCGCTCCTCTGGATTTTGTTCCATAAATTCATCATGATTGAAGGTGAAACTGAATTTTAGGCAGTAGGCTTCTAATATTTTATAGGCACTGTTGATCTTGCGTATTTTTTCGTTGTCGCTGCAGCCGGTGTCAGGATGGTATTGCTTTACTAGCTTTTTATGCTTGATCTTGAGCTGGGTCAGGCTCATAGGCTCGGTGATGGCAAATATCTCTAGTGCGGTAACTAAATCGTTATATTCCATATTTTGTCTCTAGCGCTCATAAAGGTCTGTTGGTCTGAGTGGTTGATAAGGATGAAATCTCGATTATCGCCCAACGATAGGATGGTTGCGACAGGTGGAGTTGCAGTTTGTGTATAGGTTAGACTTGAGTCGTCCAAGCGTAACTTTCTTTATTTAATCCGTCGACATTCAAGGTAGAAACGCTTTTCGTCAGCTTCACCCATAGAGAATGTTTTGCGTGGTAAAGCGCCATCGAGAATTATGGTTTTAAAAAGTGTGTGTTTTGATATCGCTGGCAGATAAAAACCGCAACAACCTGGTTGCGATCCAAGTTCTGTAACACTTTGAGAACCGTGAATGTAGTCTATCTGCGTTGCTGGATGAGTACTGAGATAATGATCGAGAAATCCTTGCAAGGTCGCGACAGCCAGATTGTATTCTGGGTTGCTGATGTTGCAGAGACCAAATTCTCCTGCAATTACACAAGGGAAACTATGCAGGTGTTTATAACCTTGAGCTTGTTGTTGTGCAACTTCAAGACTTGGGCATGGGGTAAAGTTAAACGGAGTGTTGCGCTGGGCGAAAAAGGCGTCTATTTCTTTAAGCAAAATCTCCCCATCTACTGAGAATAAAACTCTATGTATGGCTTCAAACTCCAGCCCGGGGTCGTGCAGATTGACTAGTTCTACCAAGGCATAGCGAGCAGGGTGGTTCATGATTGTATCGCGGGCACAGTTGTTGGTGTCGGCGTCCTGTTTGAGCTGCTCCCATATTGCCTTGGCAGTAGCAAAAGAGTGGTTGCCGTCGCCCATAGCATAGAGCATTACCTCACCATCTACCTGATATTTATCACGGTAACTGTCTGGATCTGCAAGATTTTCTATGCTCTGTGCGACCTGTGCGATAAGCTGGGGCTGGTCAACCTTATAGCCGCGCAGGTGCCCACCGTTTTCCATTAGATCAAAGTCGTATACGCATTCAAGTTTGTGCTCGAATAGTGGCTCGATAACCTTGTGCTCAGGATCGTCAATTAGAACCATTATGTGGGGTAGTTCTATAGGGGCATCTTTGCGTACTTGAATGCGTGGTGGTAGCCGATCGAGAATTGTTCCCTCGGTTGCTCTTATTAAACTTTTAGCGCCTTTTTGGTAGTCGTACTGTTCCAAGTCAAGGGCAACAATTAAACCTTTACGCGAAACAGCATGTGTAGTTTTACGATCGAGAAGGATGAAACCGGGAGCCTGCTCGACCAAGCTGCCATTCGCGATATACTGGTGCATAGTTTTATTGATCTGCGCTATGCGTTGGACGCTTTCATCATCATTTAGGTAAACTTCTGGATATATCAGATGTAGTGTTGACAACTTATCCTGTGTCTGTTGTTGTAGTCGTTGCCAGTAATTACGGTCAGATGTATATTGATCGCAAGCGATTACAGCCCAATTTTTCATGTCCGTATTTTGGGGAGGCAATAAAATGCTAGGTACTTGCAACGCTATGTTATCAAAGGTCATTGTGGCTAGATCTCCTGACTGGATTGCGCATTTTCACAACGATATAAAAAGATTTAAGCCTAACATGTTTAAGTGTTTTTGAGAACTACTATGCTGTTTTTTGCTTTATTAAAATGATTATTTCGATGGTTGCAGTGGTGTTTATAGGTTTAATAATAAAAACACAATAAGTTTATTCATTTCTAGGGGAAATACTGTTTTCCCTAGAAAAATCAGCTTATTATGCGCTTGACCTGACCAGTAAACTGCTTTAACATTACCAACCGCTCTTTATGATAGATTTGTGTTATTTGCATATACTTTTTTGCTTTTCATATTTGAGGATTGCCGTGTCTAATAAAGAAAAAATACTTGCAACTGCGCAGAAGTTTTTACAAAAAAACAACTTGGCGCGTGCAATAAAAGAGTACCTCAAAGTTGTTGAAATGGATCCTAAAGATGTGCGCAGCCGACAAAAATTGGCTGAATTATATAGTCGTACTTCGAAAATAGAAGAAGCTTTATCTCAATACGCTGTGGTGGCGGCGTATTATTCTGAGAATACTTTTTATCTAAAAGCAATTGCTGTGTATACGCAGATGCAGAAGTTGACCCCAGAAAATACCACTTATACTTTGAAATTGGCCCATCTAAATGAACAACAAGGTTTGGTAGGTAATGCTTTAGCGGAATATCGATCACTGCTGGATGGTTATGAAAAAATTGGCGAAAATGAAAAGTCCGTTGAAATTTTAAACAAAATGCGTGCCTTAGACCCATCAAATATTACCATTGGCATACTCATTGCCGAATATTGTGCGCGTACTGGTGATGTTGCTAAGGCCAAGCAAGAATTTGAAGCTGTTGAGCAACGATTGCTCAAACTGGCAAATTATCAACAATTGCATAAGTTTTATGAGCATTTTGCGTCCATATGGCCAGATGATGTTGTGGTGCAGGTAGGTCTTGGCATGGCAATGGTAGCGTATGGAGAACCCTTAGGCGGGGTGGAACTTCTTAAAAAACTACAACGACAGCATCCTGAAGATTTGCAGGTGTTGTTTGCTCTGTCGCGTGGGTTTAAAGCCTGTGCTGATTATTCTCATGAGTTAGAGTGTTTAGAGAGATTGATAAAAAGTGATCCAGATTCATTGGATTATCAACTGGCTCTATATGATGCTGCTTTGGCTGCAACTGAGGCAGACCGAGCTTTTACTTGTGTAGAAAAAGGGAAA
Organism: uncultured Desulfuromonas sp.; assembly: GCA_964536375.1. Classification (GTDB taxonomy): domain Bacteria; phylum Desulfobacterota; class Desulfuromonadia; order Desulfuromonadales; family Desulfuromonadaceae; genus Desulfuromonas. Next base: position 644 of record CAZHXF010000046.1, on the reverse strand, counting down.
CAACTGTTTAAGGATGCTGGTAGAGTAGCTGAATTAAAACCTTATTATGAAAAGTTGCGCGAGCTGTTGCCCGAAAACAGAGAGGTACTGTCTGCTCTGCATGATATATATGAACAGCTTGGCGAAGGGGAGAAATTGTTTGATGTGATGTCTGCAGATTTTTCTGTAGAAGAAAATGATTCTCCTGATACTTTTGTTGCGAGTGATTTGGTCGCTGATGCAGATGCCTTTGACGAACTGCAATTTCAACCTGACCCGCCATCTGCGACAAATGACCCCCAAGATATCTCATTTGATGATATCACCTTTGACATAAATCGTGATGCTAGTGTAGCTGGTGCGGATGATGATTTTGATTTTGATATAAAGGATAATGCTGTTGTATCTGTAGATATATATACCGATTTAGAAGAGGCAGACTTCTATCTGCAACAGGGGCTGTTAGATGAAGCACAACAGGTATGTGAACGCTTGGAGGAATCAAATCCAGATAATAAAAAAGTGGTTGCGCTCAAAGAACAATTACTGCAGCAGCTGCAAAAACAAGGGGAAAAGAAGGCGCCAGCGGGTAGCGTTCCAGTTGATATTGGAGTAAGTTTTGCTTCAGATGATGATGAGGTTGTTTTAGATCTAGATATCAGTGA
>CAZHXF010000045.1:0-20852 GCA_964536375.1 uncultured Desulfuromonas sp. | reverse complement strand
TTTTATTCTGGTGCCGAAGGCCGGAATCGAACCGGCACGGCCAGAAGCCATCGGTTTTTGAGACCGACGTGTCTACCAATTCCACCACTTCGGCATAAGCAAAACGGATTATAGTGACATGATTACTAGTGGTCAAGTGTTTATCTTGATGTGAACGTTTTTTTTAGCATTGTTTTTTCAAAGTACCATCGAATATGGTGCAGTTGAGTGATTCTATGTTAGAATACGACAATTGTCTGGTTGCGATAAAGGGGGGTTGTCATGCATGAAGCTATGTTTTGGACTGCATTGGCTGATGGTGGTGTGCGCTGTGAGCTGTGCCGTTTGCATTGTCGTATTGATGAGGGGCAGCGGGGGCACTGTCAGGTGCGGGAAAATATTGCCGGGGTGTTGTACACTTTAAATTATGGTCTGGCAGTGGCGAACAATATTGATCCCATTGAAAAGAAGCCGCTGTTTCATGTCTATCCAGGTTCCAAGAGTTATTCCGTTGCTGCTATGGGGTGTAATTTTCACTGTCTGCACTGTCAAAACGCTTCAATATCGCAGGTGAATCCTCAGATAAATGATATTGTTGGCAGCAGATTGATGCCGGAAAAAATTGTCGCGCAGGCTGTGGCTGCTGGTTGTAAGAGTATTGCTTATACCTATACGGAACCGACAGTTTTTTATGAATATGCTTATGCTACTGCCCAGTTGGCTCATGCAGCTGGGCTGGCTAATATCTTTGTCACCAATGGTTATATTGCGCCAGAACCACTACGTCAGTTGGCTCCTATTTTGACTGCGGCCAATGTTGACTTGAAAGGTTTTAACCCAGATTTTTATCGCAAGGTGTGTGGCGCTAAGTTAGAGCAGGTTATGCAGAGTCTGCTCCTGTATCGTGAATTAGGAATATGGCTAGAGGTTACCACCCTAATTATCCCCGGTTACAATGATTCCAGTGAAGAGTTGGTAAAGTTGGCTGGTTTTATTGTCGATAAGTTAGGTGCGGATACTCCGTGGCATGTTAGCGCTTTTTATCCGACATATAAATTGTTGGATGCACCTCCCACTAGTCCGGAGACATTGCAGCGCGCTCAGCAGATAGGTTTTGACGCTGGGCTGAACCATGTTTATGTTGGCAATTTACGTTCTGGTGCTGGCGAGGACACTTTTTGTCCCGCTTGCCATGCTGTGCTGATTGAGCGCCGGAGATTTGCGGTAACGAGCAACAAAATCAGGCATGGTCTGTGCCCGGTTTGTGGTGCGCAGATTGCCGGTGTTGGGCTGGACTGAAAGATTTAGTGGGCAGTAATTATTGTCATTGAGCATAGTTTAAAATAACACTTGTGCATTAATTTGCTATGTTGCGCAAGCATGAACCATGAGGAGATTTATATGTCAAATCAACTGGATCGTCGTCGTGTTGATGATGGTCGCTATGCTGATGACCGGCGTGAGCGTAGTGATCGCCGCTCCGGACCCGATGTTTGGGCGCGTTCGCTGCGCTGGTTTGCTATAAGCGGTTGGTCTCTGGTGCTTGGTGCTTTTTTTATGGTTAGTGTGGCGAAGCCGCGTTCTACAACTTTTTTTGCCCGCATAAACAATCTCCAAGCTGCGCATGATTGGAACATGGAGATAATGAATTATGTCTTCTGGTTGTTGTTCGGCGGTATTGTTATCGGTTTGCTCGGGGTGGTGGTCAACATTACGCGACGGCGGCGTAAACACGATGCGTTCTATCTCTCGTTGATGACTCTGGGGGTGATTTCTATTATTGCTTTTTTCTGGGTGTTTACTGTGTAGTTGTGATCTGGGAGTTTGTTAATACTCAATTGTTATTTCAACTTCTCGTCCTGCTTTTCTTGGTTGCGATAAAAATTCAACCGTTGCGCAATGATTTTTTCATATCCTCTGTCAACCGGACGATAAAATTTTCGTTGTCTGAGTTGTTCCGGTAAGTAATCCTGCTGCTGGTAGCCGCTGGCTGAATCATGCGCATAGCGATAGCCTGCCCCGTAATTCATCTCTTGCATAAGTTTTGTCGGCGCGTTGCGGATGTGCAGCGGCACCTCTAATGCGCCACTGCTGCGCACTTCGGCCAGAGCCTCATTTATCCCCGCATAGGCGGCATTGCTTTTGGGTGCCGAGGCAAGATAGGTTGTGGCTTGGGCCAAGATTATACGCCCCTCAGGCATGCCGACAAAATGTACCGCCTGCTGAGCTGAGACGGCAAGTTGCAGCCCGCGTGGATCAGCGTTGCCGATGTCCTCAGCTGCCAAGATAACCAGACGGCGTGCGATAAAGAGCGGATCTTCTCCGGCGTCAATCATACGCGCCAACCAGTACAGTGCCGCATCAGGATCGGAGCCACGCACGCTCTTGATAAAGGCGGATATCACGTTGTAGTGTTCATCGCCCCCCTTATCGTAGCGTAGTGCCCGCTGTTGCAGGGTACGCGCCACAAATTCTGTATCTATCACAGCACCAGCAGCTGTCTCGACTACCAATTGCACATTGCCCAAAGCGATACGTGCATCACCTTGCGCTAGCAGCGCTAATTGTTCGATGGCTTCAGAGGTCATCGTTATTTGCTGTGCCCCAAAACCGCGTACATCGCTAAGCGCGCGGTTAATCAGCTCGGTGATGGCTGCGACATCCAGTGGCTCGAGGACAAATACTCGGGCGCGTGAGAGTAGGGCTGCGTTTACTTCGAAAGATGGGTTTTCGGTGGTAGCACCGATGAGGACGATGTCACCTTTTTCCAGCGCAGGCAAAAAAGCGTCCTGCTGCGATTTGTTGAAGCGGTGAATCTCGTCTACAAAGAGGATGGTGCGGGTGCCATAGAGCGCTCGATCTTCCTGGGCGCGTGAAACAATCGCCCGTATATCTTTGACGCCATTCATAATCGCAGAAAAAAATATGAAGCGACTGCTAGTGCTGTGAGCAATCACTTGTGCCAGAGTAGTTTTGCCGGTGCCGGGCGGTCCCCAGAAAATCAATGAGCTAAGTTGATCGTTCTCTATAATAAGGCGCAGTGGACAACCAGCGGCTAACAGGTGCTGTTGGCCAACAATTTCACTGAGTTGGCGTGGTCGTAAACGCTCAGCTAGCGGGGTTTGTTGATCATCAATTGCGTTAGTGAAAAGATCCATAAGTATGCTCTGTGTAGTTAGGTAAATAGTAAAACTGTTGGGCACTGTAGCATGGTTTTGTTGCTGGGCTCAATCTTCGATCAACGCATCTGTGTGCATAGACTTTATCTGGACGCTGTGGTAGATTTTCGACGAAGTTAACCATGTATTTGAGCTGGAGAATATCTGTCTGGTTCAATAGTTACTATGTTATGTGTGTTGCATTGCTACAATTAATTTGTGGTGCAAGTTTACGGATAGGTTGGCGTTATGAAAACTTTTGGAATATATGCCAAGCGCACCAGTCAGGCAGCTGTTGAAGTAGCTAGGGAATTAAAAGTCTGGCTGGAACAGCGCGGTGTGCAGGTGCTACTCGAACGACATTTAGCCGCAGATATGGGGATAGACGCAGGTGTTGATGCTGTCAAACTACCGCATATGGTGGAGTGCATTATTGTCCTTGGCGGTGATGGTACCCTGATATCGGTAGCGCGTGATGTCGGTGCTCTGGATGTGCCTATACTCGGAGTTAATCTGGGCAGTCTGGGGTTTTTGACCGAAATTACCTTAGATGGTCTATATGAAGAGCTGGAAAGGGTGCTGACCGGCGATTTTACGGTATCCAACAGAATGATGCTGGAAGCGGTGATTGAACGCGGTGATGAACCGGCTGCCCATTATCAGGTTCTCAATGATATAGTTATTAATAAAGGAGCTTTGGCGCGGATTGTCGATATGGAGGTGTGGGTAGACGATCACTACCTTACCACCTTCAAGGCCGATGGCTTAATCGTCTCCACCCCTACAGGGTCAACTGCGTACAATCTGGCTGCGGGCGGCCCAATTATTTATCCGGGGCTGCACTGCTTGGTAATTGCCCCTATCTGCGCTCACACCTTAACCAATCGTCCCATAATCGTCTCCGATGAATCAGTGATTCGTATCATAATGCGTATCGACGAAGAGCGGGTATTTATGACTGCTGATGGTCAGATAGGGATGGCGCTGCAGGCGCAGGATGTAGTTGAGATTCGCAAGGCTAATATGTGCACCAGTCTGATCAAGAGTGCATCAAAGGAATATTTCGAGGTGTTACGCACCAAACTGCGCTGGGGAGAACGCTAGAAGTATATGCTTAGCGATTTAAATATCAATAATCTTGCCGTGATAGACAATCTACAGGTCAGCTTTAACCGTGGTTTTACTGTGTTAAGCGGGGAGACCGGTGCGGGTAAATCGATAATAATCGATGCTATGGGGCTCTTGCTCGGGCAACGGATGCGTAGCGATTTGGTGCGTAGTGGTGAAGAAACTGCCAGTGTAGAGGCGGTGTTTAACCTTGAAGACCAGCCGCAGATTCGCCAGCAGTTGGAGCAGATGGGTTTTTCTGGTGATGATGAATTGCTGGTTAAACGTATTTTGTCGCGTCAGGGGAAAAATCGCGTTTTTATTAATGGCTCGCTGGCAACGCTGGCGCAATTGCAGCAACTTATGACCCCAATGCTGGTCATTTTTGGTCAGCACGATCAACAACAGTTACAGCGGGTAGAAAATCATCTGCAATTGCTTGATGGCTTTGCTCAATGCAGCGAGTTGTTGGTGGACTATCAGCAGCACTACAACCAATTGCAACAATTACACAAGCAGTTGACGCATATCCATCAGGCCGAGAGTGATCGGCAAAATCGTCTTGATCTGTTGAACTACCAGAGTCAGGAAATTGCTGCGGCGCAGTTGGTTGTTGGTGAAGATGTTGATCTGGCAGTTGAGCGGATAAAGTTGCAACATGCTCAGCGTTTGTATGCTGGCTGCCAACAGGGATATGAAGCCTTGTATGCCGCCAATGGCGCTATTTGTGAACAACTGGGTGCCGTGGTGCATCAGCTGGATGGATTAGAACAGGTAGATCCGCAGCTACTCGAACCACTTACTGCTATTAAGGACGCTCTGTTTACTTTGGAAGATGCGGCAGGGCAGTTGCGCCAGACAGCTGAAGGGGTGGTTTTTGATGAACAGCGTCAGCAGGAGGTTGAAGAGCGGCTGATAGTAATCAGTGCCTTACAGCGTAAATATAACCCTGATATTGCCGAGATTCTTAGTCTAAAGCAGCAGCTTGATGACGAATTGGAACAGCTGGGTGATGGTGTCGCAACCATGAATCAGTTGGAGCAGGACATTGCGCAGCAACAGCAGCAGGTGGCCACCGTTGGTGCTGCCCTGTCTGGAAAACGCAATCATGCGGCTGGGCGTTTGCAGCAGGCGATGGTGCGTGAGCTAAGTGGTCTGGCTATGCCGAATGCCCGCTTTGAGGTGCAGCAATGCCAACTAGAGAAACCCGGTCTTTTTGGTCTTGAGCGTGTTGAATTTTATTTTTCGGCTAATCCGGGACAGCAGACGCGCCCCCTGGCAGATACCGCATCCGGCGGGGAACTGTCGCGGTTGATGTTGGCGCTACGCAAATCTGCGCCAGCCGCCGATGGCTTGGCGACCATGATATTTGATGAGGTGGACGCTGGTATTGGCGGTATCGCTGCTTCAGCTGTTGGTGAGCGTCTGTGCGCTGTTGCGGCAGGGCGCCAAGTTTTATGCATTACCCATCTGCCTCAGGTGGCGGCATATGCTAACCATCAGTTTCGGGTAGAAAAAGTTGTCCAGGCGGGTAATACCGCAACCAAGCTGTACTGCTTGGATCATGAAGGTAGGGTACAGGAATTGGCGCGCATGCTCGGTGGTGCCCAGTTAAGTATCCAGACCGTGGCCCACGCGCGGGATCTATTGCGGCGCTGCCAGAAGCCGACACTGTTCGAGGAGATGTGATGATAAGAAAAGCACGTATCACTGATGCAAAAGATATTCAAAAAATGTTAGTCGATCAAGCCAGCCAAGGTTTGATGTTGTCACGCTCTCTGGCGGAGATTTATCAGGCAATTCGCTCTTTTTATGTAATAGAGCAGGACGGCGAGATTGTGGGTACAGTTAGTTTGCAGGTATGGTGGCTCGATTTAGCTGAGGTGCGTTCGTTGGTGGTTTCTGAATCATTGAAGGGACAAGGTTGTGGTCGCCAGTTGGTGCAATTATGTATTGATGAAGCCAAAGAACTGGGTTTGAACCGGGTTTTTGCTCTGACATACCAAGAAGAATTTTTTGCCCACCTAGGTTTTAGCTTTATCGAAAAAAATGAGTTACCCCAAAAAATCTGGGGCGATTGCATGAAATGTCCTAAGTTCCCTGATTGTGATGAAATTGCCATGGCGATTGATGTAGCCTGACGACTGGCAAGACCCGAGCGCTAAAAGTTGAGGATTGCATGAGAACGATGGATAATTTACCCGCACTGGATGATGACGATGACGACGCCACTACTGCGCCAGCCATCAAAGGGCATGGCAATTACATGACTACAGGTTGCGCGGTGCGCATCAAAGCAGAGATCAAGGATCTGTTGTATGTGCAACGCCCGGATATGGTAAAAACTGTCACCTGGGCAGCGTCAAATGGGGACCGTTCCGAAAATGCTGATTACCACTATGGGAAAAAACGCTTACGGGCAATTGATGGGCGTCTGCGTTACCTGACCAAGCGTATGGATGCGGCAATTATTATAGATCCAGTGCAGCAGCAACAGGTTGCCGGGGAGAAGGTGTTTTTTGGCTGTACTGTAACGGTTGAAAATGAAGCTGGGACAGAAAAGGTCCTCAGTATTGTCGGTGAGGATGAAATTGATCCGGCTCGCGGGCGCATCAGTTGGGTATCGCCAATTGGGCGTGCGCTGCTTGGTGCTTTTGTCGGCGATACAGTTGTCGTAAAAGTGCCTAGTGGTGAAGATGAATTGGAAGTTGTAGCTGTCGAATATCTCCCTCTTGATTAGCAGGCTGTCGGATTTCACAAGAACCTACTGTGATTCAATTTTTGCAGTTGTAAAATAAACTATAGCTTCAACGGAGGGGACTTATAATCATCCTGCTCTGCTTCCATAATAGACCATTCACCTGCGAGCAACCGCCATGCTAGACCATGTTTTTCTTCTCGATCTGCTGATTCTCTTGACCCTGGCCTTGGGAAGCGCCCTCATTTTTACCCGCCTTAAATTGTCACCAATTATTGGCTACCTGATTTCCGGGGTTATAGCTGGACCCTCTGGGTTGTTTTTGATCAAAAACATTCACGAAGTAGATGTGATTGCCGAATTTGGTGTCATTCTACTGCTGTTCACCATCGGGTTAGAGTTCTCTGTTTCGCGCTTATTGCGTTTTAAGCGTTTACTTTTGGTCGGCGGACTGGCGCAGATTTTGGTCAGTGGCGGGTTGTTGATCGGTGTCGCTAGTCTGTTTGGCTTCGGCATGAAAACAGCTATCCCTATGGCCATGGCGCTGTCACTTTCATCTACTGCTATTGTTCTCAAGTTACTCAGTGAGCGCGGTGAGATGGATACCGGTCACGGCCGCATGGCCTTAGGCATTTTATTGGCCCAAGATTTAGCGGTGGTGTTCTTTCTTGTTGCTCTGCCGCTGCTGGCAGGACAAGACCTGACGTTGTCCATCGGTGAAATCGCCAAAGTCGCGGCACTAATCACCGGACTGTCACTCTTCTCGCGCTTTTTGTTGCAACCGCTTTTGCTGTACATTCTTAAATCACGCTCGCAGGAGCTGTTTCGCATCACTATTTTGGCGCTGATTCTGGTTACCGCTTGGCTAACCAGCGCTGTGGGCTTGTCGTTGGAACTCGGGGCGTTTCTAGCTGGTTTGGCCCTGGCGGAATCACCCTATGCTCATCAGGCGCTCTCCGATATCCTGCCATTTCGTGACACCTTTCTTGCCATATTCTTTGTCTCTATCGGCATGTTAGTCAATATCCAGCGTGTCATCGCGGACTGGCCCATAGTTCTCGGTGCCACCGTTATGGTCTTTGTTGTCAAATTCATTGCCGCTGTCCTGGCGACAAGGATATGTCGCTTTCCCCTGCGCATTGCCCTCATTACCGGATTTTTACTGTTTCAGGCTGGTGAATTTTCCTTCGTATTTATCAAAGCGGCCACCTCTTTGCAGCTGTTGACAGACGAAATGTATCAGATCACCCTAGCGGTTATTGCCCTGACCATGATTGCCACCCCGGTAATTGCCGGTAAAGCCGAGTGCTGGGCGGCATGGTTAGCCGGACTAATTGGTACACCACTACAAGGTATTCAACCAGAGATTCATGAACAAACCGGCAACCTCAACGGCCATGTGCTCATTGGTGGATATGGTTTATCTGGGAAAAATGTTGGGCGGATTCTGCGCCAGTTTAACATCCCCCATGTGTACATAGAACTCAATGCAGAAAATGTTCACGCTGGACGCAAGACTGATGATTTTGTTATTTATGGCGATGTTACTTCGGGCGAAATGTTGGTGGAATTGGGGATCAAACGCGCGCGGGCACTGGTGCTCTCCATTAATGATCCGGCGGCATTGGCCCGTACTATCCATATTGCCCGCCAACTCAACCCCGATCTGTATATTTTGGCCCGTACCCGTTATGTTGCCGAATTGCAACAGCTGTGTGCTCTTGGTGCCGACGAAGTAGTTCCCGACGAATTTGAAGCCAGTCTCCAGTTGGGAGCGAATCTCATGCACCATTTTAGCCTTAGTGAGGGACATATCCTCCATGTTCTTGCCGAATTGCGCCAGGAACATTACACCTCGATGGTTAATGCCGATATCAGCACTCAGGGACTGTCTGTCCTCACGGGGGGGCGGTTGGAATATCAAGCTATGCCTGATGATTCCCCATGCTTAGACGCCAGCCTTGCCGAACTGGATTTGCGCCAAAAAACTGGTGTAACCGTAGTCGCTATTATCCGTCAGGAACGTACCATCTACAACCCTTCTGGAGGCTTTCGTCTCCTGCAGGGAGATACGCTGATGTTGATGGGCAACAGCAAAGAGGTTGCTCGGGTTTGTGATTTGCTGCATGGGCGCTCGATTTCAATATAGACCGGTTCTTATGAGTGGCTATAAATAGCCACTTAGTTAAAAATACTAGCCTGACGGTTGACTTTCCTTACCTGGGTGCTTATCTTCACACCCGAACCAATAAACATAATCCCTATATCCATTCGGAGGTAATTAGATTCATGACAGCAAACAAGCACGAGTTTAAGACTGAGGTTAAAAAAATTCTTGATCTGATGATCCATTCACTCTATTCCAACAAGGAGATTTTCCTGCGTGAATTGATCTCCAATGCCTCTGATGCCATTGATAAAGCACGCTATGAAGCGCTGACTGATGCTGCCGTGGCCGAAGGTGGTGATGAGTGGAAAATTCAGCTGATTCCCGACAAGGAAGCCGGCACTCTTACCATTCGTGATAACGGTATCGGCATGAGCCGCGATGAAGCTGATCAGGCGCTGGGAACTATTGCCCATTCAGGTACCAAAGAATTTATTAAGTTGTTGGAAAGTCGGGAAGTTGAAAATAATCCTGAGTTGATAGGTCAGTTCGGGGTCGGTTTCTACTCATCATTTATGATTGCCGATAAGGTCAGTGTCATCACCCGTAAGGCTGGTGTGGCTAACGACCAGGCGGTGTTGTGGGAATCTGAAGCCGATGGCTCATATACCATTGATGCCGCGGTCAAGGAGACTAAGGGTACCGATGTTATTCTCACCTTGAAAGATGACGCCAAAGCTTATTTGGAAGAGTGGGAAATCCGTAAAATAGTTAAGCAGTATTCTGATTTTATTGAATATCCAGTGGTTATGGATGTTACCCGTACTATTCCTGATCCAGAAAACCCGGATGATAAAGAGAAGACTATCACCGAGGTTAAGCAGGAAACGTTTAACTCGTGTAAAGCTATCTGGTTGAAGAGTAAAGATGAGGTAAGCGAAGAGGAATATAACGAATTTTACAAGCATGTTTCCCACGATTTTACCAATCCGGCTAAGGTCATTCATTATCGCGCTGAGGGTACCACCGAATTCTCCGCATTGTTGTACTTGCCGGCAAAACGTCCGCACGATATTTTTTATCAGGATTACAAAATTGGTCCAACATTGTATGTGCGTCGCGTACAGATTATGGATCATTGCGAAGCTATGCTTCCAGTCTATCTGCGCTTCGTAAAAGGGGTGGTTGAATCTTCAGATTTGCCGCTGAACGTAAGCCGCGAGATCTTGCAGGAAAACAAAGTGGTTGAGGTTATTAAAAAGAACCTGACCAAGAAAGTCCTAGATACTCTGGCACAGATGAAGAAAGATGATGCCGAAGCCTATGGTGAATTTTACACTGAGTTTGGTCGTATTCTCAAAGAGGGCATTCATCACGATTTTGAACGGCGCGAAACTATAGCTGATCTGTTGTTGCTCGAATCGACAGCTACCGAGGCGGGCAAGACCACCACGCTGGCTGAGTATGTCGAGCGCATGCCGGAAGACCAGAAAGAGATTTATTACATTACTGGTAGTGCGCGTGCCAGTGCCGAAGCATCGCCATACCTTGAAGTGTTTAAGGAAAAAGGTATAGAAGTGCTGATCATGACCGATGATTTTGACGACATCATCATCTCTGGTCTGGGCGCTTATAAGGAAAAACAGTTCCAGTCGGCAATTAAGGGTGATCTTGATCTTGGCGATACGAATAAGGAAGAGCAGAAAAAAGAGTTTGGTGACCTGCTAGAGCTGATGCAGGAAGAGCTCAAAGATCTGGTTTCAGAAGTGCGTATTTCCGGGCGTCTGAAGGATTCTGCGGTGTGTCTGGTTGCCGGTGAGCACGACCTTGATCCCAAGATGGCCAAAATGTTCGAAGCTATGGGGCAGCAGTTGCCACAGGGGCAGCGGATGTTGGAGATTAATCCCAATCACGATTTGATTGTGCGCATGAAGCAATTGTTTGCCGCTGACAGCAGCAGTGAAAAACTCAAAGAATACGCCGGACTATTATATGATCAAGCGCTATTGCTTGAGGGCGATAAGCCACGTGATCCGGTAGTTTTTGCTCGGGCGTTGTCTAAATTGATGTCTGAAAGTGTCAAGGTAGACTGAGCTTAGCTTGACAACACTGTTACACAAAAAAAGCCGACCATTGCATAAATGGTCGGCTTTTTTGCGTTTGACTGCAGAACTACTGTTTTTTGACAAATTCGGATTTTAATTGCATGGGGCCGATGCCGCTTACTTTGCAATCAATGTTGTGGTCACCGTCTATGAGGCGGATGTTCTTAACCTTGGTCCCCACTTTCACTACTTGCGATGAGCCTTTGATTTTCAGGTCTTTAATAATGGTGATGCTGTCACCATCCTGCAAGGTGTTGCCATGGGCATCTTTGACCACCAATTCTGTTGCTGTATCCTCGGCAGCGTCACTTAGCGACCATTCGTTACCACATTCGGGACAGACCAACAATGTGCCATCTTCGTAGGTGTATTCAGAGTTGCATTTAGGACAATTGGGTAATGTGCTCATGGGTATAATCCTGACATCTAAGATTGAAAGATAACCTGCTAGAGGTTTTTTATCTGTTGATAGCGAAAGCAGCTGGTTACATGGTCGTTTACCATGCCGATTGACTGCATCAGAGCATAGCATATTGTTGGTCCGATAAATTTGCAGCCGAGTTTTTTCAGGTCTTTGCTCATGAGGACGGACACCTCGCTTTGCGCTGGTATCTGCTCGTGACTGTGCCAATTGTTGTTGATGGATACTCCCTCGGTATAACGCCACAGAAAATGATCTAAGCTGCCGTACTGGTCGTTTATTGTCAATGCGACGTGAGCATTGTTAACGACAGATGTTATCTTGAGGCGATTACGCACTATGTTTGGATTGGTCATAAGGTCATCAATTACGGCTGGTGCAAAGTTGCTGACAATGTTGATGTCAAAATTGGCAAAAGCCTGACGATATCCCGCGCGTTTTCTTAAAATGGTTAACCAGCTAAGACCCGCCTGCGCGCCCTCAAGGGACAACATCTCAAACAACTGGCGTTCATCATGTACAGGTACTCCCCATTCATGATCATGGTAGTCGATGTACAGTGGATCGTTACCACACCAAACGCAGCGTGTTTGCATGCTGGAACCTCGCTTTATCCCCGATGAACATCATTAAACACACGAAGGCCACCTGATGTTAGACAGATGGCCTTCGTGTTTATGCCTAAGCTGTATTCAACCGAGCTGGTATTTATTAAACGATAGCTTTCATCCCGCTCATAGCGGCACGCAGCTCCTGACCGATCTCTTCAATGAAGTGAGTACGGATTTCGGCGTTGACCAGTACCAAGGTGCTGTTGTCGACGCTGGTATCTTTGTGGTCTAGCCCTTTACCGATAACCTCGGTGGTAACGCTGTCCATGAAATTTTTCAGCAGCGGGACACAGGCGTGGGCGAACAGATAGCAACCATATTCAGCAGTGTCAGAGATAACGCGGTTCATCTCGTACAGTTTTTTGCGAGCGATGGTGTTAGCAATGAGTGGAGTTTCGTGCAGCGACTCGTAGTATGCCGATTCAGGCTCGATGCCCACTTCAACCATGCTCTCGAAAGCGAGTTCAACGCCAGCTTTAACCATTGCTACCATGAGAATCGCTTTGTCGAAATATTCTTGCTCGGAGATGTCACCGGCGGCGGTAGTTTTTTCAAAAGCTGTTTGACCGGTTTGCTCACGCCAAGTCAACAAGTTGATGTCGTCATTGGCCCAGTCGGCCATCATGGTGCTGGAGAATACCCCGGTGATGATGTCGTCCATGTGCTTTTGGAACAGTGGACGCATGATCTCTTTCATCTCTTCCGCCAGTTCAAATGCCTCCAGTTTAGCTGGGTTGGACAGGCGATCCATCATGTTGGTGATACCACCATGTTTCAGGGCTTCGGTGATGGTCTCCCAGCCGTATTGGATAAGTTTTACAGCGTAAGGGGCGTCGATACCGTTGTCTACCATCTTATCGAAGCACAGCAGAGCACCGGCTTGCAGCATACCGCACAGGATAGTCTGCTCGCCCATAAGGTCAGATTTAACCTCAGCGACAAAGGATGATTCCAGAACCCCGGCACGGTTACCACCTTGGGCGCAGCACAGTGCCTTGGCGAGTTCCATGCCGTCACCGTTGGGATCGTTTTCGCCATGCACCGCGATAAGTGTCGGCACGCCGAAACCACGCACATACTCAGCACGTACTTCGGAACCTGGGCATTTTGGGGCTACCATAATAACGGTAAGATCTTTACGGATTACGGTGCCTTCCTCAACAATGTTGAAGCCGTGCGCGTAAGAGAATGTTGCACCCTCTTTAATCATGGGTACTACGGTGTTGACTACATCGGTGTGTTGCTTGTCTGGAGCCAGGTTCATGACGATGTCAGCAGTGGGCAATAGTTCTTCATAGCTGCCTACGGTAAAGCCATTTTCTGTGGCATTAAGATAAGACTGACGCTTTTGTGCAATGGCTTCCTTGCGCAGGGTGTAAGAGACTTCAAGACCGCTATCGCGCATGTTTAAACCTTGGTTCAGACCTTGGGCTCCGCAACCGACGATAACGATCTTTTTCCCTTTGGCGTATTTGCAGCCGTCGACGAATTCATCTGCTTCCATGAAGCGGCAAGTGCCAAGTTCGTCGAGTTTGCGGCGTAGCGTGAGGGTGTTGAAATAATTTTGACCCATGGTATTTCTCCTGTAAACGATTAGTGAGATGAGTAGGAAGATGCTAAATAAGCGAACAATTAATAGTGTATTTGGAAAATTATACGCACTTTAGCCTATTTACATTGTTGTGTAAATTGATTAGATGTGTATATTGTGTTGCGTAAAACGCAACGATTGAATGTTTCAAGAGTGTTTTCTGCTGGGTGAAAATGTGGGGACAGTTATATGGATATCCGCGAGTTGGAGATTTTTTTAGTAGTGGCTGAGCAGCTGCATTTTGGGCGCGCCAGTAGACTGTGTGGCCTAAGTCCATCGGCGCTGACGCGTACTATACAGCGCTTGGAAGATCAGGTAGAACGCGAGCTGTTTGTGCGCGATAAGCGCAGCGTGCGTTTGTCAGCAGAAGGTGAACGATTTCGTCAGTATGCGCGAGAAGCGGTTCAGCAGTGGTACAGTTTTAAGCAGCTCATTCGTGAAGAGCAGTCAATAGCAGGTAGCTTGTCTATCTACGCGTCGTTGACTGCCGTGTATGATATTTTGCCGATGATCTTGGCAGATTACCGCAGCCGTTATCCTTACGTACAGTTGGAGTTACGCACTGGGGCAGCTGAACAAGCGCTAGATCAGATTGCCAGTGGTGAGATTGATATCGCCGTGGCCGCTATACCGTTCTCTGATAAAGGCAAAAGATCCCAACTTGAGATTCTGCCTCTGATCACTACTCCGTTAGTGTTTATCGCTCCAGTATATGAAGACCCAAGAAATGATCCGCGCTGTGCTCACCATGATGGTGGACAGGATGATTTAACTGGGAGTGATGGTGAGCTTGATCTATCGGTAGCCAAGTTGGTGTTACCACAGCACGGTTTATCGCGCGAGCGCATTGATTCATGGCTGAAGAAAAATCATGTGCGCGCCAATATATGCTCTGAGGTGTCTGGCAATGAAGCTTTGATTGCTTTGATTGCCATGGGTGGTGGTATTGGTGTTGTGCCTCGTTTAGTTTGGGAGCGCAGCCCGTTTAAGTCAAAAGTCAGATTGGTAGAGCATGCCCCAAAGCTAGAGCCTTACGTGGTGGGGTTGTGTTGCCAGAGGGCATCGTTGAAGTTGGCAAATGTGTCTGCCTTCTGGCAGCTAGCGCAGCAGGCAACTGCAGGTTTCGCGTGAACAATGTTTGGTTTGTGTCGAAAATTAATTTCCTGTTGGGACGGCGGATGTGTGGATGAATACGTTTAACGAGGTGACATCTTGTTACCTGAGTAACACTAATCTTCCGCTGTGGTTTTGTTTCCCGTATTCGTCATCCTCGCGAATGCGGGGATCCAGAGGTTTTGCATAGATTTCTAGACTCCCGCCTGCGCGAGAGTGACGACCTTTGTGGCGATAGCTGAAGTGGTCTACTAAAGCCGGACACAATTTAAGGTGGTATATTGAACCATCTAAAAGGAGTGTTCATCGTTATGGAAAGACGATCATTTACCAAAGAGTTTAAACGAGAAGCCGCCAGCCTTGTCATTGATCAGGGTTATTCAGTTACCGAAGCTAGCCGATCAGTGGATGTTAGTTTGTCGGTTATGCGGCGTTGGGTTAAATAACTCGAACAAGAACATAATGGCGTAACGCCAAAAGCTGCAGCGTTAACGCCAGAGCAGCAACGTATTCAACAACTGGAAAAACGAATCAAGGAGTTAGAGACCGACAAAATGATTCTAAAAAAGGCTACAGCTCTCTTGATGTCGGACGATATAAAACGTTCAGGGTGATCACCCAATTAAGAGAGCATAGCAATGTTCGCAAACTTTGCTCACTATTTTCAGTTCCACGTTCAAGCTATTACGAACATGCACGGCGACGAACAAGGATAGATGTAGCGAGGTTGCGCCTTCGAGCTAAGGCAACGGAAATATTCAATGCCAGTCGCCAATCAGCGGGTAGTCGAAGCATTGACACAACTCAAAACTATAAAGTTTTACCTGGGGCGGTAACAGATGCCCACATAGAGTTACGCAAGCAAGAAAGAATAATGGCAGCGGCAGGATTTCTGCCAGGAGAGATGGCAATAAAGCAAATTGAGTCATCTCTTCAAGGAGAAAGAGATCAAACAGCTTTAGCTCAAAAAGCAAACCGCGCTCTATCAATTCTTAATAACTATTCTCAACTTCTTGTTGTCCTTTCGTCAGATAAGTTCACCGACTCCCTCGCAGAAGAGGCTGAAGGCTTGGGTAGCCAGTTTGATAAAGGGGTTAATCTATATAATGAATCGTATGAAGGAGAACTGAGCGGTGTTGGTGGCTTTTTAGCGGGTGGAATTCGAGGCATTGGTGGAATATTCATCAAAAACAAACAAGCCAAAGCACTTAAAAAAGCTATATCCGATGCAGATCCCATCATTGAGAAGTTGACTGTGGCCGTAAATGACTATTTGAGTTTGTATATCCCGAGCGAATCAAAGCCTGCTTATCTTCTTGAAACTGAACAAAACTTAAAACGTATTATCAAAAAAGACCTCAATGGCTCGATCACAAACTCTCCGTTATTTTCTGCAATACAAGCAGCTGATGCGTTCGAACTTTCTTCTGAAGCACAGCAACTCGCAATACAGGCGAAATCTTCAATTGAAAAGTTACGTCGTGCTCATGCTGACCTCAAAAAGGGCTTGAAAAAGAAGAAGAAATTGGACAGGGCTATCGAATCAGTCCGCGTATTCGCTGATGAAGTGAAAGCGGCCGTAGACCTTAAAAAACAATTGGATGACTAATATTAGGAGATAAAATATGAATGTTGAAAATATGGATATTGAAGATATAAGAACAATGGTTTCAGAGTGCAAAGCTGAATTGTTCGATGCTATGGGTGGCCAGAAGATCAAGAATTAATGCAAAAAATGTATATCAATTTGGACGAGATGGAGGATCATTTCAGATCAGTACAAATATCAGATAAAATTGAAGCGATGGAGGCAACACGAGATAACCTTGTGGGTGTTACTGAAGAAATTAAAGAAAAAATAGAAAATTTGGAACAAATTTCAAATGTCGTTAGCAAGGCAGAAAAAGTCGTTAAAATCGTAGTTAAGGCGGCAAGATTAATAGTCTAAAACAAAACTGATTAGGAGTCTTAGATTCTAATCTTAGGTAAGGTCTGAGGCTCCTTACCGTTATAAATTTCTCGATAGATAGTTGCTAAATATGAAAGTTTCGGCGCTGGCACCTTTTTCAATTATGACCTCACAAGGAACCGCGTCATCGCATTATCCATAAAAAAGGTCGGATATCAGAAAGGCTCGCTATCCCTTGCACACAATAACCGGAAGAGTTGCTCCAATCATATCCCCTGCACACCCATCCACCCCTTATTCTAAGCTAAGACCTGCGCCCATAACAGATTTTTAATAAAAATCAATTGACTTCCTGTCTCAGCTACAGTTAGTCTCCCCTCCTGATAGGAGCCTAATCTTACATCAAACAGAAATGAGGAGTAAAAGAATGAAAAAAATGATTTGTTTTTTCGCGGTATTAGCACTGGTAATGATTACAGCCGGAGTGAGTTTGGCTGAGAACTCAATTTTATCTTCTTTACAGAATCAGGGAGTCTCGCACTCCGTGATGAACGATGCGGCTCTTGATGAAGCAAGGGGAACCGCTATTTACACTGGAGTACCACTTCCAAGTTACACCGTAGGAGAAAGAAAGCATCACGTTACCTGGAAGCACTTTGGCAGTGAATTCGACTATGCACAGTATAACTATGTTGGTTCTGCATCCACTTATGGCAAAGAAATCGACGTTGAAGGATATGCAGGCTTTGGTGATATATGGCTGGCCGATAGAATTAGCACAGGAACTACTTGGGTTGCAGCAAATGCTGTTACTTTTGAGTATCAAGTTCGATTATTGAACGCTGATCACACAACACTGTCTCCCTATACCGCCTACGCAACTGCGTGGAACCGGCCAATCTCAACTTTCAGTTGGTAAAAATTTAACATCGTGAGGTTAGGCCCCTATCGGAAACTTGGTATCGTATGATTTTAAAAAAATAACGTCATAGGAATAGTGTTTTCCATGACGTTCACTAATTTCGCCACGAAGGATTACAGTGGCAAACCTATATTTGTGAGGACAGCTAAGAAGACCTTTCTAGTCTGTTGTGAAAGATATTGGTTACAACGACCGCATCTAGCCTAACAGTCAATATGTTTATTGACGTTTTCTAGACATATTGATTCTGCTATTTATCTTCGATTAGTTGAAATAGAGATTTTTGAAGTAAGTCAAACAACACAATAAGGTGAGTTCTTATATGAAATTCGCAAACCATCTGCTTCTCGTTGGTACATTTTTTATTTTTTTATTATCTCCGTGCACTGCTAAATCCGATACGATTTGTTTAATCAATGGTGATATTATATCTGGAGAATTGATAACCTTAAGTGAAGGTTTATGTGTATTTAGTTCCAAATATGGACCATTTATAAGTTTGAGATCTGAAGAGATCACGGGACTGTTTACAGAAGATGACTACGAGATTAAATTCATTTCCGGTGAAATTGTAAGAGGAAACCTTTCTCGAACCGAGGATGATACTACAGTTTTGGTCTCAAAAAACTTTGGTGAAAGCAAAATCAATCCCGCCAACATTATCTCTATGACGAGAGTCTTTCCTTCAAGTAAGAAAGACTCATTGTCACATGGGCAAGAGCAGAGTTTTGGTAAGGAAGAAAATAAGTCGCCCCCCCTAGATTTCTTGACGGGATCTACCGTTTTGCTTGCACCTGGAAGCTATGAACTGGGTCTGGGGTTTAGCTACCTGCAATCTCGTCGAAATAACTCACTGATGAATGTCGGCTATTTTCAGCGGTCAGCTTACAGCGCTAGAAAGTTTGGATTTACGTTAACGGGTCGCGCGGGTCTATATGACAAGCTAGAAGGTTGGTTGACCCTTCCTTTGACATATACATACATACAGGAAGTTTCAACCAACGAATACGTGCGAGATACTGAGTCGTGGGATTTAGGTGACATATCTTTGGGGCTTCAATACCTTTTAGTGCCTGAGACTGAAAAAAGTCCTGCCATTTCAGTAAGCTTAAGTGTTAATGCACCAACTGGCAAAAAAAAATATTACGACTCCATGTCCACATGGCTAGATCCACTTAATAACAGTAGTGGCCATTGGGATCTTACTATTGGCACATCGTTTGTACGAACGCTTGACCCTGCTATTCTATTTGGTGGCCTTTCCTATAGCCATTCCTTTCCTGAAACCATTGACGGCTACAATATCGCTCCAGGATGGGGTGCAAATGGTTATTTTGGCTTTGGATTCGCCTTAAATGAAAAAATATCAATTGGTAGCCGTCTGGCATTGGGGTATCAGTCGACCATGGAAGTTGATGGGATTACCGTTGAGGGGTCGGATTCTGAGCCAATGGATCTTTCTTTTTCAGCATCATACCGCTTCGGTGATAATTGGGTGGTGACCCCCCAAGTTACCTTCACTCTGAATGACGATGCTGGTGCTAATTCGTTTTCGTTACAAGTTGCGCGGAGATATTAATGATTCAAATGCTTGCTAAAGGTATTATTCTTTTTGCAATTATATCTTCTTCGACTAATGCGCTTGCACAGAGTCCTTATTTCAAACTCAAACCTTTAAATCAAATAAGGATGGAGGGCATAGAAAGACAGACTTTGGATTATTCCTGTGGTGCTTCGGCTCTCTCTCTCCTTTTATCAAAATATTTTGAAGATCATAGAGATGAACAAATGATTTTGATGGATATAACTTTTCATCTAACTAGACAGGAAATAAGTGACCGAATGACTGATGGTTTTTCTATGCTTGATTTGAAAAATGTTGCAACACGACTTGGTTATTCTGCTAAGGGTGTTATGTTGCCTCAACAGTCTGTTTCTGCGCTTGATGGACCTGTGATTATTCTGCTAAGGAGGAAAAACCTGAATCATTTTGTGGTGCTCAAAGGAGCGACCCAAGGACGAGCGTTCATCGCAGATCCAGTGCGAGGCCACCTAAGAATTCCGCTTTATGAATTATTTTCGCAATGGAATGGTGAAACGTTGATTCTCGGACGAACTGGCTTTGGTCTCCCCAAAGAACACGCGCTATCCATTCCTGTAGGGGGTGGAATTGCCCCAGAAAGAGAGGTTGTTCGAGCCCTACAATATGCACCAGCCCCTTGATTGAAATAATTAGATAGAAGCGAGTTGTTTCTGGCGGGGTTCTTGAACCCCGCCGTATAATAAATTATCATCCCAGTAACGGTTTCTGTATAGCCATGAGGTGTCTTTTTAATGAGCCCCTCTTGTTTAGAATTTTATTCCGAATTCCTCCATCAATTCCACAGTTCGTGGATCAGAAAACATGCGCTCCCGTATTCCTTGATGAATTTCATTTCTCAACTGCTCGTTGTTTTTAGTCAATGTCTGAAATTCATGATTCGATTGAATCCCCCTTGCATCTCTCTCGTCCCGATAATGCTCGCTCACCGTTGAAATATACTCGGAAAGATCCTCTCTTTCGGCAGAAGAGAGCTTGCCATAGGCAGCACTACGATCTACATCAAGTTTCATCCCTAGTTTTGTAGGGTCAAGCGCGTACGGATATAAATCTTTAAATTCCTCTGGGATATATATAAGCTCTTTACTGTACGAACCATCATCGATCCAAAGCTGATAGGGCTCATTATTTGTTTGAGGACTTTGTTCGACTGCGTCCTTTTGGGCCATCACCCTAGCAGCATCTGAGATACTTACGCTGTCGGTATTGGACTTGCGGCTAGTAGTGGCATCTATAACTGGGTTCGATTTTTGAGTCGAACCATTTCCGTACACTATTTGAGCAGATTGAACTCCAGACACACTCATAATAGATCCTCCTATCCATTTTAGAAAATTAAAATATATGCAGCTTACTTACCTTATCGTGCGTTGTCCTATTTTAATTTAGAAAAATTATTTTTTAGGGAAAAATATGCATAAAGGAAATTGATAACAGTCTTGCAAAATTGACTCTACAAGGATTGTGCCTCTTTGAACACGCCTTGCTCAACACACATTCGAACCATCAACACCTAATCTTAAAAGGTCAG
>CAZHXF010000044.1:3007-21676 GCA_964536375.1 uncultured Desulfuromonas sp. | reverse complement strand
TTATCTTTTGTTGCCTGCTTTAATGCTGGAGCAAACTTGTCTTCACCACTAAAATTGTGCGCCTTAGGTGGTGCAGTCAATTGAGCTGCGGGTAAATTTATTCCTGCCAATGATTGCATATGCCACCTCCTTTCTTGGTTGATCCATTTTTAGATATAGACATCAATCTTCTTTCAGTGTTGCATAAGCGGCACTGAGCTCTGCCGCCCTTTCCCCCTCGAGACCCGCTAAAACCTTACCGGCGCTCTTTGCCTTCATGTACCCGAGAATCCCAATTGCCAACTCTTGATCAAGTTTGCTAATTATGGCAGCAGCTCTTGCAGAATCCATCTTGTTGTACATCTGGCTCAGCTCCTGAACTTTCCCATCTTCTTGAGCTGTCTTTTCCTCCAGCAGTGCTGCCACTTCAATGCGCAACGCCTTGAGCTCGTCCAGTTTCTTATCGACTTCAGTACGGAGCAGGTTTAGTTCATTCTTTTCTTTTTGCAATTCCTGCGCTAGCTGCTCATTTTTCTGTTTCTGCTCGCGTAGTTTCACGATTATGCGCCGCTCTTGTACCGAGGCAATTTCTGAATCGGCAAGTTGTGCCTTATCACTGTTTTCAGCAATAGCAGTGTCTGCCATTGCCGCGTTGAAACTCAAAACAGCGATGATAAAAACAACTGCACTGTATGCAAGTTTTAATTTTATGCTCATCACTTGTCCCCATTTCTGTGCATAATAGCCACCTCATCTATTTGCAGCATTTCCTGCCGCGCCAGCTCATGTTTTATTTCATCAGCTTTTTTTTCTTTTAGTTTTTCCAGCAATTTTTTTTCCCGACTTGCTTCCGTTAACGACTGGCGCATACGCAGCACCTGCTGACGCGATTCTTCCAACTGACAATCCAGATCTATCAACACCTGGCGCTTATGACTGATGCGGTTTTCATACAACATAAATTCGTGTCCTTGCATCCCAATTGACTGGCGTTCCTCATAACTGCGACAAATTGCCGCCAGTTCGCCCGTCTCATCTGTCATCCGACTCATCAACAATCGTTCATGCTGAATTGCCTCAGCCAGAGCTTGTTTGGCTAAATCTTCCAGCCGTTGGCGATGATCCAATACCGCCTGGAGCTTAAATGCCTTCATACTGACCTTTCTCAGGAATTACCTCTATCGTATCTATAGCGCCATAGCAGTTAAAAACTGAATCAAGCAAGCGGCACAATACAAGAGATCTTCTCTTCGGATGAATAACGGATAATCGTAAGAATAAATTTGGCAGGGTTTGTTCTAGGTAGACGTGATTTTTTCTATTCGCGACCTTCGCTGCGCCGGTCAAGAATAAGTTGGCTCATCGCTAAGCGACTCCCCTCCAAGGTATCTCTTTCATCCATACCTTGACACAAAAATTGATTAACCGCATCAATGCGCGAAATAGCATAATCAATCTTAGGATTACTACCACTGACATAGGCACCAATATTAATCAAATCCTCGGCTTCTTTATAGGTAGCCAGAATTTCGCGGATTTTACCAGCATGCTTTATGTGCTCGGCATCAACTATATCGCGCATTACCCGACTGGAAGAGTGGAGAATATCAATACAGGGATAATGATTTTTCGCCGCTAGATCGCGTGATAAAACGATGTGACCATCTAAAATAGAGCGTACAGCATCAGCGATCGGCTCATTCATATCATCGCCTTCAACCAACACAGTATACAAGGCTGTTATACTGCCCTGCTGTTTAAAATTCCCCGCTCGCTCAAGCAACTTTGGTAATGTAGCAAAAACAGAGGGGGTATAACCTTTGGTTGTCGGGGGCTCGCCGATAGCCAGACCAACCTCGCGCATAGCCATGGCAAAACGGGTAACTGAGTCCATCAGCATTAATACATTGTGGCCTTGACGGCAGAAATATTCCGCTAATGCGGTGGCAACAAAGGCACCACGCATGCGCAACAATGGGGACTGATCAGAAGTAGCCACCAACACAACCGAGCGGGCCAGACCTTCTTCACCCAAATCGCGTTCAATAAACTCACGCACCTCACGCCCACGCTCACCGATCAGCGCAATAACATTAATATCTGCGTGAGAATGTTTTGCCATGGTACCGAGAAGTACACTCTTTCCAACCCCTGAGCCAGCCAAAATGCCCAAACGTTGCCCTTGCCCACAGGTTAACAAACCATTAATTGCCCGAACGCCTAGATCGAGGGGTTTGGCAATTTTGCGCCGCTGCATTGGTCCTGGAGGAAGCGCATATATCGGCACCTCCTGCTTACATTGTGGTTGTGGCATGTCATCAATAGCATGTCCCATAGCATCGACTACGCGCCCTAGCAACTCGCTACCAACTTTCATGGTTGCACTGGAGCGCAATACGCGGATAAGACTACCCGGACCAAGTCCCCGCAGTTCACCTAACGGCATCATCAGCGCCAAACCATCACGAAAACCCACAACCTCCGCCGCTACGGCTTCTGAACCATCCAACGGCGTTATTTCACACATAGTACCTACCGAAGCGGTTGGACAGTAGCCCTCTACGACCAGACCTACGATTTTGGTTACTTTACCCCACACCAGCAGGGTATTACATGAACGCACCAAACTCTCCAAGTCGACCATCAGATCACCCCGAGCGCCTGCTCTAACGTTTTAGTAATGGCGTCATACTGAGCTTCAAGGGTTGCATCGACACGCCCTAGTGGTGACTCTAGTATGCAACCACCACGAGTCACAGACACATCAGCAACAAACTCGATATGGCTCAATCCACTGAGGCTGGCAACAAATAATGGCTTGCGCTCCTGCACTACCTGCAAATCCTCAGGATTGACCTTTATACGAAATTCATCAGCACTAACAGCAACCGAAATTGCCTGCTGAACGGTTCGGGCTATCACTTCTTCATTGACAGATAATTCTGCATTCACAACACGCTCGGCTATAGCCAGAACCAAACGCAGCATATCATCACTGCTGCGCTGCAATATTTTCTCTTTCAAACCATTTATCTCGTTGCAGGCTGCGGCAAGCGCTTGCGTAGATTGCCGCAATTGCGCTTCTACCTCATCAATACCACTTTGACGCCCACGCTCAAAGGCAGCCTGTAATTCGTCGTCGGTTTTAAGTTTATCAGCCTGCGCCAGTTCTTTTACCGAGGGAGAACTACCTGCGTTGGCAGGATTAGACTCCCGCACTTCAGGTGTATTTATGTTGCCCAGCGCAGAGCAATCCAGCACCACAAAACTACCCGTCTTGGCACCAACGACCTCGTCAAGGTTGACCATTACAACATTTTGACACTCTAATGCGCTGCAATTACGAATGATCTTAGACAAGCTCATCTCCCACACCTCTACCTGGGATAACTATCTGCCCCTCCTCTTCCAGCTTCAGTGCAACTTTTACAATACTTTGTTGCATGGCCTCGACATCAGACAAACGTACCGGACCCATAGCCTCTAAATCCTCTTTAATCATCTCAGCAGCACGAGTAGAAATATTGGAGAAAATAAGATTTTTTAAATCATCCGGTGCAGTTTTAAGTGCCAGAGTAAGAGTATCATTGTTGATTTCCCGCAAGATCATCTGCATGCCACGCCCATCAATATTGGCCATATCGCCAAAGGTAAACATCTTCTTACGAATCGACTCGGCCAGTTCAGGATCAGTAATCTCAATTTTATCGACAATCATGCGATCCGAACCCTTTTCCATGCGCCCAAGAATATCGACAACCTTATCAATACCACCAACTTCTTGCTGTTCTTTACTACTGACACCACCGATCTCACGGCGCAGAGCCTCTTCAATCTGCGCAATTACCTCCGGTGACACTTTGTCAATTTTAGCAATCCGGTACATTACATCCCCAGCCAACTCATCAGGCAAGAATTTCATTACCTTGCCGGTATGGTCAGAGCGCTGTGTTGACAAAACCAGCGCTACGGTCTGAGGATGTTCATTCTCCAGCAAGCTCGCCACCATGCGTGGCTGCATCGCGGCAATTGTTTCCAATGGGCGGACATCCAACCCGCTCATGATTTCACTGAGAATCAGTTCGGCCTGATTGTTACCAGAACTGGTGATGGCGTTACGCACAAACTCATCGCTTTTGAAATACAAGCCAATATTTTTTTTCTGCTCGCTCTGGAATTCCGTTAAAATATCATTGGCCACTTCGGCCGGGACATGATCTATAGTCATCATAATCCGCGTCAAGGACCGCACCTCGGTATCATTGAGCTCTGAAAATACTGCCGCCGTAGCTGCCTCGCCAAGACACAGCAATAGTATTGCTGCCTTTTCTTGCCCTGACATGCGGTTTATAACCATTTTTTCCACGTAAAACTCCTAGAGTATATCTTTTAGCCTTCATCCATCCAAGTACGAATAACTTTAGCTGGGGCGTTTTGCGCCTTAAGGATATCCTGACGCATTTGCTCAACTGCATCTACCTGGACAGGGGTGCTTCTACCAGATGCCATCTCAGCTTCGAGCTCTTTTACCGTTTTAAAATGTTGAACTGTCGCTTCAGCTTTCAGCGTATTTAAAGCCGGACGCAACATAAATAGATAGATAAGCACCGCAGTGATAAATCCTGCTCCATATTTAAACAGCGGCAAAAAAGCAAAAATATGATCAGTTAAACTCGCCTCAGGGATCTCAGGCTGGACATAAAACTCATTAGCAAAGGGCATTGATGCCACATTCAGTTGATCGCCCCGGGCAATATCTATCCCCAGAGCACTTTGCACCATTTTTTCAATGGTGCGTAACTCTTGCGCAGAACGCGACTCCAGTTTTTTTTGACCATCAGCATCTACCTCAGCAGACAAAACATCAGCCACCAATACAGAAACAGACATGTGCAGTATAGTGCCCACCGACTCTACGGTACGGTTAACCACTTTACTGATCTCATAGTTTGTTGTCTCGGCATTATTGCTGCTGCCAGGCGCCGTACCACCACCGGTAGTTTCCCCGCCGCCGCCTAGATTCGACTGCACCCCTGGCACTCCGCCAACACCACTAGCACCAACCTCTTTTTGTTCCTGAGTTTGCTCGCTGCGCGGCACAGCGCTTTTCGGATCGTACAACTCCTCAATTTTCGATACCTGAGAAAAATCTAGTACAGCAGTAACTTTAACCAAAGAGTTATCGGTACCCAGAGCTCGATCCAACATATCTTGCGCGCGTTTTTCCATCTGCCGTTCTACTGCTTGCTGATACTCCAACATCCCCGGAGTCATTGGACCGCTCAAACCCTCTGCTGGACGTTTGGATAGCACCTTCCCCGAAGAACTAACGACAGTTACATATTCAGACTCAACTCCCTCAACACTGCCAGCCACCAAGTTTACAATACCGCGCACCTGAGATTCTTGCAGTCTAGCCCCACCTACCAGCTTAACCACGACCGATGCAGTCGCTGGTTGCTGCTGGCTCTTAAATAGCCGTTTTTGCGGCAGAGCCAGGTGAACGCGAGCTGCTGCCACCGGCGACAACGATACAATCGTGCGCGATAATTCGCCCTGCAAAGCACGCAGATAATTAACCTTTTGCACAAAATCGGTAATACCAAGGCTTTGCTTATCAAATATCTCAAAGCCAACTCCGCCCCCCTGTGGCAATCCTGCCCCGGCTAGTTCAATCCTGGCTTCGTAAACCTTATCCGCTGGCACATAAACCGAACCACCACTATTCTCAATTTCGTATGAAATCTTGTGGTCCTTCAGCCAACTGACAATAGAAGCAGTATCCTCTTGCGCCAGATTTGCGAACAACAGCTGGTTGTTAGATTGTCGCGTCTGCAAGATAATCAAAGCAAAGATTGACAAGGAAACCAAGCCAACAGCTGCAAGACTGATTTTGCGCGACAAAGGCCAATCGCTTAAAGCAGTGAATATAGTTTTTCTTTTTAGTTCAGCCATCTATATTAACTACTCCCGTCCATAATGAATCTCTAATAGGTGAGCTCAAAGACCAGCACCAATTAAACCTGCATCCGAATAATCTCTTGGTATGCATCAACAACCTTATTACGCATCTGCACCAGCATGCGCATGGATATATCCGCTTCTTCCATTGACAACATCACCTCGTGAATATTATCCGCCCTCCCGGTAACCAGATCTGTTGTTGCTTTATCAGCCTTCAATTGAGCAGTATTTGCCTCATCAATGGCCTTGGTTAACATTTCCCCAAAGCCTGTTTCGCCGTCCTGTTGCATCTGATTCAAAGATGGAACCAATGACTGCAAATGGGTAGCAATTGAAATATCTTGCATAAGTCAACCCTTTCTATTTACCAATCTCTAAAGCCTTTAAAGCCATTCTTTTGGCCGACTTTATTGCGGTAACATTAGCTTCATAGGCGCGAGTGGCCATCAGCATATCTGTTGTTTCTTTTAGAATATCTACATTGGGCATAGCAACGTAGCCACTGTCATCAGCATCTGGATGACTGGGATCATACACCAGCTTCGACTCACTGTAATCAACGGCTATCTGACTGACCCGTACCCCCATCGCTGCAGTGCTTTGCTTGCTCGCCATATGATCCGCAAAGGACATCTGTTGTGGTTCAAAGACCACCATTTTCCGTCTGTACGGTCCACCTTCTGGTGTTCGTGTGGTTTCAGCATTAGCCATATTAGCACTTATAGTATCTAAACGTATGCGTTGTGCTTTTAACGCTGAGGCACTGATATTTAGTGAATTAAAAACATCCATCACTTATCTCCCATTTAATTGCCCTGCACCACATATTTTATAATGCCCATTTTTTTATTTAGCAATTGCACCGAGGCTTCGTACATCAACTGGTTCTGAGCCATCAACAACATTTCTTGATCCACTTCAACGCTATTACCATCGCCAATACCCTGGTCATTTTTAATTTCTGTCACTTTACCCTGCACCGCTTCAATAGAGCCGCCGCTAGGTGATATATGCCGTGGATTTGTAACCGTCATACCATGTTCACTGCTATCCGCAGCCTGGCGTAAAGCGTTTTGAAACTCAAGCCGCTTAGCTGAATACCCAGGCGTTTGCGCGTTGGCTACATTGCCAGCAATTATCTGTTGATTCTGCAAACGTAAATTAAGATTTTTTTTCAGCAACAATGTAGTGTTGTCTGCAAAAATATTACTCGACATGGCTTATCCTTTCAGCGATCAAAGCGCTCAATTTTCAGTGTCTCTTGAGCTAAAGTGCGCCACTGGCTCTCTATACCCGTGTCGACAAGTTGTTGCAAAAGTTTTAATCCCGCTCGACGCTGATCCTGTTGTAACAAGATACTCGCTTCACGATAATGTGCTTGATCGGCAAACCCGGGCACACTGCCCAGATTGTGGTAACGCTGCAATGCTGCACTGAGTTCACCCTGTAATAACAGTATTTCAGCCTGTAACATCTGATCGCCAGGAGATGCACTGCTAAAATCATCACCAACCACTGCATCGATATTTTGCCGTGCCATCGCCACCAGATTATGTTCCCACGCCAATTTAGCCGCCAAACGATCTATCTCCACTGAATGTGGACGGTTCTCCTGCTGCAACTGAGTCATAACCTCTGCTCCATCGCCTGTGGACAACAAGGCTTGCAGCTGCAGCAAGAACACAGCAGCGCGATTTTTGCCCTGCGGATAAGCACTAAAATAACGCTGAGCATATTCGATCACCTTGTCATAGCGTCCCTGTTGCTTTAGCGACACTAATAACGGCGCAAAAACCAGCTCTTGTTTATCACCAATATCGTTCACATCTAATAAATACAGATACAGGCGCTCTGCACTACCTGCATATTCCATACTGGTAAACACTTGGCCCAGTTCAATCAAAAAACTAAAATCCCTACTGGTAGCAACCAGCAGATCACGATTTTTTTCCACCAACAACAAAGCAGCATAATATTTCTCACTAGCAACGAGGTTGTGAATTGCCGTCGGCAACAGCTCCGCCAATAACGCTTGTGCATGTACCCTGAGAGCACTTAAATGATCATTGCGCAGGAACTGCTCCAATTCATCAATTGCCGCTAAATCTCCGCCCATGATATGCAACGCCAGCGCGTGTTTAAACTGCATCTCCGCACGTAATTCACGATCTACCAACTCGTCACCAAGGTATGCGTATTCTTCTACCGCGCGACGGCGGCTATAAATATCGGCAACTTGCATCCCCATGTCGGCAATCTTGCCTTTAGCCAGACTTGAGCCAACGGTTCCTGATGCTATCTGATGCAATAAATCGTAGCCTTCATCCCGGTCCCCACGATGAATAAGTGCC
This sequence comes from uncultured Desulfuromonas sp., assembly GCA_964536375.1. Classification (GTDB taxonomy): domain Bacteria; phylum Desulfobacterota; class Desulfuromonadia; order Desulfuromonadales; family Desulfuromonadaceae; genus Desulfuromonas. Next base: position 13,382 of record CAZHXF010000044.1, on the reverse strand, counting down.
AAAGCCATAATATAGCGCGTCATATCCAGCTCTTCACTACCTGAGATAACGGGCAGCAACTGCTTTAATTTTTCAATAGCGTCATCATATTTCCGGGTTCGATACAAACTCACGGCATAATTTGCCAGTGAAAACGGTGGCAGTAATGAATCATCCCCCAGGATACTCTTGAAAAGTTCATCTACTGCCATGTATTGTTCGACAGCGCCGCTCATGTCCCCGCGTAGAAAAGTCAAGTCGGCGCGGTGCAAACGATAATATGGCTCTAGACTACCGACACCGACGAGCAACCCTGCATCAAGAGCCGCACGACTGCGCTCAAAATCTCCCACCGCAATTGCCACTTCTGCCTGCAGCAAGTCAAAATATAGCTGTGCCGGTGGTGGATAACTATGCTCAAAAGCATCAAGTTCAGCCGAGAACTCATACGAAGTTGAGCTGGCAACACTCATTTCATAGACCCGCTGTAAATCCAAACTACCAGATAATGCTTCGTCAACAGTAGGCAACTTGCCAAGACCATCACTTGCCTGCTTTATATAACGTTGTACGTCTTCTACTTTACCAGCTCTATATTGTATATCCGCGCGAACCAGCAGCAAGCGAACGTTATCAGCTCCTTGCACACCATCTAAACCAACATGATACAGGGCGTTAAAAGCAGCCTGCCACTTCCCTTGCTGCGCTAAGCCTAATACCTCAAGCGGCAATAACTTGTCGACATCTTCAAACAGCGCCAAACAGGGAAACGGAGCAACCGTGTAGGTTATTGGCACTTGCAACTGCACCTGCGGCTCATATTCAACAAAGAATTCCAGCCACCGCCCCCGGTACTTAGATGAGATGGCGCGACGGATAACACCACCACTATCAACAACTGACGGCTGGCCAGGCATGCTACGGGCTATTGCCGGGCGAGTCCTTTTTTGCCCAGCCTTCCAGTGTACATCAATGCTAATCCGGTTATACTTTTCGTCCTTCACTCCATTGACAAAATAAGGCGGTCGACGCAACAGAAAAGACAACACCAATTTGTTTTTTGACTGACCAACGAGCATCTGCACCAAGCGTTCATCAGGGAGCGGCAAATCAGCACCAGCGAACACTGAAGTATCCGACAAGGTTATCTCTAAACGCTGACCAGATGTTTTTATCTGATACTCAGGCATTCTGCTAAATTGCAGCACAAATCTGGTCATGTTAATTTCATCCTGCTTAACAACAGACAACAAAGAGGAACTCTCTTGTGCCAACAGATCTGTGGGGCAGAGACAGCTGACTATCAAGCAGCCTAAAAGAAAATATTTTATTACCAGATTACTCAAACAACACCATTGACTTGTTTTATAGTTGTTGATATCTCAATACCCATATAGTACCAATATGCACTATTAACACGCTTAACATTGCAAAAACACAAGCAGTCTCAACTGTTAATGCAAGAAACACACCATGGCAGCAATAGCTAGTTTTAAGTAAAGATAGAGGAGCAAAACGGGAAGAACCCCTCAGCTTTGCATCAATCCCACCTGCTCGTTTCGCCTGAGCCAAACCATCAAAAAGTCATTTTTTTGACACTGTCAGACCGCAGAATACACAAAAAAATGAAAAACAATTTCAGAAATTTTGTTTTTTACATTATAATAATTGATTGTCACACATACACGATTATAGCAGCATACAACTGGGCGCTTATTTTGAGCCTGATAAAAGTCCAGATTCGCAACATATTGATTTCTAATCAAGTCCACTTCCTCACTTTTTTCGGAGAGTTGAATACACCATGACTGAAGAGCTAAGCAGTGATCAAATAGAGATAATTCAAGAGTTTTCCCAAGAAAGCCGCGATATGATCGAGCAACTAGAACCAACGATCATTGAGCTTGGGCAGAACACGGACAACGAAACGATCAATGCAGTCTTTCGTCTATTCCACTCGATGAAAGGAAGCGCCGGATTTCTAGAATTCAACAACGTAACCGGCGTCGCCCATGCAGCTGAAAGCCTTTTAGACATGGTTCGCTCAGACAAAATAGTATTATTACCTACTCACGTCAGCCTACTATGCGAATCGTGCGACTTCATGAAAGAAGCCTTGGACTGCGTAGATGAATGCTTTAACGATGAGGGGGTGGCAGAGGCAAGCAATATCATGGCAGACAAATTTCACGTCGCCATGGAAGAACCAGAACAGGTCGACAGTACAGAACAAATTTCTGAGTCGGAAGGGACAAAAGAGCTTGGCGTGGACAGCGCCCAGCTACAAGACACAGCTGATGTGCCAGAACAAGACATAGAAATTGCAGATGAATTCAAGCTAGAAATAACTGCAGAGATGATTGAACAATTCGTGAAAGAAGGCGATGAGCTTATCGAGTCATCGGAGCAAGCGCTTCTAGCTTGGGAGAAAGAACCTGAAAATCCTGACTACGTTCCGCTCATTTTCCGCAACATACACAGCTTTAAAGGCAACAGCGGCTTCTTTGGCTATGCAAATCTTGAGAAGCTCAGTCATCAGATGGAAAACGTACTCGACATCGTCAAAAGTGGTGGTTCATTTGCCAGCGACAACCCGTTTGAAACTCTCATCCAGGCCGTTGATGCTTTACGCGAGGGGATGAACTCTCTGGGCAGCGAAGGTAGCGACCAAATTGAAGACCTTGATCTGCACATTGCCGCACTCAAGGCGTTGCCAGCACCACGTCTGGGTGAAGTCTTAGTTGAAAGAGGCGTTGTAGATCAGACAACTATCGACGAGGCGTTAAGTAAACAGAAACAACCAATCGGCGACCTATTAGTTGAGATGGGCAAAGCTTCGTCAGAGGATGTCAACCAAGCGCTATCATCTCAGGAACGCGTGAAAGAACAAAAAGCAACTACGCAAATGCAACCCAAGACCAAATCCAAGGCCAAGGGCAAGGCGACCCAAGTAAAAAAACAGGACATTCGCGTAGATCTGGACAAACTAGACAACCTCATCAACCTTATAGGTGAGTTAGTAATCGCCGAAAACATGCTGATACACAACCCTGATCTCGACGGACTGGAACTAGAGAGTTTCACTAAAGCAGCCCAGCAAATGGGAAAGCTAGTGCGCGAGTTACAGGAAATGGCGATGATTATCCGCATGATCCCAGTATCCGGACTGTTCCGACGCATGATTCGCTTGGTACATGACCTCTCAGTCAAGTCCGGCAAGAAAGTTGACCTGCAACTTTCTGGAGAAGCAACCGAGGTTGATAAAACCGTAATTGAAACCATTACAGATCCTCTGGTTCACATCCTGCGCAACTCAATGGATCACGGACTAGAACCTCCAGATGAGCGACTGGCTGCGGACAAAAGTGAAACTGGAACGATCAAGCTCAACGCTTGCCATGAAGAGGGGGAAGTATGGATAATACTTCAGGACGATGGTCGCGGTCTCAATAAGGAAAAAATCATCGAAAAAGGCATCAAGAACGGGCTGATTGACGGTGACGGGTCCGATTTAAGTGATCGCGTTATCTACAACATGATCTTCCAACCAGGATTTTCTACAGCAGAGAAAATTACCGACATATCGGGGCGTGGCGTCGGAATGGACGTGGTAAAACAGAACCTGGAAAAGATAAAAGGCAAGGTCGATGTCACCAGTGTGCCCGGTCAAGGTACAACAATCAAGCTGCGCATTCCACTGACCTTGGCAATTATCGACGGCATGTTAGTTCGTGTCGGTAAAGCCAGGTGCATCGTACCCATCTTATCCATTAAAGAAGCGTTTAGACCGCAACCAGAAGCCCTCACCATTACGCCAAACTCAGAAGAATTAGTACGCGTACGGAAAAACTTCTTCCCGGTTGTCCGCCTACACGAAATGCTAGATGTAGAACCAGACAACATCGGCCTGGCAGAGGGCATTCTCATTGTTTTGGAATATCAAGATCGTAGCGTATGCCTGCTGGTAGATGAAATTATGGGGCAACAACAGACAGTAATTAAAGGGTTGTCAGAATATATAGGCAACGTCCGCGGCTGTTCTGGTTGCACCATCCTTGGCAATGGCGAGGTAAGTCTAATTCTAGACGTTGGCAATTTGGTTGAGATGAGATAAACACCTATCGCGACGGGTTGGGGGAGACTTTATCACTTTGGATATGCAGCAAAACACGGCCATGCTGGCAATTTCTGACAAGGAATTTAACTTATTACGCCAGCTTATTTATGATCGTTTTGGCATCAATCTCACTGACGAAAAACGCTCGTTGTTAGTGGGTCGCTTACAAAAGATGATCCGCGATAAAAAGTTGGGGACCTTTCAAAATTATTACGAACATCTTAAAAATGACACTAGCGGCGCAGCGGTAAGCAATTTAATCAATCTGGTGTCAACCAATTACACTTTTTTTAACCGGGAAAAAGATCATTTTGACTTTTTTCAAAAAACAGCTTTACCGGCTGTATGCGAACACTTAGCCAAACAAAATCGCAAAGATTTACGTATTTGGTGTGCCGGTTGTTCTACCGGCGAAGAGCCATACACGCTACTTATGCTGATGCATGAATATCTCGGAGATCAATACCGTAGATGGGATGCTGGCATTCTGGCTACAGATATTTCTGAGCAGGTCTTACAAAAAGCTCAGCAAGGTATTTACCCTGCCGACAAGGTTGCATCGCTGCCCGAAAACCTGCAGCGTAAGTACTTCAAAAAATGTGGTAATGGTCAAATGCAAGTATGTGATACGCTACGCAGCGAAATAACCTTTCGCCGCTTTAATTTGATGAATAAAACGTTCCCCTTTAAAAAACCTTTTCAGATTATTTTTTGTCGCAATGTAATGATCTACTTTGACCAGCAAACGCGTAACGCGCTGGTACAAAGATTTCATCACAATATGGAACCCAAAGGGTATTTTTTCATTGGTCACTCTGAAACTCTCGGCAGAGACAGTGAGCTGTTTCGCTATCTTCTGCCAGCCGCATATCAGAAAGGGCTCGGTTAATGGCACCAGAAATTCGCGTCTTAGTTGTTGATGATTCAGCTTTAGTGCGCCAAATCCTCAGCAATGGACTTTCCATGGACCCCGGCATCACAGTTGTCGGCACCGCTGCAGATCCGTACATGGCACGTGATCAAATAATCCAACTCAAACCTGACGTCCTCACTCTGGATGTTGAAATGCCGCGCATGGACGGAGTGGCTTTTTTGCGTAAGTTAATGCCACAGTTCCCCATTCCAATTGTAATGGTCAGTTCACTTACCCAACGCGGAAAACAAATCACCATGGACGCACTGGAAGCCGGAGCTGTAGACTTTGTCACCAAACCCACAACTAACATGGCACAGGGACTAAACGCCATGCTGGGGGAGTTGCGCGCTAAAGTTAAAATTGCCGCCAAAGCCAACGTCTCACATTGGAAGAACAGGCGCATCGAAGCGCACCCATCAACCACCGCGCTATCCAGTAAAGCTTTAGCTGAGTCCACTGACAAAGTCATTGCCATCGGGGCATCCACTGGCGGCACCGAAGCTATTAAAAAAGTCATTACACGGTTTCCGGCAAATGCTCCGGGCGTTGTCATAGTGCAGCATATGCCTCCGGGCTTTACCAAAATGTTTGCCGAGAGGTTAAATCAGCTGTGTGCTATGGAGGTCAAAGAGGCTGAATCTGGCGACCGGATCAGGCAAGGAAGGATTCTTGTGGCGCCGGGAGCGCTGCAGTTGGAGGTTGAGCGCTCCGGGGGTATATATCAGGTTAAATGTTATGCTGGTGAAAAAGTTAGCGGGCACTGTCCGTCTGTCGATGTTATGATGCACTCCGTAGCCAAACACGTTGGACGCAATGCCGTTGGGGTAATGTTGACCGGCATGGGTTCCGATGGTGCCAACGGCATGTTGGCGATGAAACAGGCAGGCGCGCGCAACATCGCCCAAGACGAAGCTACATCAGTAGTTTTCGGCATGCCCAAAGTAGCTTTCGAAAAAGGTGGTGCTGAGCAGTTGGTACCTATAGAGGATATAGCCTCTAAAGTAGTTTCACTGCTGACAGAAAGAAAATAAGTATATGAGCAATATAATCTTAGGGGTTGGTGAGTTTGGCATCTCGAAAACACCAGGCGATATAGTTAAAACATTTGCCCTAGGTTCCTGTGTTGCAGTTATATTAATGTGCCCCAAAACACGAACCGTCGGCATGGTACATGTGGCGCTACCGGAGTCAAAAATAAACTTGGAAAAGGTTAAAACTCGTCCGGGATATTTTGCTGACACTGGCATCACTGCGCTACTAAAACTGATGTCTACCATGGGCTGCGAACCGAAGGGTCGCGGGTTTATTGTCAAGTTGGCCGGTGGAGCAAAAATAATGGACCCCAACAACACCTTTAATATTGGCAAACGCAACGCGCTGTCCATTAAAAAGGTGTTATGGAAATATGGTCTCGGCGCGGTTGCCGAAGATTTGGGTGCCACTTACAGTCGTACCGTCTCTGTATCCGTTTCAACGGGTGAAATCACGCTATCGTCGCCGGGTCGTAGCGACTGGAAGCTTTAACTGGTGAGGGCTACATGAAACAACGTGCCAGCAAAGAAGAAATTTTAGCTGCGATAAGAGAAGTGCCGTTATTATCACCTAGCGCTTCCCAGCTGCTCCAACTAACCTCCAGCTCTGACCATGAACTCAGCGAAGTAATAGACATAGTAAAATGTGATGCTGCACTAACAGCAAGATTGCTCAAAATTGTCAATTCCGTGGCATATGGGCTGGTGCATCAGGTAACCACAATTGATCGGGCTGTTGGCTATCTCGGCGAACGCATGATTGCCAGCATTGCCCTGGAAGACAGCGCAGCAGCATTATTTCATAAAGAACTCGCGGGGTACGATAGTCCTAAAAGTGAGCTATGGAATCACGACCTGCGCACAGCTATCGCCTCACGCGAAATTGCCACCTACGCAAAACAACCGTTAAATCAAGACCTAGCCTTCACCGCAGGAATCCTACATGCTGTTGGCAAGGCGGTGCTGTCAGATTTCTTAACCCAGAGCTCAAACGAGGTACTCACTGGTATTGATGCCGACGAAGTTAGTGATTACCTAGCTGGCGAACGCAAATTAGTTGGCATTGACCACACTGAAGCAGGCTACGAATTGGCTAAAAACTGGGAGTTACCCGAACCGCTCATCGCGGCAATACGTTACCACCATAACCCCGCAGCCACTCCTGAAGAGCATCGAGCATTAGTTTATGCAGTACACCTCGGTTGCATTATTGCCATGATGTGTGGTAGTCAGGCCTCAGACGCACTGCAATATCATTTAGATCAGGACTATACAAAATATTTCGATTTAACATCAGAACAACTGACCATGGTTATGCTTGAGGTCAATGAAAGATTTGACACCCTACACAACGCCATGACAGATGCAGGGGGAGAACACTGACAATGAAACGTATTGTAATAGCCGACGACTCAGCCACGGCACGGATGATGATCAAGCGCTGTTTGGAAATTATCGGTCTAGCAGAAGCTGAATTTTTTGAAGCAGAAAATGGCAAAGAGGGGCTCAAACTAGTTAAACAACACCAAACTGACCTACTGGTAAGTGATCTAAACATGCCAGTTATGGACGGTGAGACTCTACTCAAATGGGTAAAATCCAGCCCGAAACTCATAGATCTGCCGGTACTGATAATTACCAGTGCTGGCAATGAAGCAAAAAGCAAACAGCTCATGGAGATGGGGGCATTTGCCGTCGCCAACAAGCCAATCAACCCGGCGATACTAAGCAAAATCCTCGCCCCACTACTTGCAACAAACGAGGACTGACATGCAAGAATTACAAAAAACTTTACAAGATAAAATTACCGCGGCAATGGAAGAAACTCTGGAAAACATGGCTTTTATCAGCGTTGAGGAGTGCAGTGCCGAAGAGGTGGAGGAACTTGACCATCCACAACTAGGAGTTAATCTGCTGGTAAGAGAACCGGTATTATTTGAAATGCAACTCCACTCATCAAAAGAGCTATTGTATCAAGTGGCAGAAAACATGTACGCCATGGAGCGCGAAGAATTAGACGACCGGCTCATCAATGACCTACTGGCTGAGGTTCTTAACACGGTTGCCGGTTTATTTATGTCGGCAATACTGCCCCCTGAAACAAAGTTCGCCCTCGGACTGCCTGAATTAAGTGATGAAATCGAGGGTGGTTCAGAGCTTGTTTTTAATTACATTGCCGAAGATTGCCCAATAAGCGTAGAAATTAAAACGGCGGATTTAGATAGTTTCAAATCCCTATTTAGCAATTAATCAATCACATAACGAAAGGGACACTTTCCATGGGAAAAAGAGTATTAGTTATCGACGATTCAAGCACAATGAGAAAAATTGTCTCCCGTTCTCTGCGGCAGGCAGGATTGGACTTTGATGAAATCCTTGAAGCTGGAGATGGTCAAGAAGCATTGAAGCTGCTGGAAACAGAAAAAGTTGATGTAATTTTGAGCGACATCAATATGCCAAACATGGATGGCATGGAGTTCTTACGTCAAAAAAAAGAGATCGACGCCATTAAAGATATTCCGGTAGTTATGATCACAACAGAGGGCGGTGCCGACATTATCGGTGAAGCTAAAACACTAGGTGCTGTCGGCAATATTAAAAAACCATTTACCCCCGACAAGATTAACGAGGTTCTCAGCGGCATTATCTAATAAACTATGCCTTGCGACAACTGACATATGACGTGGAGGACCAATTTTGAATCTACTTGAAAACATTGTAGACGCCACCAAAGAAATATTTGAAACAATGATCATAATGGAGATTATTCCAGGCAATGCATTAAGTGAAAGCGTTACGGAATTTAAAGGTTCTGTGTCTGGGGTTATCGGTCTAGCTGGTAGCTGTAAGGGGATGTTGGCCATACATTTACCCAACGCAGTGGCTATGGCAATCACCGGCAATTTTCTCGGCATGGCTGTCGACGAAGTCAATGATGACGTGACCGACGCCATTGGCGAGTTAGCCAACATGTTAGCTGGCAACATTAAGATGGTCCTCGACGTAGCTGGCAACAATGTAACCCTGTCTATTCCATCATGCATTCATGGCGCGGAATACAGCATGGACTGCGTTTCCGACGCCGAACGGGTTGTGGTTCCCTTCAACACCGACTCAGGACAGTTTTTAGTTGAATTACAACTGCAATGTAACTGCTAGATCCTCAGCAGCCATGCCTTGTTATCCCTTGAATGACTAATTGACACCAATGTGAATAAACCCAAGAATATTACTGGGTTTATCTAACTGGAGATAAATGTGGATCTAGATCTGCAACAACAAATCATTGATAGCACCCAATCCGTGTTCGACACGATGCTAATGATGCCCCTAACGCCGGGATCAATACTGGCTGAAAAGGTTTACACTTTTCAGAAAAGCATCTCCGCCATGCTCGGTTTTGCTGGTGAGATCCAAGGGATGCTCACCATACACTGTCCTCAGGAGGTCGCTTTTACCATCACTAGCGCACTGCTAGGAGTTGATGTTGACACAATAAATGAAGACGTAAAGGATACTATCGGCGAGTTAGCCAACATGATATTGGGCGGCATAAAAGACGGCTTTACAGAACAAGGGATTCAAATCAACTTGGCTATTCCTACTGTCCTAGCTGGGCGTTCATACCGTATCAGTGGTATGACCGATGCTTTATGGATCACAGTTCCATTCTACCTTGATGAAGGCGAATTCCTCGTCGAACTCAAACTTAAAACTCCTAAATAGGTAGCCCTGTGTCAGTTTCTGCTGTTGCCGAAAGTGTTTTCAACACCATATTAGATCAGCTTTCTGAGGAGATTGGTGCGCTACTTGGCGCGTCGATCAAGTTTTCTGATCAACAACTGCAAATCCTGAACAAAGAACAAATCTTAGCCGTAAGTCGCGGGCGTTCTGTTATATCCACCATGGTTGTCTCTGGAGACAGTAATGGTGAAGCTTACATTATAACCGATTTAAAAGATTCAGTTGTCCTTGGCGGCACCCTAATTATGCTGCCCAAGGAGCAGATTGAAGAAAATTGTAAAACCCGCAATTTTGATGGTGAAGCTGCCGACGCCTTCGGTGAAATAGCTAATATAATCGCTGGTGTCTATACTACCGTTTTCCTTGATCTCCATCCGCAAAACTATCATTTCAAGCGCACCGCTGTCGAAAATCTTGTCTCCGCTCAGGTGGATCCTAAAAGTGACGACATATTTCCCCTGGGCGATTATGTATACAGCCGCTGCAGTATACAACTGGATGACAATGCCCTGCATAACCTTGAGGTCATTGTTCCGGCACAGCTCATCGGTGAAGGCAAAACGGACGCAGAATCTGTAGCAGTAGCAG
>CAZHXF010000044.1:0-2907 GCA_964536375.1 uncultured Desulfuromonas sp. | reverse complement strand
CCGGCACAGCTCATCGGTGAAGGCAAAACGGACGCAGAATCTGTAGCAGTAGCAGGAGCAGGAGCAGGAGCAGGAGCAGACAGTTCTAGCAACAATATCCAACCAGAAGAACCTTCACCACCGGCAGCGACAGAAAAAGAAACACTATCTGACAGTGCAACAGCTCCAGAAATACCCGCAGTGCCAGATGAACCACAAGCTGAATTAGTCACCAAGGAAACAGTAGACCGAGTACTACACGCCGCACTCGAACAATGCGCCGAAGAAATCGGCACCATGCTTGGCATCGACATTGGCATTGAGGGACTCTCTTCTCGCTATACCAGCAAAAAAGAATTTTTTGCCAAACCAGGCAAGAAAGCTATCGTTACCCAAATGCTGGTCAGTGGCAGCAAAGAAGGAACAGCTTATTTTTTAACTGACCTGAAAGATGCTATCTATCTCGCCGGCACAATGATTATGTTACCGGCAGATGAGATAGAAAAACACATCCGTACTGGTGAATTTGGCGAAGATGAAGCTGATGCTTTCGGAGAAGTAACTAATATAATCAGTGGCGGTCTGGTACAAAACTTCGATGATATCTACCCATATAAATTTCATCTCAAAAAAGGCGATCAAGAGCTATTCACCCCCAGCAAAGTACAAATTGATGATCCTAGCCCGTTTCCACCGGGAGAATATTTAATTGTAAGTGGTGCCCTGACCTGTGACGCCCGCGATCTCAGTGAAGTATCATTCATCTGCCCCGTTAATTTACTGCACATGATTCCCCGCCCAGCAGAAAGCGCCTGGGGCACACCAACCCCCAGTGCAGACGATAAGCAACAAGACACAGCGATTAAACAGGGGAAAAGCTCAGACGATAAAATTTCCGCTTCTGCTACTAAATCAAACGGAACAAAAACCACTGAGAATTCTACCAACACAAAGCCCGCGGCAGAAAAGCCCAAGGTCATTGTTATCGTCTGTGATGATGACCCGCTCTCCACCCATTTTGTCGGCAGCTTGTCCAAAAGCGAGCATCAAACAGTGGTACTCAATAGCGCCGATAGTTTTAACGATTTGCGCCAAAAAACAGTACTTGGTACTTTTCTAATCATGACCAAAGTCAACGAACAAAGCTTTGCGACAATGATTAAGATACGTGCTGAAGTACCACAGAATTCTCCTCTCATAGTTGCTGGACCACAATGGACCAGATCGGACGTTCTTAAGGCTGTACGCTATGGAGCATCAGACATACTAGTCACTCCGGCCAGTGTTGAAGAAATCTGTGAAAAAACCAAAACTAACTTGAAAATTACTTGCCATTGACTCGGCAAACAGAGACAATGGTTTTCATCAATTTAAGTTACCTGAATCTCTCCTCTGGAAGTAGCCGTGTCCCACATTCTTCTGTTTGATAGTAACAGCGCAACCAGAAAAGAGCTTGTCAACGACCTAACCTCTGAGCTTTGCGGTCAGTGTTTGGAAGCAGACACAGCTGAGCTAGCGCACGATCTGTTTGCACGCCACAATATCACCCTGTTGTTTTTTCATTTGGCCACGGATGACGATAACAGTCTTAAATATTTTCGCGATATTAATTCAAAAGCCGACTCTGTGGTATCAATACTAATTATTCCTGAAGATAGCTCGTTGCCTACCAAACAAATCCTGCAATCTGGAGCACATTTTTTTCTCCATGCACCATTTGGTAAACAAGAATTTACCGATATTGTATGTCGAGCCATACAAATGCATCAATCGCAGAAAAAAGAGCACATAGCTACTCCCCAAGGGAACGGTTTTCAAAACATCATCGGTCAGTCAACCTCAATGCAACAACTGTTTGGTTTAATCAGGCGTTTAGGTGATGATGGCGACAGTACTATTTTAATTCAGGGCGAAAGTGGTACAGGCAAAGAATTAGTTGCGAAAGCTTTACATGCGTTAAGCCCCAGAAACCGCTGCAATTTCGTACCTATCAATTGTGCGGCAATTCCTGAGGAATTACTCGAAAGTGAATTGTTCGGCTATGAAAAAGGGGCTTTCACCGGTGCATTGACCAACAAAAAAGGTCGCATTCAACACGCTCATGGCGGCACCCTTTTCCTCGATGAAATTGGCGACATGAAACCGGCGTTGCAAGCTAAATTGCTACGCGTCATTCAAGAAAAGGAGTTTGAACCAGTCGGCAGCGTCAGAAGCATAAAAACAGATGTACGTATCGTTGCTGCCACGCACCGGAATCTCGAGGAAGCTGTTAAACAAGGGCATTTCCGTGAAGATCTTTACTATCGTCTAAATGTCATCCCGCTGCAAATACCGCCATTACGTGAGCGCCGTGAAGACATATCAATATTGCTAGAAACGTTCACCCAGCGCTTTTGCACCAGTAAACATCGCACTCTTTTCACTTTTGCCCCGCAAACAGTTACTTACTTGGAGCAATATCCTTGGCCGGGCAACGTGCGCGAGTTAGAAAATCTAGTCCAGAGGCTATCAATTTTACACTTGGGAGATAAGGTAGAACCAAAAGATGTTCCGGAAAAATATCTTCATGGCGCCAATGCAACGCAAGAGACCAACTTCGTCAACGACAGCGGATCAACAGACTTTAATTCCCGTGTCAGCGAATTTGAAGATCGTTTGATTCTGCAAGCGCTGATACAAGCAGGTGGCAACAAAAAAGAAGCTGCCGAACTACTTAATCTCAAACGCACCACGCTACTAGAGAAAATAAAAAAGAAACGGCTCGATAAAGCATTGAGCAATCTATAGCGCTGAACGCTGCAAAAACGCAGTTGCTTTTCCACCGATTCTAAGCTATACACAACCACTCATGCGCAATTAGCTCAGCTGGATAGAGCGTCGGCCTCCGGAGCCGAAGGTCGCAGATTCGAATTCTGCATTGCGCACCAT
>CAZHXF010000043.1:0-22044 GCA_964536375.1 uncultured Desulfuromonas sp. | reverse complement strand
GACCTGTTTGCCGAGTATCCAGTTGAGGATATCGGTACCTTTACCTTCTCTACTGCCTATGTTGATTACGATTTAGATGATGCATACAAAACCAATGACCCTGACCCTGACACCATTGGCCTCAATGGTGAAAAAAACGGTGGCTACACAAAAGTCGCCTACATGATGCCTAACACACCATTGCAATTCTTTGCTCGCGCCGAGAACTGGTCTTTTGCTAAAATGGATGGCATTTACGACCAAGAAGTTGACTGGTATGGTGGTGGAGTAAACTATTACTTCCGCGGGCAGGATCTGAAACTCACTTTCGAGTATTCAACTGTTGATTACGATACAGAAACAAAATCTTGCGAAGATTTCGACACCTTAACAGCACAAATTCAGGTAATTTTTTAACGCTTGAATTCGGTTGAAATAATCGGATAAAAAGTGCCCGCACAGCTAATGGTGCGGGCACTTTTTTTATAGCGTTTATAGTTTAGCAATCTGGATATCTATGCTAGGTTTGTTGCCAACTAAGTCTCATAATCTTCGCACCTTTAACCCTAGGGTTTCATGTCTCGATTTTTTCCATCTTCTCATATAGCAATCGTTGCCATTCTTTCTTGCCTGTGTTTTGGCTGCATGTTTTCCGCGCCTGAGTCGCAATGCGAACGCTGCCATGCTGGTTTAGAGCTGGCGTCAGAAACTCATAGCAATTGCATTGAATGCCACGGTGGCGATGACACCCTAGTCGACAAAAAAGCGGCCCACGCGAGCATGTATGGACCACGTAACCCTTCTGATCCAGAGTTTTGGGACAAGACCTGTGGCAAGTGCCACGAGTATCAATTGCGCCGCCTCAACTCAAACCTGATGTTTACCAATACTGGCTTTATTAAAAATATTCGTCTGACATGGGAAGGCGGCGAAGATGGGCTTTATGCAACCAGCGCCCAAAAACAATTTAATGCTCAGGGTGAACCTGTTGAGTTGCGCTCTGTTAAAGAGTTAAACAACCTGTCAGGCGAACTGTACCGTAAATATTGTTCCCTGTGTCATGTTGGGGTTGAATCCAATCAATCTTGGCGTGGCTCACATGCTTCTGGCTGTGCTGCCTGCCATTTTCCCTTCAATGAGAACGGCACCTATCGAGGTAATGATCTTAGCTTACTCAATAAGTGGCCCCATTCTCAAACGCACAAACTTGAACCGTTGCCAACCAATACCGTATGCATGCGCTGTCACAATCGTAGTGGTCGTATCGCCCTCTCCTATCAGGGGATGAATGATGGCAACAATGGTTCAGTGCCAGTACACAACGCATTTCCCGGTCCCGACTTACTTTCTGGAGCACGCAATGTGACCCACATTCAGGCAGATATACACCACGACAAAGGGCTGGAATGCATTGATTGCCATACTTCACGGGATACGATGGGCGATGGTTATGCTTATGAGAATATGTATTTACAAACCGAAGTAGCCTGCGAAGACTGCCATGGCAGCGCGCAAGAGCCGCCAAGGGTGCAAATAGTTACCCAGGAAAACAATGCGGCAGTACGAGAATCGCGCAATTATCAGCATCAAGTTGGCAGTGGCGATGCCCTAGTCCTCACCTCAAAAGGCCGCCCCTACTCAAATGTTTATTATCGCGATGGCAAGGTGGTCGTGGTCGGTAAACGCAACGGGCGAGAACATATTAGTAAAATAATTACGGGCACACCTGAGCACCAAATTGTTGGTCACGAGCGGATGGAGTGCTATGCGTGCCATTCCGCGGCGGTTCCCCAATGCTTTGGCTGTCACACTAAGTATGATCGCACTCAGCGGGGCATGGATCACGTTCTTGGTCACAATACATGGGGCAAATTCAGTGAAACAGAAGATTATCGTTCGCTATACCCCTTTCCCTTAGCTTTGGATCACCGTGGTAAAATTGCCCCCCTTACCCCAGGGTGTCAAACTTTTGTTTCGGTAGTTGACCGAAGAGGCAATGCAGTTAAAGAAGAGTACGTTGCAAATTTTAAAGGGAAAAAGCAACTGCGCTTTGCGCCGTTTTATTCGCACAATACCGCAGCTAAAGCAATTGGCTGCAGCGAGTGTCATGCCAATCCAGCTTTTTTAGGTTTTGGTCAACATGTGGTGGAGGGCAACAGTATTGAAAGTACCCTGCTGTGTGAAAAAGCAGACAACCGACCGCTTGATGGTTTTATGGTTATGCAACAGGGTAAAGTTGAGGCATTTTCTGGCGTAGTACGCGAACATAGCCGTACTTTAAATAATGAAGAGGTGCATCGCGTTTGGGCCATAAATCAATGTTTAGTATGCCATGACCGTCCGCAAGATCCGATATATCAGCAGCCAGTGGACTATAATCGTCTTGAAGAGTGTTTTAAACGTGCTGCTGTTAATGAGTAAGATGATTACCGCTTAGGCAAATACGCTACACGCTCATATACAATTGACAGCACGAGCAGCGGGTAACAGGATTTACATAAACAAGGTATTGGTGCTGTTCATCTGAAGCCAGTTTTTAAGATAGTTAAGTAGACAAATAAAAGGTAAGTGAAGGAGGATATACGATGAAAACATTGCTCCGGTTGCGCACTATAGAGTTAAGTCTAATTTTTACAATTTTTTGTATGTGCCTAAGTTGCAGTCATTTAAATGTTGGCGTTGATCCTGCATGGTCCGCAAAAAACATTAGTGTTGTTAGCGTAGAACATGACCTAGCACCGGACAATGTCACAACAGCCGACATCGGCGCGATATTGACCAGGGGTGGTTGGCAAGTTGTACAGGATCCATCGCAAGCACAAGCGCGAGTTGTTTGCCGGTGGTCAAGGCAAACTGAACTAAGCTCCGAAAGCGAAGCAATTGTTGTGGTTAAAAGTTTTCATGTGCAGATTATCTCAGTTGAAAATCCAAGAGTTTTGGCAGTTGCAGATTACTTCTATGCCAACGACAATGAAAAGCTCATAGATGGTGTAGTCACTGCGTTGACTGCTATAACTCAATACCATCCTGCAACTACTGCTCAACAAGCTCAACAAGAGAATGTGCCCACTAACGCAGTAGCACCAACAACTGCTAGGTCCGCAGCGGCACCGACAACTGGCAATCCAGCGGCACTGCCGACGGCGCAAGAGAATTATGCTATCTCCGCTGTAGCGATAGTTCAACCTGCACCAGCTATGGAGCACAGCGATACCTCCCCTGCTGCCATCCCGAATGAGACTCTTCCAGTACGGGAAATTAAACAATTATCCAACCCCGAGCTCGTCAATATGGAAAGGTCACCGTGGGTCCCCCGCTTTCAGGGTTTCGGCTTAGATGAATGGGGCGAGGATGCTCCCCGTGACGAATAAACTATGTGCTATGCTACAAAAATCTGTGATAAGATGAGCGATTAAATCGCCAACATTATTGTTAACTACTCCACAGAATCATTATAAACTACCGCGATGGCTGGATACACACTAAAAGCTAAGTCTTTGTTGCAACGGACATAAAAATGATAACCCTTTTACACCGCAGCCTACCTATTTACTATTTGCTCCTATGCGCGCTACTCGGGTTGTCTCTGGCATGGTTAGTTACCAGTGAAACCGAAATCCGCTTATCCGCTGCAAGCAATACTAGCACAGCTATGACAGGTGCTGCAGATGCCAGATTAAAGCTAAAACCAATCGACAACCGCACCATCGTACAGCGCAATATATTCAATTCCAACCAACCCACGAGTGTGACGGCAAGCGCCCCAGCCGTAATGGCAAACTCAACAGCAACAACAGCACAACAGGCACCCACTAATTTAACCCTCATTGGCACCTTAGTCGCTGGTGATCTTTCTCTTGCCGTAATCAAAATCGACAACGAAACGACCATCGTCCGCCTACAGCAAAACATCATCGGACATGGTAGGTTGGTGGGCGTGGCGCGTGATCAGGTTGAGTTTGAAGGTACCGATGGAACACGTTTCTTCCTGACTATGGACGACAAAGAAGCTACCATCAGCATAAAGAGCTTGCCGAGGACCAGCGAGCAACAACCAGCAACTACCATAGTGCGCAAAATCGGCGACAACCGTTGGATAATTCCGGTCGCCGAGGCCGAGGGAATCCGCGCCAACATTGGCACTATTATACAACAGATCCGTATCGACCCAAACATTGTCAATGGCAAAACAGATGGTTTTATTGTTAGGAGAATTCAGCACGGTACTCTTCTCAGCCAAATGGGTCTTATGCGCGGAGATATTTTACATGCAGTAAATGGCACCACCCTAGATAGCCCGGAAAAAGGGTTACAAATTTTTCAACAATTACGCGAATCAAAAACCCTCAACCTCGATCTTAACCGAGCCGGTCAATCGATGAAATTCCAATATGAAATCAAGTAGGGAGACAACAGCGGTGCCAATACGAAACTACACTCTTATATTGCTAGTCCTACTGTTATGCCCGGTGTGGCTGACAGGATCTTTTGTCACCCCGGCTCAAGCTAAAGACAGTGAAGCCGCCATAACTCTGGATTTTAAAGATATTGAACTGACCGACCTGATCCAAACAATCAGTGCCTTGACCGACAAGAACTTTGTTTACGATGATAGCATCCGCGGCAAGGCAACAATTATCTCAGCGGAGCAAATGACCAAAGAGGAAGCCTACCAGCTTTTTTTGACAGTATTGAATATTAAGGGCTACACCGTAGTTCCTTCAGGCAAGACCAATAAGATTATAGCCATAAAAACTGCCAGCGAAAGCAATCTGCCTATGCTGACAACGGCAACTAATGGGGACCAGTTCGTTACCAGCATGATCGCCCTCAAACACATTGACGCCGAGAGCATTGCCGCCATCATTAGCCCGTTGATGCCTAAAACCAGTAATATCGCGGTCTATGAACCATCCAATATGCTGGTTATAACCGACAACGCGGCCAACATTGACCGGATGACGCAGATTATTAAACAGCTGGATCTTCCTGGTGCCCTTCACTCTATGCAGGTCATTGCCCTAAAATATGCCAATGCTAAGGACGCGGCGCAAATATGTAATGACATTATCGGCGAGAAAAAAAATGCCAGCCGAGCGCGCAGAAAAACCAATGTACAGTCAAGTGGTGGCAACAACGCAGGTCAAGTTATCGCCGATGAGCGCGGTAATCATTTAATTGTTCTGGCGGCTGACGAAGACCTTAAAACCATCTTGCAACTGGTAAAAGTGCTGGACAAACCACTAACCAGCGACCGCTCACACTTCAACCTGTATTATCTGGAAAATGCTGATGCCGAAACCTTAAGTGCAACCTTAAACCAAATCATTATCGGCATCAAAACCACACCTAAGCCACTCACTCTAGGCAATCCACCGGCGTCAACTGTTATCAATACCGATGTCTGCATTACCGCCGACAAACCCACTAATTCACTCATAATTAATGCCACCCCTGAAGATTATGCGGTTATCAAGGATATCATCAAGCAGTTGGATATTCGCCGCAAGCAGGTGTACGTGGAAGCCTTGATTATGGAACTGTCTATGGAGGCAACTGAAAAACTGGGGTTAGGGCTCCAGGGTGCTTTTGAGGTTGGCAATGAGGGGGTAATTGGGGCAAGCACCATGACTACCCCGATAAGCGCCGACTTGCTAACCACTTCAGTGGCAGGAATTCTTGCGGGTGGCTTCAGTAAGATGATTCAATATAGCGATGGCACTAAAGACGCTGATGGCAACGACAATATTGTCAGCATTCCCGCCTTTTCCGCTTTGCTTAATTTATCGCAAACCGACACCAACGTAAACATCCTCTCCGCGCCACGCTTGCTCACCGCTGCCAACGAAGAGGCTGAAATCATTGTTGGTCGCAATGTACCCATTATCACCTCGCGCCTGAGCGACGTCAATGGCGGTAGCAGTTTAGCCACAAGCGTGTCCGTGGAACGCAAAGATGTGGCCTTGACCCTGCGCTTCACCCCGCAGATCACCGAAGGTGACTTAATAACAATGAAGGTCTATCAGGAGACCACCGATCTGGTCGATAGTGGCAATGTCGGCAATGTCGATGAGGTCGGTCCCACTTTCACCACACGCAAAATCAGCAATACCGTCCTAGCCAGAGATGGACAGACGGTGGTGCTCGGTGGGCTAATCTCCACTAATGTCACGAAAAGCGAGACCAAAGTACCGCTGTTGGGTGATATCCCTATCTTGGGCTGGCTATTCAGGAATTCCAGCGATACTGCAACCAAGACCAATATGCTGGTGTTTATTACCCCAACAATCATCAAAAGCAACGAAGACTTAAATATTATAACTAACAACAACCGCCAAGAAATGAATGCCGCGAGAGAAGAGCAAGGCGCGGAAACCGCTCCGGAGCCACAATAATTATGGTCACAACTCAGCTTATTGGCAAAATTTTACAACAACAGTGTCCCTTAAGTGATGAAGATCTGCAGACAGCGCTAGAGCAACAACAGCTACTGCCGCAGCAACGCATCGGGGAGCTTTTATTAGCCAATCAGGCAATCTCTGCTGAGCAACTGGGGCGCGCTTTAGCCCAGCAATTGCACCTGCCATTTCTCGCTACCCTCCCCGAGGTAATAACCAGTAGCTGGATACTCGATCTACTGCCTTTAGCCTATGCCCGCGACCACATAGTGTTACCGCTACAGCTTGAAAATGGGGTCTTAATTGTGGTTATGGCCGACCCCTTTGACCTCAACGCTATCAACGATCTGGCAACGTTATCTGAAGCTAACATTGAAGTCAGCTTGGCAGCGCGTGATGACATTCTCAAGCTGATCAATCACAGCTATGAGGTACATGCCGGGGCGGCAAACGATATGGCCAGCGATATCGGCTTCAATGACGACGACTTTGTCCACAAACTGCAACCAGCAGACCTGCTGGACAGCAGCGACGAAGCCCCCATTATCCGCTTCGTCAACAGCTTAATTACCCAAGCGTACAAGGAACGCGCCAGCGATATCCACATTGAACCCTTTGAGCGAGAGTTGATCGTCCGTTATCGTATCGATGGTTTACTCTACGAGGTGCTACGTCCGCCGTTTAAAGCCACCGCCAGTATCATTTCGCGCCTGAAAATCATGGCGGGATTAAATATTGCTGAAAAGCGTCTGCCCCAGGATGGGCGGTTTCGGGTACGCATTGCCTCTAAGGATATAGACGTACGGGTATCATCACTACCAACCGCTTTTGGTGAACGGCTGGTGTTGCGACTACTGGACAACAGCAGCAACGTGTTATTGCTCGAAGATATCGGCATGGATACCCAACTGCTGGAACGAGTTAACCACATAATCAAGGCACCGCACGGTATTTTTCTGGTCACCGGCCCCACCGGTAGCGGCAAAACCACCAGTCTGTATGCCGCACTGAGCAAACTTAATGATCGCGAAAAAAACATTATAACCATTGAAGACCCCATTGAATATCAACTGGATGGGGTGGGACAGATTCAGGTCAACGCTAAAATCGATCTCTCCTTTGCCAATGGGCTGAGATCAATCTTACGTCAGGATCCCGACATCATAATGGTTGGTGAGATTCGCGACGCGGAAACGGCGGAGATTGCTGTTCAATCTGCCCTTACCGGGCACATGGTGTTCTCCACCTTGCACACTAACGATGCAGCGGGTGGATTAACCAGGCTGGTGGAGATGGGCATTGAACCATTCCTCGCCTCTTCCTCCATCATTGGCATTCTAGCTCAACGCTTAGTGCGCACGATCTGTCCTCACTGTCGCGAAGCCTACCAACCAGAAGCGAGCATTTTGATTAATCTCGGTATCGATCCTGTGCAACAACACACCTTCTACCGTGGTCGTGGGTGCGACAAATGTATGCAGATCGGCTATTGTGGACGCAGCGGAATCTACGAGCTACTAACTATGAGCGAAGCAATCCGCGCCCAACTGCTAACCAACAGTGATGCTGCTACCATCCGTACCTTGGCGATACAACAGGGGATGATCTCCCTGCGTCAGGCGGGGCTTAACAAAGCGCAGCAAGGGTTTACCACACTGGAAGAGGTCCTCCGCGTCACCCCGGAGGATCAATAACCGTGGCACTGTTTGATTACAGCGGTTTTAATCAACAAGGTAAAACGACCAAGGGTAGCCTTGAAGCCAATAGCAAACGGGTAGCGCTTGACTCCTTGCGCCAGCAAGGTATTTTTGCCAGTTCTATCGAAGACCAACAGACGGGGGTGAGCACCAAACGCCACTGGTTCACCGCGCGCAGTACCACGTTGCCGGTAAACGACCTAGCCACCGCAACTCGCTTACTCGCCACACTACTCCAAGCTGGCGTCCCCTTGGATGAGGCGTTACTGTCGGTAGTGGAACAACTGGAGAAACCCGCTCAAATTAGACTTTTTAATCAGGTACGTGAAGAGGTGCGCCAGGGCAATTCACTGCATCAGGCTATGGAACAACAAGGGCGCAGCTTTCCCGATCTATATCAACAGATGGTTAAGGTAGGCGAAAACAGTGGTTCTCTCGATATGGTGCTGCTGCGACTGGCCGATTTTCTCGAAGATCAGGCACGATTGAAATCCCGCCTTGTGGCCGCGCTGGCCTATCCAGTGTTGATGTCACTAGTCGGCAGCGCAGTGTTGCTATTTCTGGTCAGTTTTGTAGTACCAAAGATTACCCGCATGCTGCTGGATCTTGGTCAGGCACTGCCATTGCCAACACGGCTACTAATTACCCTCAGCGACATTATCGCCAGTTATGGCTGGCTACTTGCTATAGTAATAGTCAGCATGGCGATAATGTTCCAACGCTATCGCAGAACCACCCATGGCCGCTTACGTACCGATAACTGGGTACTCAAGCTACCGTTCATTGGTCGGATGCAACGCGAAATAGCGACTGCCCGATTCAGCCGCACCCTTGGCACCCTATTACACAGCGGCACCCCGTTGCTTAACGCGCTGACAATAAGCAATGGTCTACTACACAATCAGGTAATGCACCAGGTTATAGAAACTACCACCCATGCAGTACGTGAAGGTGCCAGTTTAGCCGAACCAATAAGGCGCTCCAAAGTGTTCCCACCATTATTAGCCCAAATGATCGCTATTGGTGAGCGCAGCGGCAACCTCGAAGAGATGTTAATCAAGGTTGCTGACACCCACGACAGACAAGTGGAAATTGCGCTGGCCGGAGTACTATCGCTACTTGAGCCGCTGATGATCATTTCCATGGGTGGCATAATCGGATTTATTGTACTTGCCGTGTTGTTACCAATTTTTCAGGCGAGTCAAGGTTTGGGTTAAAATCTACTCTCAACACCACAACTAATACCCCCATAAGGACATTGAAAAAATGCATACAACAGCAAAAGCACCCCTTAGCAATCAACGTGGCTTCACCCTCATTGAAGTGATGGTGGTGGTGGTTATTCTAGGCATTCTTGCCGGAATTGTTGTTCCAAAACTACTCGATCGCCCAGAAGAGGCGCGGCATACCAAGGCTATACTCCAGATTAAAGGGATAGAAGAGGCTTTAGCGCTTTACAAGTTGGACAATGGCTTTTTCCCCTCCACGAATCAGGGGCTAGCCTCTCTAGTGGTAAAACCAGAATCGGGCCGCATCCCAATAAAATACCGTGAAGACGGTTATATGAAAAAGATCCCTGCCGATCCATGGAATGGTGACTACATCTATCTGTCCCCGGGGTTACATAGCAACTTCGATCTTTTGTCTTATGGTGCCGACGGCGAGCCGGGCGGAGAAGGTAAAAATGCCGATATACAAAATTGGGAGATCGAATAACCACCAGGCTTTTACACTTATTGAGCTGACAATTGTCATGTTTTTGCTCAGCCTATTTGCAGTAATTTCTGTACCTATATTCAGCAGTGTCGGCGAAAACAACCTCAAACACAGTGCGAGACGTATCAGCGGCATAGTCAAACACCTATATAACGAAGCAGCGCTAACCGCTACTCCCTATCGCTTGGTTTTTGATATTGAAAAGGGGGAATGCACGCCACAGAAGAATACAGACGGACAACAATGGACACCACTTGATTCCGTGGTCCGCAGCTACCACCTCCCCGGTGATGTCAGGATCACCAAGGTGTGGATTGATGGCATAGGTGAACTGACTACAGGGACAGCAACAATTGAGTTTCACCCTCAGGGCTGGCTACCGGCAACAACAGTGCATATCCAACAGGGTGCAAAGGCAACAGACAAACAGTTGAGCATCAATTTGCTCCCCTTTACCGGCAACGCCGAAATTTTGGATGGCTACCATGAGTTCGAATAGGTGCCACAAAACTAGTGGTTTCACACTCCTCGAAGTCATGATCGCTCTGGCTATAATCGGTACGGTATTAGTCACCTGCCTGGGGTTAACTAATCGCTGCATCCGCAGTAACGAAGAGGTCCAACGCATCACTTGCGCCATCATGTTGGCACAAGACAAAATGGCCGAGTTAGAAAATGCAGCGGACCAGAATGGAATAGATAACATAGAAACCCAAGGGATATGGGCGCAGCCATATAGCCAATATCGCTGGCAAATAATTTTCAGCGACACACCAGTCGCTGGAGTACAACAGGTTAATGTAGCGATTTTATGGGGCGATCAAAAAAACAATGAGGGTGTCAGCCTTGACTCATTCTTGTTCAACAGATAAATGCCAGCGCGCCAATGGCGTCGCCCCAGGGTTTACCCTGATAGAGATGGTGGTGGCTATCGCTTTGATCAGCATTATAATGACCAGCGTATACGGCATCTTCTCCAGCATAAGTACCACTGGACAACGGTTGGAAAACGAAGCGGATGGCTATAATCAAGCCCGGGTAATTTTTGCCCGTCTCGGTCACGAGTTACGTACCAGCTATCTCAATATCAACAATAACAACTCAGCATTTATCGCCAACAGTGACAACGATGCCAATGGCTACAACAACGACAACAATTATCTGGAGTTTACCACCACCTCGGCTTTGTTGAACAATGGCAAACTGTCCACCATGCCGGCAAAGATACGCTACCAGCTGGAACAGCGCAGCGAGGTCACCCTTAGTCGGCTACTGCGCAGCGCTGTGCCGCTATTTGACCTCAACTCCGCACCAGTCAGCCAACGCCTTAGCTCGCAAATCAAGCAACTGCAGTGGCGCTTTTTTGACGGCAGCGACTGGCAGGACAACTGGGACAGTACCATTAGTAACACTCTGCCCCAGACAGTAGAGATGAGCTTAATCGTTCAATGTGGCGATCATGAAATTCAAGTGCTCAGCGCCTTCGACCTGGCACTATCTAGGGTTAAGAGATGAAGAGCATAAACAATGAGAACGGCATGGTATTACTGCTGGTTCTGTTCATCACGGCACTCTTGGCCGCCCTACTGTCAGAGTTAGCTTTCTCAACTTTGGTAGATTTACGCTTAGCAGAAACCTACCGCGACAGCACCCGCGCCTATTATCTCGCCAAAGGTGGCATACAGGTTGGCAGCATGGTGTTAGCCGACGATGGCAACGACTACGATGGCAATGATGAGCTATGGGCACAGGGAATTAGCAACTACCCCGTCGGTGACATCGGCATAGTGAGCATCACCATCACTGCTCTCGACGGCAAAATAAACATCAATCGCCTGATCAGCAACTCAGACAACATTAATGTCGTGGTAAAAGATCGCTGTTTACGTTTATTTAATATTCTGGGCATTGATGCTGCACAAGAGCACATCTATGCACTAATCGACTGGATCGACAGCGACAACCGCAGCGACAATAACCCAGGGGGGTATGGAGCCGAAGCAGAATATTACGCCGGGCAAACGCCCAGTTCCTTTTGCAAAAATGCAGCGCTAGACACCTTGGAAGAGCTGCAACTAGTCGCTGGATTCACCAAGGACGAGGTAGATAAACTACGCCCGCATGTAAGTGTTTACGGGGGAGATAAAATTCATCTGAATTCTGCTAGCGTTGAGGTACTGTGCTCGCTGGCAAAGGATATGGAAATGTCTGACGCCGAGGCCATTGTTGCCCAGCGCAAGGACAACCCCTTTCACACAGTAGATGAACTAAATATACTCCCAAATGGACCAAGTATCTACATTATGATACACGACTTTGTAGACGTAAAAGCACAATACTATCGCATCAACACTATAGCCAGCATTGCCGATGGTCGCTGCCGCACCAAGGCGACGATAAACAAAACCGACAATACATTAATCTATATGCAGATTTATTAACAAATAAACAGGAACGGTCTTCAGTTGCCAAGTTACCCATGCCTAGGTTAATCACCGCAACGTAAAAGGTTGAGCACTATGACAAAACAAATGGTTGGCATAGAGATTACATCTCAATGTGTCCGCATGGCAATTTTCGCCAAAACTAAAGAGCAGCCATATAAGTTCACCACACTGGAACGCGCTATCGACACTAGCGATAGTGATATTGGTCAACTTATCGTGGAGATGCTCGGTGCGCGGCCCGGATTTGCCGATCGCCTGTGTTGCACACTACCCAATATGGACGGTTTTGTGCGCCAACTGAACTTTCCCTTCACAGATCAGCGCAAAATCGATGCGGCAGTTCGCATCGAACTAGCGGCTAAGCTACCTGTAGACATCAGCCAACACATCATCGCCACCAGCCCCCCGGTAGCGTTAGAGCAAGGGGTGATGATCACCGCAGCAACAGCAACACAGCACAGCATTGCGACAGCCCTTAGACCTTACGATGAGGAACAACTGCCACTGCATATTCTCGGGCTATCCCCCTACACCGAAGCCTGTGGTTTACACAGCTTATTTAGCGATGGTTTTTTGGTTCAAATCCACGAACAACAGCTGATCATAAGTCTGCTGCAAAATTCCAAAGTGACAAATTTCGCGCTGCACAATCTTGCCAACACTGATGAAGACGGCATTATTGATGACACCATAGCGAATATTATAAATACCAAAACAGCCCTTTTGTGCCGTAGCGCCAGACTAGAACAACAACCATTGTGCCTGATAGGCAACAAAGTTACCGCAGACCTCAAGGTCGCGCTAAAACAACATGATTTGGTGCTATTTGAGTTGCCACTACGCGACAAGGACAATAAAGAAATCGATCCGGCATTTCTTCCTATCTGCGCTCGGGCACTGGCGGCTGATCAAACAACACTTAATTTCCGCCGCGGCCCTTTCACCCTCAAGAGTGAGTGGACAGCACTTAAAAAGCACCTGTACACTGGGGGAGCGCTATTATTATTTGCACTGTTACTTCTCGGTGGCACAGCCATCCACACCTATCAGCACAAAAGCAAAATCGCTGAAGATTATCGCCACCAGATCACCCAAGTGTTTCGCCAGACACTACCGGACTCCAAGGTCATTGTTGACATTCCCCTGCAGCTGAAAGCTGCACTGCAACAGTTAAAGCAAACTGGACAGCTAGTTGGACTGGACAAATCCACTTCAGCCTTGGCAGTATTGCTAGAAGTTTCTACTCACACTCCTAAAAATCTCAAAGTGGATATCCAAAAATTCAACTATGAGCCTCAAGCACTAACACTCTATGGTGTAACCAACTCCTTTGATAGCGTCAATCAATTGGCTGGCGAACTACGCAAAACACCGATCTTTTCTGAGGTGCGCATCGCTGATGCAAAAATGGGTTTAGACGGCAAGAACGTAACCTTTCGCCTACAACTAGCTATCGGTCAACAAGGAGGGCAACAATGATACACAACCTTCCCCCACGCACCCAGGGGATGCTGCTGATCGGCACCATGTGCTGTGTGGCCGCACTACTCTTTTTCACCCTAATACAGCCCTACACTACCGCTATCGATAAACTCGATAGTAAAATAACTGCACGCAGCAAGCAGCTGCAACAAGTTAAGCAGTTACAACTGGAATACTTAAGCCTACATGGGCAAGTACAAGCGCTGCAAAAAAGGCAAAAAAACTTACCCGACTTTGTACTGTTCTCTTTTGTGGAAAGTCAGGTAACTAACGTTGCCGGGCGTGAGAACCTAACATCCATGCGCCCCATTCCTGCCGTCAGCTATAACGACATAACCGAAGAGGCGGTAGAAATAAAACTAGACAACGTTTCACTCGGTCAGATAGTACAATTGTTACAGCGCTTTGATAATGCCCCCGCACCACTACAGGTCAAAGGCATACAACTCAAAGTACGGTATGATAACCCCCAAATGCTGGATACTTCATTGCGCATATCAGCCTATAGCAAGGCTAATCAATGATCACAACTGACAACATGCGATTTAATAAACTACAACACTGGTGGTTAATACCGCTTGGCGTTATATTTTTTTTCACTTGTGGTCTTTTGCTGTTTTTTCCGACCAAGCTGCTCCAACAACAGCTCGCTGTTGAATTAACCACTAAACTTAACCACCCAATTGAACTAACCGGGCTCTCACTACAATTTCCAGCTAGTATGTTTATCCAAAAATTAACTAGCCCTACTGAGTTAGGCAATGTTAAATTCACCAATATCAATCTTTCCCCCGTATGGTCGAGATTGCTAAGCACAGCTCCCGCTGCTAAAATTAGTGCGGAAATATTCGGTGGAAACATAGAGGCACAGTTCGATACCAAGCACCGTGTTAAATTGTTCGCAACAGCCTTACACGGGGCTCTACCTGTCCCGCAACTACCCACGCTCCATATGCAAGCCACCATCGCACAACTTAACGCCTCAGCCACTGCCGAACCTATAATTAAATTGGAGAAACTGCACCTTGAGCTCTCTGAATTACTCATCAGCGGTCTCAAACAAATGGGTTTTCCAATTGATCGTCTCGATTTTGGCACCGTCAACCTACACCTCAGCCAAAACCAACAACGCATCTCCATTGACCAGCTCATCAGCCATGGCGGCGACCTAATCATCTCAGGGGGTGGCAATGTTGCCCTGCAACGCAACTTAAGACACAGCCGCATCAACTTGAAATTAACGCTAGCACCACGCAAAGGACTAGATCCATCAATCACAACGCTATTGCCAATGTTTGCCAAACAACGACAAGATGGAAGCTATAACGTGCGCATCACCGGCACACTGGCACAACCAAGGCTACGATAAAGCAACTAACCAACCCCCATATATGCCGAGTTAGCAACCTGAAAGAGCACTCAAAGGTTGACAACTGCGCCATTGGTGATTAGTTTTCCAGATAGTCACGACCATAAACCCTGCGCTGGAAGGCACTATGAATCATCCTGAAGAAGATGAAGAAGTTAGCGAAGATATCGAGCAAGAGATAGAAATAGATGAAGACAGCATGGTGCTAGCCAGAGACTTACTACCAGACACGTTGGCGATAATTCCTCTGCGCCCACGCCCGGCTTTTCCCGCCATCTTGATTCCGCTAAGCATCAGTGGCAGCGAAAAGGCAGATATTATCCGCCACGCAGTCGAGAGTGAAAGCAAAACCATAGGGCTAGTGCTGGTCAAAGATGTCGACGGCAAGGATGAACCGGGAAACCTGCACAAGATTGGCGTTGTCGGCAAAATTGTCAAGGTGATCAACTCCGAGGACGATAGCATTCAGGTTCTGGTCAATTGTTTGGAGCGCTTCACCCTAGGTGAATTACACGCCACCAAGCATGGTTTATATGCCCAGGTGGAATACCATCTAGAAAAACCCCTAGCCAAGCACCAGGAGCTCAAAGCCTACTCCATGGCTGTCATCTCTACGCTCAAGGAGTTGGTACAGATAAATCCGCTCTATTCGGAAGAGATTAAAATGTTTCTCGGTCGTTCCAGCATGGATGACCCGGGCAGATTAGCTGATTTTGCTGCTAATTTAACCTCGGCCGACGGTCAGGAACTACAGCAGGTGCTTGCCACTATCAATGTACGTCAACGCATTGAACAGGTGCTGGTACTACTGAAAAAGGAGCTGGAGGTCTCGCGCATTCAGAGCAAGATTTCCAAGCAGATAGAAAAAAACATCTCCGCACAACAACGCCAGTTCTTTCTCAAAGAACAGTTAAAAACTATAAAAAAAGAGTTAGGTCTGGAAAAAGAGGGCAAGGTCAGTGAAATAGAGAAGTTTCAGCAACGGCTCAAGGGTCTGACCCTCAACGAAGAGACACAACACGCAGTTGATGAAGAGATTGAGAAACTGCAACTGATCGAACCGGCGTCACCTGAATATAATGTCAGCCGCAACTATCTTGACTGGCTGACAGTGCTACCCTGGGGCAAAACGACCACTGATTCTTACGATATTGCTAAAGCAAAACGTGCCTTAGATCGTGACCACTACGGCCTTGACGATGTCAAGGAGCGCATTCTCGAATTCATTGCCGTAGGTAAAATGAAAGGGGAAATTTCCGGGTCAATTCTATGCCTGGTCGGCCCTCCGGGAACCGGTAAAACCTCGATTGGCAAAAGTGTTGCGGCAGCGCTAAAGCGTAACTTCTTCCGTTTCTCCCTTGGTGGCATGCGTGACGAAGCTGAAATAAAGGGGCATAGACGCACCTACATCGGGGCCATGCCCGGTAAAGTTATTCAGGCAATGAAACAGGCAGCCAGCTCCAATCCGGTATTGATGCTGGACGAGATCGATAAAATAGGCGCTTCTTTTCAGGGCGACCCTGCCTCGGCGTTACTCGAGGTACTTGACCCCGAGCAGAACAATGCCTTTCGCGATCACTATCTGGATGTCCCTTTTGATCTGTCCAATGTGCTGTTTATTGCCACAGCTAATCAGCTGGACACCATTCCGCCACCACTACTCGACCGTATGGAAATCATCCGCTTATCTGGCTATATTCTTGCCGAAAAAGTGGAAATAGCGCAGCGCTACATAATACCTAAGGTCCTAAAAAACCATGGGTTAAACAAAAAACAGGTAAGCATTCGCAAAGATGCTTTAGAAACCATCATCGACAGCTATGCTCGCGAAGCCGGTGTGCGTGGTCTGGAAAATCACATTAAAAAGATCATGCGTAAAGCGGCAATGCAGTTCGCCAGTGGACGCGAAGAAAAGATATCCGTGCGTAAAGCCAACTTGACAGAGTACTTAGGTAAAGCGGTATTCTCCCGCGACGAGCTATTCAAAAATACCCCCGGAATTACCACGGGATTAGCGTGGACCACCATGGGTGGAGTTACGCTACAGATAGAGTCGACGGCAATGCCAAGCACCTCCAAAGGTTTCAAACAAACAGGTCAACTAGGCAACGTAATGGTAGAAAGTTCGGAAATAGCTTATTCCTACTTGATGGGGCACCTTAAAGAATACCATCTGCCGGAAAAGTTCTTCGATAGCCACTTTGTCCACCTGCACGTTCCGGCTGGAGCAACTCCCAAGGATGGGCCATCTGCCGGTATAACCATGGCCACGGCACTGCTCTCCATGATCAGCGGCAAAGCACCACGCAAACACTTGGGCATGACTGGGGAGCTATCGCTAACCGGGCAAGTTCTACCTATTGGTGGGCTCAAAGAAAAAACCATAGCCGCCCGCCGCAGCGGTTTGAAGGTTCTTATTTTCCCCGAAGGAAACCGTAAAGATTTCGAAGAATTACCTGCCCACCTCAAAGAGGGGTTGGAAGTTCATTTTGCCAAAACATATCGCGATGTGTACAATGTCGCCTTTACTTTACCAACAACTAAATAACACAGGGAGCACCAGCTAAATGTCTATAGAAGAACTACAAACTGCCATCATGGCACTATCCACCGAAGAGAAACAAAAATTCATCCTCACTACACTGCCAGACCTTACCAGTGAAGCGCTGCAGGATCCAACTTTCATGATGAAACTTCTGCCGGTATTTCTCGGCATCGTTAAACAAAGCGGCTTGGATATTCAACAACTGCTGCAATTTGCGGCACTGCACGGTGGCAGCAGTGATGAGCAATAAATAATACGAATACGGGGAGCAAAACCAGCGGAAGGTTAGTGCTAATCAAATTATTTACTGAACAAACTTTACCTACCAGTTGCCTAATGAGAAATTCTGATGCATTATTGATGTGGCAAATAAAACGTGAACCTCAAGATCTCATAGAGATAGGATCATATCTGCTAACAAGACCCAGCAGATTGCACAACTGGAAAGATATAAAATAAAAAAGTTATTAGCAATACTGTTTATTACCATGTTCGCTTGTACTATCACTTACGCCGACGGCGCAAAAAAAGACAGCACTAAGAAAAAAAGTGAAGTTACTATTGACACTCCCTCTAAGAGGACTCTGCCCAAACTTAATGGTGGATATTAACCACACCAAATCGCCGTAGAGCAAGATGGGGCAAAGTACCTAGCAATCTCTCTGCGGCGTATTTTTTGGGTTATTTCACCCGCACTTATGCTAAGTAATTAATGTTTAAAATATAACGTAAATTCAATTAAAAAACATTTCCTACGCAAATTCAGCAAACTAAAAACAAAAACATATTCCATTAATAATATTTTTTTTATTGGTATCAGTATTGCAAACTTGATAATAGTTTTTTCTTATTAACTATTATCGAGATAATCCATGCTGGAAAAATGTAGTGCCCACCACACATCGAATTTTCTTTCCATACCAAGCGAACCAGCTACCAGTTTTTTTTCCCGCGCCGCGAGAACCATGCTAATTGTTAAAACACGCTGGCAACTTCTGGGCGTAATCGCCCTGTACTGCTTAGCTGCATGTGTATTCTTTCTCAACACCAATTATGGGTTTTTCCTCAGTTACCAGCAAATTGTGTTTCTGGCTTTGTCCATGACTTTAGTCATAAGCTACAACCTAATTTTCTCCCTATATTATGAAAAGTTACAGCATCTACCATGGATAGACTACTTACATATCCTCCTCGACCTACTGGTGATCACCGGCTTAATTCATTTCAGCGGTGGTTCGTCTAGCTGGTTCTGGCCGGTCTACCTGATTATCACCATTGAAGCTGCGATGTTACTGGATAAGGTGCGCTGCGTCTGGGTGATAGGCTTTCTCGGCAGCCTTTTTTATGGGGCGTTGCTGCTCGGCGAACAAACAAAAATCCTGGCGCCAGTCCTCATGCCGGCAAGCATTTCTACCTGTGATCAATCATTACCTTGTGTCATCCTGATGTGGAGTTGGGTGTGTTTTCTCAACGCCACTGTCGCCTTCGTATGTATTTTTTTTATGAAAATAATTCACCAGCAAGCGCAGGAAGCTAGGGCACGGGAAACTAGGTTAAGCAGTTTTCTTGAGCATGCCCATGATCTTATTTTTAGCTTTACCCAAAATGGGCACATAGTTTACGCCAATAAGGCCTGGCAAGAGCAACTGGGTTATAACCCCGCTGAAGAGCACATCCATATCAATCAGGTAATGGATAATGAACAACTCATGTCCTGTCAGTCTAAATTCAGCAAACTGATGCATGGTGAAGGGATAGAACCATGCGAAGTAACATTGCTATCCAGCAACGGGCAAACAATAGCCGTCGAAGGCAGCATTACCTGCGGACAACCAATTTTAGAGGGAGAACCGCTGCTGTGGGCGATGTGCCGCAACATAACAGAACGTAAAC
Organism: uncultured Desulfuromonas sp.; assembly: GCA_964536375.1. Lineage (GTDB taxonomy): Bacteria > Desulfobacterota > Desulfuromonadia > Desulfuromonadales > Desulfuromonadaceae > Desulfuromonas. The sequence goes on along the minus strand of CAZHXF010000043.1, from coordinate 2,518 downwards.
AGTCTGAAGAGCGGCTACGTTTTCTGGCTCACCACGATACTCTTACCGGCCTGGCAAATCGCTCCTGTTTTCTGGAATGTGCTGAGCAAGCTAAGAATATGGCTAAACGGGAGAAAGGCAAACTTGCCTTTCTCTTTCTGGATCTTGATCGCTTTAAAACAATAAACGACACTCTAGGCCACAGTGTTGGAGATCAACTTCTGTGCGCAATAAGCCAACGTTTACTCGGTACGGTACGCGAATCTGACCTAGTAAGCCGTCTTGGTGGAGACGAATTTGCCATCATGTTAACCAATATAGACAGTATTGGTGCTATTGAACAATTAGCCAGCAAAATCATCAGAACCATTGCTCAACCGCTAGCCATTGACAAACATGAACTGTTTATTACCTCAAGTATTGGCATCAGCCTCTATCCCCACGACAGCACCTCGCTCGAAAATCTAATTAAGCAGGCCGACATCGCCATGTACAGCGCGAAGAATCGCGGGCGTAATCGCTACCAACTGTATCAGTCCAGCATGGACCATGAAGCCAACAAGCGTCTAATAATGGAGCAAGGGTTGCGCAAAGCTTTAGAGCATGATGAATTAGAAATCTACTACCAGCCTAAAGTTAATATAAAAAGTGGCAAAGTTATCGCCTTAGAAGCATTACTACGCTGGCACCATCCCGATCTGGGGCTGGTTCTGCCCGCTGACATAATCCCCTTGGCGGAAGAAACCGGGCTAATTATCCCTATCGGGGAATGGGTTCTGCGCCAAGTTTGTCGACAAAGCCGCCTATGGCAGCAACAGGGGCAAGAACCATTACGGATTGCAGTCAACCTGTCTGGGCAACAAATTCAGCAAAGAGATTTTGTCGAGCGTATAAAAGACATTATGCACGAAACCACCATACAACCGGAGATGCTTGAATTTGAAATCAGCGAAAAACTGGTTATGCAGAATCAGGAATTTGCCGTTATCATGCTCAATACCTTACACAATTTAGGTTTTCAGATATCCATTGATAATTTCGGCACCGGCTATTCATCACTAGTACATCTGATGAAACACTTCGCGGTCAATACCTTGAAAATCGACAAATCATTTATTCAGGATTTAGAAAACAACGACAAAGACGCGGCGATAGCTAGTGCAATTATCGATATGGGTAACAGATTAAACATAAACATTATTGCTGAAGGCGTTGAAACCGCCGGACAATTATCCTTTTTAAAAACCCAATGCTGCACCGAGATCCAAGGCTATCTGTATAGTGAGCCATTGCCAGCACATGCGATACCTGAAATGTTATGGAACGCGCAAGAAGACTATGCATGGTATTCAGCAGTAAGTTAACGCGGCAACCATATTGCCACAACAGCACAAACCACCAATTTCACATTCGAATCAAATATGTCGCTCGACATCAAGCCCCCATTCAACAAGTTTTTTGTTTGTTGCTGCATTGAGAACAAAAATGGGATTGTCTCCAGCACCATCGGAGGATGTCCCCTTTTGCTAAATAAATTTAAACTTTAAAAGCAAAATCACTGTCGTGAGGTTGCGCCCTCACACTGCGACGTACTTTTTTGGGGCAAGGATAGAAAAGTTAGTCAGTTTGCCCCCTTATTTGTGCACTCAGAGCACTTATCACTGCTACCTCAGTAAAAACTGATATTTTTTTGCTTTAGACAGATAGCAGCCTCAGGGGTAATAATTAAAAACTGATCAAGCAGTGGGTTTTGGTACTTACTAAACATGGAGATAGCGGACAGTGCCCGCCCTACCATCACCTACTAATTAGAGTTCACTACATCGTGTTCCGTGCCAAGTTGATCCAGTACCCCATCCGTCGTTAACCATTGGATCAATTGCTCACCCGTGTAAGCGTGATGACTGGACCATGAATATTGATCTGGATGTTGAACCATCTGCGCACGATATGGATTGACGCAAGCCAACACCTTGCATCAGTTTCTAAAGGGGTATGTCGCCCACCTGTATTGCAAGATAAACATGATTACCCATCAGGCAATAAGCATAAACCAGACAGTGATAGCGTTCGATTCCCTGCTGAAGCAACAGCAGGAACCGTGTGCGGTCGGCATCGTCAGAGAAAGTATCCTGACCAGCGTTACCACGCAGCATAACGTGGTAAACGGCACCGTGAAAATGGATACGGGGTTTACGTGGCATGGGGTAAGAATAAAATAGTTATTCAGTTTGTCTAGCTTGACCCCTATTTTGTTCCTAGTTTATTAATTGGCGGCGATGAACACGGGTAAGGATAAAAACCTGGCATCGAAGAAGTGGTCTTTCTCTGAATGGACTAATTGATAGTGAGAAATGAGAATGACCAGCCTGATATTTCAGGCTGGCCGTTTGTGTCTTTTTTAGATAATGAATTGCATGGTCAGGAAATAGTTCACTGACTGAACACTAACGCAACCAACACCTAATGCAGCGAGAAAAATTGCCCTTAGATCAGACCACCGTCTTCATTAAAGACCAATAGTGACTCATGCTTTAAG
>CAZHXF010000042.1:11627-22989 GCA_964536375.1 uncultured Desulfuromonas sp. | reverse complement strand
CCTGGTTCTTTTTCCCCATCCTGAGCATCCTGCGTATCCCTGTTAACATGAAGGTGTTAATGTCAAAGGTTATATCAACAGGGATATTCAGGTTAAATGTGTAACCCCTAGTTTTGATTTTTTTTATCCTGCTTATCTTGTCCATCCCTGTTAAAAAAGGTGTTGTAAATAATGAAACGTATTGTTGATATTTGTATGTCGTTACTGGCGCTGATTGTTTTCAGTGCTCCCTTGTTGGTTGTCGCGGTGGTGGTGAAACTTACCTCAAAAGGACCTGCACTCTATTGGTCTGACCGGGTTGGGAAAAACAACATTATTTTTAAAATGCCAAAGTTTCGCACGATGCGTATTGATACTCCCGCTGTGGCGACCCATCTCCTTGGTAATCCTGATCAGTTTTTGACCCCTGTTGGTAATTTTTTGCGTAAATCGAGTTTAGACGAATTGCCCCAGCTTTTTAGTATCTTAACGGGAGATATGAGTATTGTTGGGCCGCGTCCAGCGTTGTTTAATCAGGATGATTTGGTGAAATTACGTACTGAAAAAGGGGTTGATGTTTTAACGCCTGGGTTGACAGGCTGGGCTCAGATTAATGGACGTGATGAATTGCCGATACCTGTAAAAGTAGATTTTGATCTTTATTATTTAAATCATCGATCTTTTATGTTGGATATGAAAATCATTTTTAAGACGGCTTATAATGTTGTGAAAAGTGATGGCGTATCGCACTAAATATTACACCTTTGTGACCGCAGGTGGTGCGGTAAGGTGGTTTTAGCCACGGACGCACACGGAAAAGTGCGGACGGGAAACTTATGATGAAATCAAAGGCAATATTAACAGGGATATTTAGGATAGGCAGGATAAAATCAACGGTTTTGATTCAGGTTTTAGAATCCTGAATATCTTGTATATTCCTGTTAAATTAAGGTGTTAGTGTTAAAAATGAACTATAGTACCGGCATTTACTTCTTTATCAGATTGTGCCGTTGATAAATAACGGCTTGTGTTTAAAGAACTTTTCCTGCCGTTATTTTTTTGATATATGTAATACATATTGAACATAATAAATACATGTTGCGTGTTGGAGGATGGTCATTATGGCTCAGACAACGATGACAGTTAGGCTTAGCGGGCCGTTAAGTGATTTTGTTGCGGCAAGCGTTGGTGACTCTGGCTCCTATGAGAATGTGAGCGAATATATTCGCGATCTTATCCGTCGCGATAAAGAACGGGTGGAACAACAGGCTTTTAACCGTCTTAAAGCGGAGCTTACGCTTGCTTTTTCTGCTCCTGAGAGCTCTTATGCTACGTTAACCGCTGCGGAAGTTATTAAGCGCAATCTGGTTAAGCAAGTTTGATGACGCGCTTTTTAGTCCAGGATGCTGCTTCGCATAGGATTGATGAAATTTATCAATACACTTTGAGTCAATGGGGCGCAGAACAGGCTGATCATTATATTGTCGGACTGTTTGATGTTTTTACAAAGATAACAACGCATGAGGTTCTTTCACGTCCGATACCCGCTGAGTTCGGAGTCACTGGTTTTTTCTTTAGATATGAAAAACATTTTGTTTATTGGCGCCATCTTAGTAACGCTAATATCGGTATTGTTACCATCTTGCATGAGCGTATGCATCAGGTTGAATGTTTACGAGATGACTTTTTGCTTTTGCCCTAGGGTAATCCAGAGGCCAAAAATGTTCCTAATTAATACCAATCTTCCGCTATCGCCACAAAGGTCGTCACTCTCGCGCAGGCGGGAGTCTAGAAGTCAATGCAAAACCTCTGGATACCCGCTTTCGCGAGCATGACGAATACGGGGAATAGAACCAGAGCGGAAGATTAGTGCTACTCAGGAAAACGTTTGTAGCTTGCAGGTCACGGGCTGTTTTAGCCGCTGATACAATTTGATAACATCGGATAAGGTTAAAAATCAAAAGAATTTTGTCTTAGCTTGAAATTAGATCTTATCCAGGGTGATTCCGGTGGCAGCAGGTGCATTCAGATGGTTATTCCATTTTGATTTAGGGGGTAGAGTTGTCGGAAAAATTGAATCAGCCAATAAAAATTGATGGGAACGATCGTGAACCTGTGCGGGTGGATAAGGTGATCTCTGTCGTGTTGACCGATTTTCCGCAGGTGCTATTTGCTACGTTGTTTGGTTCTGCCGCTAAAGGTCGTTTGACAGCGCAAAGTGATGTGGATATTGGCGTAGCCTCAACAAAAATTCTTTCTGTTGAGTCTCGTTGTAATATCGCAGTTGCCCTTTCTTGTGCTCTTGGACGAGAAGTTGACTTGGTTGACCTTCAAGCGGTTTCTGGCCCTATTTTAGAGCAAGCATTGTGTAGCGGAAGAATTCTGAAAAATAGCGATCATGATCTTTATGCCGGATTGATGAAGCGATTATGGTACAATCAGGTCGATATGATGCCGTATTATCGGCGAATTATTGAACATAGGAGTAAGGAATGGCTTCGACAATAATCTTGGCTAAGTTAGATTCTTTGCAGCGATGTCTTGCTCGGATTCAGTCTAAAATACCGCAGAGTGCCGAAGCTCTTGAAAATGATCTGGATAAACAGGATATCATCTCATTAAATTTGACCCGTGCTGTTCAAGTATGTGTTGATATTGCGAGTCATATTATTGCCGACTTTAATACACCACCACCAACCTCCATGTCACAGAGTTTTGATCGCTTATGCCAGTTGAAAGTTATTTCGACTGCTACTTGCGAGCGGATGAAAAAGGCTGTTGGGTTTCGTAATATTTCTGTGCATGAATATCAGAGCATAGATTGGCAGATCGTTTATATGATTATTACGGTGCATTTGGATGATTTTAAAGAATTTGGTCAGCAGGTTTATGACTGGAAACATGTACCCTAGTTGGAACTATGGGACAGGTCTTTAGTTTTTCAATGGTGAATTAATTTATGGGTCAAGCTCATAAGGTCAAAGGCTATATTTACAGGGATATTCAGGATAGGCAGGATAAAGTCAACGGCTTTGATTCAGGTGTAGAATCCTGAACATCCTGTCCATCCCTGTTAAAAAACTATTGGACTGGAAATACTTTTTTATTTAATCGATTTAGCCACGGACGCACACGGAAAAGGGCGGACGGGGAACTGATAAGTTCGGATAAATCAAAGTCCAAAGCTTTTGAATTGGTTTTGAAAATCAGACCGGATCATGAAGTCATCCAGAGACTAAAAAAAAGACTATAGTCCTCATTTTTTAATTTCACCTATTATCCTTTCCATTGCTTCTGTAATCGAGCAATCGAGTTTAAGATTTGACCTCCTTGAAAATTAACGGTACGATTAAAAGTGTTGTTTCTGGTGTGAAAAGGGGTGTTTTATGAATATTATTACAGCAAACGAGTTGAAGTTACGTGGGGTGGCGTCCATTGATGCGGCACTCAAAGCTCAGGATGAAGCAACTATTTCGGTCCGGGGCAAAGGGCGTTATGTTGTTATGGATATGGAGACTTACAACCGTTTGCGGGTCTGTGAGCTTGAGGCGGCACTATATCAGGCACGTCGTGAAATTGCCGAAGGCAAGGGGATTGAAGAAAGTGTCGATGGGCACTTGTTGCGCCTACACACTATTAAACAATGAAATATCGTATCATTTATACCCCTGGTTACAACAAACGTGCTGCACGCTTTTTGAAAAAGCATCCTGATCTTGAACAGCAATATGAAAAAACATTAAAGTTGCTGGAGATTGATCCATGTCATCCATCTCTCCGGTTGCATGGATTGAGGGGGGCTTTAAGTGATCTCCATTCTGTTGCGATTAATGTTAGTTATCGGATAACTCTTGAAATTGTTGTTGAGGGTGAATGTCTCGTTTTAATTGACGTTGATAGCCATGATGAGGTGTACCGTTAAGATTGAAAAATAGAAGTTTTGGTTATTGCTCTATTAAGTCCTGATTGTATCTGCGGCAAAGTGGGCGACTTTTGATCCTAATGTCAAGAACTTCAGGTTTTTTTGAAACTGTAAGAGTGTGCAATTAACTCTTTTATAAAGGGTGCCCGGGAAACCTTATGGTGAAACCAAAGGCTATTCTCCCCCTGTTTAAAAGCTGCACGAATTGTTGAGCGCGTTGTTACAGTTTTACCTATGTTTTTATTTCATTTGCATACCTGATTTATGAGTTTGCTGGTATGAAAATCTATTTTCTGTCCAGAAGATACCATAAAAGACCAATGTTTAGGGTTTACTGAAAACCAATTGCTAAGCTTGGTACGCAATATGCGATTGTGTTATTGGAGATAGCCGCGTATTGTGAAATATTTATGATTATACTCAGCACTCTGGATTGATTAGTAAGTGGGTGTGCCGGGGCTGAACGTGAACTGGAGACTAGGTAGTGGATTACGGGAAATCGTTGGTTAAATTACAACAACGTCTGGGCTATACGTTTATTAGTGAAGAATTATTGCGCAAGGCATTGACGCATAAATCTTTTGCCAACGAGCAATTACGTGAACCGGCTGCTTGCAATGAACGTCAGGAGTTTCTTGGCGACGCGGTGTTGGATCTGGTAATGGCGGATTTTTTGTATCTTCATTATCCACACTTGCCTGAAGGGGAGCTGTCGCGTATTCGCGCTGAATTAGTCAGTGCTGTCGCTCTAGCTGAAGTTGCACGGCGTTTGCAGTTGGGTAGTTATTTGCTCCTTGGTCGTGGTGAGCGCCGCAGTGGTGGTCAAGACAAGGATAATCTGTTAGCTAATGCCCTTGAGGCTGTTTTGGGCGCTATATTTCTTGATGCGGGTTGGGAAGCAGCACGCATGGTTCTTGTTTCATTGTTCGAAGAGGCGGCGATACAAGTCGCCGGGCGCGAGTCACAGGACTATAAAACACGTTTGCAGGAGTTGGCTCAGGCACAGTATGGTTATGCGCCAACTTATGAATTAACCGATGTCTCTGGTCCAGACCACCAACGTCAGTATGCAGTTGTGGTGTTCTGTGATGGTAAGGCGTTGGGGAAGGGTGTTGGCAGCAGTAAGAAGGCGGCACAGCAGCAGGCCGCTTGTTTGGCGTTGGAAAACTTTGAGTCAGTAAACTGAATAATTAATTACTAAAGGTTAGATTTGTGAATAGCAAAAAAGAATTTAAATCAGGATTTGTTTCTATCGTGGGTCGCCCTAACGTAGGTAAATCAACCCTACTTAATCAAATATTGGGGCAAAAAATTGCCATTACTGCCAACAAACCACAAACTACGCGCAACAGAATTCTAGGAATTCATACCACCGAAAGCGCTCAGGTGCTGTTTCTTGATACGCCGGGGATTCATAAAGCAACGGATAAATTGAATAAATATATGGTTGATCAGGCATTGGCTGCGTGTCGTGGTGTGGATATTGTGTTGTTTTTAGTTGAAGCAAAAGACCGTGTAGGTGGTGGCGATGCGTACATTTTGGATATTCTGGCCAAAGGTGATGTGCCGGTTATTCTGGTCATAAATAAAGTAGATGTGGTCGCTAAGGATAAGCTTCTGCCTTTAATTAAAGCCTATTCTGAGCGTTTTGCTTTTAAAGAGATTGTCCCGGTGTCAGCTTTTACTGGTGAAGGGGTAGAGCGGTTGGTTTCATTGGTTAGTGCCGCGTTGCCTGTTGGTCCATTATATTATCCGGAAGATATGGTAACCGATTTGCCGGAACGCTTTATCGTTGCTGAGATGATTCGTGAGCAGATATTGCGTAAAACACATCAGGAAGTTCCATATGGGGTTGCCGTTCTGGTGGAAAGTTTTGAAGAGCGCCCAGGTAAAGATTTAGTCGCTATTCAGGCGGTAATTCATGTTGGTCGCGATGCGCATAAGCGTATTCTGGTCGGTAAGGGTGGGTCAATGATTCGCACCTTGGGAGAGTCTTCACGGCATGAAATAGAGCGCTTTTTGGGGACGAGGGTTTTTCTGGAGTTGTTTATCAAGGTTAAAAAAAATTGGATGGACTCGGATCATATGTTGCGTGAGTTTGGCTACGAGTAGTTTTCGTTCAAACTTGGTGGAATTAAGTTACTTTGTTTTTTGATAAGTATTAAAGAGGCACTAAATGGCTGTTGTCGCAATTGTAGGTCGTCCCAATGTGGGTAAATCGACTCTGTTTAATAGAATATTCGGTCAGCGTAAGGCCATAGTGGAAAATTTCCCTGGGGTTACCCGCGATCGTAACTATGCGGATGTCACCCGCTACAATATTCCGTTCACGTTAATCGACACCGGCGGCTTTGAACCGGTCAGTGAAGAACGTATGTTGGTGCAGATGCGGGAACAGTCGCAGTTAGCTATAGAGGAAGCAGATATTATCCTGCTCGTCATGGATGCCCGTCAAGGGCTGACGCCATCAGATCAAGAGGTAGCGCAGATGTTGCGCCGGGTGAAAAAGCCTATTTTTTACGTGGTGAATAAAGTAGATGGTGATCGTCAGGAAGACGAGTCCATCGAATTTTATGGCTTGGGTATTGAACATTATTTTTCTATATCTGCTGAACATGGGCGCGGGGTTGGTGACCTTGTTGAGGCAATTCAGGCTGAATTGCCTCCTGTTGTGCAAGAAGATGATGCAGAGCACGAGGTGCGACTGGCGGTTATAGGTCGACCTAATGTTGGCAAGTCATCTTTAGTTAACAAGATGTTGGGCTATGAGAGAGTGGTTGCTAATCCTACCGCAGGTACTACTCGTGACAGTGTCGATACCCCTTTTGTCTATAATGGTAAACCCTATACTCTGATAGACACGGCTGGTATTCGTCGCAAAGGGCGGGTTAGCCAAAAGTTGGAAAAATACTCCATCATTCAAGCGTTAAAGGGGATGGATCGCGCACATGTGGTTATGCTGCTCATTGACGCTGAAGAGGGTATAACCGAGCAGGACTTAACCATAGCCGGGTATGCTTTTGATCGGGGACGCGCGATTATTTTAGTGGTTAATAAGTGGGACACCATTACTAAAGACAACTACAGCGTGAAGAAGTTTACCGAAGAAGTGCGGATGCAGTTCAAGTTTCTCCCTTTTGTGCCAGTTATGTTTGTCTCGGCGTTGACTGGGCAGCGGGTAGCTAAAATCATGGATACCGTTGAAGAGGTCGCTCTTCAGTTTAATCGTAAAATCAGCACCTCAGCGTTGAATAATGTTTTACAGGCAGCTGAACAGGCGCATCAGCCGTCAATGTATCATGGTAAAAGGGTAAAGTTTTTTTATATAACGCAGACCGCAGTGCGCCCGCCGACCTTCACAATTTTTGTCAACAAGGAAGAGGGCGTACATTTTTCTTACCGGCGCTACATTGCCAATAAAATTCGTGAGCCTTTTGGTTTTCTGGGTTGTCCGATAGTAATCAATTATCGTGATCGTGAGAGGTAGATGTCTGGATTTACTGATTGAGTGATATAAAAAATCGGATAATACTTGATCGTTTAAGTCACGATTTTCTTCTATACTGGAGTGTCTCTTGAATAAAAAAATAATGATAGTTGAAGATGAAGAGTGTCTTCTCAGGCTAGCATCAATTATTTTCACTTCACGTGGTTATGAGGTTATTGGGGTGACCGATGGTTTGCAAGCTCTTGATGTTTTGACTCGTAATAAGATTGATCTTGTTCTGTTGGATGTGATGTTGCCTGGTATTGATGGTTTTGAGGTGTGCCAGCGCATAAAACAGCAGCCACAACATGCTGATCTGCCGGTGGTGATGCTTACAGCAAAAAAAAATAGGGAAGATTTAGCGCGCGGTAACGAAGTCGGAGCTGCTTGGTATATAACCAAGCCATTTAAATCAGCCAATGTTATAGAAACGGTTGAACGCCTATTGCATCAATGATGATTGCTCTTTTGCTGCGGAATATAGATATTGCATTGCTAGGGATATGGCGCATGTTTTTGCCCTGTTCGTTTGCTTGACAAGTTTTAGATATAAGTGTTAAATGCCTGCACGCTGCTATTAAATTAATATATTGATTTATAAAACTGGAGGAACTTTTGGCTAAGGAAGAAGCAATTGAAGTAGAAGGTACTGTAATTGAACCATTGCCTAACGCAATGTTTCGCGTAAAACTGGATAACGATCATGTGGTTCTTGCACATATCTCTGGTAAAATGCGCAAGTTTTATATAAGAATTTTGCCTGGCGACCGAGTTACCGTTGAGTTGTCACCTTACGATTTAACCCGTGGGCGTATTACCTATCGCGAAAAATAGACAATTTCCTTAGTGGTAAATTTATCTCAACCAGAAAATTGTTGATAAGTAAATATTTGGAATAATCTGAAATATACGAAAGCCGGCTGTAGGCCGGTTTTTTCATTTTGAGAGCAACTCATTGCTCCCAATTATGGAGGCAGTATGGAAGAGCGCTATGATCCTATCGCTATAGAATTAGCGTGGCAGAAAGATTGGGCAACCAGTAATAAATATTCTGTGTCTGAGCAGTCAGATAAAGAGAAATACTATTTGTTAGAGATGTTTCCCTATCCGTCTGGGCGGATTCATATGGGGCATGTGCGTAACTACTCCATCGGTGATGTAGTGGCGCGGTTTAAGCGTCTTCAAGGCTTCAATGTGCTGCATCCTATGGGTTGGGATGCCTTTGGCATGCCTGCAGAAAATGCGGCAATTAAACACGGCATTCATCCGGCTAAATGGACCGTGGAAAACATTGCCAATATGCGTCTGCAACTGAAGCGCATGGGGTTTTCCTACGCTTGGGATCGTGAGTTTGCCACCTGTGATGTTGAGTATTACAAGTGGGAACAACAGATTTTTTTGCAAATGCTGGAAAAGGGTTTGGCTTACAAGAAAAGTTCCACTGTAAACTGGTGCCCTGAATGTCAGACTGTGCTGGCGAATGAACAGGTAGACGATGATGGTTGCTGGCGTTGTGGTACTAAGGTAGAGGATAAAGAACTGGATCAGTGGTTTTTTAAAATTACCCAATATGCCGAAGAGTTGCTGGATTACACTGAGAAATTGAGCGGTTGGCCAGATTCTGTTCTTACTATGCAGCGCAACTGGATTGGGCGTAGTACCGGCTGCGAAGTTGACTTTCCAATAGAAAATTCCGCGGAAAAGATCAAGGTTTTCACAACACGTCAAGATACCCTGTATGGTGCAACCTTTATGAGCTTGGCACCCGAACATCCGCAGGCATTGGTCCTGACTACACCAGAACAAAGGGACCAGGTAGAGGTCTTTATTGCTAAGGTTCGTGCTCAGGAGAAAAAGAATCGTACCAGTGAAGATTTCGAGAAAGAGGGCGTTTTTACTGGTTCCTACTGTATCAACCCACTTACTCAGACCAAAATGCCAATTTTTCTGGCTAATTTTGTGTTGATGGATTATGGCACCGGTGCCGTTATGGCAGTGCCTACTCACGATCAACGCGATTTCGATTTTGCCAAAAAATATGCCTTGAATCTAGTAGTTGTTATTCAACCTAAAGACCAGGTTCTTGACCCGGCAACTATGACTGAAGCGTGGACTGGCGCAGGAGTTATGGTTAATTCTGGTCAATTTGATGGTATGGACAATGAAGCCGCCAAGGCCAAAATTGCCGACTATTTGGTAGAGCAGAAAATTGGCGCTACGACGGTAAATTATCGCTTGCGCGATTGGGGCGTTTCGCGTCAACGCTATTGGGGTAATCCTGTCCCGATCATTTATTGTGATACTTGTGGCGTAGTTCCGGTACCCGAAAAAGATCTGCCGGTGGTGTTGCCCACTAATGTTAAATTCACAGGAGAGGGCGGCAGTCCCCTGGAGCAGCACGAGGAGTTTTATAAGACTACCTGCCCTAAATGCGGAGCTGCGGCTCGGCGCGAAACTGACACTTTTGATACCTTTGTGGAAAGTTCATGGTACTTTGCCCGCTATGCCTGCCCACAATTTACTGACGGTCCTCTTGATCGCAACGCTGTTGATTACTGGCTCCCTGTAGATCAGTATATAGGTGGAGTAGAGCACGCGGTAATGCACCTGTTGTATGCCCGCTTCTTCACGAAAGTAATGCGCGATCTTGGTTATATGAATATCGATGAGCCCTTCACTAATCTGTTAACTCAGGGGATGGTGTGTAAGGAAACTCAATCCTGCGCTGAACATGGGTGGTTGTACCCCGAAGACGTAGTTGATGGGAAATGCACAAAGTGTGGTAACCCGGTCACAGTCGGGCGTACCGAAAAAATGAGCAAATCTAAGATGAATGTGGTTGATCCTGATCATCTGATTGCTAAGTACGGTGCCGATACCGCGCGGCTGTTTTCTTTGTTTGCAGCACCGCCGGAAAAAGATCTTGAATGGAATGAGCAGAGTGTTGAGGGTTGTCATCGTTTTTTGAACCGGGTGTGGAGAGTTGTTTACGATAACCTGACACTTATGGCTGACAAACCAACTCCTGAAACTACTGGTGAGGGGCGCAACTTACGGCGCATCACGCACCGTACCATAAAAAAGGTAACAGAGGACATAGATGGGCGTTTTCACTTTAATACGGCTATTTCAGCAGTAATGGAACTTGTGAATGCTGTCTATGCTTTTGATGCTAAACAACAGTATCCTGGTGCTTTTACTGAGGCGGTAGGGGCCATAGTCAAGTTGTTGGCTCCATTTGTGCCGCATATTACCGAAGAGCTATGGCGTTGTATGGGGAATGCTGCCGATCTTGAGGCTGTAGGCTGGCCGTTATGGGATGAACAGGCACTGGTGGAAGATGAGAATCTCATCGTAATTCAGATTAACGGTAAGGTGCGTTCCAAGATAACGGTGCCAGCAACGGCTGACAAGGAAACTGTTGAAACGGCAGCACTGGCCGATGAGACTGTGCAGCGTTTTATCGAGGATAAAACAGTGCGCAAAGTTATAGTCGTTCCGGGTAAATTAGTGAATGTGGTGGTGGGATGAAAAATATAATTATTGGTTATGCCTTGTTGCTTACCTTGGTCCTGTCTGGGTGTGGTTATCATTTGCCCGGGCGTGGCACTAGCTTGCCTGATGATATTAACACCGTGTGTATTGAACCATTTGATAATAAGACTGCCGAGCCTTTTATTGAAACCCAATTAACCAACGAGGTTCGGGATCAATTTGCACGGCGGCGTACTATGGAAGTTGTGTCCGACAGTGAGCTCGCCGATGCCATATTAAGCGCGGCAGTGACCAGCTATCGTTCCAATTCCATCACCTATAATCAGGATGATGATATAACCGAGTATCGTATCACCATGGTGGTTGATGCTAAACTGGTGCGCACCAGAGATTATGAGGTTATATGGCAGGGGACAGTGCAGTGGCAGGAGGAATTTTTTGCCAACGATGATCGTGCTGAGCAGGATTACCGTGAAAGT
>CAZHXF010000042.1:0-11527 GCA_964536375.1 uncultured Desulfuromonas sp. | reverse complement strand
TTTTGCCAACGATGATCGTGCTGAGCAGGATTACCGTGAAAGTGAGATGCAGGAGGAATTTTTTGCCAACGATGATCGTGCTGAGCAGGATTACCGTGAAAGTGAGATGCAGGAGACCTTAACTCGCCGCTTAGCGCAAGAGGTCTATAATCGTATCACCGATGATTTTTAGCCTGCTATCATGACTGAAAATGAACTGCGTACTGCTGCAAAAAAAAATAAGCTTCCTGCCCTTATTTGTCTGTATGGGGAGGAAGCTTTTCTTTTGGGTGAGTGTTTAACCTATCTTATAGACACAACATTGGATAAGGCCAGTCGTGACTTTAACCTACTTGTCGTAGGCGCCAAAGAGGTCGATCCTGTCGACTTAATGGACACTGCCAGAACCTTTCCGGTGTTTGCTGCGCAGCGCATGATAGTTGTCAAACAAGCGCACACCTTAAGTGCTGCCCAGCTGGATATTCTAATCGACTATATTGCCCACCCTGTTGCCCAGTGCTGTTTGGTCTTGTGTGCCGACAAAATTGATAAACGCAAAAAATTCTTTCAGCAGTTTAAAAAAACGGGTGAAATGGTTGAATTTAAACCATTGTATCAAAATAAAATTCCAGCTTTTGTACATGCTCGGGTGCGTAATTTGGGTAAGCAACTCAGTGAAGATGGCATGGCATTATTCTGTCGCCGCGTTGGTAGCAATTTAAGTGAAATAGTAACTGAGCTGAATAAACTATGCAGTTACTGTGGTGATACCCAGCTTATTGATACGGCAGATGTTGCGGCAGTGGTATCTGATTCCAGGATTAATAGCATTTTTGATTTGACTGATGCCATAGGAGCAAAAGATTTGTCGCGCGCATTGATTTTGCTGGAAAGATTGCAAGATGAGGGTGAGGCGCCGTTAAAAATACTGGTTATGGTAACCCGCCATTTTCGTCAATTATGGAAAACCAGCTCGCTGTTAGAGCAACGAGTGTCGCAACAGGATATTGCCCGCCGTGTGAGGATTAATCCCTATTTTCTGCCCGACATAGTTCGTCAGGTCGAAAGGCTATCTAGCGCAAGTTATCCCAAAACCTTTGAACTTTTTATAGAATTAGATCTGGCATTGAAATCAAGCGGGGCGCAGCCAAAAGCTTTGTTACAGCAGCTGGTACAGGATCTGGTACATTTGAGTTGATAGTTGGTGCGAGGAAATATAGGGTATGTGTAGCACTCCCGCAGTTGTAGACAACTGCAGGAGTTTATGTGAGCAGAATCAATTAACCTAAAGAGTTAACCAATTTTGTCAGGCGACTGATTTTACGGCTGGCTGTTGCTTTGTGAATGATCCCTTTAGTACATACTTTATCGATGTATGGAACCGCTTGTGCCAAAGAGACAGTAGCAGCTTCTTTGTCGCCAGCAGCAACCGCTAGGCGAACAGTTTTTACTAAATTCCTCATGGTGGTGCGCGCATGAACGTTGCGTAAATTAGCGGCAATGCTTTGTTTGTTTCTTTTTATTGCTGATTTGTGGTTAGCCATTTGAATCTCCATTTAGTGCATTATTGATTTGATATATGTTGATGCTGCTTAAAGTTGCCCTGTTATACCACTGAGAAGTTCGCTAGTCAATGTATGAATAAATTAATATATTGACGTAAAGTTGTGCAAGAACGAATAGTTGTCTTGATCGTCCCATGTATTAAGTTAAAATAATCCCCATTTGAGTTGCATATCCTTTAAGCAGATGAATTTGTGATGCCACAGTTATGTCAGACAAGAAAACAATAACCGCTGCAACTGCAGTTTTAAGTAGTGCTACCATGATAAGCCGTTTTGCCGGGTTAGCGCGCGACATGGTTATTGCATCAATCTTTGGTGCCAGTTTTGGTAGCGATGCCTTTTTTATGGCTTTCACTATTCCCAATTTATTACGCCGTTTTTTTGCTGAAGGATCACTTACCGCAGCCTTTGTGCCTACATTTACTCAAGTACGTCAACATCAAGGCGAAGAAGAGGCGCAACGGGTAGTCAATATATGTTGGAGTTTGTTGTTGTTGGTAATGCTGGTGGTAACTTGCTTTGGCATTTTAGCAGCGCCATGGTTGGTTGATGTTATCGGTGCTGGTTTTGGTAAAGTGGCAGGCAAACTGGAGTTGACAGTTTATTTAACTAGGTTGATGTTTCCCTACATATTCTTTGTCAGTATGTTAGCCCTGTTTACTGGGGTGTTGAATGTCTATGGGCACTATTTTATCCCCGCTTTCTCTCCGTTAATCCTGAATTTGGCCATGATATGCAGCGTGTTGTTGTGCCGCAATATGTTTGCTGTCCCCATAGAATCACTGGCGTGGGGAGTAGTCGCAGGTGGCGTGCTGCAGCTGGCTATGACGGTGCCAGTACTACGCCGTTATGGTCTGTCTTTAAAGTTTTCTCTCAACTGGCGCGACACTGTAGTTCGGAGGATTAGCTGTCTGATGATACCTGGGATTATCGGGGTGGCAATTTATCAAATTAATGTGGTGGTAACGCGATTGTTGTCATCGTTTTTAGAACAGGGCAGTGTCTCTTATCTTTACTATGGTCAACGTTTGTTTGAGTTCCCCCAAGGTATTTTTGTGGTTTCTCTAGCGCAAGCAGTATTGCCAACCATGAGCAGACAGGCTGCGGCAGGGGATATGGCGGCGGTAAAGAGCTCGCTTAGCTACTCGTTAACCTTGATCATGCTGGTAACTATTCCGGCTTCAGCCGGTTTGATGGTGTGCGCGTTACCGATATTTAGCCAATTATTTATGAATGGTGCGTTCAGCTATACAGATGTGCAACAGACCGCGCTGGCTTTAGCTGCCTATGCACCAGGGTTGCTGTTTGTGGGTGTAAGCCGGGTTATTGTGCCGACTTTCTATGCTATGCAGGATACGCGTACGCCAGTGTGGGTATCGTTTTGGACTTTGCTGGTCAATGTGGTGTTGGGAGTGCTGCTGATGGGACCATGGCAACATGTTGGACTGGCCATAGCGTTAACTTGTTCATCGGTGTTTAACGCCCTGGTGCTGCTGGTGCTATTGAAACGGCGTATTGGTTCCATAGCTTTGACTGCCGTTTGTTGGACCGCAGTGCGGGTGTTGGTTGCTACTGGCGTTATGGCGCTGATTGTCCATAGATTGTTGCTTTTTGGTCAATGGAAAACTGGTGTGAGTTCGTTAAATATGACTGTTTTGCTTGGAGCAATCAGTGTAGGGATCACCAGCTACTTAATTTGCTGTTATGTATTACATATAAAAGAGCTGCGCGATGTAGTTGCTCTGGTGCAGCGCCGTATACGCTCTAGGGCAGGTTAACCGTGTGGTTGAAAGGTACCAACTTGGCGCAGCGCTTCATAAAGAACGATACCTGCCGAGGTAGATAGATTCAGGCTGCGTACCGCAGTGCCGGCCAGAGGGATAAGCAAGCAACTGTCAGGATTATCTGCTAGTAGTTGCTTGGGTAAACCTTTGGTCTCTTTGCCAAAAACGATAAAGTCCTCAGGCTGAAATGTTGCCTGAGTATAAGATTTGCTGGCCGTTTTTGATGTGTACCACCAGCGCCCATTGGGAAAGTTCTTCTGCAACTGCGGTAAACTCTCCCACAGATGCAGAGATACATGGGGCCAATAATCAAGCCCGGCACGTTTTAGATAACGATCCTCCAAAGAGAAGCCCAGCTTGCCAACCAAGTGTAAATTAGTGCCTGTTGCGGCACATAAGCGCGCAATATTGCCGGTATTAGGTGGTATCTCCGGTTCAACCAGAACAATATTCATAGTAGGAAATGTGGTGTTGATCATTTTTTCTCCGCCGATTTACGCCAGCGCCGATGCACCCAAAACCACTGATCTGGTTGTTTGCGTACTGCTGCTTCAACTATATCAGTAAGTTGTTGAGTACAGCTTTGAATAGACTCTGAGGTTAGGTTTTCAGTAAAGATAACAGGTGCTTCGATAATAACATGGCAACTGAAATCAGGATTACGATAACAAAATATAGGTATTATTGGTGTCTGGGTTTTTAAAGCAATTTGCGGGATAATTGGCGTTGCATACGCCGGACGCCCAAAAAAATCAACTATTACGGCGTGTTTTTTCGAGATGTGTTGATCGAGCAGCAAACAAACAAAGCGTTTTTTGGCTAAGGATTTAATAATACGGCGTGCGCCATGCTTGCTATCAATGCAGCACCCGCCGCTTGCTTCACGCTGTTGCTTGAAAAAGCGGTCGACATATGGGTTGCGGATAGTCTTGGTCACATAGTCAGCCGGGTAACCAAGCAGAGGTAAGATTATGGTGCCACATTCCCAAAAACCCAGATGGGCAGTTAGCAAAAACGCTGCTTGGTTGTCTGCTTGCAGCTTTTCCAGATGTTCCAAGCCTTCAATAGTGAACAATCTGTCAATTTCGGCGCGTGAATTCAAACGATCCAGCCGCAACATCTCTACCGCACTGATCCCCAGATGCTCAAATACTAACTTTTCCTGATGTTTAACCCACGCGTTATCTTTGTCAGGATAGGCACGGTGTAGGTTTTCGCAGGTTGTTTTGCGTCTGTTGGGTAGAAAAAAGCGGCTGACGCGCCCCAACATTTTGCCAAGATGAAGGGCTGGTATGCGTGGCAAGGTACGAACAAGTAAAACCATGGAGAAAAAAGGTGCTGCTTCTGTTATGTTAAGTAAATCTTCTTTTGTCATTCTGCCCTTACATATCAATTATACATATTGGAGTTGGTGTTGCATGCCGGATACTAACATGGTCAAATTGCTTCAGGCAAGTTGTCAGATATCACTGGAATCATAAAATAAACATGATGGATTATTTTTTTCTTCAAGCGCTGGTCCGACAACTAAATCCGCAACTTCAAGGAGCTATGCTCAATAAGGTTTTTCAGCCCCAAGAGCACTTAATTATTCTGCGTCTGTGGAATGGCGGTCGCCAACAACGGCTGTTGATAGATTTGCGCGCCGAAACTCTAGGATTGTATATCACGGATCAGCTCTATCGTAACCCCATGCGACCGCCGCGTTTCTGCCAATTGCTACGTGCCAGATTACACCGCTTGTCCAATATTGAAATTGATCAATCAGACCGAGTTGTCCGTATGGATTTTATTGGCACTAAAGGGGAAAGCTACACCTTGCTTGTTGAGCTGTTTGGGCGTGTCGGCAATGTGTTTTTACTCGATGGCGAAAATTGTGTTGTCGACAGTCTGCTGCGCACCAGTAGAACAGGGCAACGTGTCCAGACGAACGGAAAAAAATATATTGCCCCAATCCCTCATGGGGATATTACTCTAGCGGAAGTCCTTGATGGCGCCTGTACTGACGATGTTTGCGCTGACTGGGTTCTTAAACATTTGTATCCCATGAGTCGCGCAGTTGCCACAATGTTGCAGCAACAAGTTGAAGATAACTCGTCGCAGGGATTAGTTGCTGCGCTGAAAAAATTTATAATAAGCTGGCAAAAAAGCACCTTACAACCATGTGTTAACCATAGGGTTTTAACTATGCAGACCGGCGTGGAACCGCTGGTGATAAATTTGTCCGATTTTGCCCAACAGCATTATCTGGGACTATCAGAAAATAGTGGCAACAGTAGCGAGCTAGACAAGGCGGTACAAAAAGGGATTAAGAAATTGCGCCACCGCCTAGTTAACATCGAACAACAGATAGATACTTGTCTGCTTGCCGATGAGCAGCGTAAAATCGGTGAACTTCTCTTGACCAATTTACACGTGATACGCCGAGGTATGCATGAGGTGTCCGTGCTGGATTATTATCAAGATCCGCCGGTAGCGGTTGTTATTCCGCTCGATTCAGCGAAATTGCCTCAAGCTAATGCCGAATTCTATTTTAAACAGTATCGTAAAGGTAGCCGAGGCTTGGATCATTGTGAACGCCGTCAGCAACAGACTAATTACGAAATTGACTGGTTACAACAAATCGAGCAGCAACTCAGTGACAGTACAGCCGTAGCAGATCTGGATATTATTCGCCGGGAGCTGATCGAAGCAGGCTGGTTTGTTCCCCAGACGACCATTCAAAGAGAGACCCGGCAAGTATCAGCGGCGAGTGCAGCAAAGCATGATAAATCGCCCAATGGCTGGGAAATTATCTGGGGCAATAACAATAAAACCAATGATTATGTGACTAAAAATCTACTTAAACCCCTCGACTTGTGGTTTCATGCCCACAATGTTCCCGGTTGTCATGTGATTTTAAAAAATGCTGGAGCTGAGGTTGAAGATGTTGATTTGCATTATGCTGCCACCATAGCTGCTCAGCATTCGCGTGCCTCCAAAGATGGCAGGGTAGATGTGATGGTGACCGAAGGAAAATGGGTGCAGCGCATTAAAGGAGCACCAGCAGGGTTAGTCAAGGTAAAGCAATATCGGGTAATAACGGTAAAGCTTAATTAGCATCTCTGAACATATCGAAGGACAGAAGGGTCGCCTCTCTTGTGCAATCAGGGTATATGCTGGGAGCAAAAGCACAGCGGCTGTTCGGTGCTAACTAGCTCAATTTTTGATTAAATTTAAGGATGGTAATGGTGCTGAATATTGAAATTTGGGTGATTTTTGCAATTGTCTTTACCTTTGGAGCTATTGTTGGTTCTTTTTTAAACGTGTGCATCTATCGCATTCCCGCTGGAGTCTCCATTGTTTTCCCTGCTTCACGCTGCCCGGCATGCTCTTCACCTTTGCGCTGGTATCACAATATTCCCATCTTTAGTTATCTGTTCTTGGGCGGCAAATGTGCTTATTGTGCCGGGAAGATTTCACCACGCTATCCCATGGTGGAAATGCTTAATGGGTTATTGTTTGTGCTGGTGTTCAGTTATTTTGGTATAAGTTTAATTTCTTTAGTTTTTTTCTTGTTTATCTCCGCTTTGGTGGTGATCACTTTTATTGATCTCGATCACCAAATTATCCCCGATGTGATTAGTCTTCCGGGCATAGTGGTCGGCTTCTGTTGCTCGTTTTTATTGCCTTGGCTTAGTTGGCAGAATTCGTTGTACGGTATTTTGCTCGGAGGCGGTAGCCTGTTTGCGGTGGCCACAACATATAAGCTACTTACTAAAAAAGAGGGGATGGGTGGTGGCGATATTAAATTGCTGGCGATGGTTGGTGCCTTTCTGGGCTGGAAGGCAATTTTGCCCATCATTTTTTTCAGCTCGCTAGCGGGAACGGTTGTTGGAGTTCCACTGATGTTTATAAAGGGAGAAAATGGTCGTTTTGCAATACCGTTTGGACCATTCCTTGCCGGAGCGAGTATCTTTTATCTATTTTGGGGACCGGCAATTATTCGCTGGTATCTAACCCTTTTCTAGCTCTGGTGTATATCTCGGTATTTTATAGCTTGTTGTTTTTTAATTATTCTTGACGCATCTACAAAAATACCTATAATCATCAATATGTATTTAATCGTTGGTTAAGTGGTATCGATCTTTATTTTGCAACTGTCTCTTACAGTAGGATCATATCTATGTTTGGATCAAAGAAGGATATTGTTGGGATTGACATTGGTGCCAGCTCAGTTAAGCTTGTCCAGCTGCAGGAAGCTAAAGGCGGATATCAGCTTAAAAGCTTAGACCGTGAGTCGTTGCCGCCTGAGGCAGTTGTTGATGATTCCATTATGGATTCCAGCGCGGTGGTTTCGGCAATTCGTGATTTGATTGCGCGTAATCATATTAAGTCGCAGGATGTAGCTACCTCTGTTTCTGGTCATTCGATCATTATTCGTAAAATCTCTCTGGCATTAATGACCGAAGATGAATTGGATAAGTCAATTCAATGGGAAGCGGAACAGTACATCCCTTTCGAAATTTCGGAAGTTTTTCTCGATTACCATATTCTCGGACCTGATCCTAATGATCAGGGGCAGATGGAAGTTATTCTCGTTGCGGCCAAAAAAGATTTTGTTAACGAGCATATATCGGTATTTCTGGAGAGTGGACTGACTCCGGTTGTGTTGGATGTTGATTGCTTCGCTATTGAGAATATTTATTGTTCGGTTTACGAAGATGAGTCGTTGAGTGTTATCGCTCTAATAGATATGGGCTCCAGCGGCATTCAGGTTAACGTGTTAAAGGATGGCGTTTCCGTGTTCACCCGAGAGATTCAGCTGGGTGGCGATAGCTACAACGAGGAATTGCAGAAGCGTTTTGGTTTGGATGCTCGATCAGCTGAGGCTCTCAAGTTGGGTGAAGTTTTGGCTGAGGTTGAATCAGATCAGGTGCGTGCAGTTTTGCAACAGGTTACCGATAGTCTGGTGCAAGAAGTGCGGCGCTCGCTTGATTTTTTCTCGGCAACTTTTGCTGATGAACGGGTGCAAAAAGTTTACGTAACTGGCGGAGTGTCCCTTACTGAAAATATTGTTGCTTCACTTGCCGCAGGTCTTGAGCTCCCCGTAGAAATTTTAGATCCGTTCAGCCGCATGCAAGTAAGCGAGAAAGACTTTGATTTAGACTATGTTAAATCTGTTGCCCCTTTCTTCTCGGTGGCTGCTGGGTTGGCAACCCGTAAAGTGGGAGATAAATTATGATTCGTATTAATCTACTTCCAGTTAAGGCTGCTCAAAAAAAAGTGCAGTTACGCAACCAACTTATAGTCACAGGAGTAACCTTACTGCTGGTTGTAGTTGGCTGCTTTGCTATTTATACTTCAATTCAGTCAGATATCTCTCAGGTTAAACAAGAAATCAAAAAAAATAATAACGAAATTAACAAGCTTAAGCAGAAAATAGGTGAGGTAAACAAGTTTAAAAAACTGCAGGAAGAGTTGAGAAATAAATTAGATGTTTTGGCTGCACTTAAAGCCGCTAAATCCGGACCTGTTCACTTAATGGATGATTTAATTGATGCGCTCCCCTCTAAGTTGTGGATTACTGATTTTAAAGATAAAGGTGGTAATATTTCGATGAAAGGAGTTGGTCTAAGCGAGGAAGATGTGGCCAACTTTATGACAAATCTGGAAAAATCATCCTATTATAAGAACGTGGCGCTGAAGGTTACTAAGCAGAAAGTAACTAGTGAATTGAAATTACAGAACTTCGATCTGAGCTGTAAAATAGAAGTTAAAAAAGCAGCAGCGAAACCTGGTAACTAGGAGGAAATACAATGGATGCTCGGATAGAAAATGTCCTAAAAATGCCTCTTTATCAGCGGGTTTTAATGCTCTTGGGGGCTTCTGCTCTGATAATAGGTGGATATGTTTATTTTTTGCACCTTCCTGCCCAAGAAGAATTGGGTAAGAAGATTGTGCAAAATGATAAGGTGCTGATTCAACTGCATGAAAAACGCCGGATTGCCAACGATCTGCCGCGCTTTAAAGCTGAGTACGAAAAAATGCAACAGCAGTTGGATCTGGCACTAAATGAACTGCCAAATAAAAGTGAAATACCGAGTCTGTTGTCTAATATATCTGGGTTGGCAAAAGATAATGGTCTTGAAGTCAAGCAATTTAAACCGGGAAAAGAGGTACCACAGGGTTTTTATGCCAAGGTTCCGGTGTCGCTTAAACTGACTGGTTCTTATCATGAGATGGCGCTTTTCTGCCAAGCAGTGTCTAACCTTGACCGGATAGTCAATGTCGAAAATATTGCATTGGGTAAAGCTAAAACGACAGATGGTCAGACACTGCTAGCAATTGATTGCAGCGTAGTAACTTATAGATTTATTGAGAATCCGCCTGCGGCGTCCTCTAAAAAGGGGAAGAAAAAATGATGAGAATTTTCTTGTTGTTACTTAGCTTAGGATTGGTTGTTGGTTTGTCGGCTTGCGATGAAAAACCGCAGAAAAAGACTAGGGTTATTAAACCGCGAGCGGTTGCTAAAAAAATAGTTGAACCCGCCAAGAAAGTGGATGTTATTGTCGTTCCCCAGTTTGTTTACGTGGTGGGAGATAGGCGCGATCCATTTACCTCATTGATGGAGATGCGCAAGCCGCTTCAGGAAGATTCTGACCCGGAAACACCATTGCAACAATTTGGTCTTAAAGAGCTGCGCTTAAGTGCCATAGTTATTGGTAAAGGTGAGCCTAGAGCAATGGTCATTGCGCCTGATAAAAAGGCGTATACGCTTAGTGTTGGAATTAAAATCGGCAGAAATCACGGTGTTGTTACTGATATAACAAAAGACGAAGTTATAGTTAAAGAGCGTTTTCGGGACTTTTCTGGTGGTTTGAGGACAGAGCTGCAAAAGATAACTCTCCCTAACAGGGAAGGGGAATAGGGTGATGACAATGATTTCTAGTTTATGGAAAAAGCTACTGCCTTTGTGCATGGTTGTGCTGTTTGCCTCTTTAGGTGTGGCTGGAATATGCAGTGCCAAGGCAGTCCCGGATATGGTGACTATACAGTCAGTGGATATTGGCTCATCAAAGGTGGTGTTACGCACTGACTCTTCACAAATTTCTTTTGATAGTTACAAATTAGGTGCTCCACCGCGTTTGGTTGTTGATGTTATGGACGCGTTGCCGGAATTCAACGAAAGAGCCTTTGTTGTTGATGAAGGTTATAGCGGGGTGCGTGTAGGGTTATACGCAGATAAAACTCGTTTTGTTTTTGATGCAGCAGACAATATTTTGCCTGATGCTCAGGTTGTACAGCAGGTAAATGATATAGTGATTCAGTGGGGAGCGGCGGCAGTTGCCTCCCCAGCAGAAAAAATTGCAGTTATTTCGTCTGGTAAGCCGGTATCTGTAGAAAGTATTGATTTTGATGCTGCCAAGGGTGTTTCAGTATTTAAAGTTAAACTGTCGGCAGATGCCAAGTTTGTACCTGCCAAAGTTGAAGGTGATATTATTCGCTTTGGTGTAAAAAATGCGGTTATACCACGTGCTTTGCGTCGTGTTGTAGATGCTTCAGTATTTCCCAGTGCGGTGCTGCAAATCATCCCCTATTCCACCATTATTGGCGGTGAGCGTTGTGTTATGTTTGCTGCTAATATGAAGGGACCGGTAGAATTTTCCGTTGCGGACAATGGGTCTGTATTAACCTTCCGCTCAGTGGATGGTCCATTTGCTGAAGCTGCACCGCCAGCATTTGGTACAGTTAATATCCCTGTAGATAATTCAGTAGTAGATAGTATCGCATTCGCAAATAATGAATTCGCCGATGATCAAGTAGCCCAAGTAATAGCTTCTCTATCAGATAGTGATAATCAGTCTACAGACATGATGGATGGTGAAGTGGTCAAGGTGTATACTGGCGAACCGGTATCACTGGTTTTTGATGATGTAGATATCCGTAAGGTAATGCAGTTAATTGCTGAGATAAGTGATCAGAACCTTATTTTATCAGATAATGTTAAAGGCAATATATCGTTACGCTTACACGATGTTCCTTGGGATCAGGCGTTAGATTTGGTGCTTGAAGTTAAGGAACTCGGAACGATTAATCAGGGTAATGTAGTACGTATATTGCCACAAAAGCAGATTGATGATATGAAAACTGCAAGGCTTCAGGCTAAACAAAAGATTAAAACGCTTGAAGAAACGCAAACTCAAATATTTGAAGTAA
>CAZHXF010000041.1:0-23199 GCA_964536375.1 uncultured Desulfuromonas sp. | reverse complement strand
CGTCATCCTCGCGCATGCGGGGATCCAGAATAGTTTTAACAGGTTTCTGCCTCCCGCAAGGGATAACCCTTGCGGTTATCCTTCTCTAACTAGTCAGGTATCTTTTTACCATTTTATCGATTTCGGCAATAACCTGTTGGCGCAGTTCCAATGGTTCTAGCACTTCTACTTCGCTGCCGTGCTGGAGTATTTTCATAATTATTTCACGGTAGTCGGCTACGGGGAAGGTTAGTTGCAGCCGTCCATCGGCTAATAGGTGCTGCTGTTGGTCGTCGCACCAGTGTTGTTCTTGCACGAAGGGGGCGCGTTGGGCGCTGAACAGTAGTTTTACCGTTTGATGCTGACCATCTTGAAAAATACCGCAGGCACCGGCAATTTTGTGCTGCCAAGTAGCGCGTGGCTGATAATCGAAGGTTGCGCCGCACAGGTGCAGCTTATCCATGCGCGAGAGTTGAAAGGTGCGCCAGGCACGGCGTTCTTCGCACCAGCCGAGGAGATACCAGCTGCCGTTGTAGTGTTGTAGGTGGTGGGGATGAACGGTGCGGGTGCTAGTTTGTGTTTGAGCTGGCGACTGGTAGCTGAAGTAGACCTTGTGCCGAGTAAGCAATGCTTCGCCGAGGCGTTGGAAAACCTCTTCATCTACAGGAATATAGGCGTTCCAGTTGGCGGAGAAACAGCTGGATAGGTGGTGCTGGTCAATGCCGCACTCCTCTAGATTTCTGAACATCTTTGCGCACATGGCGTTGAGTTCGCTGCTTAGTGGTGAAGCATTGTTACTGGATAGCATTTGACGCAGAATCAGGATCGCCATCATCTCCTGATGGGAAAATCGCGTCCAGCTCAGGCTGTAACTGTTATCGCTATAACGGTAGCCACGGTGGGTGGTATTATATTCCAGAGGGGCACCGACGCTGTTGATAAGTGCCTGGATGTCACGTTTGGCGGTGCGCTCACTGATTGTGAAGTGTTCGGCAAGTTTGGGGGCGTTGGGATATTTTTTTTGCCTGATCTGACTGTCGAACCAAAAAAATCTCTCTATACGAGGCAGCATAGTGGTTAACCTTTAACGGACAGCGATTTCATTCAGTTCGGACACGATGCTTTCTGTGCCGCTGGTAATATACAGGGTTTTATCACTGCAGGTGAACTGCCACACAATACTGCGATTAAGCTGAGCGACTAAAAAACTCAGTAATTCGTCACTTAGGTAAAAGAGGCGGAAGTTTTTCATGGATACCAGTTGCTTTCTACTCCCAGCCAGCCAACGGTCGAAGCCGGAACCATAGGCGAACAGGATCACTTGCTCACAATGTTTTCCCGCTTTCACCAGCCGCTTTGCCTCAGGCAGCCCAACTTCAATCCAGTTTATCAGTTGACCGTCTAAACTTTTAATCCACAGGTCTGGTTCATCACCATCGCTGACCCCCTTGGTAAAGGTGATCTGCTCATTGTGGCATAAGGAGTAGGCGATCAGGCGGGCCACCATGCGCTCGGCGGTTTCTGATGGGTGGCGGGCAACGGTGGTTGCCAGATGGCTATAGTAGTTACGATCAACGTCGGACAATTCAATGGCGACACGGTAGACTGTTGCTGGCAAGGCCATAATGTGTTCATTTTCTAAGAGGAATATCTGTTGCGCCGAGGGCAACACCTGTCTGATGTTTAGCGGTATATGCTTTATTCTGTACTGAGTAGCACTAATCTTCCGCTCTGGTTCTGTTCCCCGTATTCGTCATCCTCGCGAATGCGGGGATCCAGAGATTTTGCATAGATTTCTAGACTCCCGCCTGAGCGAGAGTGACGACCTTTGTGGCGATAGCGGAAGATTAGTATTAATCAGGTTATTCTTTACTGCAAGAGGCTAAGTACAATAGCACACATGTCTGAGTGGAATGTTTTTGTTTGTGAAGCATGCATTTTGTTTGACTTTCGCTAGAACAATCGACTAAACTAATTTCTCTGTTTTTATGTGGGCCTATAGCTCAGTTGGTTCAGAGCCACCGGCTCATAACCGGTTTGTCCCAGGTTCGAGTCCTGGTGGGCCCACCACTTTAACAGAATATCAAAAGGAATTAAATGGTGCGTGTACGTAGGCGAAGACGCCAAGATTATATCCCCGAAAAGATTGAGAGAGTGCGACGACAGTTGAGTTGCACTCTCTTTTTTTACGAGCAATGATGATGAAGAAATTACCTAAAATGCGACTCCAAGATCTACTCGGCTTGGTCAATCGCTACTATCCCCAGCACTTGGCGGAGGATTGGGACAACGTCGGGTTGCAAGTCGGGGATTTAACGCAGGAAGTAACCAGAGTGATGGTGGCGTTAGATCCAACATTGACCACGGTAAACACGGCAATAGAACATAACTGCCAAGCCCTGATAACCCACCATCCTCTGATCTTTACCCCACTGAAAAAAATCTCCCTCAGCGACACCACCGGCACCATCCTCTACACCGCAATCCGTAATAACCTTGCCATAATCAGCGTCCATACCAATTTAGATCATGCCAGCGATGGACTTAACGACTGGCTGGCCACAACTTTGCACCTGCGCGATTTCCAGCCGCTGTTGCGCCCTAAAGCTGGTGAGTTGCTGAAGCTAGTGGTCTATGTGCCGGAAAACGCAGCTGACGCTGTGGCTGATGCTATGTTTAAAGCTGGTGCTGGTAGCATAGGTAAATACGACCATTGCTCATTTCGCAGTGCCGGTGTTGGTACTTTTCGGGCTAATACAGGTTGTAATCCACATAGCGGAACCATTGGCAGTGAAGCGCGGGTGGATGAGGTACGGCTGGAAACCATAGTCGCGCGTGCCTTGATTAAACGGGTAATAGAACGGATGGAGAAACAGCATCCTTACGAAGAGGCTGCCTACGATATTATCCCTATCGAAAATAGCGCGCAGAATATCGGCTTGGGGCGCATCGGTAGTTTGGATAAACCCCTCGGATTTGAGCAGTTTGCTAGCCACTGCAAGGATCAGCTTAATTGTTCCAGCGTGCGTGCTATCAGGGCTGATGGTGATGCCGGTGGCGATAAGGTGATTTCCAAGGTTGCCGTGTGTGGTGGCAGTGGGGCGTTTCTTATCCGTGAAGCAGCGCGCCAAGGTGCCGATGTTCTAGTTACCGGTGATGTCAAATATCACGAAGCCATGGGCGCACAAGAACTTGGTTTGGCCGTTATTGACGCTGGGCATTTTGCTACGGAACACATTATGGCTAATTATTTAGCACGGAAATTAACCAGTGTAACGCAGCAGCGTAACTGGTCAGTAGAATATATGGTTGCACCACATGAGATTGATCCTTTTATGAATATTTAACACTGAAGCAATAACCGCAGCATAACAAGAGTATGGAGGTACTAGGGTGAAAGAAGACGTACTACTGATTATTGATTTACAGGAACTGGACCAACACATTCTGGCTGGTCGTAAACAGCAGGAACTGTTGCACGAAGAGCAGAAAACGCTGTCAAATAAGGCGGAAAAACTGCTGGCAATCGTTGAACAGTTGAATCATGAGATTGATGCTGTACAGCAGGAGCGCGCTACAGTCAATCAGGGCTTGCTGCAAGAGCTGGATAATGTGGAAAAAGCGGAATCTCGTCTGCCGGAGATCAAAACGCAGAAAGAATATCTGGCGGTGTTAAAAGAGGTAGATATCGCCAAAAAGCAAGCGAAGGATTTGCAAGATCAGCTCAGTAGTGGTGATGATGCCTTGGCAGCGTTGGAAGAGGATCAGCTGGAAAAACAACAACAGCTAGATGAGTTGCAGCAGAATAATCAGAGTCGCGCTAACGAAATCAATAAAGAGCTTAAAGCTATTGATGATGGCTTGGTGTCGGAAGATGCCAAGCGTGAGCGTTTAGCCAAGCAGGTTCCAGATAAAATTCGCAAGAAATACGAGTTGTTGCTGGTGCGGCGTAAAGGTCTGGCGTTAGTTGAAGCGCGCCGTGGTACCTGCATGGGTTGCAATATGTTTTTGCCTCCGCAATTTTATAATTCAATGTTAAAAAAACAGAGTATAGATAGCTGCCCCCATTGCAATCGTTTGCTGTATGTGGCGCCGCTGGAAAACAAGTCTTAAGTTTTTTGGCTGTTGATGTAGTACGGGATAAAAACTAGTAATGGTCGAAGAAGCACAGACGATCGCCGGTTTCGCAAGAAACGGGAGGAAAGTCCGGGCTCCGCAGGGTAGGATGGTTCTTAACGGGAACCGGGGGTGACCTCAGGGCTAGTGCCACAGAGAGAAGACCGCCTGCCACCATTTAGATGGCGCAGGTAAGGGTGAAACGGTGAGGTAAGAGCTCACCAGTTCTGGTGGTGACATCAGGAGCTAGGTAAACCCCATCCGGAGCAAGGCCAAATAGAGAAGCGTTTGAGGGCGACCCGCCCGAAGCTTCTGGGTTGGCTGCTTGAGGCTGTCGGCAACGGCAGCCCTAGAGAAATGATCGTCTCCTGTTATTGGGTAACTGATTTCGGGTACAGGACCCGGCTTATGGGCTTCTTCGGCCAGTTAAATTTATTGGTAGATACTGTATGAATGCTATAATTTCTCCCGCCGAACAGTGGCACCAGATTGTCGCTAGTATCCAGCAGGAACTGTGCTGTTTGGCGGAAGATGAGCGCCAGTGGATAGAGCAACATCTGGCTAATATTCATAAATTACAAGCTGAGTTACATCAACTGTTTATTCAGGCGGATGGTATTGGTCAGTGCCGGGAGTGTAAGGGTGGTTGTTGTGAACGGGGCAATAACCATATGACCTTAGTCAATGTTCTCAGTGGGTTATTGTCCAACAACCTGCCCGCTGCCGACTTCAGTCAGAGTTGCCCATTTATGGATGCGCAGGGTTGTACCTTGGCGGTGCAGACGCGTCCCTTTAATTGTGTCACTTTTATCTGCGATAAAATCGAAGATCGTATGAACGCGGAGCAGTGTCAACAGTTTTACGCGTTAGAGAGGCAATTACGCGCGCAATATCAAGTTTTTGATCAGCGCTATATTGGTTCCAGTTTGCGCGGGTTATTTATTCGCTCACAGAGTATGGCGGGAAATAAGTTTCTTGCCGTTTGTGATTAATTTGGTGGTTAGATGTCGGGAGTTTAGTGGTGTCTATGGAGATTAAATTTACCCGTACCAATGGTGAGATTGATACCATGGTCGATGAATTGATAAATAAGGTTGGGGCTCATCATCCCTACATTATCCGTGAAATGATTCTCAGTGCTTTAAAAGCTGGACAGGAAAGCGATTATTTGGCCGATTTGAAGTTGATACGCACCACCATGAAGGAGATGCGTTATACCAGCAAAATTTTCGCTCCCTACCGTTCCCGGCGCAAGGTAACCATTTTCGGTTCTGCGCGTACTGCCCCTGATCGACCGATTTATCAAAAATGTATGCAGTTCTCCAGTTTGCTTGCGGAACTTGACTACATGGTTATCACCGGCGGCGGTGGCGGCATAATGCAGGCTGGGAATGAGGGTGCTGGCGAAGAAAATTCCTTTGCGGTAAATATCCAGCTCCCTTTTGAGCAAGATACCAACAAAATTATGACCAACAGCAAACGCGGGTTGGTGTACAAATATTTTTTCAACCGCAAGGTGGCTTTCCTAAAAGAAGCTGACGCTATTGCTTTATTCCCCGGTGGTTTTGGCACTCTGGACGAAGCTATGGAGGCGGTAACCCTGTTGCAAACCGGTAAAAATCCGCCCATACCATTGGTATTGATAGATGACGATGACGGTAGCTATTGGGGTGAGTGGTTTCAGTTTGTCCGCAATGTCATGTTGCCCCAAGGTTTAATCTCCGGTGAAGATTTCGGCTTGTTTACCATTACCCGTAGTGCCGAAGAAGCGGTAGAGATTATCCATAAGTTCTATAAGGTTTATCATTCTAGTCGCTATGTGGATAAGTTGTTGGTTATTCGCTTGAATAAGGTGCTGACAGCGGAGCAGATCAATATTCTCGAGGGGGAATTTTCGGAAATATTGTTGCCTGGCACTCATATTAAAACGGTAGAGGCGTTTGAAGCAGAGAAAGATCAGCCCGATCTATGGCACTTACCGCGTTTGTCGATTGAATTTAACCGGCGCAGCTATGGCTTGTTAAACTCTTTTATTCGTCAAATTAACTCGTTTTAGGAGCTGCATGTGGGGTACGCTAATCTTCAATCATGTGTTAGTGATCTGGAACGGCACGGTAAGTTGATTCGGATCACCCGGCAGGTAGACCCCAATCTCGAAGCGGCGGCTATTCAGCGCCGGGTCTATGCCGCAGCTGGACCGGCTCTGCTGTTTACCAATATAAGCGGTTGCCAGTTTCCTATGCTGGGCAATCTGTTTGGCACCTTGGAGCGTACCCGCTTTATCTTTCGCGATACCCTAGAGACGGTGCAACGCCTAGTTGAGGCTAAAGTAGCGCCAGCCGTGGTGTTGAAACAGCCGTGGCGCTTTGCCAAGGCCCCTCTCGGGGCATGGCACCTACTCCCCAAACGGGTTAAACAAGCGCCGGTTTTAGCTGGTCGGACTACGCTGGATAGTTTGCCCCAGCTAGTTACTTGGCCTGATGACGGGGGGGCGTTTATAACGCTGCCGCAGGTGTATAGCGAACACCCGCACCAGCCTGGGTTGCGCCATGCAAATCTGGGGATGTACCGCGTGCAGATCTCTGGCAATGACTACATTGCTAACAAAGAGGTGGGACTGCACTACCAAATTCATCGCGGTATTGGCGTGCATCACACTGTTGCCCAGCAGGCTGGTCAGCGGTTGCCGGTCAATATTTTTGTCGGCGGTGCTCCCAGTATGACTGTTGCCGCAGTGATGCCATTGCCGGAGGGGATGCCAGAGTTGTCATTTGCCGGTTTGCTGGCGGGAAGACGTATCTCCATGGTACGTGGCGATCATGGCGGTAGATTGCCCTTTCCGGCTGAAGCTGATTTTGTTATCTGTGGCAGTATTGATCCAAGCGCTACCCGCCCAGAAGGTCCCTTTGGAGATCATCTGGGTTATTACAGCCTAAAGCATGACTTTCCGGTGTTACATGTCGACGCGGTGTATCATCGCCGAGATGCCATCTGGCCATTTACTTCGGTGGGGCGACCGCCGCAGGAAGATACCAGTTTCGGGACTTTTATCCATGAACTGACTGGGGAGCTTATTCCCACGGTGTTGCCGGGTATCAAGGCGGTGCATGCTGTCGATGCTGCTGGAGTGCATCCGCTGTTGCTCGCTCTGGGCACTGAGCGCTATACTCCATACAGCAACGATCAGCGACCGCAGGAACTGTTAACACAGGGTTGTGCCATTCTCGGTCAGGGGCAGTTATCCTTGGCGAAATATCTGCTGATTGCCAATAGCAATGATTGTCCACAGTTGGATGTTCATGATATTCAGCAATTCTTTGCCCATATGTTGCAGCGCTGTGATTGGCGTCGTGATCTCCATTTCCATACCTGTACTACTATGGATACTCTGGACTACACCGGCAGTGGCATTAACCGTGGTTCCAAGGTTGTTGTGGCTGCTAACGGGGCAGTGCGACGTCAGTTGTCGACTGAGTTACCGCTAGATTTACGTCTGCCCGCTGGTTTCAGCGCACCGCAAATAGCGCAACCGGGTATTTTGATCATTCAGGGACCGATCTGTAGCGCTGAAGCTGCTGATCCGGCGCTGGACATGCAACGGTTGAGCGCATTTTTCAGTGCTGCCGATAGTGTTAATGAATTTCCGCTGCTTATAGTTAGTGACGATAGCGTGTTTGCTGCGTGCACCTTGAATAATTTCTTGTGGACTACTTTTACCCGTTCCGATCCGGCACAGGACATCTACGGCATTGAGTCTTTTGTTAGTAATAAACATTGGGGCTGTAACGGCTCGTTGATAATTGATGCGCGGCGCAAGCATCATCATGCGCCAGCGTTAATAGACGATCCTGAGGTGGAAAAGCGGGTTGATCTGTTTGGGGTAAGCGGAGCTGAACTGCACGGTATAATTTAGAGGTTAAGCTGTCGATCTTTTTGAGATTGATATTTTATCAATTGCGTAGAAGCACAAGTTTCTACTTACACAGGTAGTAAAAATAGCGATGAATGAATATGCTTTAACGCAGGCTATTGGTAACACCCCGCTGGTACAGCTTACCAAGCTTAACGGTAACCCGGCGGTCAATATTTTTGCCAAGCTGGAGGGGAGCAACCCCGGTGGTTCGGTAAAAGATCGTCCCGCTTGGTATATGATAAAGAAGGCTATTGAGTCAGGTGAGTTAACACCAGAGAAGACAATCCTGGAGCCAACTTCAGGTAACACTGGCATCGCCCTGGCAATGATCGGTGCTTCGTTAGGTTATAAGGTAAAGTTGGTGATGCCACCCTGTGTCAGTACTGAACGGCGCAGCGTGTTGGAGGCTCACGGCGCGGAGGTGATACTCTCGGAGCCGGGACAGGCTACAGATGGTGCCATCAGATTGGCGCACCACATCGTTGCCGAATCTCCACAGCAGTATTTTATGCCGAACCAATATGCTAACCCGAATAATCCTCTGTCCCATTATGAGACCACCGGCCCAGAAATTTATCGTCAATGCCATGGTAAGTTAAATGCTTTTGTGGCCGGAATCGGTACTTCAGGAACCCTGATGGGCACAGGTCGGGCGTTGAAAGAGTTTGATCCGGAGATTCGTATCATTGGGGTTGAGCCAACATTGGGGCATAAAATTCAGGGGTTGAAGAATATGCAGGAGGCGATCGTGCCGCCGGTGTTTGATCCTACTCAGATGGATGGAAAAGTTATCGTCGAAGACGATGAAGCTTTCGACTGTGCACGCCAGCTCGCCGTGTTAGAAGGTTTGTTCGTCGGCATGTCCAGTGGTGCTGCGGTAGTGGGAGCGTTACGTGTTGCAGCTACTATGACCTCGGGTACGGTGGTAACCTTGCTGCCTGATCGCGGTGATCGCTATCTGAGTACGGTGCTGTTCCGTTCTATCTGTGCCTGTTGCCCACCGTAACTAACGGATTATGGTGAATGCCAGGCAATTTTCTTTAATTTAATTCTTTTGCTTGCTTGCAAGCATTACTTGTATGTGGGGAGTTAACTATGCAACCTCATAGCTGTATTATAGGTACCGGTCATGCGGTACCGGAGCGTATTTTAACAAATGCTGAGTTGGAAACTATGGTGGATACCACTTCTGCGTGGATCGTGGAACGCAGTGGTATTCTTCAGCGCCACATTGCCGAGCCCGGCAGTTCTCTCTCTGATTTAGCTGCCGAGGCAGCTGTGGCGGCACTGGCTGCTGCTAATACAACGGCTGAAGAGATTGAACTGATTATTGTCGGTACTGTGACCGGTGATATGAAATTTCCGTCTATGGCCTGCCTGCTGCAAGAGAAGCTTG
Source organism: uncultured Desulfuromonas sp. (assembly GCA_964536375.1). Classification (GTDB taxonomy): domain Bacteria; phylum Desulfobacterota; class Desulfuromonadia; order Desulfuromonadales; family Desulfuromonadaceae; genus Desulfuromonas. The sequence goes on along the minus strand of CAZHXF010000041.1, from coordinate 13,795 downwards.
GGGCAACCAATGCCGCAGCTTTTGACATTTCAGCAGCTTGTAGTGGTTTTCTCTATGGTTTGCATCTGGCCAACAGCCTAATCCAGACTGAAGGTTATAAAAAGGTGTTGGTAGTCGCAGCTGAGATGCTGTCAAGTATGGTCAATTGGCAAGATCGTAACACCAGTGTGTTGTTTGGAGATGGTGCTGGGGCAGCGGTATTGGCACCGGCAACCGATCAGCGTGGCTTGCTGAGCACTTATATTAAGAGTGATGGGCGGCATAGCAAACTGTTGTTTAATCCCGGCGGTAGCCGTTATCCGCTCACTCATGAAAGTTTGGACAGTAATTTTGCCTGTATCAACATGCAGGGTCGCGAAGTGTTTCGTCACGCAGTAGTCTCCATGACCGATGCTTTACATGAAGCGCTCCAGCGTGCTCAGCTTACGCCGGAAGATCTGGATTTGCTTATTCCTCATCAGGCCAATATTCGCATTATTGAAGGTATAGCCAAGCGCTTTAAAATTGATCCAGCCAAGGTGTATATAAATGTTGATCGTTTTGGCAATACTTCGGCGGCATCTATACCTATCGCGATCAATGAGGCAATTGATAGTGGAGTGATTAAAGCCGGACATATCGTTGGGCTGGTAACCTTTGGTGCAGGTCTAACTTGGTCAGCGTGTATTTTACGTTTTTAGGCGGGCACAAGTGGTGGTAGCTATGCTTCTCTTTCTTCAATTGGGGTACCGATCACCTGAAGAAACTGACATATGAAGCGATAGGTCAGCCCCCACAGTATGGGCAAGTCAGCGCTGATACTGATGGCTGGAACAGCTAATACTGTACCATGCCAGTTAACCGGATGGATGCCATGGCGCTGGTGCTGTTGTAGTTCACTGACAGGAAACCAGAAACTGTGCGCGATTTCTTCATTGCTACAGATCTGTTGGTTGGGCTCGATAATAAACACGTAACAACTGACATGTATGGGTACGCGGCTGCCGAGCAGATCATCTAATTGACCAATTAGCTGTTCTGCGGCTAGATACAGACCAACTTCCTCTTCTGTTTCGCGGATTGCTGCCGCTAGCGGGTCAGCATCGCTGCTTTCTATTTTCCCTCCCGGCAAGCCAAGATTTCCCGACCATGGATCTTTAGGATGGCGCGCACGTTGTACGAATAGCACTTCTGTCCCTTGCTCGCCGCTGCGTAATAATAGAGCAACGGCAGCACTGTTGCCCTCCTGCTGAGCGGATTGTTGTGGCTGATAGTTGTCCAGCGCGTAACGTATATTCTTCATGCTCTGCCTATTTTACCTGTGCTAGCATCAGGGCCCGCCGCGGTGCTGGATGTCCCTCTACAGTGTATAGCTCATCATCGGGGGCGAGAAAATCGCTTAGGGATTCTGTTTGAATCCAAGCTGTTTTACGTTGCTCTGCAGAAGTAGTTCTGGCTACATCAATGCAACGAATATTAGTGAAGCCAGCCTTTTCCAGCCAGGAACTCAGGCAGGGCACGGTGGGGAGAAAGTAAACATTGTTCATCTTGGCGTAGCGCTCTGGTGGCGATAAAGCCAAGTGCTCATCTCCGGGGATAATCAGCGTTTCTAACACTAGTTCACCGCCACGGCGTAGGGTGCGGCGTATCTGGATCAAACTGTCCAATGGTGAACGCAAGTGGTATAGCACTCCCATGTGGAAGATGGTGTCAAAATATCCTGCCATCAGGGGCAATTCTTCGAATTTAGCCGGTATGGTATAGCAGTTAGGTGCTTTAATCAATTTTTGAAGCAGGCAGAATTGGAAATAAAAGGTGGCGTATGGTTCCAGCCCGACCAGCAATTTTGGTTGCTGATTGCTCATGCGATACAGGTAGTACCCGCAGCTGCTACCGATATCTAAAATTCTTTTGCCGCGCAGTGGTGTTATAGCATTTTTTAAGCGGTTCCACTTGATGTAGGAAACCCATTCACAGTCAACTTCTGTACCAAATATTTTAAATGGACCTTTACGCCAAGGGCGTAGCCCAAAAAGGGCATGGAGCAACTGCTCGGCTACCTGGGGCTCAAGTTCATCAGCGCTACCCACAGTTATCCAGTTTTGATTCAGTTCACACTTTAGCGCTGTGATTTCTGGCAGGTTGTCCAAAATATCGAGGTACTTCTGGCTTTTACGGTCGCGTAAGCGATGAAAGCTGTCCTTCTCTTGCAATAACTCGCCGAGTTTGTTTAACCACGGCAGTTGCCCGCTCGGATCAAGGGCGTGCAAAATATCTGCTGGGGTAAGTTTCATCATTTGATGCATAAAATAGAGGTAAAATTAAACCATTTCAGCCAGACATCCATTTTTTTAAACCCAGCCTGATTAAGACGTTGTTGATGCTGTTCTATGGTTTCCGGTATCAGGATATTTTCTAGGGCATCCCGTTTCTGACTGATTTCCAGTTGCGAGTAGCCGTTTTCCTTTTTCAAGCGGTAGTACCAGTCCTGTTGTAGGGTGGACAGTTCTTCATCGGAGTGAATAACCTTTTCGCTGAGTAGCAGGATGCCTCCCGGTTGTAAGGCATTATAAATATGTTGAATCAGGCGATCGCGTGCGCTCAAAGCTAGAAATTGCAGGGTGAGGTTTATCACTACTACCGAGGATTGCTCCAAGGGGTAATCTTCAATAGCCGCCAGGTTAAGGGTGATGTTTTTATGCTGGGATTGGTGCTGGAGCCGTTGACGGTATTGCTCCAGCATTGGGGCAGAATTGTCTATAGCCTGCATATTAAAGGGGCGGTTGCCCATCTCTTGCAGAAACTGCAGACCAAAATTACCGTTGGAACAGCCGAGGTCGTAAATGCAGCTAGTCGGATGATAATGGTGGGCGGCTAGCTGTGCTTGACGGTTTATAGATTCGCGATACAGTGGAACGCTACGGGTTATCATGTCGTCAAAGACTCTGACAACTTTATCGTTAAATTCGAAAGGCGTTACTTCGTGTGCGTTTGAATATATTGCATCTTGATGTGGCATTGTGCCCTGCCTGATATGTGCTGGCGAAGTTATCCTATTCGTTCTTTGCGTTCCTGCTCAGTTTTGCAATCTATGCACAGGGTAGTAACGGGTCGGGCGCGCAAGCGTGCTTCACTAATTTCTTCGTCGCAGCTTTCGCAAATGCCGAAAATACCTTCATCAATTCGCTCTAATGCGTCGCGAATCTTACCAATCAGACGCCGTTCGCGGTCTCTGATACGTAGCTCAAAGTTGCGATCAGATTCCATGGAGGCGCGATCTGTTGGATCAGGAAAGTTAATGTGTTCATCGGTCATTCCAGAAACAGTCTTACCAGCTTCGCGCAAAAGCTCTTCAAGTTGGGCTTGTAAGATTGTGCGATACTCTTCTAGCTTTTCAGTATTCATATTGTTTTCATCCCCACTAACAGAGTTTACTGAGCAATAAAAATCGAGACATACTAGTAAGTATCTTTAGTTAAGTCAATGCTTTTAGCCTAAATAAATTATATTATTATTATGCTGATTCACTGGGGTATTTAGTGGTTTGTGTTGGTTTCGTTTTCAGGGTTGGGAATGTTTCTGCGCAGAAACTTCTTATTGCTGTTTTTGTTGGGTGAGTTGTTGAATGTTCTGTTTCTCTTCTTGCACCAGTTGGGCAAAATTACATGAGCTCAACTGCTCCATCATGCTGTCGCGTACCTCATTCCATTTGTTGTGCACCGGGCAAAATTTATCGCGCTCACATTTCCCCTGTTCAATAAGGCATATATTTATATGGAGGGGGTCTTCCTGAACTTTGAAAATATCGTAGATACTGATATCTTTTGGCGCAAGGTTAAGATAGAATCCGCCGCCTACACCCCGTTGGGATCCGATAATACCTTCCTTCACTAACGGCTGAAATATCTTGGTCAAAAACGCTGGGGTAATATCTTGGGTACGACAGATATCTTTCTTTAAGATAATGTCACCGGTGGGAAACTTGGACATATACAGAATGGCCCGGATAGCATATTCGGTGGCGCGCGTGATAATCATAAGTTGTCCTGCTAGAAAGTTTGAAGGTTGGTTTTAAAGATGACCCTTATTGTTATGGATAGGTTGCTGTGCTAATTTTGTCAACAATATTATTTGGAACAGGCGTAATTCTTGACTTTTAACGGCGCTACTTTCATCATTGTTAGCAAATGAATTTATCTATGCCATATATCAAGCAGATCGGTCGTTTTGCCCCCAGCCCTACCGGGTTGCTCCACTTTGGTTCTCTGTTAACCGCAGTAGCCAGTTACTGTATGGTGAAGCAAGTGGGTGGGGATTGGTTGGTGCGTATTGATGATCTCGATCAACCGCGTGTTGTTGCTGGTGCCGCAGATGCTATCCTACACCAGCTTGATTGTCTAGGGCTGCATTGGGACGGTGAAATAATTTACCAAAGCCAGCGCTCTGAGCGTTATCAGGAGGTTTTGTGGCAACTACAGGAGGCTAAGTTAACTTATCCGTGCTCGTGTAGTCGCAAACAAGTAGTGGCATCAGCGCCTCATTTTGGTGACGAAGGTCCTATTTATCCACGCACCTGTTTAGGTAAGACGCTGGATACTATTGATGTAGCTTTTCGTCTTATAACCAAGGATGAAGATTTAGTTTTCAATGATTTAGTCCAAGGTGGGATGGCCCAAAATGTAGCAGCACAGGTCGGTGATTTCATTTTGCGCCGCCGCGATGGGGTTTTTGCATATCAGTTGGCTGTGGTAATTGATGATCATGATTGTGGCGTGACCCAGGTAGTCCGGGGGCGCGATCTATTAGCATCGACAGCGCGGCAGATATATTTAGCGCGGTTGCTAGGTTATCCAGTGCCCGTCTATGCCCACCTCCCCTTAGCACTGACAGGGATCGGCGAAAAAATAAGTAAGCGCCATCATCAAGTTGATTTTTCTTATGTAGATGCCGCGCAACTGATTTATCAGGCTTTGGTTTTCCTCGGGCAGAGCCCTCCAGCAGAAATGTGTGGAGAACAGGCGCAGGTGCTATTGCGCTGGGGTTGCGAAAACTTTTGTATATCTGCGGTTGCGCAGCAGGATAAGTGCATAGATGTGGGATAACCATGACGTATGCGATCCAGATATTTTATCCTGAGTAGCACTAATTTTCCGTTCTGGTTCTGTTCCACCTGTTCGTCATACTCGCGAATGCGGGTATCCAGAGGTTTTGCATAGATTTCTAGAGTCCCGCCTGCGCAAGAGTAACGACCTTTATGGTGATAGCGGAATATTTGTATTAATCAGGTATTTTGTTGGCATCATGGTAGTATTAAAAAAAGGGTGAGCCGTGGTGGCTCACCCTTTTTTATTTCTCAGCTAATAGGTAAACTATTTAGCTTGTGCCTTGATGTACTCGCGGTTTGCTTTAGCGATAAATTTAACGCTAATACCTTGAGGACAAGCAGCTTCACACTCATAGTGGTTAGAGCAGTTACCAAAACCGGCATTGAGCATTGCCTCGGTCATTTCCTCAACCCGCTCAGCTGCTTCAACAGCACCCTGTGGCAGTACTGCCAGTTGGGCAACTTTGGCGCTGGTAAACAGCATTGCGCTACCGTTAGGGCAGGCTGCAACACAGGCACCGCAACCGATACATGCAGCAGCATCCATTGAGTATTCAGCAATTGGCTTAGGGATCAGAGTGTTATTCGCTTCGCCGATTAACTCACCAGTGTATGCTGAGGTGTAACCACCGGACTGGATGATATTATCCAATGCCGAACGATCTACAACGAGGTCTTTAATTACTGGAAATGCTTTTGCGCGCCATGGCTCAATTGTGATGGAATCACCATCTTGAAACTGACGCATGTGCAGTTGACAGGTTGTTGTTTCTTTTTGAGGACCATGAGGAATACCGTTGATTACGCAACCACATGTACCGCAGATACCTTCGCGGCAATCGTTGTCTAGTTCAATTGGATCGATACCAGAAGTTATCAGATCCTCATTAACAATGTCCATCATTTCCAAGAAAGAGCTGTCGGGGCTGACATCCTTAGCCTCGTACTGCTCCAGCTTGCCCTTCGCATCAGGACCTTCTTGGCGCCATACGTATAGTGTCAGATCCATTATTTATAGCTCCTTACTGCAAGTTTGATATTTTCAAATTTGAGAGGTTCTTTATGTAACTCAGGCGCCTTGCCAACACCCTTGTATTCCCATGCCGCAGCATAGCAGAAATTCTCATCATCACGCGTGGCTTCGCCGTCGTCTGTTTGATGCTCGATGCGGAAGTGACCACCACATGATTCTTCGCGGTGTAATGCATCGGCAGCAAATACCTGAGCAAACTCGAAGAAGTCAGCAACGCGGCCGGCGTCTTCAATTTGACCATTACGTCCTACTTTACTACCGGTAACTTTGACATCTTGCCAAAACTCATCACGCAGTTTAGGTATCGCTTGTAATGCACTGGTAAGGCTCTCTTTGCTCCGTGCCATGCCGACATCTTCCCACATGATTTTACCTAGAGCGCGGTGGAATGATGCAACAGAACGGCTACCCTTAATATTAATAAATTTATCAATGCGACTTTCAACTTCTTCGCGAGACTGCTTGAATGCTGCATGCTCTTCAGTGATTACGCCTGGTTTGATACCAGCGAGGTAGCTACCAATGGTGTAAGGAATTACGAAGTAGCCATCGGAGAGACCTTGCATCAGTGCCGAAGCACCGAGGCGGTTAGCGCCGTGGACTGAGAAGTTAGCTTCGCCTAGAACAAACAGACCGGGAATGTTGCTCATGCAGTTGTAATCAACCCATAGACCACCCATTGCATAGTGAGGCGCAGGGTAGATACGCATTGGTTGTTTGTATCCATTTTCGTCGGTAATTTTCTCATACATCTCAAACAGGTTACCGTAACGCTCTTGGATTATAGGTTGACCAACACGATCGATAGATGCTTGGAAGTCTAGATAAACGCCGCGCTTACCAGGACCAACGCCACGACCATCGTCACATTGCTCTTTTGCTGCACGAGATGCGATATCACGTGGAGCCAAGTTGCCAAATGATGGATATTTACGCTCGAGGTAGTAATCGCGATCATCTTCAGCAATTTCGGTCACTGGCTTCTCGCAGTCTTCAGCCTTCTTCGGTACCCAGCAGCGACCATCGTTGCGCAGAGATTCTGACATCAAAGTCAGTTTTGACTGTTGGTCACCGTGCTGAGGAATACAAGTTGGGTGGATCTGAGTGTAACAAGGGTTGGCCATATAGGCTCCCTTTTCACACGCTTTCCATGCTGCAGTAACACTGCAACCCATGGCGTTTGTAGACAGGTAGTAGACGTTTACGTAACCACCAGTAGCCAACACAACTGCGTCACCCCAGTGAGACTCAATAGCCCCAGTGGTTAGGTTGCGCACTGTGATACCCTTGGCAACACCGTCGACTACAACTAGATCAAGCATTTCAGTGCGGGGGTGCAACTTAACTGTCCCAGCTTTGACTTGACGTGAAAGAGCTTGGTAGGCACCGAGCAGCAATTGCTGACCGGTTTGACCACGAGCGTAGAAAGTACGGGAAACCTGCGCGCCACCGAATGAACGATTGGCAAGCAGACCACTGTACTCACGGGCAAATGGCACGCCTTGAGCAACACATTGGTCGATAATGTTGTTACTTACCTGCGACAGACGCCAAACGTCAGCCTCACGGGCGCGGAAGTCACCACCTTTGATGGTGTCGTAGAATAAACGATAAACGCTGTCGCCATCGTTGTGATAGTTTTTCGCTGCGTTGATACCGCCTTGAGCTGCAATACTGTGAGCACGACGCGCGCTGTCTTGATAGCAGAAAGCTTCAACCTTGTAGCCAAGCTCACCAAGGGTAGCTGCACCAGCACCACCAGCGAGACCGGTGCCAACCATCAGTATCTTGTAATTACGTTTATTCGAAGGGTTAACCAACTTCATTTCAAAGCGGTATTTATCCCAAGAGTTCTCAATAGGTCCGGTAGGACATTTTCCATCTAATATCACGTGGTACCCTCCTAAACGTTAATCAGGCCCAGAAGTATGGACACCGGGATAGAAATAAAACCAACAAAAATAACGATAGCAGCAGCACGAGCGATCTTTTCCATTATTGGAAGTGTGTTGCCATTCAGAACACCAAAGGTCTGAAATAGACTCTGAACACCATGACTTAAATGGAGTAGCAGAGCAACCATCGCGCCCACATAAACAGTACTGACGAAGAATTTTTGAAAGCTCAGTACCATCATAGTAAATACATCACTGCGACCAATTGCATCCAGAGGTAACACACTAGCTGAAATCTCTGGGTTCGTTAAATGCATGGTGAAGTGAAACAGGTGATAAACTGCAAAGGCCAAAATAGTCAGACCTGTGTAGATCATTGTTTCAGCACCAAAAGAAGTGCGGATGTTTTTTTTCTGGTTGTAATCGATGGGGCGAGCCGCACGATTTTCCAGAGTCAGTTGGATACCAAACAAGATATGCAACCCGAAAAGGCCAAGTAAAACAGCACGGAAGATCCAAACTAAGGGACCAAGTGCATGTAAGTGCTCAGCGTACGCATTGATACCATCCGGACCAATAAAAATGGATGAGTTACCAAGCAGGTGGACAGTGATAAAGCCAACCAGACATAGCCCGGTCGCTGCCATCACGAGCTTTCTGCCAATAGAACTTTGAAGCATTTGCATAAATCCTACCTATCCTTAAAAGTTTGTTCTGAATAGAGAGCTATGTTCCTTGCTAGTAATTGCCGGACCATGCCCTGCCCTGTCAAAACGCCACAACTAATCCGGTTCAATACGGTGGCGGCCTCCAACTCACATATTTCAACACCATCTCTTACCCCCCTAAATTAAATAAAACAGTTAAAAAACTAAAACACCTCGTCGCAAAAATTGTTGCCAACTGTGTTGTCGCCCAAATAACGCATAAAATAACCAACAGTGTAAAATTGTACGAGGATCACATATTGACTTCAATACTAAACATCGTTTGATAAAATTGCAAAAGGAAAATTGTATACAGTGTGCATTTTGTTTGATGCACACTGTTGGTAATGCTTCTGTTTTTGGATTACCACAAGAAAAGTTTTAGCGCACAGAGTACTACTACTATAGTGACAATACGCCGGATCCAATCGTGCCCTTTTTTGACTGCCATGGGTGCTGCTATGGCTGCACCGGCGGCATTGCCACATGCCAACAGCAGACCGATAAACCAGTTAACCTGACCATGCCAGGCAAAAATTATTACCGCTGGGATGGTGAAAATAAGGATCACCACTACCTTGAGGACGTTGCCGCGTACCAGATCCAGACCAGCAAGAGTGGTAACTATCAGGATTAAAAAGCCGATGCCCGCCTGAATAAAACCGCCATAGACGCCAATAAAAAAGAAACCTAGCAACATGAGCCAGTTGGCCTTGGTGGTCGGAGCGGTCAGCTTTGCCCCGTAGCGTTTTACCGGATCGATTGCGGTTATTATAACCATCAGCAGCATAACTGCGGCTAGTACTTGGCGAAACAGCGACTCATCTATTTCAACCGCGAGCAATGCACCAATACAGGCTCCAGCGACTGCCGGTATGGAACACATGGTGGCCAGGCGCCAAGATAACACGCCGCTTTTGTTGAAACTGCGCACGGCAATGATGTTTTGTAGGGCAATGCCGATGCGATTAGTGCCATTTGCTTCAATTGGTGGTAAGCCGATGAATATCAGCATGGGCAGGGTCAGCAGCGAGCCACCGCCGGCTAGAATGTTTAAAAAGCCGCTGACGAAGCCGACACCCACTAATAATGCTAATTGCCACCACTCAAACGCATGCATCGATTTTCTCCACAAGGTGTTTAATTACCATGCCGGCCATCATTATACCGAACAGTGAGGGGATGGTGGCAATGGAGCCCAACGGTGGTTGCTGCCAGTTGTCGCCACTTACCCGAACATGAGCTGGTTGAGCAGATAGCGGTGGGCGATATTCTTCGCGCGAATAGACCACTGGCACGTCTGAATCTATGCCACGGCGGCGCAGTTCTTTGCGCATGATGCGCGCCAGACGGCATTTTTCAGTATGAAACAGATCGGCAACCTTCACCAGCGTAGGATCAATTTTGTTAGCTGTGCCCATGGAGGATATTATTGCCAAGTCGCGCTGGCGGCACTGGTGGATAAGATCGATTTTGGCGGAGATGGTGTCGATGCAGTCGAGAACGTAGTCGTAGGGTGTGGCAAGTAGAGAGTCTGCATTGATGGAAGAGTAGCGTTGATTGTAGTGGGTGAGGTTTATTTGCGGATTAATAGCCAGGCAGCGTTGAGCGACAACGTCCACTTTCGGCTTACCGATGGTGGAATCTAGGGCATGCAGCTGACGATTAATGTTGCTTAGGCTGAAGCTGTCGAAATCTATCAGGCTCAGGTGGCCGATGCCAGCACGTGCCAGTGCTTCTACCGCGTAGCCACCGACGCCGCCGAGACCGAATACTGCTACATGGCTGTTGCGTAACCGCTCAACGCCAGCGCTACCGATTACTAGTTCGTTACGGCTGAAACGCTGCTCTGGCGCTGGTGGAGTTTGCTGCGCTGGTTGGGTTTTGGTCATGGGTGATTATTTGCTTTCGATATGTAATATGCGCTGGGCGTTGTTGGCTGAGATGCAGGCGACCTGCTCCAGACTCTGTCCGCGCAGTTCTGCTATTTGTGCGGCTATGCTGAGTAGTGCTCCTGCCCCCTGATTCATGTCGGGGTGGTGCTCTAGGATGTGCGCTGACCACGGGGCATCGCTTTCTATAACATACGCTGCATCGGGTAGTGCTTTTACTGTGGCGCGGATGCGACGGGCGTGAGGGTTTAAAATTGTCCGCCCTATGCCAATGACAAAGCCGAGCTGCCAGAGTTGTAAAGCTATTTCCAAGCTGCCAGTGTAGCCATGGACGATGCCGCCGATCAGATGCGCCTGTTCCTCATGCAGTATATCTAAAAGCGCAGCATAGCGTTTATAACAGTGGAGGATCAACGCTTTATCCGCTGTCAGGGCGATTTTTATCTGCTGGCGCAAGACTTGTTGCTGGAGGTCATCAGCATAGTTGCTATCCAGGCCAACTTCGCCGATGGCGACAACCCGAGGGTGTTTTACCAATTGTTCCAGTTGAGTGGCAGCTTGTTGGTTCCACTGCTCGGCATATTCAGGATGAACTCCGAGAGCGATATACCGCCCATCGGTGTGACCATAATTGTGCAGCAGTGGTTCCCAATCATCACGGGTGATTGCCGGAACCAGAGCCCACTTGACTGCTGCATCGAAGTGGTGGGGTGGATTTAAGCGCTGGAGATGTATGTGGCTGTCGAATAGATTCATAGAGTTTAAAAACTATAGCGGATGCCAGCATAGAGATTGTTGTTGCGCTCAAACTGACCGAAAAAGGTTTCGTCATGGTTGCCAAAAAATAAATTTCCACCGACATAAATACTCAGAGCATCACTGGCTTTATATTTCAAACTGGGGCGCAGATAGCCATCCTGATCTGACGGTGACCAGTAGCTGAATAATGACAGGGTCAAGTTTTGATTAAGCGCCTGCTGGGTCAGTCGCAGCGTTACTACGTGGCGGGCACGATCCTTCTCAACGCTGCCTGGCGGCAGATTGGTGGTGTAATTGGCGTAATCATCCATGTATTCCAGATAATATTGTAGTGCCAGTGAAAAATTGCGACGCAACTCCTGTTCGTAACCCAATAGCAGGCGATATTCGCTGTTGGGAATAAAAGGGTCAGTGCCCGCATTGTCGCTATAGGAATCGTAATAACCGCCCTCGATGCTGACGATACCCGCCCCGGCATTGCCGCGAGCACTGGCACCAAAGACTCGCAGGCGCGGAAAGGTTTGCCGCGCTGTATTGAGATCATAGCCAACCGGGCTCTTCCAGAAACCGGAGTAGCCATACAGGGCAAGTTCGTAACCGGTAAAATTGCGATAGATGCGCCCACTGAATTCTGCATCATTACCCCAGTTGTTGCGGGTGTCGACGCGCATTTCATCATCTCTGACGCTATGTCGTCCCAGCATCGGATTCCAGAACGAAATCCGTTCGCCGCTGATATAGCGGTCGGCGTCAAATTCTGGGGTAAAAACTATATCAATGTTGGCGAAACTGGGGAAAATGCTGACTAAAACGGCATCAGATGGTGCTTTTAGGTATTCCTCATCGCGGCCAATAAAAAAGGACTGCCAATCTTTGGGGAACATATCGTTGATGAACAGCAAGTCGCCAGTGCCCCAGGTGAGAATCTGCCGCCCCAGTTTTACATCGACAAGCGGGTGGGGATAAAACAGCACATTGGCTTCGCGCACATCAACCACGCCGTGCCCACTATCCAAATCCAGGTTATGGCTGCCCACGGCCTCGTCCCCGACTAAATCGCCGCGTAGTTGCCATACTGACCAGTCGTTGCTGTGATTAAGGTCAAGCTGCGCGCGTATTTCGTTCAAAATGGCGCGCCGTTGACTATCGTGCTGGTGTAGACGCATGCCGCTGCGCCCATCAATGAAACCATGCAGGTCCCAAGCGCCAGCAGTTGTTGTTAGCCAGATAGACAGGGCAATAAATAGCATAAAACGGGGCATGGCTATCCTCAATGGTTTACCGGATTTAGTATCAATCTTGCGCACTGGGTCTGGACCGTGTATTCGTCGTTCTCGCGTAGGCGGGTATTTAATCGCTAGCGGAAGATCAGTGCTAATCAAGATGATTTATGGTGCGCGGTTAGTTGGAAACCTCACGCGGTGGTCGGCGTAAAAAGCGTTCAGTGAATATTTGCGCATTTAGATCAATATTATAACTGACGTTGCTGAATTCATTGCGCGTTACGCTGCCACTTATTAAATCACTGGCTTCGGCGATAACTACGGTGGGAAATTCCTGAATCTGTTCCACTTTGACAGCGGTTACCCGACGATACAGTTGCCCAACTTGATTGTAGTACTCGGCTAGCATGGGCAGGAAAGTCTGTTTATCAATGTGCACGGTATAACGAGAAAACTCAACCGCAGAAGGGTCTTTGGGGATATTTTCTATAATATAATTCTCGGGAGTTTCTTCGGTCAGGGTGTGGATATCTTCCTGTGGGCTGCGACCAGAAACATCTTCGTAAAGGAAATCAGAACCGACAAAACTGGTACGTTTATCGCCAGGTGCAATACGTTTTTTAAGATTCAACGCGGGCAGCCATAACCAGCGGTCATCATTGCCAGCTACATTCTTCCATACCAGATAAGCCATTTTATACACATCCGCCGGTGCCTTGAAATAGGTGTAGAATTTCTGATTGCCGCTTTCCTCATTCAGGCGTAACAGGGTAAATTCGCGCACCCGTTCAATGCCACCCTTGGCGATGATGGTCATTTTAACATCGGCTTTGCCATCTTGCCCAGCGTAGTAAGAGGCAAGATTAGCACGGTGGATGATATCATCGGCGCTAAGTGTTTGCGCATACACTGGCACGGCAAAAAAAGTGATGAGCACTAGGATATAAACAATAAGTTTTAGCATAAGGTACTCCAGTAGGCAGTTGTTTTTTGAATTATTATATATATGGAGAATAGCATATATGTAATGTCAAATCAGCCGTTTTTTTGCTGTAGATTTCACCGCCATTCAATTTGCTGAAATTGACACTGAAACACAGTAAAAGCTACAACCCTTCCCAAATACTCGCTACCACCGCAATAATATTATAGCACCGTCCGCCATTCTAAAGGATGGCGGCTCGCCAATAATTGTAATGGCAC
>CAZHXF010000040.1:22803-24923 GCA_964536375.1 uncultured Desulfuromonas sp. | reverse complement strand
TTGCTGTCAGCAGCAGATTAGAGTTTAACCTTTTACCCACATAATTAGTTAAGGAGTAACAATGACTAACACGATCGCACCTATTTTTTGGATTTAGTCGCCCAGGATTTAACACGTATTGACACAACAACAGAAAAAGCACATCACAACAAAGCAGATAAGTGCCGCGCTTGCCGGTACAAAGAGGAAAAAAATATTAATGGCTAAAAAATTACGCCTCTGCTTCTGCGAAACGTTTTGTGAATCACAGGGGCATTGTCGGCTAAACTGCTATAAAACATACCTAAGACAACAGACCTTATGCTTTGTTTTCCCTCACCGGGGTCATAAGAATAATGCAAAAACATTCACCTTCGACTAACTAACGGAGCAACACTGCTAACGATCTGCGCGTCAGCACAAATTTGTATCCACCTAATCCACCCACGATCAAGCCTTGCAACTGAGTGTCGTCACTTAATATCAATAACGTTCAGTCGTCTACTGTAAACTTATTCACGCAACCATGCCTGAGCTTCAATTTTCTTCTCAACTGCACAGGAGACAACCTCACTTCATCCCTTACTATGACAAACTCACAGTAAGGGAAAAGCAAAAATCATTCTTGATTGAGACTTGCTAAGGGAAATCCAAGTGAAGTTTCAGAAGTAAATAAGCCGCTTTCTGGAACTTCATGTTTATCTTCTGCAGCAAAATATCCCTCAATTTGGTGACGCTGGCGTACGAATGCGTCGACTACATTTGGACAAAATTGCTGTCCCTTTTCACGGACAAGCTCCTGCTCAACAGTATCAAATGTCATCCCTCGTCTATAACAACGGTGTTGCAACATAGCCGACACCGTATCTGCTACAGCGATAATGCGTGCCCCCAGCGGTATTTCTATTCCTAATAAACCGTCTGGATAGCCCTTGCCGTCGTAACGTTCATGATGGTGAAGAATAATTTCTCTCGCACAATTCTCGCCATTAAACAATTGGATGGGAGCGACAATTCTAGCCCCTTCGACGGGGTGGCATTTCATCTGTCGCCATTCCTGCTCACTAAGAGGGCCTTTCTTTTTAAGAACACTGTCTGGAATGGCAATTTTACCAATATCGTGCAAGTGACCTGCCACATGGATAGTATTCTGCCGCGACACAGACAGCTTCATCTCTTTCGCCAACATCAGAGCCACATCAGCTACTTCCAAGGAATGATTATGGGTGCTTTTATCGCGTGCATCAAGAGCGATCCCTAATGATTCGGCAAATTCATGCAGCATTTCTGGGCACGCCATTCCCATATCATCATTATTACCAAACAGCTTGCCAAACAATTTAATCATTTTAAAACATGGTAGCTGGCCTCTCTTCACATGAGCTCCTTTTCTCTTCCGGGCTCTAAAAAGCCCTGAAAGAAATTCTGCTCTTTCAGGACCAGATATAGATAGCTGCCCTTACAAATTAAAAAACCATGGCAAGCTTACTATGGACAATCCCAGACCATGGGAACCTCTCTGGGAGTATTCACTGCAATTAAGTTGTCAATTCAAATTTAGAATTCGATAGCCAATTGAGCCGTGACCACATCAGCCTCATCATCATTGTCAAAGGTGTCATGCAAATACTCAAGCGCTAACGAAGTTCCGTCACAAATCCCTACACCAACAACACCCATATAACGGGACTCCGCAATAAAGTTATCCGCATCATCCGAGCCTTGGTACGCTACGCCAACGGTGGTTTCTTTGCCTGAAACTTCGAAGGTGTAACCAACTTCCATGTTCCACACTGACAAGGCTTCAACTTCCTCTTTAACACCATTAAGGATATATTCAGGATCGTCCAGAGCAGCAATATATTCACCAATCAGAGTGAAACCTGCACCAGCGACGACAATATGGGCACCAAATCCGTCAACATATTCATTGAGCTCTAAAAGGTCACCACTGCCTTCAGCATCCGACATTTGTTCTTCAAGATCATCTCCAAGCCCATCTGAGTCGAGAATATTGTTGATGTAGCACATACCAACATCAAGGCTAAAATCTTCTATTTCAACAGCATAGCCGACATTAACACCGAAATTATCGATATGACTATCGTCGCCCGCTTCATCAATATCGCCATTGAACACAT
>CAZHXF010000040.1:0-22703 GCA_964536375.1 uncultured Desulfuromonas sp. | reverse complement strand
AAATTATCGATATGACTATCGTCGCCCGCTTCATCAATATCGCCATTGAACACATAGACTGAGCCATAGAATCCAGCCTGATTAAAACCAAGCTCTAGTGCGCTATCACGGGTTTCACCGACCTCAAGGGTGAGCGGATCAGAGATCATATTTGAGCTAAAGTCACCAAAGGGGACATAAAGCATTCCCGCGCGTGCAAAGATTGGCAAATCCTCGCCACCGTCGTACATGATGAAGGCTTCGTCAATGTCTATAGCACCTTCCCCCTCTTCAAATAACAACAATACGCTGCCACTAAGGTGGTCAACAATGGCAACTTCAACGCCAAGTTCAACTGTAGCTAAAGTTATATCACTTGAATCTTCATCTTCTTCGACAGGATCATCATAGTCTACATCTTCGTAACCAAGCTCCACCTCAATAGCACCGCTCAAAGTAATGCGCTCGGCCCAAGACCCAAGAGCTGAACCAGCCACTTTGGTATCTGATTGTTCGTTCAAGCGACTTTCTAGAGTGGTAATCCGCTCTAGAAGTTCATAATTTGACAACTCGCGCGCACTAACAGATGAAGCGACTAAACCAAAACCAACAACAAACATAATCAACCGCGTTAAACTGTTTTTCATTTTCTTCCTTCTCCTTGATTCAAAAATTAAAAAATTGTGAACAGCACTCTCACCATATTTTACAGCCGTTATACTGTTCACCGTGACAAGCGATGGAACAAAGTAAATCCTCCTCTTGTTAAAACAATGGAAACCTTTTCACGCCTCACTCGAGTTACTGCGCCGACAATTTCTTTTGTAAAGCTGGAGCCACATCACTCCAAGAACGACGTGAATATATAACTGGAAGTCCGCAACGTTTGACCTGCTTCTTTAATTTCTCAGCAACGGAATGGTGTAAATAATCAGTAAAGAAAATAACCAGATCTGTTTGAGCAGGAATGATATTTCTACTCGCCTTATAGCGCCGTGCATCCCAGTAGGTAATATCACTCACTCCCATTGCTTCCATCTTGGGAACCAACGAGGCAATCCGATCTGCTCCAATAATTAAGACAGACATAAACATTCTCCAGATAAATAGTTACCGCTACAGATCACGCTACTCGCGAAATCGAATTGACTTTCATTTTCAATGACTATAGCCACTACACCGCTACGGCGATGTGACCAGTGTCACTTCGGGTAATTAAATTTGAGAAAAATTTATGGGAACAAGCAGCAAGGAGGGTATTGCAAAATAATTAATAATGACGTGACCACAGTCACGAACTAGTTAAATAAAATCTGTAAGATTAAGCGGCTCAGTAATTATCATAATACCTTAAATATTTGGAGACAACTTGTGCCTACGTCAATTCAACAACCCTCGTTAGCCGATCTAATCACTGGTCAACAAGGGGTCATTCAAGATTGCCTTGCCCAGGGAACCTTAAAGCTGAAGTTACTCAACATGGGGTTTATTCCGGGAACCAAAGTAACAATGATTCGTAATGCCCCATTGCGTGACCCTATTGAAATTAGTATTCAAAATTACTTACTCACTCTGCGCCGCAGTGAAGCTAAACTAATTATGGTTAAATACCATGGTTAATGTTGCCCTGGCTGGCCAGCCAAATAGCGGTAAATCGACAATTTTCAACATGCTCAGCGGCGTCAATCAACACGTGGCCAACTACCCCGGTGTCACCGTCGACAAAATGTCCGCCAATGTTAAATATGCCGGAAACAACTACCAGATTGTTGATCTACCCGGAACCTATTCTTTCAGCATGTTTTCACTTGAAGAGCAGGTGGCCAAAACATTTTTGCTTGATGAGGATACCGATGTCATTGTCAACGTGGTAGATGCGTCAAACCTACGGCGCAATCTCTACTTAACTTTTCAGCTTCTTGAGCTCGGCAAGCCAGTGGTGCTGGTTTTAAACATGATGGATATTGCCGCTAGGCGCCAAATTACCATCGACATTGAACAGTTATCTCTTCTACTCAATGTACAAGTAGTTAAGGCAACCGGCTCCAAGCGGTTAGGTAAAGCAGATATTATGGCTGCCATTGCAACGGCCAGCCAGCAAGAACAAACTCAGCTATTTAAGATCAATTATAACCAGTTTGAGCCATACCTCGCCCAACTTGAAGAGCAGATTTCCATTGAATC
Source organism: uncultured Desulfuromonas sp. (assembly GCA_964536375.1). Taxonomy (GTDB): domain Bacteria; phylum Desulfobacterota; class Desulfuromonadia; order Desulfuromonadales; family Desulfuromonadaceae; genus Desulfuromonas. Next base: position 20,540 of record CAZHXF010000040.1, on the reverse strand, counting down.
GACAATCTCACGGCGCTGGCTCGCCATAAAAGCACTTGAAGGTGATGCGCTAATTGTTGAAAAAACAGGGATAAAACAGCAATTAATTGATGATTTAACCGACGAGATCCACAAACGTTACGATCTGGATGTTGATCAAGGTTTTGCCCGCTTGCGTTACGATAACGCCGACACGCTATTTCATGAGTGCGTAAAGGAACACCGCAGCGGACAGGAAAATTTAACAAATAAGATTGATCGCGTCGTTCTCAATCATTGGTTAGCATTTCCTGTTTTGGGCGCGGTAATTTACTTGATCTATCAGTTATCCATTGTCGGTGGCTACGAGCTAACCAACTACACCTGGCCTATTTTGGCATCAATAAAGAATTGGATTATCGGCTGGCTACCACAGGCACAATTCATTGATGTGCCACCAATTACCGATTTTGTTATCTGGATGGTCAACAGCACTATTGCTCTACTCAACTATGTACCAATATTCTTTATCCTCTTTGGTCTAATCGCCATTCTTGAAGATGTTGGCTACATGCCACGCATGGCGTTTATTCTCGACCGGGTATTTAAGCGTTATGGTCTGCATGGCCAATCGACACTGCCGCTAGTATTAGGCGGAGCGTTGGTCGGTGGCTGTGCGGTTCCAGGTGTGATGGCAACCAAAGGCATTGCCGATGAACGCGCCCGCTTAGCCACTATTCTTACCGTGCCCTACATGAATTGTATGGCTAAAGTGCCTTTTTATACGCTGTTACTCGGAGCATTTTTCCCAGAGCAGATGACCTTGATGATGTTCTATATATCCACAGTCACCCTGTTTATCGCTCTAAGTGTGGCCCGCCTGATCACCGCAACTTTTCTATCTAATAAAGAGACAGCTCCCTTTATTATGGAGTTGCCCGCCTATCACCTGCCGACGGTTAAAGGGGTGCTGCTCAGCGCCTTACAGCGCGTTTGGTTGTATATCAAAAAAGTGGTCACCATTGTTCTCGCCATAGCAGTAGTGCTGTTTGTGCTGCTGCAATATCCCGGCATTCCTGCTGAGACCATGGGCCAGTTCCGTCTTAGTGCGGAAAAAGCCCTGAGTGATTTTGATCATAAAGCCCAAAAAACAGGTCACTATCAACTTGTCGATGAACAGATGGAAGTTTTTGCTCTCCTCAACCTTTATGACCAGTACAAAGCACAGCGGATGCTCACCAGCAGTAAAGAGGCAGTTGATTCGTTAGATCAGGCGTTTATGGCTGCCAATCCTGAGCTATTCCCACTGGTACGTCCCCAAGGTGGCGACGCCAAAAAAATCAACAAAGCGGTACGCAAGTTATCCAAGGTGAGTAAAAAAATCCGTATGGCGATGAAAAACGAGAAGATCAGCAACTCGTTTCTGGGCATGTTTGGGCGCGCACTTGAACCAGTGTCGCAGTACTGCGGTTTCGATTGGCGCATCAACGTAGCGTTTTTAAGCTCCTTTGCCGCACGTGAAAGTGCTGTGGCGACGTTAGGTTCCATTTACGAAAACGGTCAACAAGGGCAACGCGCTGAAAATGCTCTTGCCAGCGATGGCGCTTATACCCCACTCCATGCCGTAGCGATGTTGATCTTTATGATTCTTTCACCACCGTGTATTGCCACCATGGTGGTAGTTAAACTGCAATCAAACTCGTACCGCTGGATGGCCTTTGCCACTATTTTCCCCATATCCTTGGGATTAATCACCTCGGCACTATTTTTCACTATGGCAACACACCTTGGTTGGAGTGGTGAGGAGATGATGCGCTATTTCTATTTAAGTGCGGCTGCCATAGCCATTGCCCTAGGACTAAGTAACCGAAAAAAACCCGAGTGGAGTGTTAGTAAATAGTTTTCCAATTTAGTTTTCTAATCTATAACGAAAGGCTTAACCCATGAAAAAGCAGATATGCACCCTCGTAGTCGCCCTTACCCTTATTGCTGGCAACGCTTTTGCCCACACTGCGCTTATGTCCTGCTTCGATGAGGGGGATGGAACCATCACCTGCGAAGGTGGCTTTAGTGATGGCAGTAGTGCCAGCGGCGTAGAATTTTTGCTCAAGCAAAACGGGAAAACAATTCTAAAAACTAAACTGACTGAATACAGCGAAGTCAACTTCAAAAAACCGGCAGGAGAATATCAAGCGGTTTTTAACGCTGGTGAAGGTCACAGGGTTTATGTCGACGGTAAAGATATTATCGAATAACCCAATGTTTTCCCCATCAACCAACACACCACAACCATATAACACTCAAGGAGAGAACGAATGAGAAAGATCTATTTAACTATTGCCATGACACTACTACTGAGTAGCACTGCCTTGGCACACTTTCAAATGCTCTACACCCCTGAATCAGCGTTAGAAAAGGGGGAAACAATCGATATGCGTGAGGTGTTTACCCACCCTTTCGCTGATGAGCACACTATGGATATGGGCGCGCAACACGATAGTAAAGAGATTAGCCCCGTTGAAGCATTTTATGTCATCAACAAAGACAAAAAGAGAGACCTCCTCAGCACCCTAGAGCAGATCACCTGGACGGGCGCACACAACAGCGCTATCGCCTACAAATCACAATACAAAGCAAAGAGAATGGGCGACCACCTGTTTATCTTACAACCTGCCCCTTACTATGAAGCCAGTGAAGATATTTACATTCAACAAATCACCAAGATGATTGTCAATGTTGCTGGCGCTCCAACTGACTGGGATTCTGAACTAGGACTTAATGCTGAAATTGTACCGTTAACAAAGCCTTATTCGATCTGGACAGGATCAACCTTTACAGGTGTGGTTAAGAGCAATGGTAAGCCTGTTCCTTTTGCTGAGATAGAGGTGGAATACTTAAACCGTGATGCCAATTTAGACACTAACTCAATGGGGCCATCCTATGTTGAGGCACCACAAGACAGCTTTATCACTATTGGTATTAAAGCCGATGCCAACGGCCAGTTCACCTTTGGATTACCCCGTGCAGGGTGGTGGGGTTTTTGCGCTCTCGGGGCTGGGAGCGATACGCAGTACAAAGGTAAAGAGCTCAGTCAAGATGCTGTAATTTGGGTACAGGTTCACGACATGAAATAGCCACAGAACAAGCCGAGCGTGTTATACACGCTCGGCTTGTTCATCTAAACGAAGAGGATCATTGATGGAAAATGGACTTATATGGATTTGCGCAGTTGTGGCACTCTATTACCTGTACCGCAAACTGATCAAAAAAAAAGACTGTGACTGCGCGGGTAAATGCGCAGGCACAGCACCAAGCACAGGCCAATGTATCTCTAAAAAAACTCTGTGCCAGCGGGGAAAATCTTGAACCGTGAACAGCCAGCAGATACCGTTATCCAGATCAAAAACCTCAGCCACAGCTATGGCAAAAAGCAGATCTATCAGAATCTCAATCTCACAATTAAAGCAGGAACTGTTTTTGGCTTGCTCGGCAAAAACGGGGTCGGCAAATCGACCTTAATCAACATCCTTATGGGTTACCTAGAACCAAGCGCGGGTCAATGCGTGGTGTTTGGTGAACCATCACACTGCCTCAGTGCCAATACGCGCCAGCGCATTGCCCTGTTGTATGAAGGGTTTATCAGTTACGACTATATGTCGATACAACAGGTGGAGCGGTTTTTTGCCCCCTTCTACCGGCGCTGGAGACAAGAGATCTTTTACGATTTGATTGAAATGATGGATGTTCAATTGGAGCAAAAGCTCTCCTCGCTCTCTTTCGGTCAAAAATCACAAGTGGTGCTCGGGCTACTGTTTGCCCAGGATGCCGATCTGCTCATTCTCGATGATTACTCCATGGGACTTGATGCCGGTTATCGCTGTTTATTTGTCGATTACCTTAAAAACTATATTCGCGACACCAACAAAACAGTTCTCATCACCTCACATGTTATGAGTGATTTAGAAAAGCTAGTGCAACAAATAGCCATTGTCGACCGCAGTACCGAAGTATATCAAAACCGAATGAGCGACTTTTGCCAACAATTTCACTGCTATGAAACTTCTGAAATTGGCGACGAATCTATTGATAATCATGCCGGGATTCATCGCATTGAGCAAAAGATTGATTCCACACGGTTATATTCATTTATGCCACACAACGAACTGGAACACCACGTACACCACCCCCTCACCTTGGTGGATGTCTCCTTTGAAGAACGCTTTCTTGGTTTTGTAGGAAAATACTGATGGTCTATAAAGCAATTTACAAAAAAGAGTGGCTCAAACTGCGCTGGTCGATCCTAATCCTGTGCATTGCGGCACTAAGCACGGCAATCTATTTTTGGTTCAATCTCGATTTTACTTTTAAATCAATCGAACCCGAATCAATGATGTGGTATCGCTTTGCTCAACTGGAAGATAAACCCTACACCAACCTCGCACCTTTTTATTTATTCAGCGCCCTCATCATTGCTGTGGCACAATTTCTCCCTGAGATCATCCGCAATCGGGTGCGTATTCTCACCCATCTACCCTGTCAGTTGCGGACTATAGTCGGCCACCACCTCATTGCTGGCGGTATAAGCATCTGCTCAATCAACGCCGTGATGACAATATCAATTATCGCCATCATCAGACTCTACTATCCCGGTGAAATTGTACTCGTAGCCGCTAAAGATTGCCTGTTTTGGTCGTTGCTCGCCCTCGCCTTGTACCTCGGTCTTAGCGCGGCAATCATTGAGCGTAACCTATGGCGAAAAGCGTTCAAACTCTTACTCCCAGTACTGTTAAGCTTACTCTACTTTAAAAATCGTTACGCCAATCAAGACCTTATCCTCATCGCCTTGATTTTGTGGTTAACTCTCCCCGTATACGACAGCTTTCTCAGCGTAAAGGTGCAACGATTAAAATCTATTCTATACCACTTTAGCATCGGCATTGTTTGCGTACTCATCGTTAGCGTTGGCGTCACTCAGTATCAACAAGAATACCGCCATTTTTTTGAAAAATACTACATATTATACTCACCAATCCTCAACGACTTTATCTTTCAAAAAAATGGTCAAGGGCATCAATTTGTCTACGGCAGCCAAACCACTACCTTTGATCGTCAGCACTATGAACAACTCCTGCCCTTTGTCTATTGGAAAAACCTCGATATTCAAGGGAAACTTCCGCTCACTATTGCCGACAAACAGTACGATAAACAACAGATCAAAACAGCGCGGCAAAGTTTACAATACCGCCCTGCTAGCCTAAAAGCCAAAGAGGTTGCTCTGTATCCACTGTTCAACCCCATTAGCCATAAAGGGGTGATCCCCTTTCCCGAAGAGGTTTTTGCCGTAAAACGAAACAAAATCATCATTTACGATTGTGAAACTATTCGAGTGAAACAGGCGCTAACAGAAGAGATAAACGCCTTACTGCACGAACACAGAGTGCAATTTCCTATCGGCACCATGTGGGGTAAAATCACCAACATGAAACCGTTCGATTGGGGCTATTTTTTCAAGGATAACACGGGCAATTTGTTCAATTTAAGGCGTGCGGATAATACTCTCACAATAAATCCCGTGCTCGTACCCAAACACATTGGCGAAATTGTCCACATTCAAGTTTCCGAGAATCGCCAACAGAACGTTTACGGCTACGCCATTAACAGTCAAAGCGAAGTATATCTGATCAATTACCCCAACTATGAGTTTATAGAATTAAGACTTGATGAATTCGACTACCGAAACATGCCATTTCAACTAATTTCCGATCCTCTACACTATATCGTCCGCTATCATGATGAGCAGATTTACCGAGCAGCGTTGTTTAGTAAGGATTTTAAATTCGTAAAAAGTGTAGCATTGGACTCTGACAGCTCACAATTCAGGCATTAATAGACACCTACGGACGGACCTGAATTATGATACGTTTTATCAAAAAGGAATTAAAACCATGAAAACTTTAATCTGCTATTCGAGTAAAACAGGTAACATCGCTAAAATTGCCCAAGCGATTCACGCTGCGATACCCCATGCGGATCTTCACTCGGTAGACGAAAACCCAGACCCGAACAAGTATGAATTGATTTTTATCGGCTTTTGGGTTGATAAAGGAACCGCTGACGATGAGGCGAAAAAGTATATGCAACGCCTCAACAAACAAGCGGTGGCTCTATTTGCCACCCTTGGCGTCTATCCCGACTCGCAACATGCCAGCGATAGTTTAGAAAATGCTGCGCAACTAATGCCCAGCTGTAATATCGTTGCACGGTTCATTAGCCAAGGGACCATAGACCCAAAACTCACTCAATCGATGAGCACCTTGCCTGCAGATCATCCGCACGCTCCTGATGCTGTTGCACGCATTAAACGTTGGGAAGATGCTAAAGATCACCCTGATGGCACTGATTGTGCCAACGCCGCCCAATGGGCGACAAACCTCATGTCTAACCTAAGCAGCTAACAACCTACCCCCACTCCTGTCAACACAACGCTAAATACAACGCTCGGCATCTACTTGCGAGACACCAAGGTATAGTTAGATGCCGAGCGTTGTATATTATACATCCATTGGGATAGCACATAAAGTATTCAGCAGCAGCATACGCCGTCAAAGACTTTCGTACTAGGTGCTTGTCAATAAAACGAGTCCTACGAACAGCACAAATGAGGCTCCTGCTAAACCTACATAATCAAATATTACACTCCAACTACTACAGCGATTGTCCGCTCTGATTTGTTGGATGTAATCGCGGCAATATACGGTGCACAGACCAACAACGCCAAGTGTTACAGCCATACCGAACGCCATGGTTACCGCTAAAAAAACACCTAACGCGAATAATTTTTGAGACATAAAAAAAAGGAGAATAATCATCGTTCCGGGACAGGGAATGAGACCAAGAGACAACCACATCCACCATTCTGGCACTTTCTTGGCAACCTGTAGTGGTCTATTTTTTTTTCTGACCAGCTCAACGATCTCGGAAACAACACAAAACAAGCCAAGAAGACTAATTAGCGAATAGGCAATAATCTGCAGATTGGCAGACCAATGATTGAACACAATACTGGTGCGTCCCATCGCAAAATATTTGATCATAGCAACCAAAATAATAGCTGAAAATCCATGGAAAAAAGCCGCCAACGATCCCTGAATAACCGCTCGTTTTGGAGTTGCTTGGCCTGCAACAAGAAAGGAAGCGATTAACGCTTTTCCATGCCCTGGGCCAAGGGAATGAATCATACCGTACATAAATGAAAGACCGACTAACCACATTAGCGACAGATTGTCGCCTTGGCGCAGTTGAGAAACTAATCCGGTCATTTTTATTTTAAGGTAGTACTGTAATTGGGCAATGAGTCCTTGAAAGTCTTGCCAAAAATTGTGAGCAAACAGGTCAGCTTGATATACGACCATTACTATTATGGTTAAAACAACAACAAAATAAATTAGTTTTTTCATGGTTTCCAAAATTTAAGGGCAACTCGATCAATTGCGTTGGGTGATAGGATTTGCAGGAATTCTGATGTTGGCGTAAAAGCGAGCTCTGTTCGGTACAAAGGCTCAGCCTTTTGCAATAGCACATCTTCCTTTTGCGTGGTTATAGCCACAAAGTTAGTTTCATCGACAACCCCGACATGTATCGTTTTAGTATGCTGACCTGCCGATACATGGCAAGGAACAAAAAAACGATAGACTAGTCGGCCGTTATTAATGGAGGCCTCAAAATCCTGAACAAACACCACTTTGAATGGAGAGGAATCAATCACAACCTCGAGAAAAAAATCGTACTTTTTTAGATTGCTAAAGTTGTCCCTTTTGAGAAGGGCATTTTCCTGCTTTGAAAAAACTCCATCTCCATTATCAAAATCGTAGATAATCCCCGACGAGTACATGTCATCAAACTTCCACTCTACCAACATGCCTGCTAACCCACTTTCATCAAACATAAACGTTAGCTTATTATCGACAAATAAATGCGGGTGTGCAAAAGCAGGAGACGATGCACTAAAAAGCACCAGCACCAATAGTAAAAACGCTCTAAGCATAATCGAACTGATTTATATCCAAAGCAATCAAACTTATCCCAATAAGTGTTTCAGCTGTTATCATTGTCAATTATCTATTTAGCCAAGGCAAGCATTTCACCACTCATCTGCATCTTAGTTCCACGTAGGAGAGCGAAGAGCATTGCCGCTTTTACCTTGTTCATTGTCTCTGAACGTAACTGATGAACTTCCTCAACAATATTGGTTCCAGCAGCATTTAGCAATCGATTGATTGTGCCACTCAACAACAAGATAGACCACTTAGATTTGTTTATCGTTTCATAAAACCTAGCAGTATATAAGAAGAGATATTACCTTAATATCACCTTAAAGTAACCTTGTCTGCCAAATATTTACCGAAGAAAACCTCCATTTGGTGATAAAAATCAAAACGATTTTCCTCGTTGTGGAAACCGTGACCCTCATCATCTTTCACCATATAGATCACAGCAACATTGCGCTGTTTAAGAGCTTCAACAATTTGATCAGATTCTGCTTGTTTAACTCGCGGATCATTAGCTCCCTGTGCCACAAAAAGAGGTGAACAAATCTGATCAGCGTGAAAAACTGGCGATACCTCGCGCAATAGATCATGATCAGAGACTGAATCACCGATCATGGCATACAGCATTTTTCGACCTGGTTCCCAATATGGCGGGATCGTTTCTAATAGGGTGAAAATGTTCGATACACCGACATAATCGACACCACAGGCGTAAAGATTAGGCGTGAAGGCCAAACCGGCAAGGGTCGCATAGCCGCCATACGATCCACCGTAAATCCCAACACGTTGAGGATCTGCGATCATTAAATCCACTTTTTTAGATACCTCTCAAAAACACTGTGGAAACGTGATCTAAACCACACAATATTGCTAAAGCTATGTTTTGTGGAGCCAGTCAAGTAATCGCCTAGCCTCTTTTTTTTCTTTTCTAAAGTTCAACGCTTGTGTCAATACCGTATGCGCCAGCGCTTTATCATCCATCTGTAATGCACAATATCCTTGATACAGATAGGCGGAACCTGTTTTAGGTTCAAGCTTAAGAACGCCAGCAAAGGCTTGAAATGCTTCTTTGAACTTATTCAAGTCAAAACACAGCTCCCCTTTGATTTTCAACCATTTAACGTTTGGAGTCGTACGTATGGCTTTTTCTACAATATTGAGGGCTTTTTCTGGTTGTAGTGAAAGACGATACGCTGTAACCAATTGACTCATATAGCGTTGGTTCATAGGGTACTCATCTACCAATTGTTGATACAATTGTGCCGAACGCACAGGCACTTTCACTTGCAACAACAGGTTGGCCATGAGCTCTTTACGGCTTTTATTTAACGGTCCAAGCGACTCTAATACCTGCAAATTTGCTACTGCCTGCTGATATTGCTGTGCTTGAATATGGAGGATTGCTAAAAGATACCAAAATTCACGATGTTCTTCTAACCATGGCTTCCACTGTTGCAGAGAAACTAAACCTCTTGTAACGTCGTTATGTTGCTGACATTGGTCAACATAGGTTTCAAGCCATGAATCGGCACTATTTTCTTTAGCGCGCACAATCAATGCTTCGAGCATGTCTAATGCTTTATCGCCCTGTTTTGCATGAATGTTCGCTACGGCAGCGTGAAAATAAATATTCACATCTGGTTTTAATGTATCAGCCTGCTCTAACGCGATAGCAGCAATTTTGTACTTGCGTAAATCCCAAGCAATTTTAGCGTAATTTTGCCATAACCACGGCTGCTGATCATTCAGATCAAGTGCTTGACGGTATGCGGCTAACGCCTTAGTAGGCTGTTGCGCTTTTGCGTATTGATTGCCTAAATAATAGAAAAGCAGCGAATGTTTTTCATCGGGATAGCGGCTCATAAATTGAGTCAATTGAGGCAAAAGGTTGGCTTCTGAATCTTCATTTAAGCTATTTTCGAGTTGTTGCAACAACTTTCCAACCCGTAAGCTGCACTGTTCTGACTCAGCAGCATAACTAGTGCTTATTATTAATAACAAAACGATCCCTATTGACACGACTCGCCAAACCATCAACCTACTCCTCTAAATTAAATACAATGGTTTTAACCATCCGCGTAGTCACGCTCTCGCCCATTATTTCACCGGGCTGATAGCGCCATTTTACAACAGCCCGAAGCACGGCATCATCAAAAATACCTTGCGGTTCTGACTCTAAAATTTGAACATTGCTCACCATGCCGTCACTTGAAACATGAAAGCCTATCTTGACATGTCCATGTAAATTCATTCGCTTGGCACGATACGGATAAATTGGCACCATTTGATAGCTCAATGTCGGTGAGTGGTCGAGTTGCTCAACATCAAAATAATCCTGAGAAACGGTTACATCCGCCGTCACGAGCGCAAAAGTCATAACAAGCTCTGGTTCAGGCAAAACAGCACGCAGCTGCGGTGCTTCAAATTTAAGTGAAGGTGCTTGAATCAGGCTCGGGCGCGGCACCGCTTTTTGCACAACGGCTTTGGTTTGCTTTAACTGCGGTGCAGGAAGTTTCTCCAGTGGCTGCTTAAACAATTTCACTTTTTGTCGCCGCAACGGTAGTGGAATATCAACAGTTTGCTGTGCCAAGTGGGGAATAATTGCAAACAAACCAATGTTAATAACAACGGCAACAATCACCCCCATAACCAGGGTGCGCCAACTACTTTTTCTCATCTATCGACTCGCAGAGGATGAGGTTGCCGCTAAACTTACCCGCTCTGTTCCCGCCAAGCGGCACTGATCCATCACTTGCACAATCACCCCAGCTTGGCTTTGCTTATCGGCCACCACAATCACCTCTGAACCGGGTGTTTCAGCCAGAGCGCGTGCGATATGGCTCCGAACGGTACGCACATCGACCCGTTGTCCATCAAAAAACACCTCACCCTTTGCGGTTACTGCAACGAGAATATTGCTATTCTTTGATGAAACAGCGGTGCTAGCGGTAGGTCTTTCAACCGCAACTCCTGTTTCACGCACAAAACTAGTGGTAACCATAAAAAAAATTAACAACAGAAAAACCAAATCAATCAGCGGAGAGATATTGATTTCAGCGGTACTAGTGCTGCGACGTAAACTTTGTCTGACATTCATCATACACTTATGCAATTCGCTTTAGAGTGATAATGGATTCCTGCAAACGTTCGCGCAACCGTCGGGCACGCAACGCTAAAACTGCGCTAGCAAAAATTCCGGGGATCGAAACCAATAAGCCACTTTGTGTGGTAATTAACGCTTCGGATATCCCACCCGCTAAGGCGCGGGACGTTCCCGTACCAAACAGCGCAATTACATCAAAGGTAGTGATCATACCAGTGACGGTTCCAAGCAATCCCAACAACGGTGAAACCGTTGCCAATACGGCAATAACGGTGATATGACGATCAATATGAGGATAAAATTCCAGATAGCATTGATCGAGGAGTCGACGATTTAGACAACGACTTCGACTCCGATTTTGCTGCAAAAAAAAGCAAATCTGCCGACGCAACCCTTGATGCCATGCAAGAGGTTCACGTTCTCGTTGCCAACGCAGGAGCTCATCCATGCCGATATCTCTAAATTCAAGGCGATGAAAGGTAATCATACGCTCAACAACAAGTGCCCACATAAGTGTCGAGACACCAAGGAGCGGATACATAACAAAACCGCCGCCCTTAAAGTATCGAATGAAAGCGCCAACGCCGTCGGATTGCGAAATTAATGCAAACCACCAATCAAGAATCACATCCACAATTTGGCTCCAAACTGCAACGGTGAATAATATTGATCAAGGCAACCGATTTTTCTTCCATATCACCAATAATATGTTCGACCTGACGACCGAGAAGAGTGTGGAGCAACATGATAGGTATGGCGGCAATAAGACCTAGCATGGTGGTCACAAGGGCGACTGAAATCCCCCCTGACATCATTCGAGGATCACCTGTACCGTAAATATTAATCACCTCAAAAGTGCTAATCATCCCTGTAACAGTTCCAAGCAAACCGAGCAACGGTGCAACAGCACCCATAATATTGAGCAACGGAAGAGCGCGTTCTAAGCGAGGGAGCTCTTTCAAAATTGCCTCCTGCAAGACACTTTCTAGTGTTTCGCGATCTTCATGACGTGCTTGCAAACCCGCGCGCACTACATTGTAAACAGGGGTTTTCCCACCTTGAACTAAGGCTTCGCAACCCTGCCAGTTGCCCAACTTCGCATTTCGATTGACTTCCCCCATGGTCCGATCGGTATTATCATGTACCCGTTTTAGAAACAGTCCACGCTCTATACCAATTATCACGGCAATCACAGCAAGCAACAAAATGGGCCACACCAAAACACCACCACCGCGTACCCGATCGACAAAACTTTTTTGTCGCGATAGCTGCTCTAAGGCATCGCCACTACTTAAATCGAGGGGAGCTTTATCGACTTCACCAGCTACAAAACGGTTTAATGCTCGGTCGACACTCCACGGCAATTGTGCCTCAATAGCAGATAAACGCAGCTGCTGTGGATTATAACTGAGCAGTACGGGGTCACCTTGAGCTTGGCCAACAGCTAAGAAAGGCCCTACCATCAACACTGGTCCCACCTGCTGGTGTCCACTACTATCAGTATAAGAGAGTGTTGGTCTCTGTACCATTGCGCTTTGCTTCATTTCGGCTAAAAAAAGACCCGCCATAGCGGTGATATCGTCCAGTCCAGGAAAATAATCTTGCTTTAGGATTGTATCGAGCCGTTGCGGTCGCTGCGGATCGACAGCAGTAAGGGGCGAACGTTGTAACAGCTCTTGCAATTGCTTGGCACTAATCCGCACAGCGGCAGTGAGGTTGGTCATCAATTCATCATCGCTACGCTGCTCAGTAATCAGCTGTTGCACCTGTTGCTTTTTTTTCGCTAATATTTTCTGCTGTTTAGCGACTTTTTGGCGTGTAGACTCCACATTACCTTGCAACTGCGAAAGCTGCTGTTTAAGCTCTTTTTTCGCGATATGGACGACTTCTATTGCCCTTTTTTGCTGCTGCAAACTCTGTTGGCGCTGTTGCGAAATCTGTCGATACGACGCACGAATATCGACAACCTCAGCGAAACAGGTTGCGCTGCTCCACAGAACGAGAAGACCTAGAATAAGTGAGGAAGTTCGACGTTTGATCATAGCTTCTCAATCCTCCCAACAGGCAGGATAACCATCTGTGCTGCCGACTCATGCCGCACCACCGCAAAGGCTTGTGAAATAGGGGAAAAGTTCTCAGTTGGCAACCAACAATATAGCTGTTGCTCGGGATCATACATCCCAACATGCTGATGATCCAATGTGCGAAACAGTAGCGACAACCTCCCAACACGGAGGAGATCGACCTCTATCATCTCGCCGGCCAGCGCAATTTCATCGCGATAAACTTCGCTCGAATAACCATACTCTGCCTCAACCAGCAACGCTTCAAACACGCGACGAAACTGCTCATCCTGAGAGGTGTAGGGATCATTAACCACAGCCGTTAACGCCTCAATGCGTTCATCGCGTTCCGCGACCAAAAATGGCAGAGTAGTGCTACTGGTTTGCTGCAATTGCACAACAAGATCCTGTAACCACAGCTGTAACCCATCTCGTAAATTTTGGCTCTCCACTAAGCGATGCTGTTGTTGCTGCATGCGCTGTTCTTCTACCGTTATCATGTGTTCTAACCGCTGAGAATGTGATTCCAGCTGGCGCAGCGTTGTTGTTGTTGTAGCAATTCTTCCCCGTAGCGCCCGCTCTTCATCATCCCACTGCTCATTGACTTGCTGCGTTTTTTGATCGCTATGCAAACGCGCTAAACTCACATCGGCGAGGGCATCTTCTGCACTTGCGTTAACGCAAAACATGCCACTTTGCAAATACAACGACAAAAACATCACCACAGCACAAGTACTACTCCAAGATTTTATTTGATTCATTCTTTTCCCCCGTATCGTGACCACGTAGTTGTCTCATCACCAAAACACACAAAAAGTAGCGATTTCAATTTCAATTCAACAAACTACACCACCAATAAAGGGACATTCGTGACCACAATCACAAAGAACAAAACAACTCTATTGTCATGAACATTATATTTCCTAACTAGCACCATTCTTGGTGCTAATCAATCTAGGTAACACTTTATATCATCAAGGTGATTGATTATTACAGGGGGCTATCCTGAGCGATAAATACTAACGTCACAAACAAAACAGATTAGCTAAAAACCAGCTAATCCTTTGAAATATTTAGTGGGCGGAATAGGGCTCGAACCTGTAACTCGGTGTGTAAAGCCGAGACTCTCGGCTAAGCTATTCGCAACGGCACAGCTTCAGCACCCTATCAACAAATAGATCACCTTCTCTGCTACCGTCACCACCACAACACAAAAGAACACAAGAGCGATCGTGACTAAGCTATTTCCTCTTTGATTTGCGCTACCCAATCGCTCATACGCTGTTCACTTAATTCTGACTGGTTGTACTCATCTAAAGGCAAACCGATAAATTTTCCGTCTCTGACTGCAGTCGCTGTGTAAAAATCATAATCATCAACAGACCACGCACCAACGCACGAGGCACCTGCTTCGAGTGCGGCATCGTATAGAACCCCCATCGCATCGACGATGCTATCAGCATAACCTAGCTGATCGCCCATACCAAAAATAACTACTTTTTCCCTCCAGATCAGCCACTTCAAATCGTGCTAACGCATCACCCCACTCATCTTGCACATCATCTATTCCCCATGTTGACACACCGAGTATCAACAGGTCGTACGCTTCGAAATCGACCTACCTGCACACATAAGATTAGCATCGGGGCAGAGCGTAGCAATCCCCTCTGCCGCGCTTTCAGTGTATCCAGCTGTGCTGCCATAAACAACATGTCCAATGAAACACCGTCACAATATAAACGTGATCTAAATCACTGACACATAAGGGCATCAAGAAGTAAAGTGAGCACTCAATTTGCACATCGGGATGTCCACCAATATATGCAAGTGAAGACCAAACACAAATCCTCCTATTATCTATAAACCTGGTCGATTATTCTATTTCAGCATAATGGACCACTTGTTCTGCGATATCATGAAGGGTCTGGCGATAAAACGTTATCCTTGCCCTAGCAGGCAAAAACACGCCACCAAGCATAGCAGCGGTCATCACTCATCACTCATCACTCATCACTCATCACTCCTCTAGATTTCCCCCGATAAAAACAAAAACAACCCGCCCATAAACACCCTCATGAAAATAGTTATCAATATCATAATTCGTGACAAGGGTCACAGACAGATCGTCCCCACTCCCTATATATACAACACACATGATCTACATAACATCTATCTCTAACCGCTAAAAGAAAGAGAAGACCATGAAAAAACTGCTAAAAATTAACCTGCCATGGCTACTTGCCCTAAGCCTCATCACTAGCGCACCAGCAGCAACTGAACCGCCCGTAGAAACAGCAACAATGACCGTTACCGCAACGCGAACAGCAACCAATATACAAGAAGCTCCGGGTGCCATTACCGTAATCACCAGCGACGAGATCAATGAAGCCGCCAATCGCGACTTGATCGATATATTGGCCGAATCACCCGGGATTTCGCTACTCGGCCAAAGTGCCGGTGGACGAAAAAGCATCTCAATTCGTGGTGCGAGTAACCAACACACCCTTATGCTGGTTGATGGTCGCCGTATTGCTGCCAGCAATGCGGTCATGGGACACTCAAACTTTGAAAACAGTTGGGTTCCTACCCAAGATATTGAATGCATAGAAGTGGTACGTGGACCACTTTCAGCTCTTTACGGTTCAGAAGCTCTCGGCGGTGTGGTTAATATCATCACCCGTCCTCCTACGCAAAAGTGGGCAGGTTCATTTACCCTCGGCGGAGGCGTTCCTGACGACGAGGGCGGCGAAAGCAGCAATATGGGCGTATCTATTTCTGGACCACTTGTCACCGACAAAGTGGGAATCTCACTCGGAGTTGAATATCTGCATGAAAATGCCACCCCTGATGAAGACAATCATCAATACACCGAAATTGAGGGGCGAGAGATTCTCTCTTTCAACACCAAGCTCACCCTGACTCCTACCGAGAATCATCGCTTTGAACTATTTGCCAACGTTATTGATGAGGAGCGTGACTACCTCAGCAGCAGTCGTGGCCGCGATACT
Source organism: uncultured Desulfuromonas sp. (assembly GCA_964536375.1). Classification (GTDB taxonomy): domain Bacteria; phylum Desulfobacterota; class Desulfuromonadia; order Desulfuromonadales; family Desulfuromonadaceae; genus Desulfuromonas. Next base: position 4,360 of record CAZHXF010000040.1, on the reverse strand, counting down.
GACTACACCTATGAGCTCGATAAATACATGATTGGCGCAAGTTGGGGTGGCGATATTGGTCCGACCCAATCGACCATCAATTTATACCGCTCGCGCATTGATAAAGTGAGTATTAAAACCTACCTCGCCACCAACAGCACCAGCGAAGCACCCGATAAAGTAACCAACGATATTATCGATTTTCACACCACCCTACCCGCGGCATTCAATCTTTTTACCGTTGGTGGTGAGTACCGCCTTGAAGCTGTTGAAGCCGAGTCACTCAGCGACATCGGAGGCGAAGAGGAAGTGACCCACAAGTCGTTTTTTATTCAAGACGAGATCGCTCTATTTAATGATCGCCTGCTATTAACCCCAGGACTGCGTTACGACAACCATGAATATTTCGGTTCTGAATTGTCATCGCGTTTTTATGCCCTGTTTAAAATGACCGAGAACGTTCACTTTAAGGCAGGCTACGGCCAAGCATTTAATGCTCCAACGGCCAAGCAATTATCGCCTGGTTACAATGCCAGCACAGGACCACACACGTTCATTGGTAACCCTGACGTTGAAGCTGAAACCGCAGATAGCTATGAAGCGGGCATCGAGTATTTTGGTTCAAAAATCACAGCTAAAGTATTTTACTTTTACAACGAAATCGATGACTTGATTGCATACGACAAAGTGGGCAGCACAGGCCCGGGTGGTCGATTTGGCATCTATCAAGCTGAAAATATTGATGAAGCTAAAATCCAGGGGGTGGAAGCAGAACTAACTGCCACACTTTCACAGAGTATCGATCTCATGTTGGGCTACAACTACTTAGACGCCGAAGATAGCCAAAACGATGTCCCGCTCAGTGGTCGCCCTGAGCACAGCATCAACTTCAAACTCAAGCACCACGCCAAACGTATTGATCTCGATTCAATCCTCCGCTACCAATATGTTGGAAACCAATCGTTTGAAAATGATGACGATGAGATGGAACGCGTTGCCGGCTATGCGCTATGGCACGCTTCATTCATCAAAGCCCTTACTCGGAACCTTGATCTGCAATTGGGGATCGATAATATCTCTGATGTCCGTTTATCCGATCAATCGGACTTATTTATGTATGAGCAACGCGGTCGCTACATTTACACAAACCTAAGGGGATCATTTTAATCATGACTAACACCACCGAGTGCACATCCCAGCAACGACTCATCACGTTAGTGTTGTTGGCCGTCCTTGTCATGCTGTGGCTACCAACAATGGCTACGGCTCACAACCTGTGGCTCAATGCTACTGATTTCAATCCAACATTGAGCAAACGCGCTGGCGCGCACACCAAGGTTTATTTTGGCTTTGGTCACCGTTTTCCGGTACAGGATTTTCTCGATGCTGAGAAACTCACTGAGTTCTCCCTTATTCGCCCCGATCACAGCCGTATGGAGCTTGAAACCGGCACAGGCGGATTTTTAGCGACCGCTTTAGTTTTAAAAAAAGCGGGAGCATACACCGTTTCTGCAGCCACTAAACACGGTTTTTACACCATGTACATCAAGGGCGAACGTGTCCACCACGCCACCACCAGTATGGCAGGACTAGAGAGTATTATTTTAAGCCTCTACTTTGAAAACTACACCAAAGCGTTGATCAATGTCGGTGAAACAGCCAACGATGCCTATGCCAACGCAGTAGGACATAACATTGAAATTGTTGCGCTGGAAAACCCCTACCTCAAACGGGTGGGCGATACGCTAGACGTTCAGGTGTTGTTTGAGGGCAAGCCGCTACCGTTCTGCACGCTTTCAGCAACGTATGTGGGCTTTGATACTAAAGAAGCTTACGCCTTCAGCCGTAAGACCAACATAGAAGGGATAGCCAAACTGCGCTTACTTCACCACGGTCAATGGATTTTGATGGCCGTGGTGCGCCAACCTGCACCCGAGAACCTTAAAGAGCAATGCTTAGAGATGAAATACTCTGCAAGCCTCTCTTTTGAAGTGAAATAACCGCTTTAGTTATGCGGGAGAGGTGACTCTCCCGCATAGCCATAGGATCACATCATGTTAAAAATCAGCCTACTCATCCTTTTTCTTTACCTTCTTGCGACCACCACAGCGTTAGCGCACACACCCTACATGGCCTGTTACGACAATGGAGATAAAACCATCAGCTGTTTCGCCGAATTTTCCGACGGTTCATCAGCCGAAGCGACGCCCATTAAAGTTGTCGATAGCACAAATACTATCATCGTTTCGGGAAAAATGGATGAGCTAGGGGAGTTTACCTTCAACCGCCCTACGTCGCCGTATCACGTTATTTTTGATGCCGGCCCTGGCCATCGGGTGATCGAAAAAAGCACAAACATTATTGAATGATGATCTCGCAAAAACAAATAAGATGGCTAAGCAAAAATTTCGCCCCACAAGGCGTAGTGGTTGTTCAAGGGTGAAGACATACATGTTGTTTATCAAAGTCTTGAACAAACGCTGCAACGCAGGTGGGCGGACTTTTTGCGACGCCATCATCGAATAACATTCAGGAGATAACTGCGTGCGCCACCTATTTAAATGCTCCCGTTGGCTACACAAATACAGCGGCTTGCTGTTTCTCATCTATTTTGCTGCCATGGGGGTCAGTGGCACATTACTTAACCACCCTCAGTGGATCGACAAACTCTCTATTTCATCGACATTTATCCCTGCTAGCCACCAACTCGATAACGGTCGGCGCATGGCCATACGCGATAGCGTGGTTGACGGTGACAATATCTACATTGCTGGTCGTGCGGGAGTGTGGCACAGCTCTGACAACGGTCAACACTTTAGTAAATTAGAGCGTAATTTTCCGCAAAGTAGCTATTTGCAAGAGAGTTACTGCCTGCTGCTCGATCCAGCTCGCCCACAGGGGCAACCCGCGTACCTGCTCGCAGGAACACGCACAGGGTTATACCGCTACGACTTCAAGTCACAGGGCTGGAGCCAGCTTCACCTTGCCCATGAGCCACTCACCATTGTTGATTTAGTCGCAACCGATCAGCATATTTTAGCCCTGAGTACCCAACACTGTTTTCGCAGTTTAGCCACTCAACCGACCCTTGGATTTACACCTATCGAGCTAACCTTTGCCGAAACGGCGGCGACAACTCACACCGCATTACACCACCTGTTGTTGCGGCTCCACGATGGTACGCTGTTTGGCCAAATAGGACGTACTATCGTCGATATATGTGGTGGTCTGTTGTTATTTCTTAGCCTTTCAGGACTACTCATCTGGTATTTACCATGGAGCAACCGTCGTAGCCGCAAACAGCGTATATTTTTAAAAGTGAGTTGGTGGTATCGCTATCATCTGAAGGTCGGGATCTATGCGGCGTTTTTTATTGCCCTCATCACCTTGAGCGGCATCCTTATACGCCCGCCGTTTATCGCGACCATTAAACATATCAGTGTTGCTAACGGACCATTGTGGCAGGCCGAAACACCCCGCATCGACAAGGGCTTTTACCATCTACACACGGACACAGTTTTTTTTGCTACCCGTAAAGGGATTTTCTCGACAACAGCACACCTAGATCGACCCTTCACCCTCGACGCCCGCATGAGCGCAATACCCATGAGCACAATGGGAACAACAGTTTTCAAGCCCCTCAATGAACAACACTTGGTCATCGCCTCCTTTCGTGGCGCTTATTTGTGGAACTTCACCAACCAGCAACTCGAAAAAATTCCCTTACCACCGCGTACCATGGCGACTTCGGCAGTGATCGAAAAGGAGCAATTGCGTTATATCGTTGACTATAGGCGAGGGCTTATCGCCACCGAACCTAACGAACACTGGCAGCTACCTGACGCTATGAACGATACACCAATATCTCTATGGCTCTGGCTGTTCGAACTACACAATGGCCGTTTATTTCGCCAATGGCTGGGGCTCTATACAGGATGGATTATCCCCATTGGCGGCTTATTGCTACTACTCAACTTACTCAGTGGTTGTTTCGATTGGTGGTGGCATCGCCGTCGCCGCAACCATCGCAACAGGAAATGAAAAAGATAATTACTTTAAATTAAGTGATCTGTATCACGTACAGGTATGCATCTGAAATAGCTCGGATTGGCTGTAGAATGCCCTAGATCGGACAATATTCTTTCGGTACGACCATCTCATGCCAACGCTTTTCTTTAGTGCTCCCAGGTCTTGACCTTGAGATGTGCCAAATTGAACCTTGATACCCATTACCTGTAACGACTTGATGACCCATTCGTGGAAAGTGACCACCTCAACATCTTTACCAAGCAGATCCGTCGATGTTTGTCGTACATATAAGCATAACAACTCAACTTTCGCACCATCGTAGACAGCACAACAACATGATATCACTTTGTTT
>CAZHXF010000039.1:0-25489 GCA_964536375.1 uncultured Desulfuromonas sp. | reverse complement strand
GAGGATGACGAATACGGGGAACAGAACCAGAGCGGAAGATTAGTTCTACTCGGGATACTTTTTATCTGCTGGTTTTTTAGAAACGTTGATTGACAACACCACCGCTCTATATACAGAATAGGATTATACAAGAACTCTTAGACGGGGAAACTATATGCATACCATTGACAGCGACTCCCAACAAAATTGTCTATATATCACCTTGAGTGGAGTCGTTGTTGTTGATGCTGCCCAACAGGTGCAAGAGAAGATCCTCACCCATCTGGAACAATTGGAAGATGGTTTTAGTGTCATCAATAATATCAGTGAGGCGGAATATGGCTATGTCAGTTGCGTGCCGCTCATAAAAGAGGTGATGGAGACATTGGTGCAACATCAGGTTGGTCGGGTTATCCGTGTCGTCAAGCCGGGTATTTTTTTAAGTCAACTCTCCACGGTTAGCAATGAAGTTGCTGCATACCCTATTGAAACTGTCGCGACAATTGAAGAAGCGCAGACCCTTCTCGATTCTACTCAGCCCTAGCAGCCTGCATACCGACAAAAGAGTAAACACATTCGAATGGTAATATTTGGGCTAGCGCAGCGTTTATAGCTTCAGGTTCTTATTGGGATACAATTCGGGGAAAATCCACGTTGCCATACTAACTGGTAACCCAAAACGTACAGGACCCTTGGGCATATCGGATACAAGGATTTTCTCATCAACAAGTTGCTTAAGAATGTCCCGCCCTGTCCGCCTTAATCCAGAAAATGCTGCTGCATCTCCTCGACTCAGCTCCCCATGTAAAATAACTTCCTGAATAATCGGGGTAGCTTCCAGCCTTAGGCTTTGATAAGACCCTGACAGTGGATTAGGAATCAATTGCGCGTTACGCAGTTGCACATACGATTCTACACGCTTCAGTAAACTATCCAAATCCAACAGCCCAGACATGTACTCAATTTGCTCAACACAGATATTCAGAAAATATTCACAGAACTTTTCAAGTCCTCTCTGCGATAAATAACCACGACCATCAAGATCACCCTGGCGCTGCTGATCAGCAACAGCCAACATTGCCTTGTAATTATCTCGGGCACGGGCAAGTCCACGGCTAACATTCCACAAGCCGTAACCTGGTAGTGGAATTGATTTAAAATAGGCGTCCGTGAACAATCTGGCGACTCTGCCATTACCATCGAGAAAAGGGTGCACCCACATCAAGCGGTGATGAGCGGCGGCGGCGGCAATAATCTTATTAGCACCATGCACCATGCCCGTGTAATGATTGTCAAATATTTGCAACAGATCGGGAACAAGGTTTTCAGGTGGCGCCACATGTGCGCCTACCTTAACGCCACGCTGGCGGATCTCTCCCCCAATAACCGCAATTTTCTCCTCAGTTTCGCTGTGCGTAACATGGCGCATCGAATCCGGCAGCTGAGCATAAAAGGTTTTATGTATCCAACACAAAAACTCTGGCGAGGTTACCTGAAGGGTAGGTTCTTGTTTTAAACGTTCAGCTATCGCCCGTTGGCATCTGATATGAGCTTTGCTTTCTAACTGTAGTTCACGAATCGCGGTATCTGCATCATAATCGTCGTGAGTTGCGCGCTCGATATCACTTGGATGGGTGCTGTTTCCCTCAATCAGATTGGAATAGTAACTATTAACAATCAGCAAGAGCCCTTCCACGGCATGGCAGCTCTTAGGGTGCAATTTGTCAGCGAGCTCACCTGAGCTTGATGATATTTTTAAAGCCAGTTCTTGAAGCACTTTCGTGCTTTCTGGCATTAGGGGCTGTATTGAGGAAATGTCCATACGTCAATATTAGTGTTAAACTAATAATTATGCAACTACTAAGACTATTAAGACAATTTACGCTTTTTATACTTAAATTAGCACATTAGTGCCAATGTTGGTTTATCTTTATGTTCTTGGTTTGCTATGGTTGAACTTTCCCAATCTCCCCCATTTGTCGCCGCCGAACGCAATAAGTAGACCAAGGCACCCGCAAGGCGTGCCCCTTGTATGTAGGGATGCCCCTTGCGGGTATCCTGAAAATAAATGGTGTTACATCCCACCCATCCACAAGTCAACCAAAATCAAATTCGCGGGTTTCGTCCCGCAGACGACGTACTTTTTTGGCTGGTCTCAAAAAAGTACGCAAAAAACGACCCTTAAGTTCTACCCTCCGAGTGCGCGTATCCCGGTTTACTTCAGCCAATGATGGTTATTATTCGGTAGTTACAGTTGATCACGTTCCACAATATACAAAACAACATTATCATCTGAATAGAATGACCGCTGCCCCTGTTTTTCGTCAGCATCGACATTGGTTTGTTGGGTAGGTTTATTTTGTGCTTTCAGCTATTACCTTCCCCTGGCTCACAAATGAAATACCTTGTCCTGATTTTTCTCCGATCATTACACTTTCGATAACTGGTGTGTTAATTTCTTTGGTAGCTTTCCACCTGACGATGAAATTTGCTCCAAAGCCTCCTGCTTCATCACTTTCTTTTATTGAGACGTGATGTGATGCGAGAGGTGCCAGATTTAATGGTTTTGGCAAATATTCTTTTAAGGAGTTTCCGTTATTGTCGAAGTAATGAGCAGAGAGAATAGTGATTTGATTGTGTAAATCCGTATTCCTAATGCTTAGCATTGCCGCTAAATTGAAAGGGCGCTCTTTGGCCCCGATAAAAACATTCGAATAAATAGCCACATAGACAGTTTGTCCGGATGATAACTCGATTTTTTCTTGTGCTGAAAAAGCCGGAAAAGCAAATAGTAGGCTGAAAATTAAAAGTATGGTTATTTTTCTCATGTTTGTATTTCCTCTATTTTCGTTTCTTCGACCTAACGTTTTGTTCACTGGAAATTTAGGAGTGTCACGAATAAATTTTCCGCGCGCAGCAATCTGTTAGGCTCCACTTTGCAATATTCTTTTGCGCTGTACAACGAACAGGCTAGACCTTTTATCCAGTTAGGAAATCCCTTGTTTCTCGCCACGGTTCGTCAAGCCCAACAGTCTGCTAGGGTGATGTCGACTCAGGGCTATATTGCAAATGTAACTATTTATGAAAAACGATCACAGCTATGCTGGAATCGTTCTCAAAAGTAAATAATCGCTTTATAAAATATCAAATCCGCGTGATTGCCGAAACCTATTCCTTTTCACCATCCAACACCCGCCTCACCGTTTGCATTAATTCCGGCAAGTCAAGCGGCTTCATACAGAAGGCATCAATCCCTTGTTGTTGCGCTTGGTCTTCATCAATCTTACTGCTGTAGCCAGTACAAAGGATAGTACGCAGGTAGGGTCTGATCTTTTTAAGCTCTTGGATTAGATCTTTGCCGCACAGGTCAGGCATGGTCTGGTCGGTAATGACCAAGTCAAAGTGATCGGGGTTGACCGTGAAGAGTTTCAAGGCTTCGATACTTTCAGTCATGGCGGTAACAGTATACCCCATTTCAGAGAGGGACAGTTCTCCCAGCGTAACCAGCATCTCATCATCGTCAACAAAAAGAATTTTTTCTGTTCCTTGGGGCATATCTTCATTGATTGGTATTGGCTGTGAAACTGTTTCATCTACAATGGGGAAGTAGATGTTAAATACGGTTCCTTGATTAGGGATACTGTTAACTTTGATGATGCCGCCATGCTGAGCAATAATCCCCTGAACAGTGGCAAGCCCCATGCCGGTTCCCTCATACATCTTTTTGGTGGTAAAGAAGGGATCAAAGATTTTATCCACTATTTCAGCAGGCATACCGCATCCGCTGTCCTGGACACTTAATTTTGCATATCTTCCGGGCTGTCCATCAAACTGGGCAGGGATCTCACCCTGGCTGAGTTCAACCCGGTCCAGTGAGAGGGTTAAATCACCTTGTTCATCCATCGCCTGGACAGCGTTATTGCAAAGATTAACTAAAACTTCCTGTATTTGTGAGGCATCGGCGTTAATAGAACCTGAATCACAATTGGGGCTAATAACCTGCTGTAAATTGATGGATGTGGGTAAGGTGGACCTTAGTAAGGTGATGGTTTCATCGATAACAGCAAACAGTTGTATTGGTGTTTTATTTTGTTCCCCATGGCGACTGTAGGTAGAGATTTGGTTGACAAGATCTCGGGAGCGCAGGATAGCTATTTTAGCATTCTTCAGTAGTCCCTGAATCATGGGATCCTGAACTTTGAGCTGCGATAATTCGACATTGCCGAGGATGATACCCAGGTTATTGTTAAAGTTATGCGCCATCCCTCCCGCCATGTAGCCAACGGCTTCCATTTTATGTTTCTGGCGCAGTTGCTCTTCTAGTTTTTTATGCTGCTGTTCGGCCAGAATAGTCTCTGTTACATCCTGAATTGTTCCCAAAGAACGAATGGGGTTATTATTTTCATCATAAAAGGTTTCACAACGTTCATTGACATACTTCACAGTGCTATCTGCCAAGAGCAAACGATGAACGATATTGAAGGGGTGCCTATTTTTAACCGATTCGGAATAGGCGTGATCAACGTCATCTCGATCTTCAGGATGAATGTTGTTCAAAAAACTTTCATAGGTTGCAGGATACTGTTGTAGTTCAAGATCGAAAATCCGATAAACCTCGTCCGACCAAACAAGATTGTTTGTGGAAATATCTAATTCCCAGCTGCCGATTTTCGAGATTCTTTGGGCCTCGTTAAGCCTTTTCTTACTGGCTTTCAGAGCTTGCTCTGTTTGCTTGCGCTGCTCAATTTCTAGTGAGTATTGCTCTTTTGTTGCCATCGTCGTTGTCAGGTTCTCTGACATAGCGTTAAAAGTTTTGGCAAACTCACCCAGCTCATCGTGAGATGAAACCGGCAGCTGGATATTAAATTCTCCCGCGCCAATTAATTTTGCTGCCGCAGAAAATGCTTTCAGTGGAGTAGTTATCCGCCGCCCAATATACAGGGCAATAAATGCCAGCACAAAGACGATAAGAATATTCACCATATAAAAATAGCGGCTGGATTGTTGAAATAATTGCAGTGCATGTGCTTTGCTATCGGTGGAGACAACGTTCCAACCCTCACCTTGATTACCGTTCCATTGATCAATCGATTTTGGATTGCCGCCAAAAGAGCATTGATCACTCTCATTGCTTATCATAACTGGGGAAAATCCGGCAAAAGACGGAACGGATCCATCATCAAAAGCCAATGAACCCGACTGAAGTGCGTCAAGTTTGGTTTGTATCTGTGGATTTACTTTTGTGGACAGGGCATCGTGTCCAAGCTGCAGAACGACAACGCCCCTATCTCGAACAATCAACGTTTGGCAACATTCTGTTGAAGAGTAGTGAACAATTCTCTCCAGCACTTTCTGAATGCGGATATTGCTTTTCAGTATCCCGATAATCTGACCATCTTTTTTTACCGGGACAACAATACCGAGGACATAGCCTTTAACGCTGGCATCAAACCCGCGATCATCAAAAAATATTTTCCCTTTCCCAGCGTTATAACTTGCTGTCCACCAATATTTATGTCCATGAGCGAAAGTTGTCAGCTTTTGCGTTGCGGCAACCAGAGCGCCATAGCGATTGGTGAGAAAAATTTCTCCATATTCACCCGGATTGAGATCAAATTGGTTAAGCAAATATTTGGCAACAGAATTGGTCAAAACTCCTTGAATAAACGGAGAGTTTTTATCTTCAGCCCCCATCCACTGCTGATTTAAATTGGCGATCTGTTTATTTCTTTGCTGGGTCGAAAGAGAGGAGTATTCAGCATTACTTTGCATTAACAGGGTTTCAATGACAATCGCTCCGGTCAGGGCTTTAATTTTATCGGCCTTTTCCTGGAAAACTAAATCAACTTGGAGTGCAACGTTATTGGAAAAATGTTGCAGAGACTGTTCAGCTTTCTGATGAGCGGGCTTGGTGACGTATTGATGGTAAGCTATCAGACCCAACACAACAATGGCACAACCAACAAGAAACTGCAGTAAGGCAATTTTATACTGTAATTTAACCACTAATCACTCCTGTTGTTTGCCACACTAAGTATGCAAATAATAACTATGCTCAGATAATCTACAAAGTCAAATTAAAACCTGATTAGCGACCCACGCCCTGCGGGCGAATTTTCATAGAGTGACTTTTATTTTTCACAATCAAAGATCAAGGGCGGGCAATGGCAACTAGCACCTCAAAATCGATCTACCCCCGAATACGCCGCACGCGGATGGTGCGCCCCTTCAATTTACCTTCGCCTAACTTTTTCAGCGCCAACGTGGCCGCAGCGCGGGCAACAGCAACATAGGCCCAATTATCGAAAACGTTGATCTTGCCAACCTGAGTTCCGGCAATGCCGTCTGCTCCGGTCAAAGCTCCGAGAATATCGCCGGGGCGAATTTTCTGCCGTTTACCGCTGTCTATTTGCAAGGTAGCCATGGCTGGTTCCATGATGGGATTGTCTAATACGCTCAGTGGCGGTAAAGGTTCACCGGCAAGGCTTTGATCGAGGTACTTTGCCAAACGATCCACTTTGAAATGTTCTTTTGCGCTGTACAATGAACAGGCAAGCCCTTTGCTTCCGGCACGCCCGGTACGACCGATGCGGTGCACATGGACCTCTGTTTCGCGGGCAATGTGATAGTTAAACACCACGTCTAGTGCTTCGATATCCAACCCGCGGGCAGCGACATCGGTGGCAACTAGGACCGACTCACTGCGATTGGCAAAACGTACCAGCGCTTGATCGCGGTCGCGCTGTTCCAGATCACCATGCAACGCCAAGGCACTGAAACCGTGCTCTTCGAGATAGTCCGCCACATCTTGGGTATCCTGCTTGGTGTTACAAAATACCACTGCCGATTCGGGGTTATGGTGGTGCAGCAACAGCCGTAAGGCAAGCTGGCGCTGTTCGATATCCTCTTCGACCTCATAAAAGTGTTGTTGAATCACCGTACTGTCGTGAGTTGCTTCCACTTGAACCAGCACCGGATTTTTCAGGATCCGCTGCGCAATTGACTTTATTTGTGGCGGGAAAGTGGCGCTAAACAGCAAGGTCTGGCGCTTATCCGGCATGTGCTCGATTATCGCATCCACTGCCTCTTGAAAACCCATATCCAACATGCGGTCGGCTTCATCAAGCACCAGCATGTTCAGGTTATCCAGTATCAACGCTCCTTTGCGTACATGTTCCTCGACCCGCCCCGGTGTGCCGACAATAATGTGCGCGCCGTGCTCCAGCGAGCCTAGTTGGGGGCCAAACGGCATGCCACCGCACAGGGTTAATACCTTGATATTGTGAATGGTGCGCGCCAATTTGCGAATCTCTTTCGACACTTGATCGGCAAGTTCTCGCGTAGGGCACAGCACCAGTGATTGCACTCGAAAACGTTTTACGTTGAGTTTTTCCAGCAGGCCCAGACCGAATGCAGCCGTTTTACCTGAACCAGTCTTGCTTTGGCCGATAACATCTTTACCCGCCAAAATATGTGGCAGGCTCATGGCCTGGATCGGAGTCATTTTTTCGTAGCCGACGGAGATAAGATTTTTAAGCAGGTCGGCATGTAGTTTCAGAGATGAAAAATCACTTTGGTTCACGGTGGGGATCCTGTCTTGAGGAGATAGTGTGACTGATGGCTGGACAAAAGGTTAACCGTCAATATTGCATTGACTTCTAACATATCTACCATGATGAGACCATGCTTGTTTGGTTTGCGCGGTTTTATGGAGGGTTATCAAAAGAATCTTATTTGTATAATTAACAGGCTTTCAAGTATCCTTGCCTTCTAGCTTGAGTGTACCGCTGCCGACGAGTTGCTCACCTAATATAAGATGCTGTTAGCCCTAGTGGCGGATACGGGCACGGGGCTGAGGGAAGAACAGGTGTGAACGATGAGATATAATCCAGATATTCACCAGCGGCGCTCTATTCGTCTCAAAGGGTATAATTATGCCCTGTCCGGGGCGTATTTTGTGACAATCTGTACCCACGCCCGCGAATGTTTATTCGCAGAGTTTGCTGATGAACGTATGATTTTGAACGACGCGGGAAAAGTGGTGCAAAAAATTTGGGATGCGATACCTGTCAATTATCCCGGCATTGAGACCGATCTATTCGTCATTATGCCGAACCACATACATGGAATTATTGTTATCCGCGAACCTGAAAAACAGGGCGCAATGAATTGCGCCCCTACATTGGGGATGGTTGTACGGGGATACAAGGCGCGGTGTACCCATGCGATCAATGCCATGCGCAAGACAGTCGGTACACCGGTTTGGCAACGCAATTATTATGAACGTATTTTGCGTTATGATCGTGAATTATCCAGCGCCCGCGAATACATTTTCAACAATCCGGCGCAATGGGATACAGACAAAAACAATCCGTCAACGTAATGCGAAACGTATGACAAATAAATTAATTCAATCGTAGGGGCGCGATTCATCGCGCCCACCAAACAGATCGCGCCCACCAAACAGATCACACCCGACCAGCAAGAAACCGGTGGGGAAATATATTGTTAGGGGACAGGGTATAACGAAACAAAGCGCGATGCGAAATGCATGACAAATTAATTCAATCGTAGGGGCGCGATTCATCGCGCCCGATCTACTACTTGTTATTTCCTGTCAATTTACAGTAATTCACCTATAATGCGATGCTTTATCTGTGTTACTGAGCTTAATTTACTGCGGTCGTTCCTCAAGATTTTCAAGGTTATGATGATTAAAGTTTTACGCTGGTTGTTGGTACTAATTTTAGTTGGTATGGTAGCAGGTTTTTCTGCTGTTACCGGAGCCTATTTGTACGTCTCCAGTTCTCTGCCCAAGTTCGACTCGCTGGAAGATTATCAGCCCCCTGCCATTACGCGTGTTTACAGCGAGGACGGCCAAATTATTGCCGAATTTTATGAGGAACGGCGCATTGTAGTGCCGGTAAACCGCATGCCGCAAAAACTCATTGAGGCTTTTGTGGCAGCGGAAGATGCTAATTATTTTCAGCATCAAGGAATAGATCTACTCTCCATTTTTCGTGCAGCGCTTAAGAACATCCGGGCTGGCGGCATTGTTCAGGGGGGCAGTACCATTACCCAGCAGGTAGCGAAGAGTTTACTGCTGACACCGGAGCGCAAATTCTCGCGTAAATTCAAAGAAGCTATTTTAGCGTGGCGCATGGAACAGCGCTTCAGCAAACGGGATATTCTCCATCTGTATCTCAATCAAATTTATTTAGGTCATGGCGCCTATGGTGTGCAGGCAGCGTCGGAAAACTACTTTGATAAAAATGTCGAAGATCTCAATTTAGCTGAGTGCAGCATCCTTGCGGGCATGCCTCAGGCCCCCAGTCGCTATTCACCCTATCTTCACTATCAGCGCGCCAAGGATCGCCAACGCTATGTCCTCAACCGGATGGTGGCCAATGGCTATATTACCAGCGCAGAAGCTGCTCAGGCCTATGCCACAGCGTTGACCATTCATCCACGCGGCGACAACTCAGCGGCGGGAACAGGATATTTTTGTGAACAGGTCCGCCGTTATCTGGAACAGGAGTATGGTAGTGAAATCCTGAATACCGGCGGCTTGCAAGTTTATACCACCATGAATCTAGCCATGCAGCAGGCGGCACAGCAAGCGGTGCGGAACAATCTGCATAATCACGATAAACGCCAGGGTTTTCGCGGTGCGCTGCGGCAGTTATCTGAATCAGAAGCCATTGCGCTCATCCAGACTCAGGAACAGCGATTTCTTAAGAAGGAGCTGAAAACTGGGCAAGTAGTCGAAGCCGTGGTCACCGGTGCCACAGATATGGGCATAAAGGTGCAAATCGGTGCATATAGCGCCATGCTGTCTAAAAAAAGTACCGCTTGGGCTGGCAATTTGACTGTAGTTGCGACCAGATTTGATCCCAGCCTAAGGCAAGAAGTATCTGGGGAAAAATTGTTGCCGGTAGGTTCCGTACTGCGAGTTAAGGTGGTTGAGTGGGATGGCTCTGAGAGGGCGGACAGTCTGCAACCGCTGGTAGAGTTATTTCAGCAGCCCCTCGCTCAGGGAGCTTTACTGGCTATGGATCCGCAAACCGGCTTTGTCAAGGCCATGGTCGGTGGCTACGACTTCGCCACCAGCCAGTTTAATCGCGTACTGCAAGCCGTTCGCCTGCCGGGTTCAGCTATTAAGCCGTTGATATATGCTGCCGCTCTGGATAAAGGCTATACCGCGGCTACGGTTATGCTGGATAGTCCATTGATTTTTAAAGAGACAACCAGCGATGGGGAAAAGCGCGAGTGGAAACCAAAAAATTATGGCAACAAGTTTTCTGGTCCCACTTCATTGCGCACCGCTTTGACCCACTCCTATAATGTTATTACCGTCAAGTTACTCAATCAAATTGGCATTGGCTATACCGTGCGCTACATGAAGAAGCTGGGGATAACTGCACCCCTGAATCATGATCTGACCTTAGCTCTGGGTTCCGGCGCGCTAACACCGATTGAACTGGCTACGGCATATTCGGTTTTTGCCAGTGGTGGTGTCAAAACTGCCGCCAACTACATTACCCGTATCAGCGATCGCCGAGGACGGGTGTTGCAATCGGTTGATCCTGCCGATTTCCCCTACGGTTTGCAGGCAGATCAGAAATTGATTCGCCTGCAGCGCCAGCGGGTTATCTCCAAGGAAACTGCCTGCATGATCACCAATATGCTGGAGAGTGTGGTGCGTAATGGTACTGGCTGGCGAGCAAAGGCGCTCAACCGCCCAGTCGCGGGAAAAACCGGCACCACCAATAATCTCAAAGATGCCTGGTTTGTCGGTTATATCCCCCAACTGGTAACGGTATCTTGGGTTGGTTATGATCAAGAACGCTATCTAGGCAAGAACGAAACTGGTTCCAAAGCAGCGGCCCCGGCATGGGTAGAGTTCATGAAAAAGACGGTAAAACATATTCCGGCGCAAAGCTTTGTGGTACCAGATAGTATGGAATTTTATCCCATAGATGAAGAAACCGGTTTACTTGAGCCGGAAGATAGCACAACAGCATCTATTGAGATGTTTATCCCCGGCAGCGCACCGACGAGTTACGCCATTGACGAAAACAAACTCAAAGCGCGGGATTTTTTCCGTTTCGACTGAGATCGCTACTCTTTGTTCCACACAGAAAAAGGGTGCGTCAGCAGGTTGGCATTAAAATAACGCGGGTCATCAGTCACTTCGCATCCCAACCAATCAGGGTGGGCAAATTGTTCATCCTGATGTTTTAGCTCGATTTCAGCTACTATCAGACCACTGTTAACTCCACAAAATTCATCTATTTCCCACAAATGATCCTGGTGCATAAGCTGATGGCGCCATTTTTCAATCGGTGGTTGTTCACACAGTTGCGCCAACATCTGCTCGGCGTCTGCCAGGGGGATTGGATATTCGAATTCACTGCGCACTACCCCATAGTTTTTCCCCTTGATAGTCAACCAGCCCAATTTGTTGGCGATGCGGACGCGAACCGTTCTTTCTGCTACAGTTGACAGGTAACCTTGAATGTATTGGCTGCGATTAAGTATTTGTTGGCGCCAGTGGTCGTTGGCGAGCAAAAATTTACGCTCTATCTCTATAGCCATAATACCCCCGTTAAGGATGAAAGTGCGTAATGGTAATTTAGCAGCGCAGTGGATCGAAGAGATATTCCAATCCGTCAACTTTGATTGCATAAACACTGGCCAGCATGTCGCCAAGGCGTCCCGCAGGAAACCCGTTATTGTGTAACCACACCACGTATGGTTCGGGCAGATCGACCAAGCGATAATCTTTATATTTGCCGTAAGGCATACGGGTCGTGTACAGGGCAAGGAACTGCTGAGGATCAGGCTGTATAGGTAAGTTAGTCATAGTATCTTCGGCTAAAAAGCGGTTAAATAGATTTACTCTATAGGTATATTGATTTTTAACGAGTTGCAATCGAAACAATTTTTTTCTGAGTAGCACTAATCTTCTGCTCTGGTTGTGCTCCCTGTCTCCGTCATGCTCGCGAAAACGGGTATCCAGAGGTTTTACATGAATTTCTAGGCTCCCGCCTGCGCGAAAGTGACTAGCTTTTTGGCAATAGCATAAGATTGTTATTAATTATGATTTTTACATTAAGTTTACGCTTATGCGGGAAGGATCAATCATGGTGCGAGGATTTGCAATATTATTTGCTTTGCAGTGGATAGGTGAACTGCTGTCACAGTGGTTCTCTTTACCACTGCCCGGCAGCGTGGTGGGTATGGCGCTGATGTTGCTGGGGCTGCGCTGTGGCTTTATCAAGCTGGAATGGGTCAGTGACAGTGCCAAGCTGCTGCTGGATAATCTAGCCATGCTGTTTGTCCCAGCCGGTGTCGGGGTTATGGTCTATTTTGATCTGATTGCCAAACACTGGCTGCCCCTGAGTGTAGCGACTGTGGTCAGTACTCTGGCAGTCATGGCTACTACCGGTCTAAGCGCAAAATATCTGGCGCGTTCCAAGGTGAAATCATGAAGATTACTCTGTTGTCGTCACCACTGTTTGGTGTTGCCCTGACGCTGTTTATTTTTCAGCTCGCCAGCCTCTTCTATCGGCGTTACCAATACACCATATTAAATCCTGCTGTAGTTACGATCGGGCTGATAATGCTATTGCTGTTGCAATGTCATATCCCTTACGCTGACTATGCACGTGGCGGGGATATGATTCTGTTTTTGCTCGGTCCAAGTGTCGTTGCCCTTGGGGTGCCGCTGTACCAGCGTCGTGCCGAGATCATGGCTCGTTTCGTACCGATTGTGGTTGGCATCAGTGTGGGCGCGGTAACCTCTATCGTCACTGCCTCGGGTATTATTCTGCTCATGGATGGTGGTAAACAGTTGGCACTGACCATGGCACCTAAATCGGTGACTACCCCAATTGCGATCAGTATCGCCAGTAAGATTGGCGGCATAACCCCACTTACTGCCGCTGTTGTTGTGGTTACTGGTTGTTTGGGCGCAGTAGTTGGCCCATCTTTTTGTCGTTTGCTGGGTATTAAAGATCATGCCTCGATGGGGCTAGCCATGGGCACGGCTGCCCATGGTATCGGTACTGGCAGGATGTTGGAGATCGATCTGCTCGGTGGTGCTATTGCTGGGCTAGCTATTGGAATCAATGGTATGATAACTGCGTTACTCATGCCGTTGTTTGTCATGTTGTTACAGTAATGAAATAACTTCACCCTAACCTTATCTATCAGGAGAATAACCCATGCCAAGCAGTGTTAAAGGAACAGAAACAGAAAAGAATTTATTGAAGTCATTTGCCGGCGAAAGTCAGGCCCGGATGCGCTATACCTATTTTGCTAGCATCGCCAAAAAAGAGGGTTATGTGCAGATTGCTGACATCTTTGAGGAGACAGCAAATCAGGAAAAAGAGCACGCTAAGCGTTTTTTTAAATTTCTCGAAGGGGGAGATGTTGAAATCAGCGCTTCCTTCCCTGCCGGCAAACTGTCGACAACCGCCGAGAATCTAGCCGGGGCAGCCTGTGGTGAGCACGAGGAACACACTGAATTATATCCAGCTTTTGCTGCCACAGCTCGCAAAGAAGGTTTTAATGACATTGCTGCCGCGTGGGATGCAATCTGCGTAGCCGAAAAACAACATGAAAAACGTTATCTTGATCTGTTGGCTAATATTAATAATGGCACTGTTTTTACCAAACCTCAGCAAATTACCTGGCGCTGTCGCAATTGCGGCTACCTGCATACCGGCGTGACAGCTACCGAAGTGTGTCCGGCATGTGTCCATCCCCAGGCTCATTTTGAAGTCTTGGCAGAAAACTGGTAACTAGTAAAAAATCTGCCCCGGGTGGTAATATTACCGCCCGAGGCAGCAGCTGTGGCACTACAGTCTGCTGTTCTCATCTCATGAAAAACCTTACCCACATTATTAAATCTGCATGTTTTTTGAGTGTTCACCAACAATCCTGATAATTTTTGTTAGACTCTAGAATACGGCAATTGGTTCGTGAAAGTATCCTTAACCAAAATGTTGGAGAATTTTGATGAATATACTTATTGCTGACGACGGTGAAAATTCCCGCTTGGAGTTGGAGAATACGCTCAGGACCGGTGGCTTTACTGTCACCTCAACTACGGATGGTAGTGCTGCGCTGGAGTGCGCCACAAACCAACCTCCAGATCTGATTATTTCCGACATCATGATGCCAAATATGGACGGTTTTGAGCTGTGTCGTCGGCTGAAAAAAAATCCGCGTTTGGCGCCTATTCCTATTGTTCTGTATACTACCTCTTTTTTGGAAGATCAGGATCGGCAACTGGCTCAAGCTCTGGGTGTAGCGCGCCTTGTATCCAAGCCGCAAGAACCACAGAAATTGCGCGAAATTATCTGCCAAGTTCTGGCTGCCTCACCATCGCTATCAGTTATCGATGAATTGTCGCTTACTGCACCAAGGTTGCACATTGATGAAATGTACGTGCGCTGCGTAGGACGAAAACTTGATCAAAAAGTCGAGGAATTAGAGGTAGAACGCGCGGCTGTGCAAAAGAGCGAGGAGAAATTTCGCACTATTTTCAATGCTGTCAATGAGGTTATCTTTATTCATGATGCCGCAACTGGCGCCATCCTTGACACCAATCAGACTTTTACGCGTATGTACGGTTATTCTGCGGATGAATTAAACGACCTGACGGTGGAGCAGCTCAGTTCTGGCGAACCGCCGTTTACTCAGCGTGAAGCTATGTTGTTGATGAAAAAAACTATCGCCGGAACTACACAGGTTTTCGACTGGCACTCCAAACATAAATCTGGACGATTATTTTGGACGGGAGTAAATATGAGCCGCGCTACCATTGGTAGCGATGTCAGAATAATTGTGGTGGTACGTGATATCAGCGCCCGTAAACAGGCTGAGCGGCAGAGGTTGGAGTTGGAAGCAAAATTACATCAAAAATATAAAATGGAAGCTATTGGCGTTATGGCTGGAGGTATCGCGCATGACTTCAACAATAAGCTTGCCATAATCCTCGGCAATATTGAATATGCCCAGCTTAAAGTTGAACCGTACAGTGATATAGCTGCCCCACTAGGTAATGCCAAGACCGCTACTTTGCGAGCGCGTGATCTAGTCAATCAAATCCTTAAGTACAGCCGCAAAGGTAATCATGTTCTCATACCGATAAATTTAGTCACCATTATGGCAGAAACTGTAAGGCTGATGCGCTCCACTATTGCAACTACTATAGATATAGAGGCTGATATGGGTGCTAGCGCCGTTACCATCAGTGGTGATACAACCCAGATTCAGGAAGTTATTATCAACCTGTGCAACAATGCTGTCCATGCGATGCACGGTAGCGGACAAATACAGCTAAAACTGGAAACCGTTGTAGCTGATAAAATAACTATTCCCACGCAATATGAAGGTGAGAGGAGCAGCTTTGCCAAAATAAGCATCATCGATAACGGTTCAGGTATTGAGCCGTCTATTATAGAAAAGATTTTCGACCCTTTTTTTACCACCAAACAAGTACCCGAGGGCACGGGCATGGGTTTGGCAGTAGTTCAAGGAATCATGGACAGTCATCACGGATTTTTGCAACTAAACAGCATTGTCGGCACAGGCACTACCTTTGAGTTGTTTTTTCCAGCTATTAGCCAGATACAGAAAAATACCAGCGTTAAGCTGGCAGCGCTAAAACCATTGAGTGGCGGAAATGAAAGCATTCTTGTGGTGGATGATGAAGATAAGTTAGTGCGTATCATATCGCGCTTGCTGGGAGAATACGGCTACCAAGTAACAACTTTAACCAGCAGTGTTCAGGCACTTGAGCGCGTGCAGACAAAGCCAGATGAGTTTGATATGGTAATTACCGACCAGAGTATGCCCGAGCTATCTGGACGTGATTTAGTAGAGAAGTTACTTAAAATCAGGGCAGATTTACCGATAATACTGTGTACTGGTTACAGCAGTAAGGTTGATGAAGATAAGGCGCGCAGTATTGGTGTTAAAGCTTTTTGCCTGAAACCGTTGAATTTAGATCAGCTGGTACAAACTACCAGACGGGTGCTGGATGGAGAAGTACTGATCGATTAGGCAAGAGGTATGAGGACTGCGCCACTAAGCAGCACCATCGTTCTCCAGTAAAATTTGTAGCCAGTCTTCCACGCAGGTGCCACAGCTCAGTTCAGCCATATGCAACAACGGTGGTACATGGTGGCAGGCACTGGCCATGGGGTAAGCGCTGGTGCTGAGATATTTAATGCAACGTAAAGTCTTTAAGGCGTCAAACCACTCATGAAAAGCATGTAGACGGCGCTGATGATTACTATGGGTTGCGCACAAACGTTGCCAGATGACGGCAAAATTCTGTTGTTCCACAAAGCTAGCTAAATTAACATCAATGGCGCGGGCTTGTTCGAGGAGCTCCGATCCTTCCAGACTCAGATTGTCCTTAATCAAATCCAGCCAGCAGCGTAATAGCGCATAACATTGCGGCGCGTAAAACAATTGTTCGGCGTTGGTATGACAGCGCTCATGGATAACCTGACCGGTGCCGAAGGGGGTGCGCTGTGAAATCCGTGCTGCGGGGCGAACTACCGTCCCCATCAGATGTTTGACCCCAGAAGTTTTGGCCAATTGCTGCAAAAAGTAAAAGTCCTCGCCGGCGCTGCGGCAGTTCATGCCGCCTGCTTTGCGATAGGCGTGTTTGCTACAGGCGATGGTGCTACCAATGCTGTGATAGGCGTATGGAGAGCCGGCAAGGCGCAAACCCAGCGTATGACAACGCATGTATAGCTCATAGTGATTTATGGCGCTGCGTTCTTTGCTATTTGCTGCTCTTTGGTGGCAGTAGGGAATTACGGCGGCATTACAAGTGGTTGAGCTAAAGGCGATAGCTAACGCAGGGAGGTAATTTTGATCAACCAGGGTGTCAGCATCTAGCTGAACCAGAATCCCCTGCTCAGGTAGCTGCGCTAACACCAGCTCACAGCCGAGCTTGCGTGCCAAACCAACGCCACCATTTTTGCTAGGAAGTTGCAAAAGCTGGGACGTTGCGTTAATCCACGCTAAACGCAACGCCCCGAAGGGACAACTATCAGCAGCGCCATGTTTGTTGGCATATTTATTAGCATGGCGCTGCAAATATTCAAGATCGATCAGGTTCTGTCGTACAAGATCAGGGTCGCTATCCACTCTGCTGTTGATAACTACCACTACCACTGTTTCACTCAGCAGGAGCCGCGGATTTTTAGCAATACTGTTTAGTGTTGCCCACAGCTGCTCACCCTCACCTAGTGCCGGTATAACCACCGCTATATTGCACGCAGTGGTATCCCCTTGCAGACGCCAACTAGTTAACAACTATTATCCTCGGCAAAATTAATTACCACTTTTCAGGGCCAGACGTGCGGTCTCTGCGGCAATCATCAACTGGTAACCAACTGGAGAAGCAGTTAACAGTGGATGTGTAGCAAATTGCATCACCGCTATATCGGATGCCGTCTGTCCGGCCTGCACAGCAATGGCAATAGCATTGGCTAATTCAGCGGAACTGTCTCCACCACACACATGACCACCAATCAGGCGACCACTCTGACGCTCAAAAAGCAATTTCACCCGCATATCTGCAATAGCGTTAGGCAGCGAACCAGGGTGCATATTAGAAGCGACAGCTTCGCCAATGACAAAATCAACCCCCAGCTCTTTAGCTGCATGAGTGGTTAAACCGGCAGCAGCAATGCTGCGTTGACCAACCTTGGTGGCAAAGGCACCGAGTGCTCCACGAGTTTCGCGTTGCGCGTCACTGTATAGGTTGCCAGCGGCGATCATCCCTTCCGAAGCTGCAATTGATGCTAAACGGATCCCACACGGATCACCGTTGAAAAATGAAAATTTGGTGGCGCAGTCGCCAACTGAATATATATCCGGATCTTCTGTTGCCATGGTACGGCTAACATGGACTCCGCCGCGCGCATCCGCCGCCAGGCCTGAAGCAAGGGCTAGATCAATATTTGGTGCAGCACCGATACCGACAACCACAACGTCAGCATCAATAGTACGCCCATCGGCTAGTTCAACACTGGACACGGCACCTTCACCATTAAGAGCTTTTACTTGGCAGCCGGTCATAATCTTAACACCAGACTTACTAAGTTCCTGCTCTGCTGTAGCGCAGAAATCTTCTTCACATGCCGCCATAAGACAGTGCGGTAACATCTCAATTAAACTGATGTTTTCCGGGGCGTCATCCATCAGCGCAATCTGCTCGGCCATTTCAACACCAATAAAGCCACCACCTATAACCACCACATTCTTAGCTGGTTTCAAAGCGTCAAAGATAGTTTGCAGATAGGTCGGATCCTTTTGGATGCAAAATACATTATCCAGCTTAACCCCGGGAATTGGTGGTAAGAACGGTTTAGATCCGGTGCTTAAGATAACCTTATCATAAGCCAAAAGTTCCCCATCAGCAAAAACCAATTGTTTCTTCTGGCGATCAATACGTTCCACATGCTTGGCGATAATCTCTACCCCGGCAGCTTCAAAAGGTGCATCACCGACGATGTTTTTTTTCACCCCTTTAAGAGTGCCGTAAATATAAGGGATACCACAGGGTACCATGGTGCTGACTACATTGCGGATCATGGTGACTTTTTTATTCGGGTAGCGACGAATCATTGCTGAGGCAGCAGCGAGACCTGCAGCTGAACCGCCAATAATAGCTACATCTGTTGTTTTCATTGATTAATTCCTTACGTTATTTAGGTGGATAATACGGGATAACCACTGCTAGTCCCCTTGTTCTGACACTGGGGACAGAGGGCGAAAATTCTTAAACTGTGCGATTCCAATTTATAGCCATGTTCCTTGGCAATAACCTGACAGCTCAAACATATTGGCTGTTTCTCAATTTCCGTAACTTTACCACAGCCGGTACATACCAACACATCGTAGGCGCGAAATTTACCACATAAGGAATATAACATGCTGCGCGCATTAGTCGGTGACAAGCTAATGTTACGTAACAGTCCAGATTCTAATAATAACTGCAGGGTGCGATAAATAGTCGCTTTAGATGTTTTCTCTCCGCGCTGTTTAAGGTAAAATAATAGCTGGTCTACATCGAAGGGTTCGTCAAAATCAACAATAGCGCGAAAAATCTGCTGGCGCTCCTTGGTATATTTCAGGCTGCTGCGCTTAAGAAATTGTTCAAATTGCTGTTGTGCATCCATGTTTTTCTCCGGACGGAATGAGAACGATTCTCAATCGCAAATGCATTATTAACTGATTGCGACTACTGCGTCAACAGTTAATTGGCAATTTATCGCGGTACCGTACTTGAGGAGTGGACAATGAAAAAGACGTTTTTGTGGCAATTGATTAGAACTACTCCAGTAACCGCGTGGCGCTATGCGGCGACCAAAGTGCGTTTGTATATACAGTTGTTTCGCTCTCCAACTACGCCGTGGCACGTAAAGGCGCTAATGATTATCGCTGTGCTATATTTGCTGTCACCGGTAGACTTTATCCCAGATTATATTCCGGTGCTGGGCTTGCTGGATGATTTTGCGCTGCTGGGTTTGATTTTATCTTATGCAGATAGATTTATAACTGATGCGATGCGTGCTAAACTTGATAATATTGATACGTAGTTTACATTTGCGAGTATTTTTCAGGAGTGCAATATGTCAGTAAAAATAACAATTGTGTGCGAAAATAGTGTCGGTAGGTCAATCCCCGCTATCGGAGAACATGGCTTTGCCTGCTGGATAGAGATCGACGGTTGTCATTATCTGGTAGATACCGGGCAAGGTCTGGGTATTATGAAAAACATTCAGGTTCTGGAGCTACCGCTGAATAAATTAACTGGCGTGGTAATCAGCCATGGTCACTATGATCACATCGGTGGTCTGGATCAAGTACTCAGACGTACTGGACCGATTGATGTCTTCGCTCATCCAGATATTTTTGCGTCGCGTTTTTCGCAGAGCGGACCGAGGTTACGTTTTTTAGGGGTACCGCAGCGGCGTGAACTACTAGAAACCTTGGGGGCTAATTTTATCTTTACCCCAGAATTTCAGCAGATTGCCCCAAATCTGTATGTAACTGGCACCATCCCACGCTGTAATGATTTTGAGGTTGGTGATGCAAATCTGGTACAGCGTACTACTGACGGTAATTTTGTGCCCGATCCTTTTAATGATGATATGGCAGTGGCCATGGATACACCGCGTGGGCTGGTGGTAGTTTTAGGTTGTGCCCACGCTGGAATTGTCAATACCCTCGACTATTTCTGCCAAAAATTTAACCGTAAACAAATCTATGCCGTGGTTGGCGGTACTCATCTAGGACCGGTTAGCGCGGCTCAATTTTACGCAACTCTGGTGGCGCTGAAGAAATTTGACATTCAGAAATTGGGAGTATCACACTGCACTGGACAGACGCGGGCAGCAATGCTGCGCAACGAATTTGGGGAAAAATTCTTCTTCGGTTCAGTTGGTGCAGTGTTAGAGATAGAATAACGTAGTGCTAATAGATAAACACGTAGGTGGAGGATGTCATGTTAACTGCAAAGTGTCGAATTGTTCTACTGTTAATGGTGAGTGTTACCTTCCTAGTAGGTTGTACCAGTCAATCTGGTGATGTATACCGCCGCTCTCAAGTTCAACAGCAATTGTCGGTATTCTATGGCACGGTGTTGGCAGTAAATAATATTACCATCGCTGGGACAGAAACAGGGCTAGGGACTATCGCCGGGGGTGTGATCGGGGGTATAGCAGGCAATGTTATTGGTGGCGGTCATGGTCGCGCGCTGGCCACTGCGGTTGGTGCTATAGGTGGAGCCCTGGTAGGCACCGGAGTGGAAAAAAGTACTACAGCGCAAAATGGCTTAGAAATAACCGTTGAATTGGATAGTGGTGAAGTGATTGCGGTAGTACAAAGGGCGGATGATTATTATGCCGTTGGCGACCGGGTAAGGATAATACGCGGTCCGGGTAGTGTTACTCGTGTACGTCAATAATCAGGTTGGTGTCTAGACTTATAATCGCCCATAGTGCCCATTGGAGGGACAATGAAAAATATTGACTGGCTTTATTTTCGTAACGGATGAACGTCGTGTAAAAAAGCTCAAAAGTTTTTTGAGCAAAATGAGATAAACATTACCACGCAGCTTGATGCTCGCAAGGAACCATGTGATGTTGATGCTGCCTGGCAAATGCTGAGTCAAGCAACACGAGTGATTGCGTCCAAGGGTTCTAGTATTAAAGATCTACAGGTTAGCGAAAAGAATCGCGAAGATATTTTAAAGATGGCAATGGGACCCTCTGGTAATTTGCGCACACCAACTTTTAAAGTAGGTGAATATTATGTTGTCGGTTTTAACGATGAAATGTATAGTCAACGTTTACAAGAAATATAATCAGTTTCGCTTGGCGATTTATTTTATAAAACCGAAAGGAACCAAACATGCTAACAATTACTGATGAAGCTAGCAAAGAACTGAAGGAGGTTCTTGCGCAAAATCCAGGCAAATCGTTACGGGTAACCATGGCAGGCTTTGGCTGAGGTGGTCCCTCTTTGGGATTGACTCTGGATGAGTCAACAGTTGAGGATAAGGTATTGACGATTAAAGAAATTGAAGTATTGCTGGATGCACAGGTTGCTCGGTTCGCAGACGATCAAGTAATCCACTTTGTGGAGGATGGTTTTACTATATCATCGACAAATAGCTCTGGTTGTAGTTCTAGTTGTGGCGGTAGCTGCGGCTAGATTATTCATCTATATGGTGCAACAAAAAGGAGCCGCTCAATTTTGAGCGGCTCCTTTTTGTTCAATAATGAATATTATTATATTATCTACTTACCAACGCTGCAGCCGAGTTTGAATAAATTCTACAATGCTCTCCTGGATTTCAGCTGATTTTGCTGCAGAATCAATAGGCTGACCAAATTCAAAATTGACTTTTTTAGCTGGGTCAATTACGCCAAAATCCTTTATCCGCGTGCCATTACCCCAAGCATCGGTCTTCAAGGCGATGGGGATAATAGGCACACCAGCTTTCTTAGCTAATTTAACGCCGATAGAGTTGAATTGTTCAGGATTGAAAGCGGCGGCTCTGGTAGTTTGGGGAAAAACTATAACTGAAGTTCCCTGTGCTAAACGTATACATCCCTCATTGAGAACGGTTTTTAAATCCTCGCGCGGATTGGTGCGATTAACCACGACCGGGTTGCGCGAACGCATAAGCCATTTAAATAGGGGATAATCTACCAAGCTTTTCTTTACTACGAAGGTTGCCGAACGGTAGGGGGCAATCAACGTCGGTAAAATGAAGGTCTCCAGAGTGCTCATGTGGTTACCAATAAAGACACAAGGTTCAGTGCTGGCACAAACATGCTCCATACCCTGTATATCAATTTCAACCCCACAAGATTCTAAGGCATTTAATATATGCAGACTGCTTTTAGCCCAATCACCCTCAGTATAAATCCCTTTTTTCGCCAATTGCGCGGCTTTAAAAATAACCCAAAATGCTTGTGGGTAAAAGCACAATGACGGTAATTTGGTGCACAACCAATTTGACCTGGATGGTGGAGTTAAGTAGCAGCCATTGTTGAGCTTAACAGTAAGCATAAATGTATCCTATGTACCGGGTGATGCGCAGGTAAAGATTGCCAGCAAACTTCCTAGTGCTGCGCTGCGCTTTTATTGTAGATCGTCGAACAACATATTGGTGCTGCAGCCTGTGGGGTTGCCGAGTGGCGGGTGACTATCTCCGAACCAAGAGCCAACAAAGCTAAGGCCCCAATGCTGATGCCAAACACTAGCCACGCGGTGTTGCCACTGAGTTGGTAAACCTCAATACCTGCTGTCACCAACAAGTAAGCCAGAACACCAAAGATCAACAGGTTGCCAACGTATGGTATCGGCAACACAACGACTGCAATGGGGCTAACGATAGACAGATAAGAGATTACGCGCACAGCGAGTTCTAAATTGTCATCACCGCCAACAAAATGCATGGTCATCGAAAGCAAAAAAGCGCCTATATAGCCAAGAGCTACGACGATAATTGGCATTATTATCAGTGCCGCAAGTGCGCTGAGCAAGGTAACTTGGGCACCGTTGGTCATAAAATAGAAAGTGACTAAAACTTTTAATACCCCGGCAATAAAGCCGACGCAAACCATAAAGAGAAGCGGATCACTGTAGCCGCCCTGACGTGGCATGTTGCGAAAAACGGTCGCTGGGTCAAGAAGTATCTGTTTACCAAACAGCAGGGTGTTGATTAATTTTTGTTTGATTCCGGTGCAACCACAACTTGCTTCGTTCATGTTCGTTCCTCCTAAATGTCTCTGACTATCTATATCTTAACAATAGTGATAAAAAGTATACAGTATACAAACAAGCAATATTATAATCGCCTTTAACCTGGTTAGTCCATGTTTTTTGCTTAAAAGTGGGGAAATGCGCCTGAGTTTAGACGTTGTTCAACAATGTTTATGATGGCATAGTGGTACAAATTGCAGCTAGTTTTTGTCTGAAGTCTATTTTTAACAAGAAGAGGTATTTAAGTGGTAGTTCCTTTATCAGTAATTAATTCGTGGCAACAATTACCCGAAAAACAAAAAATGCAAATTTGTCGTCTTTGTGCCCAGCAGCAGCCGTTGATTTTTGATCGTTGGTGCAGTGCAGCCGGGGTTAAAAGTTTTCGTAGGGATTCGGTGCTAAAACGAAAAGCCGGGGCAGCTACACGGATGGACACAGCGTTGCTTCAGGCTGAAGATGGTCATTTGGCTGCTGATGTTCTGGTTGGTTACTTTACCGGCATGGCTCCACAGATCAACAGTAAGTATCTCGAAATTTTAGAACGCAGTGAAAATGAAGGCGCGGCAACTAAGTTGAATATCTATGCCCAGCTGGCGCTGATCTATCAGGATTCACCTGTAATCGACCTATATTTAGCTACTGCGTTATGGGTCGAAGAATTCGCTGAGGATGAAATTGAAACGGTAAGAAAAATAGCTAGAGAACTTGAAGCAGAATAATCTTTTGCTGCGCAGATCATCCATTGTCAACTAGGAGACCGGGTTGTGGATCAGATATTAATTGCCCTTACCGGGGTCGTTGCCATCTGGCTCAGCCAGGATGAGCGCGAGCACTGGCGCCGATATTCGTGCATCTTTGGTCTTATTGGGCAACCATTTTGGTTCTATAGCTCGTGGCAGGCGCAGCAATGGGGAATTTTTATGCTAAGCTTTTTCTATACGGCTGCTTGGATTAGAGGATTGTATTCGTATTGGCGACCGCAAACAGATTGATTGCACCTTAAGATGTATTTACGTGGAGGTTGATTGATGGCTAAATTCTTTAAGATGGCAGTGTGGAGCCCATATGTTGCCGGTGCGCTGG
This sequence comes from uncultured Desulfuromonas sp., assembly GCA_964536375.1. GTDB lineage: Bacteria > Desulfobacterota > Desulfuromonadia > Desulfuromonadales > Desulfuromonadaceae > Desulfuromonas. The sequence continues at coordinate 1,111 of CAZHXF010000039.1, read as the reverse complement.
TAGGACTATTAGCGTTGGCCTCAGTGCTGATAACCACAGTAGTACTAGATAAGGGACAATACCTAGGAGCATCTACCACTTTCGTGCGTGCCGCAGGCTTGCTGGAACAGGTTGTCGATGCCGATAAGGTAGCAATCAATGCCTACTACCAAAGTAAAAAAGTTAAGGTTGATTGGCAAATGTTGTTTGTGGTGGGAATCTTTATTGGCGCTTTTGTCTCTGCGCGCCTAGGCAAGACTCAGCACAGCGAAAGTGTACCACAAATCTGGTCAGAGCGTTTTGGTCACAGCAGCATCTTCAGAGCATTAGGGGCTTTTATCGGAGGAGTTATCCTGATATTTGGTGCCCGTATGGCTGGTGGCTGCCCCAGCGGGCATGGCATGTCTGGCAATATGCAACTGGCTGTCAGTAGTTTATTGGCGCTGTTGTGCTTCATGGTTGGTGGCATCGCCACCGCGCGCTTTTTGTACCGGAAAGGGGACCGCTAATGGAATGGATTATTGGCTTGTTTACCGGTGTCGCTTTCGGTTTTATGCTACAAAAAGGGCAGGTATTGCGCTTTGAAAAACAGATCGGTTTTATGCTGTTAAAAGATATGACTATCATCAAATTCATGTTTACTGCTGTGCTTGTTGGGATGGTCGGCATCTACTCATGTCATCAGCTAGGCTGGATCGCTCTGAGTCCGAAAGCAACACATGTGGTGGCTATAGTGCTCGGTGGTTTAATCTTTGGTATCGGTTGGGCTATCGCCGGTTTCTGTCCGGGCACGGCAGTGGGCGCCTTAGCTGAAGGACGCTGGCATGCATTATGGGCGCTGCTAGGGATGCTGGTCGGTGCTGCACTCTATGCACACATCTATCCATTTATAAAAGATAACATTCTTAGCTGGGGTAGCTTTGGTAAGATCACCCTGCCGCAACTGCTAAATATCTCTCCGTGGCCGATTATAGGGGTGTGGATTGTTGTCGGAGTAGGCTTTTTTATTTGGGCAGAGAAAAAGGGATTATAATATTACACCTTATAATCGCTTTCGCAGTTGCCAACATGTTTCTCCATAATGGGCGAACACTTCAATTATGTTTGCCCATTATGGATTTTGGGAAGTGAG